>CALIBL010000044.1 GCA_938045805.1 uncultured Rubripirellula sp. | reverse complement strand
AAGCCAGCTTCGCTCAAACCCAAGCCTATGTAAAACCGGAAACCACATCGACCCTGAGCGGCCACAGTTTTACGCAGTCACAGCAGCGATGCACGGAAGCGGAAGCGACCAATGCCGTGGATGCCGCTGGGCTGATTACCGTCACATGTACTCCTCCTTCGAAACCATCCTGCCTCCAAACAGCCCAAGCTGCCAAGTCGGTGGCGGTGACTACAACGAAGGAGTCTTCTCTGCCGGCAGTCGCCACCAAGGTGGTGCTCACGTCCTGATGGGTGACGGCGCGGTTGTATTCATCACCGACAGCATTGATGCCGGCGACTCAACCCTACCGCCGATCGAACGCGGAAGCGACGCAATGCCAGCATGGTCCGGCACAGCAGGTAGCGAACCAGGCGCCCAAAGCCCCTACGGCCTCTGGGGAGCCATGGGAACTCGTGCGGCTAAAGAGACCATCGAAGAGCAGTTCAACCAGTAGGGGTCTGCCTATCACGACTGCATGACGGAACCTCTGCGTCTAACTCATCCTGAACCCTCAGGGACAAAGTTTCCCCGAGGGTTTTTTCTTGCGCCTGGTTTCCTCCGAGATCGGTTACCGGTTCTTCTACGATCCGTTACGCGTTCGCCTTGCAACGCCGTTCTAGCCTCAACTTCCCCCTCCAAAGGCGGTTTACTTCGCACTGCGGTGACTCTAACAGGTCTCACACCAGCAACATGGACAATTGCTTATTTGTTTTGGACAATCGCGATAGTGACTCATGTGGCCTTCACCCCTTATTGTTTTGTTTATCCAAAAGTGTTTCTTCGGAAACGGCTTTTGGACGATTGAGGAATCAGTGCCGATGTTGTTCGTCGGCACCGTTTCAGACAGCACCGCTAGGAAGCTGTGGTAGGCAATCCATTATTTTTCAGTGGTTGGCATAACCAAGTTTCCCACGTCGAATCCATGAATGCTGTGGGTACCAAGCCCCCATTGCGAAAGACCATGGAGAGACGGAAAGGCCGGTCTTTTTTCATTTATTTCTTTTCTAAGGGGTCTCTTATGAAACGACAACGCAGCGGTTTTACGCTGGTTGAATTGCTGGTGGTCATCGCGATCATCGGTATTTTGGTGGGCCTGCTCCTACCGGCCGTTCAAGCTGCTCGGGAAGCTGCTCGTCGTATGTCTTGCAGTAACAACTTCAAGCAGATCGGCCTTGCAGTTCACAACTATCACTCCTCCTACAAGCAGCTACCACAAAACGGTACCGGAACCACGCGATCTCGAGCTGGCAACGTGACTTGGAACGGTAACCGTCTATTTTTGAGCTGGCTTGTTCCACTCACTCCTTTCGTCGAGCAACAAGCTCTCTGGGAGAAAATCTCCAACCAGAGCACTGAAGTAACCCCCGGTTACACCATGCCTGGTGGAGTTCTTTCCTATAACGGCATCCAAATGTGGCCTGCCATGGGACCATGTCCTTGGGTTCGGCAGTACGCACCTTGGGAAACCGATGTACCTACTTACCGATGCCCAAGCGATCCTGCGATTGGACTACCAGGTCATGGACGCAGCAACTACGCCGCTTGCATCGGAGACGCACTCGACCGCGTCAACTACGGTGGCACCAGTGAGTGGGGATTCTTCCACAACAACAAGGGTGGTGGGCAAAGTGACCTAGGCTGGATGGCAACTCGTTCGCGTGCTGCTTGCCGAGGGATGTTTTGGAATCGCCGCGTCACCAAGTTCCGTGACGTCCTCGATGGTCTCGCCAACACCGTCATGGCTGGCGAAATCGCTACCTCGCTTGGTACTCGCGAAGTCGTCTCAGACTGGGTTCGCGGTTTCCCGGGTGGCAAGAGCACTACCTCGCTCGAAGCCAACCCAAGCCTCTGTGCTTCTGGGAATCACATCGATCCCGAGCGACCCACGTTTTACGCCCGCACTGCTCCGATGCACGGAAGCGGTAGCGACCAATGTAAAGGTTGCCGCTGGGCCGACTTCCGACCCATGTACACCTCCTTCACCACCATCCTGCCACCAAACAGCCCAAGCTGCCATGTCGGTGGCGGTGACTACAACGAAGGAGTCTTCTCTGCCGGTAGTCGCCACCAAGGCGGTGCTCACGTGCTGATGGGTGACGGAGCGGTTGTCTTCATCACCGACTCGATCGAGGCGGGTGATAACACCTTGCCACCGATTGAGCGTGGTACAGGAAGCAATCCAGGCTGGTATCCCGGAGCGGAACCAGGCGCACCAAGTCCTTACGGACTTTGGGGTGCTCTCGGTACACGAGCCGTCAAAGAAGTGATCGAAGAGCAACTCAATCAGTAAGCTCTGATTCAATCACAACCTAAATATCGAAGCCTCACCTGAACCTTCAGGTGAGGCTTTTTTATAGCTTCATATTTAAATGGAGAGGCAAAAGCTACTGCTTGATTGAATCGAGATACTGGTTGGTCGCTTCCTTGTCCACTCGAATGTAATGGTCACGCAGCGGAGGAAAAACCTGACCACCAATCGTTTCCACGCGCAAATTAGCGGTAGCCCGCCTCGGCATGTGGCAATCGATGCAATTCTCACTGAGCTTCATGCCCAACTCTTCATGCATTCCACAATGCTCTTCCTGATGACATTTCAAGCATCGCTGTGAAAAGACTTGACTGAGCCCGCGTTCGTTCTTGTGAGGATCATGACACTGCACGCACGCCATCTCCGATTCCTTGAAGCAGGCACTGAGAGCAAGGCGAGCAATCTGATTTGAGGTATGAACACTGTTGGCAGATTCGTCGTGGCCTTCGAGTTGGTCATAATGATCTTCAAGTCGATCACCGGGCCGAAAACCAAACGCT
Organism: uncultured Rubripirellula sp.; assembly: GCA_938045805.1. Classification (GTDB taxonomy): domain Bacteria; phylum Planctomycetota; class Planctomycetia; order Pirellulales; family Pirellulaceae; genus Rubripirellula. The sequence continues at coordinate 49,900 of CALIBL010000044.1, read as the reverse complement.
TCGGCCGCCTTGGGTGCTTTATCACCGGTATGACACTGCCCGCACACATCCATCTCAAGTTCTCGACTCAGCTTGCTGGGAACCACCATGAATTGTGATTTCTTGTCATTCGGATGCGCGTGGTGGTAATCAACGTGTTGCTGTCCCGGTCCATGACAACGTTCACATGAAACACCTAAGATCAGCGAGTCTGGATCAAAATGATTGGGATCTTTTTCAAAGGCGGCGTAGGTCGTATGGCAATCAAGACAGCCGGATTGAATCGGTCTCGCGTAGGCCGCATCGCCATCAAGGTAACCTGGACTATTGATCCAAGCATCTGGCTCGGAAAGATAAGTGCAGTTGAGCTGAAAAAGTTTATCTCCGTGCCAGTACAGGTAGGTCTCTGCCATTTTCGACGAACCCATAATCAATTGCATGGGCACTTCAAATTGCCAGCCAAAGAAGGACACCCTTTGATAAGCAATCTCATCACGCTCCAACATTTCAAATCCAATTTCGGGATGGAGCGTTCTCATCCGATTTTTCCCACCGCTCAAAGGACCTGAAATCTCGTCCAGAGTCGCAACGCGTGAAGTTCGATGGTGAGCCGTCTCGATGAAAGATTCATACTTATCGGCATGGCATTCTTGGCAGGATTCAGCGCCCAGAAAACCTGCTTTGTTCGGCCGCGCACCTCGTTCTGATTTGACAGCCGGGAGGTTCCCCGGCTCAAAAGGAATCTCAACACCGAATTCACTTTCTGGGTTTCCGACGAGCCAAAACCTTCCAGAGGGGTCTACATCGGAAGCGAGATACTCGGGTAAGGGCTGACCTTTACTCTGCTTCGCAAGAACTGCAAGATCAGACTGACTGGCGATTGCGTTGGCTTCGGCAACCGCTTCTTTCCTCGCCCGCTCCCTTGCCAGAGCCGCAACATCAACCGTCCCATCCTCGGAATCGTTCCGAGATAAAAAGAATACACTGATTCCGGCGATGACAGCGATTAGGAGAAAGATATTACGTTTCATCGAAGACTGACCTAAATGAAAATCGATCCGCGACTGGCGCAGAGAAAAACCTCGATCAAAGTCCAACCTAGGTCAAACTGCAACGTTACGCATCAGACCGCAGTATGAGTCATGACGAAACAAAAAGTAAGATAGAATTCAACAGACCCGTTACCTCTGCCTAAGCTTCGGCAAGTACGGGTGTCCAATACACCGCGAATCCGCGTGCTACTTTGATAATTGCAAAAAAATCTCGGTGAAATTCAATCTTGGCGGTGGAAGGAGTGTCCCTCCACGATCAACACTCGTTGATTGGCCGCGAGCGAATCCAAGACCTGCTGCTCACCTGACGGCCACAGGATCTCGACGCGGTCAATCCTTTGATGATTACCAATCCCAAAGTGCAATCCTGCTTGGTTTGTACACATGTAGCCATCACCGGAAACTACCCAAGAGGTCCAACTCTCATCCTCGCAATACACAGTCACCTTCGCCCCGATCGCATCTCGCTCCGATTGCACACCGATCAACTCTAAGTGAAGCCAATTCCCCGCCTGTGATTCGTTACGCAGCACGGCGATTGGCTGATCGAGATGGCTGGCAATCAAATCGATCCTGCCATCTCGATTGAAATCGAACGTCGCCAAAGTTCTCGCTAAATGAGATCGCCCCCAATACTCACCGGCCACTTTTGAATCTTGAAGTGAAAAGCCATGCTTTCCGCCACGAAACAATTGCGATTGCATCTGAAACGGTACATCAGCATATCTCGCGTCATAGAGATGCCCGTTACTTACTGCTGCATCAAGCCAACCGTCGTGATCAAAATCAATGGACTGCACGCCAAAACCAAGGACATCTTTGGCGCTCTGCGCTAAACCGTACTTCAACGCTTCATCAACGAAGAGACCGGGACTCACTTGAAGAAAGAGATTCAATGGCTCGTTATGAAAATTGGTGATTAACAGATCAAAGGTCCCATTTCGATCGAAGTCACCCGAAGCAATTCCCATGCACGCCTGACTTAACCCGTTAACTCCGATACTACAACCAGAAAGAGCTCCCGCCTCACTCAAGCGAAATTCAGGCGAATTTCCACTGGCTGAATCTACACCCAATGAAAGGCTTCGCCAAAGATGATTCACATCTCCGTCATTGGACACAAAAAGATCATTCCCCGCCAAACCATCGACGTTGGTGAGGATCGCGCCGAAACCATAGTTCGGTTTATCACCTGAATCGACCGCACCATTCCACGAGACCAAGGAGCCGTCTTCTTGCGTTCGAAAAAATCCATCCACAGCAGCTCGGAAACGCTGAGGAGTACATTCAAGCTGCTTGCCAACACACTTCCGCTCGAAAATCTGAGGATCATCCAAGTAATTCACTTCGATCACCTCAGGTAACTGATCACCGTCAAGATCACCCACCGCAATACTGGACGTCCACGCCGCTGAGTCACTCGACCAGTACTCATCATTGGCTCGACGAAAAGTCCCATCCCCCTGATTGAAATAGACGGCATTTAAACCAATGTTTGCAACCACCAAATCCAACCAGCCGTCTTGGTTCAAGTCAGCGGCGCAAACACCCTGACCATACCCGCGGTCCTGTGTCTGAGTGCTCGCTGAAACGTCCAAAAAAGACTTACCATCCAGATTTCTGAACAATTCGTTGGGAGCGCTTGAATCAGCAGCTCGCGGATTGCCGCCGGACTGCACGACGTAGAGGTCACAATTTCCATCAAGGTCGTAATCAAAAGCTCCAAGCCCCCCGCCATTGGCTTGGTACAACCAAAAATCGACTTGATCGAGAGGGTATTCGCTGACAAAGGATGTCTTTAAGTTGAGTTCGGCGGCAACTTCTTCAAATCGTATTTGACGTTGATCCGGAGAACCAGAGCCGGAAATTCCTTCAGCTTGGCTTTGATTCCTTTTCATCGATGACAAATCAGCAAGTGCAACCTCGGGATAGTCTTGGATCTTCAAACCAAACATCTTTTCAACTCGGATCTTAGCCAGATCCATCGGTTCATACTGTGATTCCCATTGTCGAATCTGTGCCACTCGAGTGTTCAACTCGTCAGCTCTTTGCTCGAGAACACCTGCGAGCTCAAAAGACTGACGGAACCAAACAACGGACTCCCATAGACGTTGCAGCTGATGGAAGTCAGTGGCAATCTTCATGGACTGAGCGGCATCCGCAGAACTTGCGTCACGGAAAATGGAATCCAGCACTCCCAACGTTTCCTGAGTCTTCCTCGCTAAATCGGTCTTACCCATTCGGCCAAAGGTTGCAGCCAGGGCTCGAATGGCTCGACGATTAGTGGGATCACGCACCAGGGATTCAGCAAGTGCCCGTACCGCCTCTTGATCCTTCTGTTGATGGACACACCACAGGCCCACCGCCAACCAATACTCCGGTTGATCCGTTGTGCCTTCGGGTAAGTCAGATGCCCATTGAACCAACCGCTCCAATTCAACCTGCTCAGCCAGTATCCTGCCCTGCAAGGCGGCCACCGCGGGATGCGGAATGGCTCGCGATAGCTCTTCCAGAATCGCTAGAGCTTCTTCTGGTTTTGCCTCGGCAACAAAACGCCTTCTCGCAGTACCAAGTTCGATTAGCGAGCCTTTGCCGTCACCCAAAATTTCCGAAAAGGAAACCAAATCAAAAGGCCCGCTTAAGTCAATCAAACTCAGTATTTCCCGAGGAAATGCGGCTCCGAGACGAATCAAGTCCTCCACCTGCTGGCTTGCCTCGTAACGACGACCTTCCGCATTCAATAACTGAGCGAGAGCGCGTCGTGGTCTGGGATCACTTGGGTCTCCTTGGATCGCTAAGACACAAACCTGCTCAGCCATCTGCAAATCTAAATCACGGAGGTACCAATCAAAGGCTTTCATTAGCGGCATGATTGGATCAGGAATCGGTTCTCCGGCAACCTCCACTGCTAACTTCGCCGCTTCCTTGAATTGTCCTTTTGCAGCCAACGCATCGGCGGAGTTGATCTTTTTCTCCAATTGCACATAGTCGACTGGAGCCTGACCTGAATTGGTTGTCCCACCCTGGTCTGGAATGTCGGCCAACGACCCGTCGCCACCAAAGTCCACCGCCCGATCTTGCGACGAAAGTGAATCATTATTCCCGACCGAGGAACCGAAACCATCGGAGAATTGCACTCGCGGTATGTCCGCGGGTTCACTTTCCTCACGACAACCAACGAGAAAGACAATCCCGGCCAAGCAGAGAGAAAAAGCCTTCTCAGTCGAAATGGAAGCTATCACGTTAAATCTACTCAAGGCGATTTCCGCTTTCTATTTCCTCGAACAACCCCACGACATTAAACCGAAAGACTTCAAGGAGATCTAATCGTCTGACATTTTTGAAGAAACTCAAATTCATTTCTCAAAGATACGTAAATCATCAATCAATAACGCACTGCCACGCGTGACGAACCGGTAATTCGGTTTTGCAACTGCAAGCTTTGGATGACGCGCATCCAGCATCACTCCCTGGCTAAGTTGAGTCACAACTTGATCACCCTTCATTTCGATCAGCATCGTGTGCCATTGGTCCTTGGCAATCTTCTGTTTGGCATTAGCGAGAATCACCGCTTTGGAACCTGGGTCTTTTTTATCTTTATCTAATTTCACCGAAACACCATCGCTGTCGAGTACCACTCGAAAAAGATGGCCTGCCTCATGGTTCAAACTAAAATGAAATCCGCCAGATGTATCAGTTAGTTTGAAACGAAATCGAACTGCGGAATCACGATTCGGCTTCTGGTAATTTAAAACCGCTGCATGCTTGTCTGCCTCTAGCTCAACACCCTGAAGCGCACCCTCGGATACTGTCCAGCGACCTTTTACGGGAACAGCGTTACTAGGGAGTTGCTCGCCAAAATCTTCACTGACCACTGCTTGATGACACTGGAAAATCTTTGGCTCCAAATCCACGCCGTTTTCCGCTCGCGAAAAACCCGCATTGATCAGCGAGAGAAATGCGATAAAGGAAGTGCAGCGAGTGAACATCGAATCCTCCATGCCCCATCGGGAGCTCAATTAAGCCAGACCAACAACACCGATCAGCCACTGCAAAATGAACGGATCGACAGTGAGACCATCATGACCCACCCACCCTGCTGCGGCAAGAAAGTAAATCACCTCGAAGAAACAAAATCACTTACAATCCGCATAAAGGAGATTACACCTTCCAAAGGCAGTTTCCCGCTCGAGCCCAATCACCGCAATCCATTCGGTCAGGCATGAAATGTGTAAATAAGATGACTTCACGATCGAACCATACCAACAAGCATCAGCAGAACAGGCATATTTTGAACTCCCAAAATTTCCTCAAAACGGGATTCCTGATTCCCACAACCGTAAATCATTTCAGCTGTCTCATTCTGATGATCATGGGATCGATGATTTGGTTGATCAGCGATTTTTCTTGCGCCGCTGAAAATGAGCAACGGACTCAGCCTTACAACGTCCTCTTTATTATCTCGGATGATCTCACCGCGAATGCCTTATCTTGCTATGGCAATGAACGATGTCAAACCCCAAACATTGACTCAATAGCTAACCGAGGCGTTCGTTTCACGAAAGCCTATTGCCAAGGTACTTACTGCGGTCCCTCGCGAGCCTCATTCATGTCAGGCTTTTACCCACACGCCACAGGGGTGCTCGGATACAAGAGCCCCCGTGAAAGTATCGGCGATCTTCCAACCTGGTCGGAGCACTTTAAGAACCACGGATACTACGCAGCTCGTGTCAGCAAGATCTTCCACATGGGCGTTCCTGGCGGAATCGAAGACGGTGGTGATGGTGCCGACGACGAACGTTCTTGGACAGAAAGATTCAACAGTCAAGGACCTGAATGGCGAGCACCAGGAGATGGCGAAACGCTCGAAAACAACCCAGACGGGCTGAAGCCTGTTGTGGGTGGCAACACCTTCGTTGTCGTTGAGGCAGACGGTGATGACCTAGTTCACTCGGACGGAAAAACAGCCGCCAAAGCCGCTGAAATCTTACGACACCCAGACCGCAAGAAGCAGCCATTCTGGCTGGGCGTTGGATTCGTTCGCCCCCATGTCCCCTTTGTTGCACCGAGAAACTATTACCAACCCTTTCTGCCCTATGATTCACTCACATTACCGCACCGTCTTGCTGATGACTGGGCGGATATCCCTAAAGCTGGAATCAACTACAAAACCAGCCTGAACATGAAAATGGATCTTCGTCGACAAAAAAAAGCGATTGGTGGTTACTACGCTTCCGTTTCATACATGGATGCGCAAGTGGGTAAAGTTCTAAAAGCACTTGATGATTCCGGCTTACGGGACAAAACAATCGTGATTTTCACGAGCGACCACGGGTACCACCTTGGGGAGCATGATTTCTGGGCCAAAGTTTCACTACGTGATGAATCTGCGGGTGTCCCCTTAATCGTATCGGTGCCTGGTCAAGAACCCGCTATCTGCCACAGCTTGGTCGAACTGCTTGATCTATACCCAACCATCGCACAACTCTGCGGTTTAGAGATTCCCCCACATGTTCAAGGAAAAGACATTTCCGAGCTACTAGTTTCTCCCAATGAAACGGTTCGACAAGCAGCTTTCAGTGTCGCGCCGATGCGAAAAGGTTTCTTGCTGCGAGAAGAACGCTGGTCCTACATACAATATGGTGAGGACGCATCAGGAGGTATTGAACTATTTGACACCGCAAACGACCCTGAACAATTCCACAACCTCGCCAACGCCCCAGAATATTTGGCGACCGTAAAAAGGTTTCAGGAAGACTTAAAAATCAAACTCACTGAGATTCGAGACAACAAGCTTCCTGATTAGTTGAATCACATCAGCATTGAAAGCCAGAAACTGATAAGGCGTAGGTAAAAACATTTCTAATATGCAACAGCAACGCAAACTTGATTGGCTAATTCGTTTTTGCGCAACTTGCGTTGGAATGTCTGTCTTGCAGGGTACAGTATGTTGCGCCGACACCCAAAACCAATGGATCACCAACTGGATAAAAAAACAATGCGTGAATTGCCACAATGAAGATGAACCCAACGGAGAATTGATCTTATCGAATATTGATCTCAATTTCTCGACCGAGGAAACCGTGCAACGATGGATCAGAATTCATGATCGGGTTCGCTCCGGCGAAATGCCGCCTCCTGAAGCGGCACAACCTTCCTTACAACAACGCGAGCAATTTACCGAACTAGTTTCTGATCGAATTTCGACCTATGAGTCGGGTCGCAATGAAGTCGTCTTACGACGGCTCAACCAAGCCGAATACGAAAACTCGATTCGGGATTTGTTCGGAGTCAATGTTCGATTAAAAGAGCATCTCCCGAAGGACAACTCCATCGCTGGCTTTGACAACGTAGGTGAAGGCCTCGCCGTTTCGGCGGAAGCAATTCAGTCTTACCTTCAAGCGGCAAACGTCGCCATTGACGCAATCCTTGGAACGCCTCAACCACCGACAAAGATTCAACACGTCACCAACTTACTCGACCAAAAAACACATGATGGGAAACCTCAGCTAGACAATCAGATCGGCAAAATGTTCCGACGAACGGATGAGGGACTCGTCATTTTTCAATCGGGTTATTGCCCGACGAACTTGGTTAACTTTGCAAGACTGCGGGCACCCGCAGGCACCTACCGAGGTACCATGCGGATCAGGGCGATTCAGAGTGAAAACCCCGTCATCCTTCGAATTTACGGCGGGGACACAATCGTCGGTCGACGAGAAAAGCATCTCGTCGGTTTCTTCGAAGCGTTACCCAACAAGTGGACAACCATCGAATTCACCGATGAATTGGTCGAAAGCGGTGGTACTTTCCAACCGAAATGCTACGGAACTCGCGATACGAGAAAAGATGCGGACACTTACCCAGAGCCCGGCATCGAGATTGCAGAAATCACCATCGAAGGTCCCATCGATCCTTGGCCGCCCGTAAGCCGTCAAGAGTTACTCGGTGATATCAATCCGGAAATGGCTAACCGAGAAGAACTGCTGGCGATCTTTGAAAGACTTCTACCCAAGGCGTATCGTCGTCCCGTCTCGAGCACTGAAATCCAACAAGTTCTTTCACTTCCATTCGCACAACTCGAATCAGGACGGAGCTTTATCGAGGCATTACGAACCGGCCTGACGAGCGTCTTGTGTTCCCCAGCTTTCTTATTTCTTGATGAGCCGACCGCTACCATAACCTCAACGGGACCACAGACTATTAGTAAAACCGCCGACCAATCAATAACGGAAGATCGGCATATCACTCCGATCGCACTTGCTTCGCGTCTGTCCTATTTCCTTTGGTCCTCGTCACCAGACTCTGAACTGATGAGATTGGCTGTGAGCGGAGAACTTAGCAAGCGCAGCATACTGACCTCACAAGTCAAACGAATGCTTCAAGACGATCGTTCTAAAGCGTTGACGGAAAACTTCGCGGGCCAATGGTTAGGACTCCGTAACATCGACTTTACGTCACCCGATGCGGAACTCTACCCCGAGTTCGATGAACTGCTACGGCAATCGATGATTGACGAAACCACCATGTACTTCCAGCACATGCTTGAGGAGGATCGAAACCTCAATGAGTGCATTGATTCAGACTACACCTTTCTCAACCAAAGGCTTGCTGAGCACTATGGGATCGATGGCGTCCGTGGCCTGGATGTACGCAAAGTGAAACTCTCTAAGGAAAGTGTCCGAGGTGGCTTCTTGACGCAAGGAAGCATTCTCAAGGTCACCGCCAACGGCTCCAACACATCTCCCGTCACTCGTGGAGCGTGGGTGCTTGAACGGTTTCTTGATCGCCCCACACCACCTCCGCCATCAGGAGTTGCGGCGGTTGAACCTGATATCCGCGGAGCGGTCACGGTGCGTCAACAATTAGACCTTCATCGAACCGATCCATCCTGCTCATCTTGCCATCAGTGGATTGACCCACCCGGATTTGCACTTGAAAACTTTGATCCGATCGGTGGCTGGCGAGATCGCTACCGCACCCTTGGTGAAGGTGAACGTCCGTCATTCCCGCAAGATCCGCACACGTTTGCATGGATCAGGTATCGTTACGGATTATCCGTCGATGCCTCCGGCACCACCGAAAGCGGCGACCGCTTCGATGACATTCGCTCATTCAAAAAATTGCTACTCGAAAACGAAGAGACCATCACGCGAAGTGTTACCAAGCAAATATTAACCTATTCACTTGGACGCAAACTAAGCTTCTCCGATCGAGAAGACATTGAGTCGATCACAAAGGAGACCCTAGCTAACGGCAATGGACTCCAAACACTCATTGAAAACATCGTTCTGAGCGATTTATTCAGGAAGCCCTGAGATGAAAAAACAACTCAATCGTCGATTCTTCTTGCGTGGCACGGGTGTAAGTCTGGCATTGCCGATGCTTGATATCGCAAAGGCAGAATCACAAAATAACCAGAGCCAACCCCTCCGGCGACTCGTTGCCATTAACTTAGGACTTGGCCTGCACTCACCAAACATTGTTCCGACAACCAATGCTCAGGGATCCTACCAATCATCCACCTACCTCAAGCTACTGCAACCTTTCGAAGATCAGTACACGTTCATCTCTGGCACTTCGCATCCTGGAGTGAGTGGTGGGCATGCATCGGGTAAATCATTCTTGACCGCGGCTAAGCACCCCAATAGCGCTGGGTTTCAAAACAGCATTTCAATCGACCAACTCGCCGCCGAGCAACTGGGAGCGGAAACACGTTTTGCATCCCTCTCTCTGTCCAGTTCCGGTCCGGGCCTCTCATGGTCCCGCGCAGGAGTCGAAATACCGACAGAAGTACGTCCCTCACGAATTTTCCAGAAACTTTTCTTGGAAGGAAAACCGGAAGAGAAGCAAAACCAGATCCAGCGTCTCAAGGATGGACGAAGCGTTTTAGATGTTGTTAGTGAGCAGGCAAAACAGATGCAGCCGCAACTTGGTTTCAGAGATCGCCAAAAGTTAGAGCAGTACTTCCAAGCGGTAAGAGAGGCTGAGTCTCGGCTAACCAAAGCACAGGAGTGGGAGTATCACCCAAAACCTGTTGTCGACATCAAAGAGCCGAGGGATGAACCTGATCGAACTAAAATCCTTGAACGCACTCGGCAAATGTATGACATGATGCACCTCGCCTTGGAGACCGATTCAACTCGATTCATTACCTACTACGAGACGGGAATGAATGCGATTCCAACCATTCCCGGTGTCAACACCGACTACCACATGTTGAGTCATCACGGGAAAGAACCATCCAAGATCGAACAGCTGACTATCGTGGAATCGGAAATCATCAAAGTCTTTGGAGAATTCTTGAGCAAGCTTAAAGATTCGAAGTCGGGTGAATCTTCTCTCCTAGATCAGACCACTGTGCTTTTTGGTTCCAACCTCGGGAACGCGAGCAGTCACGATACAAACAACATGCCCATCCTGCTCGCTGGTGGCAGCTATCGACACCAAAAACATCTGCCGTTCGATCAACAAAACAATTATCCGCTGCCAAAGCTCTACGTGAGCATCCTGCAGCAGTTGGGCCTTGAGGTGGATTCGTTTGCGGATACTGACGGCACAATGAGCGGACTAGAACTCAAAGGATGAACACTGCAGCATCACATTAAATGAACGACTCCCGACGATTCACATGCGTTGACTTAGACCGATTCAATATCCCATCCATCACGGTACTCGCGCCGCAACCACTGGTTCGCTTCTGCGTGGCTGGTAATCTTCATGCTCGCCGCATCCCACTCGAGTGTCTCACCACGATAACGCACCGCGATATTCCCTAGTAAAACAGCCTCCGTAAGTGGCCCACCATAATCAAAACCGTCACTTGGTTGCCTGTTCTCCAGAATGCCGTCGATCCAGCCGTGATAATGGTTTTCGCCGGGGACAATGTCGAATTTCACTTCGGGATAAGCTTGCATCTGTCCTACATGAGGGATCACCACCGAGCCTTTGTCGCCTATTAGCAGAGAGCCACTACGAGGTAACGCTTGATTCGCAGGAACATGCGAACCCGACACACTCGGCAGGCGTCCACCGTCATACCATGTGATCTCCAAGGTTTCTCCCTCAGTGATCTCCGTTCCGGGGAAGAGATAATTCACCGTGGTTTGTGCCGGCCAAACTTCATCATTCATTCCGCTATGATCTGCGTTGAATGAAAGTGGGGCTCGGTTGATTTGTAACGCGGTAAAAACGGGATCGAGGATGTGGCAGCCAAAATCCCCCAATGCTCCATTTCCAAAGTCCTGCCAATCTCTCCAACCCCAAGGATGGTAGACCTTCCAATCACCATAAGGTCGCTCAGGAGCAACGCCAAGCCAACGATCCCAATCGAGTGACTTTGGCTCAACCACAGGTCGTTTGGGACGATCAATGTGAAATGACTTCCCATGACCTGTTGCGGCGCACCAACTGTGCACGCGTTTCACTTTGCCAATCCGGCCACCTTGGATGAATCCAACCGCGGTGCGATAGTACTCGTGAGAGTGAATCTGATTTCCCAATCGCGTGATCACATTCGATTTCTTGGCCTGCAAGGTCATCTGCCGAGCCTCCCAAACATTGTGGGTCAGAGGCTTCTGACAGTACACATGCTTGCCCTGCCGCATGGCATCAAGGCCAATGAACGCATGCATGTGATCCGGTGTTGAAACCGTGACAGCATCAACCTTATCGCCAAGCTGAGACAACAATTCGCGATAATCTTGAACCACGGGAGCATCGGGGTTGAGCTTCCGAACTTTCTCCGTTCGAGAAAGATCCACATCACAAAATCCCACAAAATGAGAGGCCTCGTGACTGGCCATCTCATTGATATCTGACCAACCTTTGCCTTCACAGCCAATACCGGCCAGTTGAACGCGGGAATTAAGATTCTGCCCACGCACAATCGCGGGTGCTGACATTGCAATTCCGGATGCTACTTTTGCAAAATTTCTTCGGTTCAACATGACAGTAAAACTCCTATTGGAAAACCACCTGCAAATGTCAACGAACAATCGACCCCGCTCAGACCGAACCCTAGCAGTGCTACAGCAAGGGTTGATCCGTGAAACAATCGATAGGAAGCGGGCGTAAGCTGCACACCCTTAACAAACTTCTCTAACGAACTCGCACCAACTTCATCAGCCGGCCAGATACGTTCCAGTCCTGAACGTAAAGATTTCCATCTGCGTCCCAGTAGGAGCCATGCGTTCCACTAAAGACACCCTCGATCCATTGATCTTGTGGAATGTTGTAATTGCGACCCTTTGCAGGGTCTAGATTGTGCCCCAAGACAGCAACGATGGTATTGGATTTATTGAGGACCACGAGCCGCCCATGCAAATCCGGCACTGAAACATAATCGCCTTGGACCGCGACCGACGTCGGCATACCCAAACCGGTCACCACTTCACCAATGAATTCACCTTCAAGACTGTAATGCAGCAAACGACCTTTTGGCTGGTGGTTCCGGTCACAAATTAATAAACGAGCTGGCTCGTATCGCGTATCGAGTGTCATGCCATGCGCGGTGTTGAACTCCTCCATTCCGTTGCCCTTCTTACCGAAGTGCATCAGGTACTTTCCATTTTTATCAAACTTAAAAATATGATTCGTGGCGTACCCATTAGACAAAAAGATATCGCCATTCGATGCCACCGTGATCGCAGTGGGGCTGAATTTCACTTTCCCCAAACCCGCCTCCTCAGGTAATGGCAATTTCAACACCACCTCACCACTGTGAGCGTTGAACTTGATTCCTTCGGCCGCCTGATTTCGAGCGCCGTAAATAAATTCCTGATCACCCTCTTTGCGAATTTCAATATCATGCAAATTCGTGTAATCACCGCCCAAGTAAGATTGCACAACGGTACCTTCGGGCGAAAACACAAAGACACCCGCATTCGCACTGGTGTAGATATTCCCAGCCTCGTCAACCACGACACCACCATGACAGGGTCCGATCGCCGAATTCCCATCAGGCCTTAAACCCCATCCTGGCACCGTATCGAACGTCATGGCGCCACTACCCATTCGCACAGGACTGGGTGACTCTTGCGCAAGGAGTCTCGTTGAATGAGAGGCAGTAAAACCCAAGAGCAAGAGACAAGACAGAACTGAAAATCTCTTCATTTGAAATCTTTTCGAGAGAGGAAAGGAAACGACATGGTTGCACCGAGCGTCTCGAAGGATGAATCACAAACACCAGAGCGAGGCATCACGCGAATCCTTCGATACCCACGGATCGTCAGTATCGAGGTTCATTCGACGCATTTCAACTTCTTGAATCTCATTCAGTCCGGAAATGCGAAATTAACACGCCTTGAATTCGATAATCCCAAACCCCTCGGCTTGCCGAAGAAAGTATCCCTAACACAAACGTCTATCATTACGAATATTTCAGCGACCGGCATCTTGAATGCAAATTCAATGGACAGGTATTTCATTCAATGTATAGAAAGCTTGATGATGTAGAAGTGTCTCATTATTCGCGGAACGCAAAGCGGAAAGATCAAACTCATGAACATGCCCTTTCTGCAAACCATCCACAACCAATCTCGCCTCCATCTGATCCTCAGAAAGCTCCACCGAGATCACCTTTGGAATGGTCTGATCCACCTCGGGACTACCGTAACCCTGCTGATACACATGCGTGAAAGTCTTTAATTGATAACTCTCATGGTGGCTTGCGGTAGCCTTGCTGACAGGCTTGGTGAAACGAACGCGAAATCCATCTGGCTCTGCATTGATTTCATGGATTTCAAAAGGCACCTTACCTGTCCAATCCAACCGTTGGATCGCGTATTGACGTGGTCCACGGACGGGCCAACCTCGATTTGTTCCGCCGAGTAACAGGTCACCGGACGGAGTGAACTGACAGCACAAAATGCCAGTCGCAAGCCCTTCCCGAAACGGATAACAAGCACCTTGCCAAACACCATTCACTAGTTCGGTCGTCGCCCTCATCACGACGCTTAAACTAAAGTCACCGACAAAAATCTGATTTTCGAATGGCCCAAACTTGCCACCGGTCTCATCAACCATGAATCCTGAAATGGAGCGTCCCATTTTGATGTAGGGGAAAACTACCGCATAGGGCACCAGTTGCTTCACTCTTTCTCGCTCAATGGTGATCCTTGACCGTGTATTTGGATCACTGGGTCGCTCACCAAGCTCGGGTGCCTCGCTGTACCACTTTAAACTTGCCGGATGCCCCATGAAGCCCCCCGGTTGCAACACTTTTAGACTACAGGATCCATTCCAAGGCCCCTGACTCTCAGCGTAAAACATGACACCATGTTCATTCGGTCCGATACCGCATGGACTTCGAATTCCACCGCAGACGGGAATCGTTTCGCCCTCTGGCGTAACTTTTAAACACCAACCGCGAAAGGGAACATCACTGCTGTAGGATTTCGACAAACACAGAGCGACCCAAAGGTTGCCATCCGCATCCGGTTTAGAACCAAACGAAAACTCGTGATAATTCCTGAATCCCCAGACATCGCTCAAGGTCCTAAATTCATCGGCGCGTCCGTCCTGATCCAAGTCCTTGATCCGTGTGACTTCGGTTTGTTGAGTAACAAAGAATGAATCGTCACGATACGATAGCCCCATGACTTCATCTAAGCCGGACGCGTAAATATCGAAATTCGTTTTGGGATGCTCGTCAAAAGCACCTTCCACCAGAAAAATGTCACCACGCCGAGTCCCAACAGCAAGCCTACCATCTGGCATCACCTCCATCGAACTCGCCTCGATTGCCAACTCATCCGGAGCTGGAATCTCAACAATCCGGTAATACTCCGACTCCCGTTCAGCCGTATTCCAGTATCCACCCAGCTCCTGTCCCACGGACGCGCCGTTGCACATCAAGGCACAAACGGCTGCAACCATCCGATGGACAACCACTGGCTTGACACAGAATGAGATTTGCCAACGATCACCAAACATATTCAATCTCCATTGTGGTTTGGCCAACCGGCACATCAAACAAAAGCTGCAATGATTCACCCGCTTCACCGGAGACGATGACCGCCTCGAATCCTTTGGGAGTAATCACTTCCAACCGATCATCAATAAAGAAGTGTCGAGACTTGAGCGACTTAATCACTGATCCCGTAGCAACCCTAAATCGTAAATCGCCCACGACTTGATCGCTTTGCAATTTGAGTGTGCGGCTGAGCTTCAGGTTTGCATCTTCGGGGCGTGAGTCACCAGATGAAACAGAATCAAAAAAATAGTCCTCAACCTGAATCACACCAAATTGATAAAGAAAGGTTGGCCGTCGCTCGGCGTCCAACAAGTACCCCCGAAATTGATGATCGGGTGGTCGACCATCATCAACCAGCCACGCTTGCTCCTCGCTATCTAAATCAGGACCAAGCCCCAAACTCCACACTTCCGAACTCAGCGGACGCACTCGACCATGGCCCTGACCTCGCCACACACCACCTGGGTCAGCAAATCCACCTTTCCACATCAACGCTAATCGCATCTGCTCCGCGTCATAGGCCAGGTTAATCCCACTGGGGTACCCCACTCCAATTCCACGCTTACCGATATTCGGATAACTTCGTCGCAGCATCACTGCCTCGCGCCCATCGGAAAGCAGCTCGATGGGTTCAACTTGCAGCCCCCTCGGAGTCGGTGCTTGGCGACCTCGCTGCAGGTAATTCCAAATACCAGTTATCTGCGATTGCGTTGTTCCATCCAACAAATCAGGACGAATCACGCGACCGCCGGGCCAGAAGGAAGGCATGACGGTGTTGGGGCGAATCGATTGGGGTGAGAGCATGTACTGATAAAACCAACCTGGCTGCAATCTCTCGGCCATCTCGGTCAGATCCAGTGCCGGCATGGTGTCAGCTCCTTGGTTCTGGAAGGTATGACACGCGATACAATTCAAACCGTTACGCCCGATCATCTCCGTCATGGCATTGCGAGTCTCTTTGGTGTCCGGCAAGTCAACAAAATCATGCGGCATGGGCTGATCTACTTCGTAGAAGTGTGTGAGCAATCCCTGCACATTTTCCAAACCGAACACCGGCATTCTGGTCAGCATGTATGGACGCACCGCCCGTCCCTCCACAAGCACCTGCCTTAACCACTTCGGATTTAGCTTCGCCCCCACCGCATTCAAACTCGGAGGCACTCGGCCTTGAGGTCCAAGATTTTGATTGGTCGTTTGGAAGAAACGATCCAAAGATGAATGCACACCGCCGTGGCCATCACGATCATGACAGGATGTACAGCGAAGACTTTTGAGCGACCAATGGATCTTCTCTTCTACTGATAAAACTTCATCAAGTCGATTGATCGCTTCCCTAATCGCGAAAACCTGCTCGTCGCGTAATCGATACCTAGGTGAATCAACCTGCTCCGATTTACCGTTCGATAAACAAGTCCCTCCTGTGGCATTGAGGTTCAAATCATCGAGCGACGTGAAATCTCTACCCGAACTAAGTCCTTCCAGTTGATGACAATTAACACAGTTAAGCTTCACAAACCAGCGTTTACCTTCCTCGATCTTCTCCGAAAGTAAAGTCGTTGCATCACTGGAGGAATCAGCCTGAAAATCATTTTCTGATGGCCGCGTTAATGCCGCGATGTCTTCTGAAGCTGAGACTGGCTCGATCTCCTTATCAATGCGTCCACCGTCTAACAAGTACGAAGCGATATCTTCCGCTTCCCAGTGTGTTAGCCCCAAGTTCGGCATGCGACCCGAGGGACGCACCTGTTTCGGATCTTCAAGCAATTCAGTTAAAGAGGAAACGCTGTACTTACTCGAAAGGTCCCCGAGACTAAATAGATGAGGTATCAATTCAGTTGCAGAGTCTTGATCAATCACCTGTTTGGAGGAGTGGCCAGCATGATCGCTTTCATGAGAATCACTGATCATCGGTCCGTGACAGGCGACACAGCCAACGGAATGGAACAGATCGAGACCTCGTTCGACTGATTCCGTTTTAACCTCACTCCGACGGAACTTACGATCACTCAACGATTCAAGAAATGTGGCAATCTTGTCGGCAATATCATTTCTCCGCCGCATATCGAACCCCTGCATGTTATCTGGCATCAGGGTGCTCTCCTTTGTCGCATGCGGATTCGCGATGAAAGCCCTCAAATAATGAGGATCGACTCGACCAGAGACCTCCCTTAAATCAGGGCCGACAGAAATGGCGTGACCAGCTTCATTCAAACTCGGCACTCCACTCGCGTCATGACAACGCATACAACGAAGATCATCAATAAGTGCCAATCCCTCGATACGCCGTTTCACGATTGGAGACTGACTCACTTCGAGACGATTCATCACCCCCGAACCACGAATCTGATAGAGGTAACTGACCAGATCAAGAAATGCTTGGCGATCCGCTAGCGAGTCGACTAAACCCGATGGCATGGCTGACTGATCGCTAACTTTACGTTGCAGAATCTCCTCAGCTGAAATTTCAATGACGCGGTAAGGCTCAACCTGCTCCTGCAACACGAGTCCTTCATCACTTTCTTCGATGATACGTCCGCTGGACTGGTTACCATCCTCAGTGATAATCAAAACAGACTGATAATCTTTTTCAATTCGGGCGGAAGGATCCAATAACGATTCAACCACCACCTCATCAGGGATCCCAGCCTCCAATAAAGAGAGGTTTGGTCCCAAACGCCGTGACGACTCAGCAAGTTCACTACCCGCAATCCCACCTCTCGCGTGGCATTCTGAGCATCGCATGCTTTTTTGCGCGAAGTGGATCGCTCCCTGCACGGGATTCCCTTTTTCCCGTGATTCTCTCGCTAAAGTTTTTGAATCTTCAGACAACAACTGCTTCGAAAGACTTGGAAGCGATGAATCCTTTTGGCGGTCAGCTATCTCGTTGGATTGCGATTGAGCGATCGCAGCAACCGATAAAACCGTGATGGCACAGAACATCCCCAGAATCCTAGGCAGAATATGCCCGAGGGATAAAAAACGTAACAGTGAAGCCTTCACCTGCTCAACCCACGTACGTGAAAAGATCATGTCTTAACCGCCCTACCACAAAATGCTGACGGTATCGCTGCAATATACTACCCCTCGACTGAGCTTCGGGAATGAGCCTTAGATCTCAGTGAAAGAATTCTTTTCTTGCAAGTGGGATCAAGAATCATCTGATCCAAACGTCTCATAGATTTCAATCCGACCAAAGGGATGGAATCCACCCTCTTTCTTTGGTTTACCCTGACCGGTTGCACCGGCAAGTAAGAGTTTCTCTCCCCGATTAAAAAATCGAGCGTCAGTAATTCGATAGCCCGTTTTCAATATGCTCAATCGCTTACCAATCTCCAGATCAAAGAGGGCCATATTCCAATCACCACCCCGCAGACGTCCTCCCATCACAAAGAAGGGTAAATTCGGATCAACAGCCAATGCCTCCATCAAACCTTCACCGGATTCACCGTCATGTGTCTGATCAAGAAGCTTGGGTTCGTCTGAAAGAAAACTCCATTTCTGCCACAACTGCTTTCCATTACCGGCCATAGGATCTCGCATCGGCCCCATGCCAGCCAAAAGTATCGACTCACCATCAGGCGTGAAGCGTATCGAGAATACACCGCCAAGGTAGGAATGACTCTTGATGATCCCCCAACTCGTGAAGTCACTGGTAGTCCATTGGCTTTTTAGTTCGCCGCTCAACAAATCATAAACCCTCACCTCCCCCATCAGATTGCCCGCGGCGACGTACTGTCCATTGGGGCTGATTGCGACCGCCTGCACAGAGGGAACATGAGGTAAATCATGGAGAACCTCCCCAGATGCGACATCATAGACACGAATTGATGCCTCGGTTTCCGCAGCTGGCTCATAGCGATAGCCGCCCGCAAGGTATTGACCGGTTACAGTTGCTAGTCTTGAACGATCACTTGAGATAGCTAAATCCCAAGACCAAAACTGATGTGCCTTGGCTCGGCGAACCTCTTGGCTAAGGGAGATATCAAACCAGGTGATGCGCCCATCATATCCAGCTGAAACGATCGACTGATCCGAAATCCATTCGACCGAACTAACGTAACTATCATGCGAATACAACTTCTCTGAATCACCCGAATCGAGATCTGTTAGGTAAACGCCATCAAGACAGGCGGCAGCGATACGTTTCCCGTCCTCTGCCAAGGCTGCCGAAAGCACGCCACTGGGCAACTTCAATTCGCGAACACGTTTCAGGTTAGGCTGCTCCGATCGTTTCGAGTTCATACCAACAACTCCTTAATCGGTTCGACCTTACCTTCCACGCGATGAAAGGTCGGTAAACCGGGCAAGTCATACTCGTGGTGTGGATCAATTCCCAACGCGCTGAAGATCGTCGCAAACAAGCTCCTTTGATCCATTCGATTTTCAGCAACTTCAACACCCAAAGGATCGGTCGCTCCGTAGACAACTCCACCGCGAATTCCACCCCCTGCCATCGCTAAACTCCAAGCATTGGGATAATGATCTCGCCCCCTCGCCTCGTTAAGCCACGGAGTCCTTCCGAATTCGCCCATGGCAATCACCATGGTGTCATCGAGCATCCCTCGTTCATCCAAATCAGAAACAAGCTGATAAAGAACGTTATCAAGTTCCGGCACCAACATCTGATGCATTTCATGCTGGAAAACATGGTTATCCCAAGGCATCCCATTAGCAACCATCACAAAAGTCGAGCCATTCTCAATCAAGTGCCTCGCCTGCAGTGCATGCTGAGCAAAGGCGCCGCGACCATAACGATCACGATCTTTTTCTGGCAACTGATTCAGATCAAACAGTGGGGCGCAACTCATCAATCCTCGAACTCGCTGAAACGCCGCGTTGTATGAACTAGCCGCCTCACTGCGTTGATCATTTTCAAATTTGCGACTGAGGAATTGCCGAAGCGCTTCACGATCTTGGTGGTCGACATCGCTGATGCTTTCAAGTTTGTTCAAATTTGGAATCGAGTAATCACCACCAGCGCGAATCGGTCCATATTCAGCCCCCAGCCATCCTGCCCAATTTCCTGCCTTGAATGATTTAAATTCATTTCCCTCCGGACAAGGATCAAGGAGAACAAACTGTGGCACGGGGGAATCAAGCTGCCCCAATTGCTCCGCGATCACTGACCCCAAAATAGGCCGAGTGAATGGAGGCCTTGGTGTATCTCCCCGAGTTAATGCGTCGATACCCTGAAAATGCTCGCTCGGTTCGGTATTCATACTGCGAATCACCGCGAGCTTATCCATGATCCCAGAACACTTCGGCATCAGCGAACTGACTTGGATTCCAGGCAATGACGTTGAGATAGCCCCAAAAGGCCCACCAGTCTCGGTTCCCGGCTTTGGATCCCAAGTTTCGAATTGACTGGGAGCACCACAAAGCCACAGCAAAATACATTTCTTCGAGGTCTGCTTCACCTCTTCGGCAAACGCCGGTATGGAAAATAAACCACTGAAGCTTGCAACCGAAGCAGAAGCGCTCGCCATCGTTCCCTCAAGAAACAATCGGCGATGCAATGTGTGTTCGGGACTTCCGCAACCACGTCTCTTCATTTAGCCGTCCACCTTCCTAATGATTCAACCGAAACTCAGCACTGGACAACATCGACCACACGACTTGCTTGATCGCCTCGACAGGTGTGCCATCATGATCGCTCAAGTATCTAGCAATCGCTTCGTTCTCGTCATCATCAGCATCACGGCAATACAACGACTGAAACAACATCTGAACCTGATTCTCAATCGAATCTTCAGCAAGTAACCGAGGAATCAAATGATGTTCCTTATTACTCGAATTGATCAAGCGATCTACGGATTCGCCATTGGACAGAAACAAAGCATCCTTCACCGTCGAGACGAAGTCGGAAGGTAAGACGAGCGGAAACTGCTGCCGAAAAGCTGCAATTTCCGTTGTGTCCGCCTTGCCCCGAAGTGCTACCACAGCGGAACGCGCAAACTGCTCGCCCGTTAATGGTCTCTCGAGATACCAAGCAAATGATGCGGGATCCTTATGCTGCTCCATTCGCACCGAGGATTGCTGATAAGCGTCACTCAGAACAATCCCACGAATCAGCCTGCGCAAATCGTAGTTCGATTCACGAACATCAATCGCTAACCAATCCAAAAGTTCTGGATGACTTGGCTGATGCACACTATCCATTTCATCATAAGGATGCACCAAACCACGCCCCATTAAGATAGCCCAAACACGATTCGCAAACGCTTTCGCTAACCTGGGATGGTTTCGCACAACGTCTTTGACAAACCTTTCACGTCGCGAAAACTTCGGGACCCGATTCACAAGTGGCGAGGGATGCGAGATGTAGAGCTCCTCGGAATCGCTTTGTTCACCATCAGCTGCGGGGCGTTCTTCGGGTACTGTTTCGGCATCTAGAAAGGCGAGGTAATTGGGAGTACTGGAACCGCTGAGATCTGCAAAGTCAGAAAAGCCACCAATCGCCGACTCTTCAACACTCAGCTGGCCACCTGCGTTGAGATTCTTGCCGCGATTGAAGAAAGCCACCAATCCCCAGTAATGAGCCTGCTTGATCTCATCGGCCATCATGTGATCGTGACACTGCGCACATTCAATTCTGACACCAAAGATTGATGGAGCGATCGATTCTGCGATCTTCTGAAAATCGTTATTGCGCTCGTACAAAAACCATACCGCACCCTTAGCATCAGCATTCTCGGGGCGTGCCAGCAAGATTTCCTCGATAACGTCAGCCCATGATCGGTTGTCACGAATGGTTTGCTCTAGATAAGAACGCCAATGGTTAGCTCGACGCTCTTGATATTTCTTCTCAGAAGATCGCCCCATCAAGATCGCATCAAAAAGGTCGGCAAAGTGAAGCACAAAATCTTCGCTCTGCAATAATTGATCAATCAATTGCCCACGATTTCGGGACGAGTTCATCCACTGCTGCGTCTCCTGAAGTGTAGGGATACGCCCAGCTAAATCCAAATAAATGCGGCGAATGAAACGGTCATCTTCACATTGTGGCGAAGCCGCTACGCCGTAACGTGAGAAACCTTGTTGCATCAAGCGATTCACCGCCTGAGTAACCCCTTGCGAGCCGGCGATTTCTGTATCGGATGGTTCTTGAGCAAACACGACTGCAGTAGACAGAAAAATCAGTATGCAAACGACGATCCATCGTTCGCTCGCACCTTTCTTGGATTGCTCACTTTGACAACTCATCTGCAACTTAAAAACCTCAATCTCATCGTTAGCCAAAAGGCATCAGCGGGCCAATCCATAAAATCGTGAAGCCAACCTTCTCCTGACCAAAAACCGATAGCTACTCACCATCAGCCTCTCCTGTGATCCAGTCGAGATTCATCCTAGCACAGGTAATGGTTTGATCACCCTCATAGAGACAAAGAATCGTTCCATCAGGCAATTGAGCAAGATCCGAGTAAGCGCTTGGCCCCACTTCGATCACCCTACTATTATCCCAGTTCATACCGTGGTCTCGGCTTAACTTAATCGACAAATTACGGCGTTTCCCGCGTCCTGCTGGCACTTCGGCGCCCACCTTATCCAGTGCAACCTGGTGCGGGTTGGTAAACACCAATAGATCACCACTACCAGCGGGATCTCGAACGCTCAGAATACTTGCCATGCAAATAGGTTCAAGCAACTGTGGATGGAACTTCGGCGTCCCCCATGAACCAATCCCAGTGGGACTCGTTGTGATGATCTTGCGGTTCGGCTTAGAAACACTGCGTGTGATCATCATGACACGCCCCTCGCCGTTAACGGTCAGCATCGATTCATTGGGATGATGAAATTCACCTTCATTCGGCACGGTGATGGCACCAGCAGTCCAAGTCTTTCCGTGATCGTCACTGTAGATAGTTCCGCAAAACGACGGGCTGTGGTCACCGACCTTCCCGTAGGCAAGCCAAACTGGGACAAGCAGTCTGCCGCTTACCATCTGAACACCATGTCCCGGACCCGTTGCAATTACTTTCCAAGGATAGGTTTCTCGAAAAGGCTCAAAGGTAGAAGTGATTTCGATTGGCTCACTCCAAGTGACACCGTCATCTTCACTGCGAATTGAAAAACACCGGGCGTAATTCAAGCAATACAGAAACTCGATCGCTCCTGTCTGATGATCTACGATCGCCACGGGATTATTCACCGTTTGCTCGCGTTCACCGCCCTCTTTCTTCCTCGGATTACCCTCCATCCGCCGACCATGATGAGCCACATGCTGCACTGGCAACCACGTCCTTCCGCCATCCATCGAACGTCGCATGTGGACTTCAATCTCACCCCAATCTGCGCGGCTATCTCGACGCGCTTCGCAATAGGCTAGCACTGTCCCCTTGGTCGTCACGACGATCCCAGGAATTCTGTACAGAGTAACGCCATGCAGCCCAGCTGGAAATACTTCGACCTTTTCAAGAAGCGGGTCTGCGGCAAGGCTTCCACTTGAAAGCAGCATCAAGCAAGTGAAGCTTATAAACAAAGCTCTCACCGGGTTTCGTTTCTTTGCGTCGCACACTAGATCTAACATCACCAATCCTTCGAAGCGTTCTCTTTTTTACACACACCAAACGGGAGCACTTTTACGGCGTTCCCGTCAAAGCAAAAAAAACGACCGCACCACTGCGTAACGGTGCGATCGTATTATGAGATCAATTAAAGCAGAGATTTCCGAATAGCATCAGTCAGCCAACTTCAAGACTTTTACATTTCGAATCTGAACCACACTACCCGGATCATGCTGCTGAAAAGCGAAGTGACCAGCCGGATAGGTTTTTTCAAAATCCATGTACTCATAGAGCTCTTGATCGTTCACAGTGATTTTAATGCGAGTCATTTCCCTTCCTCTCCAAACATCTTCGCGCACCTCAATTTCGTACGAGAACCACGTGTCAGGCTTGGCTAACTGGGAATAAACGTGACAGAAACCATACAGTGAACCGGTCCGAATCGGATCAGTGTGCGTGCTATCGATCTGCGCTTCATAGCCGTCCAAAAAGCCTGGACGTCGGGTTGTTCGAAAATACAGACCCGAATTGCCGCCATCATTAATCTTCACCTCGGCACGGTAACGAAAATTCTTGTAAGGTCCCTCCGTGCAAACCAACATCGACGGATTTCCAGTTCCCGTAATCGCTCCATCTTCAACTTTCCAGTGACTATCATCGCCACCGATTTTCTCCCATCCGTCCAACGTTTTTCCATCAAACAGATTTACCCACTTTTCTTCTTGGGCATTAGCACTTGAAACGATGAGTGTCATCAACACACCGGTGAACAACACTCGAGCAGAGATGGTCGGCATTCAGTCGATCCTTTGAGAAAAATTTCTGACGTGACAGGGACATTAGCATGGTGGCGGTTTCTTCGAGCGAATCCAGCCAAACTCCTTAGCATTCACAGCTTCCATAAAGGTTTGAATGCCTCGCAGAAGTCTACCAAATCAAGCGACACTCAGTCGTACGTAGTTTAATTTTCTCAGCAAGTATCTGAGCTATCCACGAAAGAATCCGTCAATCCCGCAACTAATTCGATCGAATAACGAATCCCAAATCACGTCCGAAATGCAGCGAAGAACCTGTTAATATTTATGGTCATCGTTCACCAGCCTTCGTTTTCGGATGCCCCCCAATGCTCTTGAATCTCTCCACCACAATCCACGCACATCACATTCGCCTTAACCGGTACTTGGAGCGATTGAAGATGATTGCGATCGCATTAATCGGTTTTGTATTCTCACCGAGCATTCATGCCGAACAGCCCAATATCATTTTGGTGATGGCGGATGACCACGGCTATGGGGATACCGGATTCACGGGACATCCATTCGTTCAAACACCCTCTCTTGATGCAATGGCACAAGTTGGCGTTGTCATGAATCGATTCTACGCCAGTGCTCCGGTCTGCTCACCAACCCGAGCGAGTGTGATGACCGGCCGCCACCCATTTCGTTGCAATGTTCCCAATCACGGTCACTACATGCGACCAAATGAAATCACGATCGCTGAAAGACTTAAATCCAGAGGTTACACGACTGGACATTTTGGCAAGTGGCACATTGGATCCGTTCAACCTCAAAGCCCAACTTGCCCCGGAAATGCTGGATTTGACGAGTGGCTCTCAGGACTCAACTTTTTTGACCTCGATCCGTACCTTAGCCAGAACGGGGAATACAAACAGATCAAAGGCCAGGGTTCGGTGATCGCGATGGACGCAACCCTTGATTTTATCCGAAGACATAAAGATTCAGATTCGCCCTTCCTCGCGATTACATGGTTCCCCTCGCCACATGACCCGCAACGTGAAATCCCCACGGCAATGACAGACGCCGACACGCTCTACAACGACCAGAACACAAAAAAACCGGGATACTTTCGCGAAATCACCCTGCTCGATCAACAGGTCGGACGGTTACGTACTGCTCTTCGTGAATGGGAAATTGAAAAAGACACCTTACTCATCTACACGAGCGACAATGGCGGCCTCGTCCCGGAGTCTTCGGGGGGACGCGACAAGAAAGGAAGTATTTACGAGGGGGGGCTCCGTGTCCCAACGATCTTTGAATGGCCCGAACACTTCCAACCGAAAGTTATCGATACCCCAGCGCACTCGTCTGACTTCTACCCCACCATTGCCGCGCTTGCTGAGTGTTCACTAAACAATCAACCTTATCTCGATGGTATCGATCTCTTACCCATTCTGCGCGGAGAAACCAGCAGCCGAAACAAACCGATGGGTTTTTGGCATGGCTATGAAGCAGGGCAAGCGACCTATAGCGATCGCGTGATACGAGAACTGATGGAGGCTAAAGCTAACGGTCGCCCAAACCCACACCCCGACCGGCTTCTAAAAAACGTGAAGCAATTCCCCAAAAAGAATCTGGATCAACTCAATGGACATGCCGCTTGGAATTCATGGCCATGGAAGTTCCATCGAATCGAAAATAATCAGATCGTGAAAATCGAACTGTACAACCTTCAAGATGATCCCATGGAAGCCACAAACTTAGCGGGGCAATTTCCGGACAAAGCGTCAGCGATGCAGGCAGCACTCGAACAATGGCAGAGATCGGTACTGAGGAGCTGGCAGGGCGAAGATTACCTTGCAAACTAAAGATTACAGCATCAAAACCACTAATCGCCAATCCGACGCCTAACTATCTGAATGAACACGGACATTAAAAAGACAACCAATATCATGCATCGCACCAATGTGAACACCGCAGCAACCAGACTCACCGCAATGATGCTTCATTGGGCGTCGAGCATGACGGTACTTGCGGTCATTTGGGTAGCCCTACCCACTCGCTCACACGCTGATCCGATCCCCACACATTCATCAAAGGCTGACTCGACTGACATCGCACGCGATGGAAGACCCAACATTCTATTTATCTACACCGATGATCAATCTTACCGAACCGTCAGCTGTTACGAAGACGCTTACCCCTGGGTCAATACACCCAACATCGATCGTCTCGCAAAAAATGGCGTCCGGTTTGAGCATGCCTACATCGGAGCATGGTGCATGCCTTCTCGAGCATCGATGCTGACAGGCCTTCATCAACACGGCATTGAATCCATGCGGATGGATGGAGAATACCCCGGCAGTACCTACGATCCAGAAAAGTGTCGCTTCTGGCCAAGCGTCTTGCGACAGCATGGTTACACCACCGCCCACATCGGCAAATGGCATACTGGAAGGGACACGGGGTACGGTCGTGACTGGGATCATCAACGCGTTTGGAATCGACCTGGTTATCCGAACAATGCCCCCAACTACTACGACAACCAACTCATTAGCACCAATGGGGGCGCCCCCGAAATGACGCGAGGCTACTCCACCGACAACTACACTGATTGGGCGATAGAGTTCATCGAACGCGAGCAAAAATCGGAAGAACCCTGGTACCTTTGGCTCTGCTACGGTGCTGTCCATGGACCTTTTACACCTGCTGAAAGACATCTCGATGCATACCCAAATCTCGAGATACCAAACCCCAAAGACATCTATCCGCCGCGCAAAGGCAAACCGCAGTACGCACAAGCAATGGAGCATTGGGAACCAGGAAAAGATGGTAAGCCGGTAGAGAAGAAAACCAGAGATGTCTCTCCCGTTGGCATGAAGGACATCCCAGGCCGTTCACTCAAAGATTGGATTCGTCAGTATCATCAGGGTGTGCTGGCGATAGACGAGGGTGTTGGCAGGCTCCTTCAAGCACTCATCGACTCCGGTCAAGATGAAAACACCCTGATTATCTTCACATCAGATCAGGGTTTCGCTTGGGGGCAACATGGATTTAAGAGTAAAGTTGCGCCCTACCGCGCAACCGTTGAAGCTCCGTTAATCATTCGCCCAACTCGCAAGGATCAGAAACTCTCTGCGGGTCGAGTGATCAACAACCCAGTGAGTGGTGTCGATCTTGCACCAACGATTCTCGCCAATGCAAAGGTACCGCTGCCATGGAAAATGCACGGAGAAGATCTGACTCCGCTTTTTCAGTCAGCAACTCTACAAAGACAATCGCCAGCCATGCTCGTCCATACCGGCAAGATCTACGGAAGTGACACCAACGAAATTCCATCCAAGGACGACCCGAAACTCTATCATGGCCCCGGTGTCCCGTGGTACGTGATGCTCGCCGAAGGCAAATTTAAATACATTCGAAATCTAATCGAGGGCGAAACGGAAGAACTTTATCATCTTGAAAAAGATCCGGACGAGCTACATAACTTGGCGACAAGGAAGATCCATCAGCGCAGATTGCAAAGGATGCGGCAAGCGACCGAAAATGAGCTAAACCGCACAGATGCCGGAATGGCGAATCATCTCCCCGCAACAAAATCGATCTCTCGCTAACTGATTTGCTCTGCACCGGGTCTGCCATTTTGAATTCGAAAACTGGCTGCCGTGTGCATCGGGGAACCGAGCTGATCGACAATTGGCGTTACTTGGTAGTTCGTGACCCAATCATTCGGTGTGAGAGTACAAGAAACGTAACCGCGGTTCGAGTTATACCATCGCACAAATGAGTTCTGATCTCGTGCTCGCTCGTACTCCTTGATGACGTTGCCACCGTTTCCACCTGAGGTCATCGATGTCCCCACCAACTCCGTCCCCACGAGCGGTGAACTGGAGTCCTCGAAGTCGAGCTGCAGGTCATTCACCCAGTTCACATGAATATCACCGGTGAGAACAACGGGATTAGGCACCGACCGTTCATGCATAAAACGCAGTAAGCGACGACGACTAAATTCGTATCCCGGCCACTGATCCATGCTGTACTTTGGAGATTCCAAATCACCTCGATTCAAGGGTGCCATCATGACCTGTTGAGCAAGAACGTTCCAAGTGGCATTCGATCGCGTTAGACCTGACATCAGCCACTGTTCCTGATCTGCTCCGAGCATCGTTGTGTTAGCATCAAACACCTTCCCAACCATCGGCTTTTGATGATCACCATTGGGTTGATCGGTTCGGTATTGCCTCGTATCAAGAACATGAAAGTTAGCCAAACGACCATACCGACATCTTCGGTAAAGCTTCATGTGTGGACCAGAAGGAAACGACTTACGCCGAAGCGGCATGAACTCATAATACGCTTGATAAGCATTCATCCTGCGTGCAAGAAATGCCTCAGGCGAAACGCCATCCTCCTCCGAGACAAGATTCGCGTAGTTATTGTCAAACTCATGGTCATCCCAAGTTACCAGCCAAGGAAATAAGCGGTGTGCCTCGCGAAGCTGATCATCCGTTCGATATTGAGCGTACCTCTGCCGATAATCGTCAAGCGTGTGTAGCTCACCACCAAGATGCTTGCGTGGCAATTTATCGCGACCAGCATATTCGTAGATGTAATCTCCAAGATGAACCACGAGGTCGAAATCCTCCCGATTCATATGGCTGTAGCCGTTAAAATATCCGGTTTCAAAATGCTGGCATGATGTAAAGGCAAAACGCAACTGATCAGGCATCACTTCTGCCTTTGGTGCGGTGCGAGTGCGTCCAACGGGACTCGTCGCTTCCCCAGCATGAAAACGGTAAAAGTACCAACGCCATGGCTCCAAACCATCTGCCTCAACATGGACCGAGTGCCCTAACTGAGGCAAAGCAATGGTCGTTCCACTTTTGACGACCGAAGAAAAACTCTCGTCTTCGGAGATCTCCCACCGCACCTCGAAGGGCCGCTTTGGCAACCCCCCAATATCGATAGGACCGGCAGCAAGTCGTGTCCAAAGAACAACACCAGTGGAAGTTGGATCACCGGAAGCGACCCCCAACGAAAATGGATCGGTCTGGAATCGCGGTTTTTGGACCACCGACTCCTGTGACTGAAGCGGCAGGCATGGAATGGCTGAAACCGCAGCGACGTATCGAAGAAAATCTCTTCTTTCAATTCCGTAACGTCCAGTAACGAATCGGTTCCGCTTTCGCGACATCGGCAAATAAAAATCGGTCATCAGTCGATTCCCCGTGCTCTTTTCAATCCATCGCTGGTCGCTATGCCAAAATATCGGTCGCCACTCGCCCAGCAACATCGGTTAAACGAAAATCTCGCCCCGCATGCCGATAGGTCAGACGCTCGTGATCAAGACCCATTAAATGCAAGAGCGTGGCGTGTAGGTCATGAACATGCATTTTATTTTCTGCTGCGTAATATCCATATTCATCGGTCGCGCCGTATGCATAGCCTCCCTTGACACCACCACCGGCCATCCACATTGTGAACCCGTGAGGATTATGGTCTCGACCGTTGGTTCCCTGGGCGGTTGGAGTTCTACCAAACTCACCACCCCAGAGCACCAAAGTATCTTCCAACAAACCTCGCTGCTTCAAATCGGTAAGGAATCCGGCTATCGGCTTATCCACCTCAGCAGAATTCTTGGTATGTCCATGATAAAGATCGCTGTGCTGATCCCATTGCACTTCGCTATCGCTGTGAGTCACCTGCACAAACCGAACTCCACGTTCCAGTAGGCGGCGAGCCATCAAGCATTGCCGACCAAAATCCTCAGTCACCGGATCGTCAATCCCGTAAAGATGCTGTGTCGCCTGCGTTTCGGCGTTCAATGACTGAATCTCCGGCATGGAACGTTGCATTCGAAACGCAAGCTCAAAAGAATTCAGACGCGACTCCAACATTGATTCATCAGGGTACCGCTCTAGATGCTTCGCATTGAGCATTGCAATAAAGTCCAGCTGGTTTCGCTGATCATCATTTGATAACTGCAAATTCGAGATGTGCTTGACAGTCGCCTTGGTGGAAGAGATCGACGCGTTACCGATGGGTGTCCCTTGACAGTCGGCCGGTAAAAAAGCCGCCCCCCAATTATTGACACCGCCGTGCGCGAGTGTCGGGCAGATAGTCACGAACGTCGGCAGGTTTTCATTTTCCGTACCAAGACCGTAGGTCACCCATGACCCCATACTTGGCCTTACAAACTGATCACTTCCCGTATGCAATTTCAAAAGGGCTCCACCGTGTGCGGGATTGGTTCCATGCACAGATCGCAAAACACAAAGCTCATCCACATGTTTAGCGACATGTGGGAACAACGAACTCACGGGTAATCCACTCTCGCCGTACTGCTTGAACTTCCAAGGGGACCGCAGCAGATTACCCTGTTTTGCAAAAGTCACGCGTGGGAGTGGAAACGGAAGTGGCTTTCCATGATCGCGGTCCAGCAGAGGCTTGGGATCGAAAGTATCGACATGAGAAGGCCCCCCCTTCATGAAAAGGAAAACTACTCGTTTCGCTCGAGGCACATGGTGCGGCCCTTTCACGGGAAGAACACCACTACGCTTTGAATCCCGCCCCGCCGATAACTTTTCTCCCGAACCATCGGTGAGAATCTTTGCGTCATCACCAGCGGCAACTTGATGTAGCATTGAAGCGAAGGCGAGTTGCCCAAAACCAACAGCGCTGGCTCGAAGCAATTCGCGACGCGTCCCGATTGTCCCCAACTCGCGTTCCTTCACATCCTTCATCAAACATGCACCTTCTACTATTGGATGTAAATGAATTCATTGGCCGCTAGTAAACTTTGACACAGGACAGACCATGCCAAAATTGGATCTTTGCTTGATTGGCTCTCAACGCCACTCAACAAGTGCATCGACGCTCTGACTTCCCACTCTTCTGGATCCCTACCTAAGACTTGCTGAAAGACCCTTTCAATTCTTGACGTCCGACTCATTGAAAGATTCAAAATTTGCTTCGCCAAATGGTTTGCCGCATCAACCACCATTGGGGAATTCATTAGTAGAAGTGCTTGTGGCGCAACCGTGGTTACCGACCGACTTCCGGTTGGCATGGTGGGGTCGGGAAAATCAAACTGCTCAAACGTTGTGTACAAATTATTACGAATGACTGGCAAGTAGATCGCTCGCCGAAGACTGTCGTACTTGGTGTGATCGACCGACGTATGATTAAAAACAAACTGACGATTTCTCAGAGGCACCGTCTTCCCATCAAGCGATTCATCGAGCCGATCGCAAACCATCAGAATCGAATCATGCACTTGCTCCGCTTCCAATCGACGTGTTGGATACCTCCAAAGCAATTGATTGTCAGGATCTTGGTTTGAGGCGGTATCAAAGTGAGGGTGACGAGAATCTTGCTGATAAACACTCGAGAGAACAATCATCCGCTGCAAGTGCTTGGTCGACCACCCATTGTCAACGTACTGAAACGCCAGCCAATCAAGTAGTTCTGGATGAGAAGCGCTCGCCCCAAGAACTCCAAAGTTTTCCGTGGTGCGAACAATACCGGCCCCGAAATGCCATCCCCAGATTCGATTCACTTGGACGCGAGAGGTTAATGGATGATGTCCTGATGTGATCCAACGCGCCAATTGCAGTCTTCCACTTTGACTTTCCTCGATGGATAGGACTCCTGCCGCAGGCTGCATGACTTCTGGCACACGCTTCGCGACAAGCTCACCAAGGTTTCGGTGGCTACCTCGAATATGAATCGCCAATTCAGAAACCACCTCACCCTCCTGAACGCTCATGATGGAATCCACATCGGGCGCGGCGCTCTCAAAAATCCTTGCCTCTTCCATCAAGCGATCGTATTCAGCGTAGGTTGTGGCATCAAATGCAAAATCTGGCTTGGGAGGTACGGCAAGAAAACCTGATACATCCATCACCGCAGCATGCAGAGCTGTCAATTCCTTTTCTTCAAAACGACTTTTATCCGAGCTACCTTCTCCGTTGGCTTCTTCTCCTTCGGCAGTTTTGACCTGAAGAGCCTCACTGACTCGATCCTGATAATAGGCTCGAACCTTGACTCCATGGTTAGCCCCCCTCATCTGATGCCAGGGGACAAACACTGGATCCTCGGAATGAAATTGAAGATGTTTCCTACAGTGATAAAGGACTCGAGGATGCAGACCTTTTGGATCAGCAATCTCTGCAACTTGTTTGAGGGACATCTGCAAATCAACAGCCGTCGCGGCGACAAGATAATCAACAGCTTGATCTCGAACCTTCTGTCGCAACTTGCCATAAGCCTGATTCTTAAAGTCGGTGGCCGCTTTTTTGAGGGCAGCAATTTGATCATCAACGACCTTGATTGCTTCGAGTTCTTTCTCGTCAGCAAAAACTCTCTCATTCCAGTGCTTAATCGCTCCGGTATTCGTTTCACCAAATGTTTGCGTGCTTTTTAAAATACCGGCAAGAGCGTAGTAATCAGCCTGCGTGATGGGATCAAATTTATGATCATGGCAACGAACGCAGCCGAATGTCATCCCAAGGAAAACTTTACCCATCGTATCCAACTGCTCGTCAATGGTGTCCATCTCGAGCTTCTCGCGATCGGGTTCGGCTAAGACTTTTGCACCAAGGACCAAGAAACCTGTTGCAGTGATTGCATCACGATCGGCGGGAGACAATAGATCACCCGCGATTTGCTCGGTGACAAAATCCGAATAAGGCTTATCTGAGTTGCACGCTTGAACCACGTAATCTCGGTAACGCCACGCGTTCCCAAAGGCGAGGTTTTCATCCAAACCATTGCTATCTGCGTATCGTGCAACGTCTAACCAATGTCGACCCCAACGGACACCATACTGCTCGGAAGAGAGATAGTGATCCACGAGACGCCGGTAAGCGTCCGGTCGATGATCGTTGACGAATGCATTGATCTCTTCGATCGTCGGGGGAAGCCCAAGCAAATCATACTTAAGACGTTTAATCAAAATCTTGCGGGAAGCCATTGGTGCTGGATCTAGCCCGTTGGCAGCGAGTGCCTCCCAAACAAAGGCGTCAATGGGAGTTCTCACCCATGGGTTTGACGCATCGGGAACTTTTGGCTTGTCCACCTTTTGCAACGACCAGAATTGAACGCCCTCGGCGATCGACATTCCTGGCCCTGAACGACCGGTCTTTGAAACTTCGTCCGCACCTTTTCTCGGATCAAGTGCTCCATCAGCAATCCACTGCTCCAAATCCGAGATCTCTGAATTCGATAACTTGCCCGACGGTGGCATGGAAAACTCGGGGTTATCATAGCGAACCGCCTTGACGAGTAGACTGTTCTCAGGCTCACCAGCGACAACCGCGGGACCCGTGTCACCACCCTTCGAGATTCCAATTGCAGAATCTAAACTCAAACCCCCTGATTGCTCATCGCCCGAGTGGCACTCAAAACAATGGCGGTCAAGCAAGGGTCTGATCCGTCGCTCAAAGAACTCTATCTGCTCCTGTTGAGTCGCTGCCATCGCTGCCTGATTATTCGCACTCGATTCCTCCGCAAAGGAAACAACCCCAACGGAACTCAAGCTCGCAGAGAGCACCACAATCCTCGCAAATCGATGACTCACGCGAGAAATTTTACCGGAGACAAATCGCAAACTTAATGCTGAAACTAACCTCACAAAGGCATCGCGTTTCGGGGAGGCAAGCACGCGGCTTTGCCGAGCGTCTTGTTCAAAGTTTTTCATCTAGGATGCCCAGCCTCAATCGTCACCAAGTTGGTCGGTATTTTCTGGTAGAAATGCTGATAAACATTCTTCCAATCGCTCACCTCTCCGCACTGACTAGAATAACTGATTGATGAACCCTGAGTAAAATCTTTTCTGCAGCGAGACTCGCTAATACACAATTCACCGCTCGACACATCAATGCCGAATCATGCAAGAATCATTCTCCCTAATTCCGATTAAATTATGAAGAGCACGAACAAAATGACTGCTCACGATTCTGTTCTCAGCACCCTCGCCCAATTGGTATCCATTCCAAGCGTCAATCCGAATTACGAAAATGGATCCGGAGAATCACAAATAGGCGAATGGATCTACGATTTTTTTAAACGCAACGACATCGACGTTGAAAAACAGCCTGTTCTGCCAGAACGCTTCAATGTTATCGCGAAGATCCCAGGGAAAAATTCATCAAAACGTATCGTCTATGAAGCTCACATGGATACCGTTTCTGATCGTGGAATGAGTATCGATCCATACAACCCGATCATCAAAGACGGGCATCTCTATGGACGTGGAGCGTGCGACACCAAAGGTGGCCTAGCTGCCATGCTCCATGCCATCAAGGATCTCGCCCAGCACTCGGCGCGACAGATGCCTGAGATCTGGTTTGTCGCAACAGTCGACGAAGAGTATTCCTATCGAGGTGTTGCCGAGTTTTGTGATCAATATTCAAACTTTGATGCTGCAATCATCGCAGAACCCACAGAACTGCAAGTGATCACAGCGAGCAAGGGCTTACTAAGGTTCAAAATCACCACGACGGGAGTTTCTGCCCACTCATCCAAACCGCATCTGGGTGACAATGCGATTTTACAAATGCTTCCCATCATCAATGCGATTCGCGAGGATACGATCGACCTTGAGCTGGCGATTCACCCGCTTCTTGGAAAGGCCACGTGCAATCTGAGTGTGATTAAGGGAGGTACCCAAATCAATTTTGTTCCCGACCATTGCGAAATTGAAATCGACCGACGACTCCTACCCCATGAACAACCGGATGCTACATGGGCTCATTATCAAAAACTCGTCGATCGAGTGATGCGACACGATCCAAGCGTGAAGGCTGAACTACTTCCGCCCTTGCTGACTGATTCGCCGCTTGAAACCGACTCAGAAGAAAATGCGGTTCAACTCATGTGCCGTGTGCTCGAGACTCATCAACTTCCGCATCGACCAGGTGGAGTTCCCTTCTGCAGCGACGCGAGCAAATTTGGAAATCTCGGAATACCCGCGATGATTCTCGGGCCTGGATCAATTGACCAAGCACATGCGGCGATCGAATACGTAAAATGTGCTGAAGTTGAAAAAGCCGCCGAAATCTACAAAGATTTTGCAATCCAATATCATTCTAGGTGATCAACTCGCCTCGCCAAACAATTAATGCACTTCAACCCCAATACAACACGGACCTGGCACGCTTCGATTGAACCTGCAAGACCACATTGAATACCTAAAGCATGAATACCTATCCAAACAAAGCCTTAAACCGACGCAATTTCTGTCATGCCCTCACTGCGGCAGCACTTGCATCGGCCACATCAAGCAACGCAAAAGCCGCTTCCAAGAACGACAACAACTGGATCGATGCGCACGCCCACGTCTGGCACCCAGATACAAGTCGCTATCCGATCAGCAAGAACTTCAAAAAAGAAGACATGCAACCAGCGAGCTTCACGGCCCAAGAGCTTCTTGCTCATTGCCAACCGGCGGGGGTTCAGCGGGTCGTCCTCATCCAAATGAGCTTCTATGAATCTGACCATCGTTACATGACTGAAGTCATGCAGGAGCACCCGAAAACATTCTCTGGAGTGTCGTTACTTGACTGGCATACAAAACCCCTCCAACGTGAAGTCAAGAGACATAAACGTGCGGGCATGCGAGGTTTCCGGATGCATTCGCGAGGCGACGCAAAGGATTGGCCCACTGACAAGAATGTCCATCAACTTTGGAAACTGGCGGCCGATCACGATCTGGCAATCTGCCCGCTAATCAACCCTGAGGACATCCCAGCGGTGGACGCATTGTGCAAAAGATTCCCGAACACCAAAGTGGTCGTGGATCATTTCGCTAGAATTGGAGTCAGCGGAAAGATCGAGAAAGAGCGTCTTGAACAACTCTGCCGCCTAGCGGAGCACCCGCACACACATGTTAAAACTTCGGCGTTTTACGCACTGGGCGATAAAAAACCTCCGTACCTTGATTTGCTACCGATGGTCCAGCGTGTGGTTTCTGCGTTCGGAGCGGATCGCTTGATGTGGGCGAGTGACTGTCCCTACCAAGTCCAATCCCCACACAACTATCAATCATCCATTGACCTGATTGCGAAGCACGCAAATTTCCTCAGCGAATCGGAAAAATCAGCAATCCTACGAGGAACGGCCGAGAGGATCTTTTTTTCCTGAATCAACCATTTGAAGCTACATTCATTTTGCTTTTAGCTAACAACGATTCCAGATCCACTCAACGACAAGAGATCGCCCCCGCAAGGATGATCACAGGTCATAGAATTAAATTCCCATCACACGCGAGCACGGCACTTCCAGATGACTGAAGCATCCACAACACGCCTCTTCATGACGATCTTGGCTGCGACTCTCACGTTGCAGCCCACGATAGCGAAGTGCGATGAACTGGGCTTGGTAGCTAGACGCAACCAGTTGGCTTTTCGACTGGCCGTGGACACCGAAACACCGCAGTGGCAATCGGCACAGCTACCCGACAGCGAACAAACCATTTACATCAACCCAACGTCTTCCCTTGACATGCGAGAGGTCATCCGAGCAGCGGTGATCTCGACTGAGAAAGGGACACCTGCAATCTCAGTCGAATTCAGTGAGACGGGCGGCGAGCAACTCGAAAAACTGACAAGTGAAAACACGGGAAAGCGTCTCGCGATCCTCTTCAACGACCAACTGATCCAGGCACCAAAAATCGTTGGTGCGATCGGCAAACGTGCGATCATCAATGGCAACTTCACCGTTCAGAAAGCAGTGGAAATCACACATGCACTCAATGGTACAGACCGTTTCATCTCTGCCACTGAATCCATGATCCAACTTGATTCATTCAAATCACTTTTTAACGGCAAAGACCTTTCCGGATGGACGAACGTAAACACCGACGAAGACACGTGGTTCGTCAAGGATGGTCTCTTGGTTTGCAAGGGGATGCCGATCGGAGTGATGCGATCAAATAAGCAGTACGAAAACTTTGTGCTTCACATCGAATGGCGGCACATGAAGCCCGGAGGTAATTCAGGTGTCTTTGTTTGGAGTGAGGGCAGCGTACCAGCAGGTAAACAACTGCCCAAAGGCATGGAAGTTCAGATGCTGGAACTTGACTGGGTCAACCAGCATCCACGTGGTGGTAGCCCCAATCATGTCGGCTACGTCTCGGGAGAACTCTTTGGTGCCGGAGGACTCAATGCAACGCCAGATATACCGCGCGGGAGAAGGAGCATGAGCCGCGAACTTCGCTGCAATGGAGCGGGCCAATGGAACACTTATGATGTTGTCTGTGTTGATGGAACCGTCAAACTTTCTGTGAATGGTGTGTTTGTAAATTCCATTCGGGACTCTGAAGTACGACGCGGATACCTCTGCCTCGAATCCGAGGGATCCGAAATTCATTTCCGAAACATTCAAATACTAGAACTGCCTCCGGGCTTGACGGCTCCAAATCAGGCAGCTGCCGTAATTGAATCCGCTAGCGAGTGAACCCCCAATATCGTAAATGTCGAAGGCGATAAGTGATGGGTCGTCGCGGCTCTAGGCCCAAATTCTCAACGAACGGCAAGGCGATGAAACACTTAGTCGAATCACTAGCCCTCGATGGACTAGCCTGCCGCATCCTCCTTGCACTTGCAGGGGCCATTCAGCTTGTCTCCGCATGTTTCGCAAGCGATACCCGCAACCAACTTCATTCAAAGCCTCCTAACATTGTCTTGATCTTGGCTGATGATCAGGCTTGGATGGATTTTGGCTTCATGGGCAACCAACGGGTGCACACACCAAACCTCGATGCACTTGCATCAAAATCTGCGAGATTTCCAAACGGCTATGTACCATCAAGTGTCTGCAGACCTTCATTAGCCACGATTCTGACGGGACTCTACCCTCATCAGCACGGGATCCACTTCAACCACGGTCCACCCGGTAATTCAGGTTACAACCGGATGACCACAAGGTCAGAATACGAAGCACATCGGCAAAATGAATTTGAGTTGATCCAACGACTCGAGACGCTTCCCAAGTTACTTGCCAAACATCAGGGCTACAGATGCTTGCAGACTGGAAAGTTCTGGGAGGGGCACTATCGCAATGCAGGGTTCACGGATGGCATGACGACCTTCACGCCCCCATCCAAGGATCAAACATTCGGAGGCATCCGCAAGCTTGCCAGCGGTGAACAAGTTGCTCATGGCAATGGTGACCATGGCTTAATCATTGGCAGGAAAACGATGCAGCCAATCAAGGATTTCATCCAAGATTGTGAGCGTCTCAATACCCCATGGTTTGTGTGGTATGCGCCCTACTTGCCCCACCTACCGCACGACGCGC
Source organism: uncultured Rubripirellula sp. (assembly GCA_938045805.1). GTDB lineage: Bacteria > Planctomycetota > Planctomycetia > Pirellulales > Pirellulaceae > Rubripirellula. The sequence continues at coordinate 11,352 of CALIBL010000044.1, read as the reverse complement.
CCAATCAGTTTCAAAAATTAGCAGCGAGTCATCCCGGTGTAGTTCCGTGGGAGCAACCCTACTTTGCATCCATCGCCCAATTTGATTCAACCGTGGGAGAACTTCTAACGATCGTCAGCAGTGAATCTCAACCGAGCAACACTCTATATGTTTTTCTCTCTGACAATGGATGGAGACCGAGTTCAATCCCGTCCAAACAAAACCCGCAAGAATACACTCAGACAAAAAGAAGCAAGCGTGCACCTTTTGATGCCGGTGTTCGAACGCCCATTCTGATTCGATGGGACGGTGTCGTCAGCCCGCAAACGCAGAACGGACTTTGCAGCAGCATTGACCTACTTCCAACCCTACTTGGTGCTGCCGAAATCTCAACCACACCAGATCTCTCACTTCCAGGAATCAACCTCCTCGACTTTTTGAAATACGACAAACCCGTTCCACCGGATCGCTCCATTTTTGGTGAAATTTACCCCGGAGATGCAACCTCGCTCAATTCGGCAAGCCAAGACATCGCCTATCGATGGATTCGAAAAGGCAAGATGAAACTTATCATTCCCCACTTAAATTCAGTATCGAAGGGATCTTCGAGTCAATCGAATCCCACTCAGCTTAAGGAACTCAAATCGATAGCATGGAACGACTACGTGCGTGAGGAGTCCTTGTTTGATCTTTCGCGCGACCCATTCGAAAAACTAAACTTAATAGGTTCGAAATTGCATGCGTCCCATCGAGAAGCACTCAAATCCGAATTGAACGGTTGGTGGCAACCAGAGGGAACGCCTTAACCACCCTCCAACGCTGATAAAACCTTACAAGAAAACCGTCGAGATCGTGCGAAATCACACAACGCGGCGAGACGATTGAAATAAAATTAATGGGTCGACACTTTAGTTTGTCCTGTGTCACCGCGAACCTCAAAATCGCTCCACAAGCATGCTCTTTCACCGCATCGCCGACTCCGCAAGGTATGCTTCAAAGCTATTCTTCATGAATGGCATGGCCCTTCTTAGCATCTTGACCCAAGGTGAGATCCGCGCAGAATCCGCCTCGAGAGACGATCTGATACGTCTGGCAGAACAGATCGACCGAGAAATTGAGGCTTCGGTCGAACATCATCTCATGGCACCGGTTCTGAGCGATGCTGCCTACCTGAGACGAGTCACACTTGATCTCGCCGGACGCATTCCTTCTGTCTCTGAACTGAAGCGTTATGAGGCCTTGGATACTCAGGACAAAAAATACGAAACCACCAAGCAACTTATTGAATCACCTGATTTTGCATATCACCAAAGAAATGAACTCGACACATTGCTTCTTCGGGCATTAACCAATGACCGAAACTGGCGTGAGTACCTTTTGGAAACGACACGAAACAATACGCCGTGGGACGTGATGTTCCGTCAAATCATGACGCCCGAAATCAGTTTACCGGAAGACACTCGCCCAACCGCGTTCTTAAAACATCGCTTGAGAGATCTCGACAAACTTGCAAACGACTCCAGTGTCATTTGGTTTGGCGTAAACATTGGATGTGCAAAATGCCACGATCACCCACTCGTTGATGACTGGAGACAAGAACATTATTACGGCATTGCATCTTTCTTTAAACGGACCTACCAGACGAAGAAAGGAATGATCGGAGAACGCTTCGATGGCCATCTTCGTTTTGATACGACCGAAGGCGAAACAAAAGACGCAGCGTTTATGTACCTGACTGGCTTATCCATACCCGAACCCCAACTAGACCTTGAAGAAGCCACACTCAAGGAATACCAAGAGAAAATCAAGAAAGCAGAGCAAGAGGATTCCGCCGACACGCCACCGCAACCATCATTTCAGCCAAGATCGGAATTGGTAAAACTGGCATTAGGTGACGAAACGCAAAACTTCTTTGCGAAGAACATCGTGAATCGCATTTGGGCAAGATTATTCGGTCGGGGAATCGTACATCCGCTGGATCAAATCCATTCTGGAAATCCCGCCAGCCACCCAGAACTACTGAATCTTTTAACGGCCGAATTCATCAAAAAACAGTACGATCTGCGATCATTAATCCACGCCATCACGCTGTCCAACACCTACGCTCGATCGCTACCGACAAACGATGGCTCAAAAGACAACCAAACACCTGTAGAATCGGACCCACAAGATCACGAAGAGTTTGAAGAAGCCGAATCAAAATTTGGACATGCGGTACCACGTCCACTTTCACCGCACCAACTGTCACTGTCACTATTGATTGCAACCGATCACCCCGAAAAACTAAAAGAAAAAATTGAAACCAACTGGGAACAATCTCGCGGTCAACTCGAAGAACGTTCCGAACACCTTGCCCAGAAGACCGAAATCCCAGGTGAAAACTTCCAGACACCGGTTTCTGAGGCATTGTGGTTTAGTAATAGCGGGGAGATGCAGAACCAATACCTCAGCACTGACAGCAACCACTTGGTTGGCTATCTGAAGGAGATTGAATCCGATTCGGAAGTGATTTCGAATGCCTTCGCAGCCATCTTGGGACGTCCCCCAATTCAGGAAGAACGCGACACCTTGTCTCAGTACCTCAGTAGCCGATCGGGCGATCGAACAGAGACAATCCAGCAAATCGCTTGGGTGTTGCTTTGCAGCCCCGAATTTCGTTTTAACCACTAGTCGATTAGGTCCACCATGGAACACCACCACCGATCAGACACACTGGATCGTCGGAGCATGATGCGTCTTGTAGGATCTGCAAGTGGTATTGGATATGCCGCCAACATGAACCAAATCAATGCGTTCGCTCAGGACGCGTTGAATGATCAACTTCGAGCGTCAGGGAAACGGGTGATCCTGCTGTGGCTGGCAGGTGGAGCTAGCCAGCTAGAGACGTGGGATCCGAAACCGGGTCGACCAACCGGAGGGCCTTTTGCGCAGATCCAGACTTCGATTCCCGGAATTGGAATTTCGGAACTAATGCCGAAAATGTCCACGCGTCTCGGCGAGACGGCGATTATTCGATCGCTAAACACGAAAATTGCGGACCATGGAACCGCATACGAGCTGATGGATAAAGGAAGAGTCAACGAGGCAGGGGTCGACTTTCCTCACCTTGGTGCGATCCTTGCGAGAGAACTGGGGAATATCGAAAGCAAAGTCCCAGACTATGTTTCGATGTACACGTCAACGGAGGGTCGCCGCAAAGGTTCGGCAGGATTCCTTGGGGGTCGCTACAACCCGATGTTCCTGACAGATGCCATGATGCCCGAAAACATCCAAAGGCTTGAGGCGATCACCGATACCGACCACCGAGATCGAGCTGAGCTATTGGATCAACTTTCCAAAATCTACGCTCGGCATCATTCACACCCATCATTCGAAGGTCATCACAGCGCGTATGGACGTGTCAGAGGATTAATGGCTAGTGATTACCTTTTCGACATTGAACGCGAATCGGAGACGGTACGCAATCAATATGGACCCACGCAGTTTGGCCAACAGTGCCTTGTAGCGAGAAGATTAGTCGAAGCAGGTGTTCCGTTTGTCAAAGTGGCAAGAGCCTGGTGGGATAGCCATGGCCAAAACTTTGAGACACATCAAGAACTCTGTGCAGACCTTGATCACTGCATGTCGACACTGCTGGATGACCTCAAAGACCGTGGCCTGCTGGAAAGCACACTCGTGATCTCGCTCGGCGAATTTGGCCGAACGCCATCAATCAACGGTAGTCTCGGTCGCGATCATTTTGCCAGCGCTTGGAGTTGCACCTTGAGTGGCTGTGGTATTCAGGGCGGAACCGTTCACGGAAAAACCGACCAAGATGGTAATACTGTCGTGGAGGGTGAAATGAACGCAGGTGATCTGTACGCAACCATTTTTGCGGCCTTGGGAATTGATCACACCAAAGAATACATGCTTGGAAGCCGACCCATTCCGATCGCCGATTTTGACAGTACACCTTGCTACCCGATTCTGACTTAAACGGGGAGAGAATGGTCATGAACTTCAGCACTTTAAAGGTCACCAACGAATGGCCCGGACAAGAGATTATTTTTTGTCTCGCGGTCGATCCAAACCGTCAACGCCTTTGGTTTGGCTGTTCCGATGCCAGTGTTTACTACTTACCACTGAATGAAGAGAAAGCCGAACGCGTCAACCTTTCAGGTGATGGCCATTCGAGCTATGTCACGGGAGCGGTACTTGCCGGACAAAAGCTGATCACCAGTGGTTACGACAAAAAATTGGTGTGGTGGGATACCGAGAGCGGACAACAGATCAAAACCATCACGGCTCACGATAGCTGGATTCGACGTATCGCTCTCACCCCTGACCATCGCGTCATTTCCGTAGGCGATGACATGCAATGCCGTGTGTGGGATGCTGAAAATGGAGAAAATCTGGGCAGCTTCACTGACCACGAGAAAATGACGCCGCACCACTATCCCTCAATGCTGTACGCATTGGATCTCTCTTCAGACGGATCGTGCATTGCAACAGGAGATCGTGTTGGACATATCGCGATCTGGAACGCACAAACGCTTGAAAAGACTGCCGAGCTAGAAACACCCGAAATGTACACATGGGATCCAAAACAACGCAGGCATTCGATTGGCGGAATTCGTAGCCTGGCTTTCTCACCAGACAAGACCAAGTTAGCGGTCGGTGGCATGGGAAAAGTTGGAAATATTGATCATCTGGATGGCCCCAGTCGGATTGAAGTTTTTGACATCAACAGTGGCGAACGAATCCAAATGATGGAGAATTCGAAGAACAAGGGGCTTGTTGAGCAGATGCAATGGTCACCTGATGGCAAGCAACTCCTAAGTGTTGGTGGTAATCACAAAGGGTTCATCTCGGTACACGAAGTAGAAACGGGAGAACAATCTCACATCGTGGAGCACTCGGGACACATCCACGCCTTCAGCACCGATTTTGAAAATCAAGTGATGATCACAGCGGCCCATCAAAGACTTGCCCGTTGGTCTTTCCAAATCGAAGACCCACAGCCTCAAGAGACCAAGTCCTTGACTCATGGGGATGAAGAAACCGACAACAGCTAGTCTGCCATCTTTGACTGCCCAAGCTGCTCAATAAAGACGGAATCACTTTCAACCCAAGATCCAATGAAGATGCCCTCTGTGATGACTGTACCATGTGTGATCTTTTGCCACGCACTCAATCGGCTTTCGCTCTGCTCGATGATCTTGCTGATCTCAAGCCTAGGGGCGTTGGCACAATCAACAACTCAACCCCCAAACATCTTGTTGATCCTTGCTGATGACATGGGATACGGTGACCTTGGCTGCATGGGAAGCCAGCAGTTGCAAACACCGAACCTAGATCAATTGGCAGCTTCAGGTGTGCTTTGTACTCAAGCCTATGTTGCCAGTGCAGTCTGCTCACCATCTCGAGCAGGTTTAATTACGGGCCGAGACCCACGTCGCTTTGGATACGAAGGGAATCTGAATCAGGCTGCCAGCAACTACGCGACCCGCCCTGAACTACTTGGCCTTCCACCAGGCGAGCACACCCTTGCGGATCACCTTCATCACGCTGGCTACCAGACAGGATTAGTTGGAAAATGGCACCTAGGGACTGGCGAGCTCTTTCATCCACAACAGCGAGGCTTCGACTATTTCTGCGGCATGCTCGGCGGAGGGCACGGGTATTTCCCAAGTCCGGAAAACAATCAGCTCGAGAGAAACGGGGAACCACTTCGAGAATTCTCGAGTCCTTACCTGACTGATTTTTTTACGGATGAGGCGGTTGGGTGGATTGAAAAAAGTCAATCAAGCGACAAGCCATGGTTTCTTTTCCTCTCCTACAACGCGCCTCACGGACCAAGACAAGCGACTAAAGAGGATGAGGCTATTTTCGGATCCATCAAAGATCCTAAGCGTCGCACCTATGCTGCGATGGTTTACGCGATGGATCGCGGGATTGGTCGCGTGATGTCACTTCTGGAAAAAACAGGACAGATTGACAACACTCTTGTTTGCTTTTTCTCGGATAACGGAGGTGCGACCAATAACGGTAGCTGGAACGGTCCTCTGTCAGGTGTAAAAGGATGCCTGAAAGAAGGCGGAATTCGAATCCCAATGATCTGGTCGTGGCCCACGGTAATCCCGAAGCAGGAAAACCAAAGTGGTGTTGTGTCAAGTTTGGATCTCCTTCCCACCTTTCTTGCTGCCGCAAAAGCAGATGCTTTACCGTTAGCCGAAGCTCGCAGTCATGAAGACAAAAACAATCGAAAGAAAATGGTTCGTCGATACGGTGCTTATGACGGAGTGAACCTTTTACCCGTACTGATGGGAACGGAACCTCCACAACGACGAACCCTTTTCTGGCGATTGCAGGGCCAAGCCGCAGTGCTAGATGGCGAAGACAAACTAATCCACTTATCGCATCGTCCAGCAGAAATGTTCCAGCCTTCGGTCGACATGGCGGAAACCGAAAATCGTTTCAATCAAGACCGAACTCGCGCGGAAGAACTGTACCAGATGTTGGGTAGCTGGCAGTCCTCCCTACCAACGGTTCCACTATGGGGATCGTCGCCGTTTTGGTCCAGCCAAAGTGCACAGCACTACGATCAATGGCTTCCCCGTGAAGAACCACAATAAGTTCACTCTGCGTTAAGATACTGCTGCAACAAACCCAATAAGACACAACTCAAAAGATCATCCAACCTTGTTGCCTCGGGTTCGATTAGTTGGATTCCCCTAGGCTAGCCACCTGTTGCTCCATGATGCGTTCAAGGTCCTGAAGGATCTGTGGGTGTTCGTCCGCAACGTTTTTACTTTCGCTGATATCATCAGCCAAGTTAACGAGAAATCTTGAAGGCAGTTTCACTTGCCCCGCTCCCTCAGATCGGTCGGTTGGGTTCCCGAGCAACTTCCAGTCACCTCGGCGGACGGCCCACTGCGCGCGTTCACCTCGGCCAAGCAGCCAAAAGAAAGACGCATGTGGACTGGCATTGTCGTTCGATTCAATCACCGACTTAAGGCTCCTCCCATCCAAATGGTGCGATGGCAACTGAATGCCACACAGATCCGCAATAGTGGGGTACCAATCGCATCCAGTAGCTAACTGGTTGCGAACTTCGTTCATGGGAATGGTCCCAGGCAACGAAACAATCGCGGGAACACGAATACCAGCTTCAAAGAGACAGCCTTTCGCGCCTCGATAAGGCCCCGCGTTACCGCCACCACCAAACGCGCGTTCCTCCGTCGAGTGACCATGATCCGACTGAAAGACCACTAACGTGTTCTCGCTGATGGAAAGTTCATCCAAGTAGTCCAAGATCGCACCAACCTTTTCATCGACCGTTGAAACGAATTCTGCGTACTGGCGACGAGGTGAATCGAGATGGCGATATTGATCACGCCACTTCGAGGTTCCTTGCATCGGGTAATGTGGTGCATTGATCGCCCAATACATGAAAAAGGGTTTCTTCGATGTCGAGCCAATAAATTGCTTTGCCTCATCCACCATCAGATCAAGAAAGAACTCACCATCCTCAAAAATCTCGGTTCCATTCCTCCAGAGATCATGTCGGTTTGGCCCCTGCCAGTAGAAGAAATGAGAATAGTTATCGATGCAACCGCCCATGTGGCCGAAGGAGTAATCGAAACCCTGAGCGTTTGGCATCGTTTCAGGCGTGTAGCCCAAATGCCATTTTCCGATATGCCCAGTTCTATAACCTTGGCTTCCCATCAATTCAGCGAGGGTGACCTCCGTTGCGGGCATGCCGGGCACACCCTTCGTCGACGAAACATTTGAGGGCACGCCTGCTCGCGCAGGAAATCGCCCGGTCATCAGTCCAGCACGTGAAGCCGAGCAAATCGCTGACGGAGAGTACATCTGGGTGAATCGGACGCCTCGTTCCGCCAACCGATCGAGATGCGGTGTGTGCAAATCTTTGGAACCATAACAATTCAGATCAAGTGTCCCCTGATCATCGGAATAAATCACAATGACATTCGGTCGACTGCCGGTTGCAGCGTCCACATGCCGAGCGAAAAGGCAAAGTGCAACGAAGCAAGTACACCAAACTGAAAATCTCATCCAACACTCCTTAACCGGGATCATCACGACAGTCGCTTAATCAATAAATCTACATTGGGCGAGTACCCAACTCATGAGTTTTAAGCTCGGAAGCCACCGCCCCATGAATTTGCACACCGTATTTACACACGATTGCATTAGTCTATCGAATTACGCGACCTAAGATGACCGCTCCTGACGCAAGCCACTTGTATTCAGCTCGCAAGCGAGTAGCACACTGACGGACCTACCGAGAGATCACCCCATTAACAAGCGGGGCAAAATTCAACGCCTGCTCGCAAAAACGCGGAGATCGCTCCCATCCCGAAGCGTGAACGAGTGGCAACTTCTGTTGCGAATCAGATCTTTTCAAGATCGGCTCGTTTTCCTTCGTAGGTTTCCTCAAACTGCAAGGCTGCGGGATCGGGTTGCTTACCCCACGCTCGGCAAGCCTCTTGGTAAAGGTCCGGCCACCAATTTCGGTGCTCCGTTCTCCCCTTCTCCAAATCTTCTCGCCAGTAGCTGAGAACTTTTGACCAACATCGATCGCCATAACCCAACGCTTCTTTTAAATCTTCATAGCGAGGCACGTACCAACGTCTTCCAATCTGAGCATGCAGGACCTCATCGGCCCAGTCAAAGTCTTGAAACAAAGCGGATAATGCATCCCCACTCTCACTCGCCACCTCCCACTCGTAGCGTTTACCAGTGCGTGGCATTAACCCCTGCTCAATGAAAAAAAGCACACCGTGGCGTTCACGCGCGTCGAGTTGCAAATTTAAATTTCGAGACCACGTGAAATTGATCGGTATCTTTGTCCAATCAATCCCTAACGAGGCAAATCCAACTTCACCCATCATTGCGTGCCGTGACTCATCCCATAATTGACGAGACATTTCCATGTGGAATCCCCACGATTCCTCCTGCCGTAAATCAACAAGAATACTCGCCATCATCTCCGGCACATCCAACTCACGCAGACGCTTGTAGTACATCATGAGCGTCTTATCCCGTGCCGAGTACTGATCATCGTACAGAAAAACCTCCGGATTCACGCCCGCGTTGAAGGAGTCGATAAATCGCTCGTCACGTCTAGGCTCTCTCCGATACTCAGCCTTCTCTTTCGGGTAACGCGTCTTGCATGGACCGGCTTCAATCCGTTGCTCCGCGCCATCAATACCACCAGAAATCTTCAAAAAAAGCCTGAGATGCTCAAGCCAATCTTCGGAATCTTCAGTGGACGAGTCATCGGCTAGACACTGCAACGCACGCTTCCCAAATTGAACGAGTTCCTGCAATTCAAACACAATCAACCGGGCCACTCGAACCGTCGGTGCATCGGCCAAGGGATGGGCATCGCTCTTGAGCCGCTCGCAGGCCTCAAGAACAGCCGGTAAAGCAAGCTCATAAACACCAAGCAGCAACTCATAAGTGTTTTCGGAACCATTGATTTCATCGAAGAAAACGACAAGACTCTCCTCCGGATCCTTGTCGAGACCCAAAGGTGGTTCGCGCATTTCAGAAACTCGACGCCGAATCAGATCGACCTGCTCGGCGCAAAGATAAGCATGATAACTAAACGCAGTCTTCAGCTCATAAATAGGCTGGGATGTAATTTTCTCGGTTAGCGTTTCGTGAATCCGTCTCAGTGCATAATGAAGCCGCTTGAGCCGAGCAACACTTTGCTCAAGGCTCCAATTCGCATCAACAGCGCAATCCATGGTGCAAATCCCAGCCAACTCTGGGAGCGACCTGTAAGTGACATAGGGACGCTGAGTTGCTGAGTCACCGGTGTTCATTGATCAAGTCCAAGGTTCACGATAATCATTGCGCCGCAAAAGCTGATCAGCTTCTGCATCATTTCGAATCGACTCGCTTTGCGGATCCCATTCGATTGGGCGTCGAAGCTGCCAAGACACATAACCGAGATGCCCAGGAGTGATCGAACGATGCGCGACTTCTGCCGGCGCAATGCACTCGTCGCGAGTGCGAATACAATCTATAAAGTTCTGGATATGGTCATTGGATTCGGTCACTCGATTTAAACCGGGCAAAAAGGAAGGCTCCACCAACCGTTCATCGGTTGCTTGAATCTTACCGCGAGTCACGAAGAGATTCCCCTTTTCACCCCTGAACGTCACACCCTGTCGGTGTTTACTGCTGATGGACGTTTTAGTTCCATTTTCATACTGACAGAGAATCTCGTATTGATGGGGTGTGTTGTAGATCGGTGTTGCAGCAGGCGTCCATCCAAGCGACTGGACTCGCGTGGGACCGCTCCGATCCACAGCCAACGCCCAGTGCGCGATATCGTTATGGTGTCCGATCCAATCCATCAACACACCGCCACCGTAAGCACGGTGCCCTCGCCACCAACGATGGTGACGCGCCCGCATGTAGGGAAAAAACGGTGCAGGACCGACCCACAACTCATAGTCCAAAAAGACGGGTGGCAGGCTAGGAGTGTCATCGCCCTGAGGAGAGTCGTACCCAGGGGGCAAGCCAACCTCGACCGTTTTAATCTCTCCTAGATGACCGTTACGAACCAACTCGACCGCTCGCCGAAACTTTTCGTCGCTTCGCTGCTGACTTCCTGTCTGAAAGACAGTGCCGGCATCTTTCACCGCTTCGCAAATCATTTGGCCCTCAGCGAAGGTATGAGTTACCGGTTTTTCGCAGTAAACGTCTTTCCCGTGCTTGATTGCTTCGAGAGTGCAATGGGCATGCCAGTGATCGGGTGTAGCAACCACGACAGCATCTACCTTTTCCGACTCACAAAGACGCCGGAAGTCTGAAGTCTTTAGCAGGTCAGCTTGATTTCCTTGCGAGGATGCAATTTTCTGTGCAGCGGGATTCAAACCATAGGATTGACCTTTGCCCCAAGCTCGATCCCGATAGTGCAAATGATCGACATCACAGACCGCAGTGATCCGAGCTTGATCATTGGCCAAAAAACCATCGATAAGATTGTAACCACGTGCTCCTAAACCAATCACACCGACTTGGATTCGCTCGTTAGCTGACACACTCTGCGCGCCACTACTCTGGGACGAATAAACACCAACCGGTATCACGATACCTGCCGCACTTAGCTTGATGAGCTCTCGGCGTTTGATAATGTCTCGGCGATCAACCTTCGGAGAACTTTTCTTCATCTTTTTGCTTCTTGCTCCATCGTATTGGAAAGATTCAATACTCAATCATTCGGCAGCTTGGATGCCCCAGCACAATGCATCATAACAAGAAAAAAGCCAAACCATATTTTTTCTATCAAAATGGCACTGTTCCACGGACACATTAAGCATCCGGCTGCGGTTAAACTCCGCCTGTGTGCGG
>CALIBL010000043.1 GCA_938045805.1 uncultured Rubripirellula sp. | reverse complement strand
GATTAACATCACTGCCGCCACCGTTGTTGTTGTTGTAGACGAGGGCACCTGTAAAGCCAGCAACAAATCCTCCAACATCTGCCCAGAATCTTCCGTTGCCACGTTCAATAATGTCTCCATCGAAAATATCATCCTGAGCATCCCAGTAGGCGACCGTTCCTTTGGCAAGCGAAAGCGAACCAAGAATCAATGACCTTTCGTCGTCGTTCAATTGACGTGATTCAAGCGTTTCGATCACCTGGCGATCCACAGATCGATTCAACGCGTCAAGACTGGGACTCCACAGGAGGGTCTCTTCCAGTCGCTGGAAAGCTCTTGCTACCGATGCTGTAGTGGATACCTGCTTTCGGACCTCCTGGAAGTAACGGTACCCATCTTCCGCAATCCTCCCACCATCGATTAACGAATCGTCGGGCAGAAGGAACTGATCAGCAGAGATTCCATAAACCCGTGCCATGAACAGACAACTGTTGATGTAGATCAATTCATCAGAGGGAGTGGCCTGAGAGGATCGTTTAAGCGTGATATCACCGTAGCTCCTTCGTCCCGGCCTCTTGCGAACTACTTTATCATTGCCCTGCCGTAGGGTCATCAATGTCAGATTGAGATCGGGTGTTAGATAGTCCAGAGTACGGTTATGGACGTCGCCAACCTCAGCATAAGGGTTGGGCTCATGGGAGCCCGATGAATTCGGATCACGGTCCTGAGGATTGTCAGTGTCCTGTTTCCAGCCTTTAGCGATCGCCAAAATCTGATTGGAATCGGCTCCCATCGAGATGAAGGTGACCGCCCGCATGCCGTAGGAGGTTTGATACGTGAGGTAACTGTAACCCTCTTGATGTTCCATCATGGCTGGTTGGTCGTCGAAGGCTCCAAAGATCAGACCTATCCCCGAAGAATTACAGCGACAAGGTTCCGTACAGGAAGCACCACATTGCTCGCACTGAACCACATCCGCTAATGCAGCGTTGCTCCTCTTGATGCTACCGATGCCGTTGCCGACACCTGTGTCGGTCCGCCGACCATCCTTCCCTGGTGGGAACATGTTTATGACAACTCCTTCTTTACTCTTCGCGTAAGGGAGTGTCCCCTCTAAGACTGCGACAACGAGATGGTCGCAATGACTGCGTTTTTGTTCGGCGAAGTAGAGGTTCTTTAAATCGGGAGCTACCGCCGCCGCTTCTTTCTGGCATACGATGCCAAAGGCGATCATTGAAAGGATTACCAGAGCCTTTGCTGTTGGAGAGATTTGAAACATTGAGTCACTCGTAAAAGAGAAATGGAACTGAAAAGCAAAAATGTTCCATGGCAAACAACGTGCCATTCCCTTTTCACGAAGCCGACCCAACCACTCAAGAGCTTTCTAAAACCTAATATGAATCCCCCTAACAACGACTCTAAGATTGAAATGGGGAGCCGTTGATCTCCAGAGAAATCACTTCACAAGGAAATCAACGCGTATGGCTACTAGATGAACGTGACCGCTCAGAACGCGCCTCAAAACAAGACCAGCAAATCATTTTGCGATTCAATTTGCGACAAGGCAGAAAGTTTCATTCAGCGAGGGCGTATGAAGAAATAAGTAATGCAATGAGTTCGAAAATAGTCATAATTCCTCAATGGGAACTGAAAAAGGGTCAGGACTCTTTTGGAGACAAGAAGAGTCCTGACCCTTTTTCTATCTTGTTGACGCGGTCCTGAGTGATGGCTGAATCGAACCAAACGAATTTGGCTTGACCGTATTGATATTGGCAAACAAGAAAATCTTTCGATCGTCCTTGCTACCATACAGGTAGGGGACAGATAGCTCTTGTGTCGACACCTCGGACGTCAATGGATACCTCAAATCATTTACGATTCGATCGGCAAAAAGATTCCAATCTCGGTATGACTCACCCGAACTGAATCCCCAGATATGCGCAGCCGACTCATACTGAGCCTTCAATTCATCGGTGATCAAGTGGGGTGTTTCTTCACACAACACAACGGCCTCAGGAAATCGCAACCTTAGGTTGCCGGCATCTCGCATGTCATGTGCAAAAATAAATCGCGGCACCTCTTGATCCATCGCGACCATCGCATTTGCCGCTCCGGGGTAGGGCAAATTTAAACGTGTGTACTTACCGCGGTAGCTAGCTGAAAGCGGACGAATCACCACCGCAAATAGGATCACCACCATGATCAATGCACCAGTACGCGTCACATTCTGATGGAAACGCTCATCCTTCAAAACCAAAGATGAGAAGACCAGCGTCAGCCAAGCGGGAACGAGAAAAATGAATGGTTGGAACCAGCGATTCTCAAAGTCGACAGCCCTTCCGGTTAACGCCATCACCATCAAGATCAAGACAACACTCCCCAAGAATCTCTCGAGCAGGCACCTCGTCGAAATTTCAAGCGGCGACAAAACATCAACCTCTTCGGTTGGCAACTTCCGAAACAATCTAGCTCCAAAACCGAATACAAACAGTGAAAAAGGCCCCGCTGCGCAAGCGAGGAAAGACGCAGCGATTGACCCAATCCCCCTCCCCGCGTTCATCCCCCACGAGTCGGTTCGACCAACCGTCAATGCATTCATCGTTTTCGTTGATGCTAAGGCAAAATGATCAAGCATCCACCAAGCGTGCGGAAAAACCATCGCTGCGGCAATTAGCACCGACAGCGAAAGACGCCTGTCCATCACCGCGGTTCGGAAGACTGGAATCGTCAACGATGCTGCCAAGGTTGCCGCAACAACAATCGCGTAGTTGTATTTAAACAGAGCACCCAACCCGACCGAAAATCCGAGCAGTAGATACCAGCCAGTCTTCACCTGGCCCGATCGTTTGCCCATCATCACAACGCAGTAGATCAGCAAACTGGTGGCGAACATCGTTGCGACGGTGTGCGATAAATCTCGATGACTCTCCCACGCAACCTGCGGTATCGTCAACATCCCCAAGGTGGCCACCAAGCCCAGAGACGGTTTTCCAGTGGCCTGACGAATCAGCTCAAAAACGAACACATAGGTCAGCCAAATAAAAAGATTCTTTAACAGGGCGAGCGACATCACCGAGTAACCAAATAACTCGAAGGTGCCTCGCTGCAGCCAGGTGTAAAGCGGCGGCTGACTGTTATACCCCAACGCGATGAACTGAGACAGAAATGCCTGTTCTGATTCATCGTAATCAAGTGAATCGGACACCAAGCTCCGCACTAAAACATGCAAAACGAAGTAACAGGCTAACGCCAATGGAAGCCTCCAAGGGCGACCACATAACCATGTGACCATGCGGCTAACCCGCCTTCTTCATTGAAATTGAGTCGACAGAACCCCTGTGTTCCCATTCCGGTCGCTGACACGTCTCGCGAACAACATAGGTCGTTCGCCCTCCCGATTCGTGATAAATACGGGTCAGCATTTCGGCCATGATCCCAAAGCAGATAAACTGCACGGAGCTTAACATGGCCAGCGCGCCAATGATCAACATCGGTCGCGTTCCAATGTCTTCTCCGAATCCATATTTCGCCACCATCAGGCTACCGAGCATCAGAACCCCAACAGCACCAACCGTCATTCCGACAACGCCAAAGAAGTGCCCGGGCCGTGCTCTGAATCGCATGAAAAATAAGACAGCCATCAAGTCGAGCACGACACGAATGGTTCGTGAGATTCCATACTTCGATTCTCCAAACTGACGTGCGTGATGCCGAACATCAACTTCGCCTATCTTGGACGGATGCGTGACCTGTGAGACCCAAGCAGGAATGAATCGGTGCATCTCACCCATCAACCGAACTTGCTTGATAATCGAGCCTCGATAAATCTTCAAGCTGCAACCATTGTCACTGATGGTCACTCCAGTCACTTTGGCAATCAATCGATTCGCAATCCATGAAGGAATCAGTCGAAGCAACATGCCATCCTGCCGCTTCTTTCTTTTGCCGCATAAAAGATCGAGACCGCGAGCATGAAATTGCTCAACCATCATCGGCAAGTCGGCGGGATCATTCTGGAGGTCCCCATCCATCGTTGCGATCAATTCGCCACACGAAGCGTCGATCCCGGCCTGCATCGCGGCGGTCTGACCAAAATTACGTTGCAGCGAAACAATGCGTACCGGCACGGAAGTACGGTTCGATTCATCGATCGCAACCTGATACGTTGCGTCTCGGCTTCCGTCGTCCACCAGCACGATCTCACATCGTAGCCCCCGCTGCTTCGCCTCAGCGGGCGTCACTCGGTGATCCACACGCGGGAAATCACCTGCGGCATGGAGCATCTTTGAAGCAACAATCGGACTCTCGGGAAGATCTGACATCGCTTCACGATGCAGGGGTCCCAAGGTTTCGTCGAGCCGACGCAGTAGTTCGGGTACCGACTCCTCTTCGTTATAAAGAGGCACGACGACCGAAAGATCAGGTTGCATCGGAGCAACCACCGAAGGCTTTTCCGCTCGGTGATCGTTGCCGATTCCAAGAGAATTGGAAGATTCTGAATCCATTCGATCTCAGCTTTCTTGATGTAGCGACCTTGCGTTTTTGCACCGAAACACAACAGGGTCGCTAGCAAAACCGAATCCATCCGGCTCCGCTATTGTTTTGTTCCTGAGTCTTTTAGCGGAACGACGCCATAAACACCACACTGATACCGTAAGATGCCAAAATCACTAGATTGACTCGCTACGAGCCCAACTCAGGGATGACCACACCCACAATCGAACTGACTGATGCATTCCTGATCGACTCCAATCTTCACACTTGATGTCCTACTACCGGGCTCGCGAGCAATCGCATAGCCCGCTTGCGACGCAGCAAGAATCACGGCACCCTGAGAAATTGTTTCACCGGCCCAATGCTGCAGAAATTGTTGCAGCCAAAAACTGTTGACCTTCGGGGTTTCCCCCATCTTCGCCTGAGCGAACCAAGTTGCGCATCGAGTGACCTCCGAAGGACACGGCGTCTGGTTACCGGAAAATTGGGTCGCTTGTGAATTAGCAACCCCCGCCGAACAGATCAGCAAACGCTCACCGTCGGTGGTTTCTACCCAACTCTCGTTAGCCTCTGAGCTCATTGATCCATCCCCCCTTGAATCGCGGCCTCCAAGGCTGCGAGCAACCCATCTTGGTCATCGGTTCCAATCCGGTAAACCTTCCCACTACGCAGGCTAATCTCTACTGCTTGGTAGCCAGAAACATTCAACAACCATCCACCCCGTATCTTTCGAATCCCCCAACCCGAATACCAGGGTGAGCGAACTGCGCGGCACGACAAGATGTCACTCAACAAGAAGGTGTAACCAATGAGCCCAATCCCAAAATTCACGCGTAAACTATCCCCATCAATCCTCACCACAAGGCGATGAAACAACACCAAAAGCAACAGCATCACTGCCGCGGTCACCAGGGAACCCACCAAGGAACCCGGCGGCGGCGTGCCACCTGCCGCAATCGCGAGTCGCAATGGAGGAACCGCGATAGAAATCCCGCACAATGCGATCACTGCACGAACCACCCAGCCCGGTTGTGTATGCTCGTAACGCATTAAGACTCTCTCTGGTTAATGGAAATTCAAACAGAAGACACAGCATAATCTCAAATCAGTTGCAGAACATCATTAGCAATAAATCCGATACACTTCCATTAATCCCCAGAGTACCTCGCTGACAAAAAGAGCTTGAGCGATTGAGAACTTGCGAAATGCGTTCCAGCCAACCCACTTTTGATTTGTGAAGACCGATGAAATCCTACCTTCAACGCCTCGTGATCAGCGGCCTACTTATTGCAGCCGCTGCATCGCCCGCCAAATCACAGATTGCCAGCCCAGATGCTGAACTGATTCTCATCTCGGACCAATTTAAGTTCACCGAAGGCCCCACC
This sequence comes from uncultured Rubripirellula sp., assembly GCA_938045805.1. Taxonomy (GTDB): domain Bacteria; phylum Planctomycetota; class Planctomycetia; order Pirellulales; family Pirellulaceae; genus Rubripirellula. The sequence goes on along the minus strand of CALIBL010000043.1, from coordinate 24,556 downwards.
GCAGATACGGACGGAAACGTTCTTTTCACCGACCAACCCAACGACCAGATCGTTCGATACGATTTTAAAACCAACACAATCTCAACTTGGCTCAAGCCGGCAGGACGCAGCAACGGACTTTTCTACGCCAGTGAGCGACGTTTGATCGCATGTGCGGACAATCAGAACGAGCTATGGGAAATCAATCCTTCAAGCAAGGAAAAAAGGGTGTTGGCCAAAACCTACCAAGGAAGAAATTTTGGTGGCCCCAATGACTGCTGGGTTGACCATGATGGAACGATCTACTTCACCGACCCTCTCTACCAACGCCCCTACTGGAGTCAAGAAATCCCGGCCGATCACACGCGTGGGGTCTACCGAGTGACAAACAACGGAAAGATCACTTTGGTCGCCAGCGACCTCATTCAACCCAATGGAATCATCGGGGATCCAAAGCAAAGGATCCTTTACGTTGCCGACATCAACGCGGGAAAAACCTACCGTTATCGGATTGCGGAAGATGGAACCCTGCAGGACAAGACGCTGTTCTGCCAATTGGGAAGCGATGGGATGACCATCGACCGGAAAGGTAACGTTTACCTGACCGGCCGTGGCGTGACCGTCTTCAATTCTCAAGGTGAAAAAATCACCAACATTCCAGTTCCACGTGGGTGGACCGCCAATGTCACCTTTGCGGGCCCCGATCGCCGACATCTTTTCATCACGGCGGGCGACTCAGTCTTTTTGCTAAAAACCGAAATGCAGGGTCTTTAAACAAACGGTGGAACCGCTGCAACAGGCGACCAAGGCTGAACTACCTAACCGACTTACCAACCATGTCTAGCAGTAGCGAGTTAGAAACGTCATTGCCAAATGCGTCGTGACGATCCAGCGTCCACACGACCTTCTTGGAATCTTTCTCTAACTCAACGAGAATCGGCTGCCCCGGCCCCGCATGGCAATTTCCCAACACGACATTACCGCTCGGCAGCACTTCAAGCGTGGTCACCCAAGCCAAGCGGATTCCCGCTAAGTCATTCTGCTGGATCTGCCACACAACTTTCTTTGCCGGCGTGACTTCGATGACACCGTGACCATTGCCTGTGGCGATCAAAGTATTACCGTTACCGAGACGAACGGCAGCAAAGAGTCGGTTCCCGTAAGCCTCCGGACCATGCCCGCCCTTGGGCTCCCGACCGAAAAGAGGCACGCTGTACTCCCAGACGACCTTACCAGAAGAGCGATCGTACTCCCGAACCTTTCCATCAGCTTCGTGCGCCACCAGATAAGTACCCTGAGCAGTTGAACGAACCAATCGAGTGTCACTGTGGGTACTGGGATGATCGACAACCAAAGGGATTTGCTTTTTTAGATTCCCCTCTCGATCCACCTCGATGATCCGTGCAACGCCGGATTCGGCGATCATCGTCGACCCATCGGCGAGACGCTCAAAAGCATGAACCTCCACCGCTTTACCATCATTCCCGTTTTGCTTGGAGGAATCATATCTCCAAACCACTTCCTTGGTCTGAGGGTTGATCTCCGCCACACCGGCCCGTCCTTCACGGGTCAGAATGTTGCCACCTTCGAGCACATGCAGGTCGTGAATCCCACCCCAATCCATTTGCCAGGAGATCTCGCCGTCAGCATCAACTTTCACGAGCCCCTTTTTGCCATGAAGCAAAACAGGGTGCTTTGCGAGTAACGATCCCGTGAATGCCACCACGATGGCAGTACCGAAGAACAATCGAGCAGCAGCGAACATTGAACACCTAATCATGAGTTGACAAGCGGCTGAACTAAGGACAGCTCGGCATTGTACCGCAGCAGCGGCACGAACGCTAAAGGTGCCACCCTGCCGCTCAGACAAAGCATGAAAAGGATCTGGGGATAGAGATACCCGGACGCACTTGTAAAAAGCACACCAATTCGAAAACAGTCGCCAGATTGGTCACGAAACTGACACAGATGACGCACCCGAAAGACATTTGCCAATCTGACGCACGGCCTGTCGCAGTCGCTGCTCGTTCTCAACCAAGGACATGCGAAGAAACCCTTCACCAGCGGCCCCAAAACCGCTACCGGGACTCACTGCAACATTACCCTCCTCGAGCAACTTCATCGCAAAATCCATCGTACTCATCGCACTCTTCCAAGGCTCAGGTACTTCAGCCCAAACAAACATTCCCGCCTTCGGCGGCTCAACCTTCCAACCAAGACGACGCAACCCGCTTACCAAGACGTCACGCCGCCCCTGATAGATCATCGACTGGTTTTCAACACCAGCCTCCGTCTCTCTCAAGGCAACGATGGCTGCAATCTGAATTGCCTGAAACATCCCATAGTCATAGTAACCTTTGATCGTCCCAAGACCTCTTATCATGTCAGCGTTGCCCGCGCAGAAACCGACACGCCAACCAGCCATGTTGTACCCCTTACTCATCGTGGTGAATTCCACACCCACATCCTTCGCTCCCGGAGCGGCAAGGAAACTCGGCGGTTGGTAGCCATCGAACGCAACGTCCGCGTAAGCGAAGTCGTGGATCACCAAGAAACCATACTTCTTTGCGAGCCGAACTACTTCGACAAAGAAATCAGGTTCGATAACCGCCGACGATGGATTGTGCGGATAGTTGACGATCAGCACCTTGGGTCTCGGCGCTAGATGCTCACAGGTATACGCTACATTTCGCAGAAAACGATCAGGATCAGCAACATCCAAAGATACCACGTTACCCGATGCAAGAATGACTCCGAACATGTGCACCGGAAAGTAGGGCGACGGAATCATCGCGGTGTCGCCCGGCCCCATCAGGGCCAAGCACATGTGCGAAAATCCTTCCTTACTACCGAGACAAGCAATGATCTCGTTCTCGGGATCGAGCCGAACTCCGTATTTGAGGTAGTACTTACTTGCCACCTCGCGTCTGAGGTTGGTAATCCCATTGGACTTGCTGTAGCCATGATTGCCAGGATCAGCAGCCGCATCAGCAAGCTTTTGAATCACAATCGGATCGGGTGGATCAGAAGGATTCCCCATCCCAAGATCAATCACGTCATCACCAGCCCTCCGCTTTTGGTAGAGCGAGTTGTTAATCCGTCCAAACATGTAGGGTGGTAATCGATCAACCCGCGAGGCAAAACGTACTTCGAATGGCTCTGGCAACGGATCGGTCGTCGGCATATCGATCGCCGGCGCATCAATGTTTGGCGTATCCTGATGGAACTGGTCGCTCATAAGAATCACTCAAAGATCGGATGTGGATGGACTCTAGAATATTGTCGACACAACCAAGAAAAACAAACAGGGGGTTTTGAACATCAGAGCAACAAACGTGAGAACAAAACCATGCCGGAGCTTGGCGGGGAGATCTCCACCGCTATCCGAACACAAGGATCCTCGTAAGGGACCTAAGCGGTTTAACACATGGAGGGCAGCCAGCCCCGAAGCCTAACTGTCGCGTCACACGATATACCGACCGAAAAATCATCCCCTATATTCTTTCTCGTCGTTCTTTCTCGTCTAATTCGCTTTGGAAACTAGACGAAAAGGACCGCTTGCTAATCATTGACCCTGCGGCCTTGCTGCCACTCGAGGTGCCGCTTCAACTTCAAGAAAGTTATCAATCTCAGCGTCATTGACCATCTGCTCAAACTTTGCCGCCATGGCTTGCTTAACTTTACGGTCAGACAAATCACGGTACAACTCGGACTGCACCACGCTGGGGTCCGTCACGATCGGCTCGGTGTAACCTTGGCATCGCAGCACCAAGTATTTACCTCCGGTCGAGATAATTCCACTCAGTTCACCAGGCTTCAAACTGAAAGCCTCTTTTTCGACTGCAGGCTGCCCACCGTGCATACGGATCGGCGGGACCTTCCCCTGATTACTCGCTGAAACCGGCTCCACACTGTACTGCTCCGCTAAACCACCAAAGAACGCATCGGTAGGATTGTCTCGTGCCATCTCCCAAACCTTTTGGGCTGTGCGTTGATCTGATAGAACCACCGCCAGAACTTCAACCCGCGGACCGTAGGCTGACTCAAAACCGTTCTCAAGGTCTTGCTGAGTCACCTCCACAGTCCCCTCTACTAGCTTCTTCAAAGCAGCACTTGGCCAGACCACATCCTGCACATAAAGATCGACCGTCGTGGTACCGTCGGCAGTGATCGACTCATACCACCCCTCCAGATCGGCTTGACCGTCGACCTTCACGTAACCCGATGCAATTGCACCCGAGGCGATTTCACGGTCTAGATCCGCTTGAACCAACTGCTTCTTTTCCGAACGCAGTGCTTGCAGCAGTAATTTTCGATTCACTTCACCTTCGAGGACATCGACACCGTATCGCTTGATCGCTTCGGCTCCCACTTGGGACACCAAGACCTGCTGACCATTGATAATCGCGGCAATACCCGGATACTGCTTTACCAACGCTGGGTCACCAAGCACCTTCACCACTTCAGCTTTTTCCTGAAGCGTGGCAAATAATTCGCTCGCCGCAACTCTCACCTTTTCATCGCGGATACGATCGTTAATCTGCTCCTTGATCGCCGGCAAAGACTGCGGGCTCGGAGTGGACGCGGGGATGCGGCGAACGGCCTGAAGAAAAATCCACTGATCGCCCAACTGAAGGACTGGCGAGACATCTCCGTTGCCCAGTGCAAAGGCAGCATCCTCAAGCCTGCTATCGCCACTGTATCGGCGAATCGGCGGAATCAAACCACCCACACTCGCACTCGATTCATCTTCACTGTATTGCTTGGCGAGTTGACTAAACTGATCAGGTGCCGAAATCGCCTGCTGATGCAATTCCATCGCCTTCGCACGCTCTTCAACCATAATGAGGCGGCACTTGACCGCCTCGCCAAACTGCGACAAATAAGCCTGATTGAACTCCTCGTCCGTCACGAGCACCTGATCGGCGACTAACTTTCTTAGCGACAGCATCGGCCAGATGATCTCACGACTGTATTGACTCGCTGTGATCTGACGATTCTCTTGAAGCAGGTTCAGGTAACTTTCCATCGAGAGACCGAACTTTCCAGCGAGCCTTCGGATCTCATCATTGACCTCTTGCTTGGTAACCTCGATACCTCGCTCGTTGCACTCCTGCAAAATCAAATAGCGATTGACCATGTTCTCAAGGATCTCATCGCCAAACCTTTCTACGGTCGCGTCGGAAAGCATCCCGCGTGTGATCGGATCTGCATTGACCACCGCTACCACATCGTTTTCCGCCGCAGTTGATTCTATCTCTTGTGCCACAGCGGCCGATGGGATCGCCTCAAGCAGAACGGTCAACGAGGCAACGACCCATGCCGCTACGCACGCGATAACGCGTTGCTTCTTTGCGCGTTGGTTCGAAGCACAGAACTTCGAGGCACAGAACATTGCGATGAAAGAACGCATCTGGGTCACTCCTTTGAGCCGGTAGGCGAGCAGGTTAACACCCTGTGCACCAGTTGCTTACAACCAGACCAGCAGGACGTTATGGCGAACACATCACTCCCTTCGATGCGCCGCCTCGATCATTGAATGAAAAATCTATCCAAATCCAATTTTTCACTCAAGGCGAATCTAACAAGCTAGCATTTGCGACTGGCCCGTTCTGCCACCTATTTGCAATTCTTACCAAATCCACACCCTGAGTCCCGGTCAAACCACGGTAGCAATCGAGCCGTCGCGAAGATTTTTGAGACGTGAGGATGGTGCGAGCCCCGCAAATGACAACCTTTTTGCGTACGTCATCGTTCCTTTTTCTTGAACCGTCCATCATCAGCACCGGTTTGGCATGCGGAATGCTACCTATCGATCTGACCGGTTGGTCATGCAAGCGTCACCAATTCGGTGAACGCTTTACAAATTGGAAATCGAGGCAAAGGAGAAGCCATGTTGGTTCTGACCCGAAAAGTAGACGAAACGATCATGATTGGAGAGGACGTGGAGCTCACAGTCATTCGCATCAGGGGAAATTCGGTACGACTGGGCATTAGTGCGCCCAATGAGATTCGTGTCACCCGTGGGGAACTTGATAGAAAGCCACCGCAGCGTCAAGCGGCGGAGTCATCAGCCGCAGAACCTGAACCCGACAAACAGGAGTCGGCATCATCTCGGAGTATCAAGCTACAAGATCCGACGAGAGTCCGGGACGTTACCGACAAAGCCAAGCGAGAGAACCGCATTGCAGCCTTCAGCAAGAAGCAAGCGGCGGTTCCACGCAAAATCATTATGGGACGAACCACCCGCGACCCGCAGAAACCATTCATTGCCCGTGGACCGCTGAGTAATTACTTTCAGAACTTGTGAATACTGCGATGCACCTAACATCCCATCATGATGGACACACCGTGCGGCCATCTAATCAGCTCGGGCCTCAGGCGAAAACACCGGGGATCTGATTAGCGGCGAATCAACTGACTGTCACCCTCTTGCGGGGGCAAACGATCGGCAATTCGATCAGTGGCGAGCACGGATGCTTCGCCCTCGAGTACGACGCGATCACTCGCATCCAATTCAGCCAAATGCTCGAGCAAGATTCGACGCACTTCAAAAATCGTCTTACCAATCATGTGTACGTCCGTGTGACTAGCGTCAACCACCAGTTCACTCTCAACATCGCCCATCGTCGCACTATCGTAATCCACCACCCCATCACCTCGATGACTCCGTCTGGTAATGAACGATGACTGCTTGAGGACACCGATAACGTTGTGGTATTTGACTTCGGGATTGCGTTTCGCCCGCATCATCACTGGAAAAATTGGGGACTCGGGCGCTAGTGAATCGATTGCATTGGCAACCGTCAGCAATTCGGTATTGCGAAATAGGCTTGGATTCTCCATCGCCAACCGATCACCGAAATTAGTCAGCATTTTAGGAAGTCGAATGAACTTTCTTGCCAGCCAGCGAGTGTAATCATTCGCAAATTCGCTACCCCGATGCGGAGTCCCGATTGTGATCACACGCTTAATGGAATCGTTAGGTTTGAAGAAAAGCGTACTGGCTAATTTCTCCTTCGCGTCCTCGGGACCTTCAACTTTGGAAAGTGCGTCCTCGACACCACTGACCGGTTCATCGCTCACGATTTTCCAAAAGTCATCTCCACTGTCGATCGTCTGCAGGCGACTGACCAACCCTCCCATGCTGTGCCCAACCAAGACCATTTGGTCGAGAGCCGCGTCGCGACGGTTGGGATCAAAGGCATCACGCATCGCGGCCAGATCGCTGCGTAATTGCGTTGCGCTGATCCAAAAGGGTTGCCCCGAGGGGTAGAGATAGAACCAGAATTGATAACGCTCTCGAATCTCGGGAAAGCTGCGCAGATCATTGAACATATCCATCCACGTCACCGGACTGGACCAAAGCCCATGTACCATCAGCACTGGGATGCGCGTCGGATCATAAGGCTCCAGCATATACAGGCCTCGCTTGCTCTGCGAGTGAGCCGGATTGAGCAAACCCTCGGTCGCTTGATTGCGAATCTGAAATTCGGGGCTATCCAAAAAGAATGCCAAAGGTGTACTTAAATCCGTCTCTAGAGGAACCCAGTCATTTGCCAACAGAACTTGATTAGCAGTTAGCGGGTCAAAAAACTCGAGAACACAGGTTGTGGTGTTCCCCGACTTGCCTCCCTGAGGCTCATCCAAACATCGCATCAGAGCAGTAACGCTGTAACTCAATCCGTCAGCATAGTACTTCTCTTTTGAATCTTCTTCATTCGCATCCTTACGTACCGCGATCAACGGAACCCCAAGACCGTAGGTAGTATGGCGATTTCGCAAGGTTTCGATCGCATAATCACTCACAAATTCATAGTGATCAAACTCATCTGGTTTCCACTTGCCTCGCATCTCTGTACGAACGACAAATTTGTGTCCCAATGTTTCAATGGTGTAGGTCTGCCCGGGCTCTAAGTGACTCTCCGAACAGAGTATACGCAGGGTATCCTCGAGCGATTCGTTGTAGAGGTCACAGACTGCACGGAACTGAGGATCATAAACATTCCTCGCATCCCTGAGTTCGTTACTAAAGAGATAGTCATAGCTATTGGTTAATGAAACACCGTAATGATTCAGTGCTTCGCTCAGGCGTCCGAGACGCTCTGCTTTCTTTCCTTCTACGTATGACAACTCACTTAGTGCGTAGATTAAGTCCGACTCAGGTCGATCATCCAGTCGTTGCCGAATCAGTGCAAAGCAGGACGCGGGGTTCTTCTGATAATGATCCTCGAGATCGAATCGACGCAGCGTGCGCCGCGTCCGCAAACTAATCTCTGGTCCCTCACGACTGAAGAGTTGCAGACTAGCTGCGAGTGGGTTCTCGCGAACATCCCGCATCGAAAGGTAACTACTAGTCGCGCAGCCAGAAAAGGAGATCGACAGGCAGCCGAGAAAGACAAACGGAAGCCACTGCATCAACGAGAACAACCAGCAGCCAGACAAACATCGCAGGCATCTCAAAGGCCCATCATCAGATGCGATGTCTTCTTGAAATGGTAGCGATTGAATGTTTTCCATGTTCACTTTCTACACGCTTTGTTTCGAACCGATTAGAAGCTGTCCACAACAAAGAAATCGATTCAGCCGGACGGTAGAAACTCCATGTTCTCGGTGTCAACGGTAGCTTGCGTCCGAGAGTACGATTTGTCGATTTGACTCTGGGTACTTCGATGCCTATCAATAATGTCAGACCGCAGCCAAGAATAAGGATGCGGAGCCGACCTGGACTCCAGCATTCGTCGACTCACCGTTAGCGGCACGCAACCCCAACGATGGGGTTGCGACTTCTCTCCGCATGGATGCAAGCGACATCCATTCACCCAAGCAGTGAAACACCGGCGTGAAACAGCCGGCGTTTTGGCAAGCGTTGCGTGACCAGTCAGTCGAGTCTCGTGTGTTTAGGAAAAATCCCTGAGCAACCAAAATCGACAGAACTGATACGCCTTGCCCGGTACGCCAAACTTCATCTGATTTTCCTGCGATCGAATCGGATCCTTTTTTGACCAGTCAAAATTTGTGACCTATGTTTTCGTGGCTCGTCGTTGTGAGCATCGACGCAGAGCCTCTGCGCAAGCATTCACCCCCCCCGTGAAATGCTTGGTCAGCCCTCCCCTTGATGCTCTTTTGGGACGAGCAAGTATGATTCAACCTGCACGGGTCAGGAATCTCCGACGAACGTACACACTGAGTGCTGTTGCACTTGCGGTGCTGTTCGTTCTCACCGTGTGTGGTACCACCGCTCAGGCAGAATCTACTTCTGCAGCGGTCTCTCGCGCCTCTGCGACTTCACAGCAAGCTTCTGACGCCGAGCATGCACTCACAAAGGGGCTGGAACTCGAACAAGCCCAAATGTGGAGTGAGGCAATCCGACACTACGAGGCAGCTTTCCGCAAAGCTCCCACCAGCACCAAGCTCTACCAAAGACTGATCATTTCGAGATTGCACTTCGATGTTGCTCGGCGTTACCAAGATGACAGCTTTCTTGCTTCATTGAATCGCCTGAGCACCTCCCAAACACTCGATCTATACTCAGAAATCCTCTCCAATTTGCAAACTCACTACGTTGACCGCGTGGATTGGGATCGTTTGATGATCCACGGTACGGCTGCCTTGGAGGTCGCGTTAACCGAGAGAAAATTCCTCTCAACGGTACTTCCAAATACCGATTCGGGGAAGATCGAGAACTTTCGGCAGTCCATTCACAACCGGATTAGCTCTCGAAGCACCCAAACTCGTTTTGACCTTCGGGCTAACGCTGCCTTCGTCGCTGACATTGCTTCAAAAGAACTGGGGTTATCGGGAACAGCTACCGTCATGGAATTCCTGTGCGGCGCCGTCTCGACTCTTGACCCCTACACTCGACTACTCTCACCAAGCCAACTGGACGAGATGTTTTCAAACATTGAAGGCAACTTTGTTGGATTAGGTGTCGAGCTCAAAACTGAGCCCAAGCATCTGCAAATCTTATCGGTGATCGCAGGTGGCCCGGCTGAGCAAGCGGGTATTCAGGCGGGCGAACGCATCCTGCGAGTCGAAGATGCGACAACCTCCGAAGTTTCATCCGAATTTGCAGCTGACCTACTTCGCGGCCCCGAAGGCTCCTATGTATCGATTACGGTGGAAAGCGTTACAGGGGATCGGCGCGAGATGACTGTCCAGCGACGTCGAGTTGATGTCCCCTGCGTAGAAAATGTTCACTTCGTTGATATTGAAAATCGAGTGGGGTACTTCCGTCTGACCAACTTCCAAAAGACCACCACAAGAGATGTGGAGAATGCACTTTGGAAACTACACCGTGAGGGGATGCGTTCACTGATTATCGACGTAAGAGGCAATCCCGGCGGTTTACTGTCTGCAGCGGTGGAAGTCGCAGATCGATTCTTAACTGATGGCAGGATTGTAACCACGCGAGGACGCAACACACGCGAAAACGCGGACTACAACGCACACCGTACGAACACTTGGAATCTTCCCATCGCAGTACTGATTGATCGTGATAGTGCTAGTGCTAGCGAAATCTTTGCGGGCGCCATCGCCGACCAAAAACGTGGCGCAGTCGTCGGCGAAACCAGTTTTGGCAAAGGTAGCGTTCAGGGCATCTTTAGAATGCAAGCGGCGAAGTTTGGACTCTGCCTCACCACCGCCAAATTCTATTCTCCCAGTGGTAAAGCCATCAGCCAAAACGGAGTTACACCAGACCTTGCCGTTGAGTCGACGTACATCGCTGCTCGACCTAATTCGCTCGGTGAAATCACGCGAGATGTCGACGATGCCGCACTCCAGCAAGCGATCTCCGAACTGGCTGATACGAAGCGAATTAGCTTCGATCAAAATACTGCCTTAGCAAAATAGATCGGGCTCACCAGCGACTCCTCCTAAGAAGCCAGGGCCGGACTCACACCGGCATCATGTGAGGGAAGTCCACGCGGCGGTAGACCAGCGGCTTGGTAGAGTCCACTGAGACGCTTCATTAGAAGGTGCCATTCTTCAACCACTTCGGGTGTTCCCAAAATCATTGCATCTTCACGGTCAAACCCTTTCTCACTTAGCCGAATCACCGCATCAAGGTGGCATAAAGCCTCGACCATCAAGTGATCTCGCCGCACTTCATCTCGAAGCGACAAATCATCGTAAATCCAGACGTGTGGATTCAAGAGATTGTCGACTGCGGAGATTGCCGCTAGCAAAGGCGATTCCGAATTGAGAACAAGACGAAGTGAGCCGCTTTGGATGTAAAACTTTGACATGATCGATACCTCCGTGTTGATTTTAATACCACGCCCGCTTCGGGCCACACACAAAGGATCGCAAGCCGGTGGACACCTTAGGTCACACCTCAACGATGATCACAAAAACTTTTTCTTTCAACGCCTCAAAACCGTCACCGAAAAGGGCGTTACCAGAGTCACGGGCGTGATGCTATCTAATTCACGACATCACCTGAACGGATGCGAGATTCAAACTCGATTCACTCCGCCCCTATCTCTTTGGATCCTTCCGACACATCCTCCACCACCTCGACACCCTTACTTTCACCAAACTGGTAAAGCAGGTGCTCCACTCCCACCTCAACCAATAGACGTTGACCGTTTGGCTGCACCATGACTTTCGTTTCAAGCTGATTATTTCCACTAAGAACAGCACGTCCCTCGGTTAGTTGAGCAATCTCGCCGGTCAATGCACTCACCGCTAACACATCCATGTCTTTCCGACGTGTCCGGTTGACTGTCGAAAATGCAAAAGGGCTTCGCGCAAGGATAAGTAAAGGAGTCTCAGCGGGCTGCGTAATCGTGCACCCCCAAGTGGACTCCAACAAGCGTTCCCAGAGCAACTGTCCGTCACTCAAATCGATGGCGTGCAGGCGATCAACGGCAACATGGTAACGCCCGTCTGAGGTTTGAACCTGAGGCGTCGTGGGATCTTGACTGGGTAGATTTTTAGCCCGAGGTAACAAAACCATTTTATCCCCCATCTGCATGACACTCAGGCCAGCAAGCGTTGGAAATGGTTGCAACTTCAAGCGACTTAACTGCACTCCATCCACCAAATCCCATATCAAGACCTCGCCATCACTGCTGTAAAGATTAAGAAAGCGAGAGCCTTCCACCCTGCCGTAGGTCGTCGTCCCACCTCCATCCGCAACGTCACGATTTGCCTTCATTGCCCGATGCTCCAGCAATACCTTACCGGTCAGTGGATTGGCTAACTGAATCAGATACTGATCAGGAACCTCGGTGGCTTGATACGATAGGACATTCGCCCCAAGACTTGACCAAATCTCACCACCGGTCCAATCCTCGGTCGCTAAAGATTGACCATCGAGAGGATCAAAGAATTTCACAGTGTTCGTTGCATCAGAGACGACCGCAATCCGCTCACCGTCGCTCACCACTGCACCACTAGGTGGCGCCGTCGCATTACGCCAAAGGGTTTCTGCGGTTAGCAGGTCGAGTGCGATGAGATCCCCTCCTTGCAACAAGATCAGACGGTCACCAAGAACTGGCCCTAACACGAACTCGGGAATCACGGCACTGGTCATCGTATTATCGACCGCATAACGAACGATCTTGTCATCGAAAGGCGTCACTGAGCTTCTTCGGCTCATTGGCAGTCCACCGTCGCCGGTAATTGGACGTTGCCACAACAACGGATCGCCAACGCCACTCAGAAGTGCAAGCAGGTTGACCGCGATCAGGTCAGTGCGAGTCACAACCACCATGACTCCACCGCTAATCACCGCGGTCTTTTCGGCTTCACTAATGTCACCGTCCACAGCGATGCGAAGTCGCATCCCTAAGGGACTCATCAGACTCAGGGGACTGCTGCCCTCACCATACAAGCGCCATCCATTCATCTGCTTACCGTCCAAGGTTTGCAGTTCTGAAAATCGCTGTGTTTGAGACAGGGACCTAATAATCCGAGTGGTGCGAGCATCCCAAGTCAAAGAGACACCCTTGGGCCATACCGTTCTCACCGACGCTCGGTCGAGCTCTGTGAGCCTTTGCGTGAGCTGCTCTGGCGAGGTTGGCCAAGATTCATCAAGCTCACCGTTTGCCTCAATGGGCCTTGTAGCAAGTACTCGCAAAACTCGCTCTTGATCCTTGGGCATTTTGCCTAATTCGTAGGCTTTGGCGAGAAGTTGCAACTGAAGGTTAGGGAGTCGCTCCAACAACTCATCGCTAGGTAACATCCTTCCCCAACCTAAACGTTCCAAACCTACCGCATCCTCACGTTCCACCAATCTCTCCGCCAACTCAGCTCTCAACGGATAAATCCCGGAAAAGCTGCCAAAGTGAGAAAGAGTCGTACGAATTAGGTGGTCCGAACCAGCTCGAAGCGACTGACCTTCAGCGAGCAACATGGCATTCACATCGGCGAGTTCCTCCTGGCTGGCAGACTGAACCACCTGCTCAGCACGAGCGGCAATCCAGCTATCGAGTGAACTTTTCAGAGTGGAATCGTCAGCCAAGGCTAGATCAGAGGAATCCAATAACGAGTCGGAAGCCACCAAACTCGAAAGCTCCAGCAGGTGACCAATGGCAGTCTGAAAATCTTTTGACGCAATTGCCGCACTCACTTGGAGCCCTAGTAACTCAACCCGCTGGCGTGGGCGATCAATCAGCGTCTGAAGAACATCTCCCATGTCAGAGTCCATGGTTTGATTACTACGCAACTGCCCCAACAGTGCGGTAACACTCAGAGTCCGAACCTCATCATCCTCGGGTCGCATTTTCCTCGCACGTTCCAAGTAGCTTAAGGCACCGGCCAAATCTCCCTCTTGGATCAACAACTCGGATTTGCGAATCATTGCGGTAAAGTCTTTCGGGTCCGCCTCCAAACGTTCCTCCACTTCTGGCTTTAACGTGGACTGCCCAAAAGCAACCGCAAGTGATGTGGGACTTTGAGAGATCAGTTGACCATCGACCGCGACCAAATTACCGAGCGGATACTGTGTCTCTCTTCGCTGCCTAACGGTCCCGTCTGCCAGCGAAACCTGGATGATTTCGTTGGTTGTGGTGGGAACAAAGTAGTCAAATGCACCAAAGACACCTAAACCAGATATCTGTTGACCCACGGTCACAAGATCCCTCGAAGTGGACCAAACTGCATCGCCCGACTTCAAATCGAACGCTCGAATCTGATGTGTGCCAACGACGAGAAACTTTCCGTCCCTAATTCCCGCGACATACATCATATGGACGCGATTTTTCTCAGCAAATAATCGCTCACCACTCCGCAAATCCAAAGCGTAAAGGCGATCCGACTCAATCGGTGTCACCAGAACGGTTGTGCCTTCTGCGATCGCTGTACCATTGTGCCAACGCTGCATCAGCTTTGCCCCTTCCAGACCTCGTCCCGATCCGTTGATCGTACGATACATCTCTGCATTGCGTTCCACCGTGGCGCCCCATCGCAACGTTCGATCAACCAAATCGACGCCGACAATTGCCCCCGCACCTGTGGGACAAATCAGCACCCCTTCGTGATAGCTGGGCATCGCACCCGCAACGCGACGAATCGGATCCGTCTGCACACCACCGGACTCGACGGTCACAAGTTGTTGCCGCCACAACTCTTTACCATTGGCGGGATCCAAGCAGCAAAGACAAACATCACCAGCAATCTCCACCATCACGTACAGCCGACCGTCGAGCGGTAGCGGAGGTCCCAAGAAAAATGCATCCGATAAAGCCGATCCCTCTTCTCCCTCGGCACCAATTCTCCACCGCAACTTACCCTGCGTTGCAAGATCCAAAGCAACCAAGGTGTTGTATTGACTCTTCACACGGCGAACACCTCGCATATTCAGCATCGCGTTCATCGTGATTGATTCGAGCTGACCGAGTTGGTCCAACAAATAAACCTGCGTTCCGTCGCTAGAAACCTGACCGTACGGAACATCATTCCAAACTCGCTGCGATAAAAGCGGTGGACGCTTTTGGCCTTGAAACATTGCATCCATAGGTGAATTTTCTTCTTGGATCACCTCGTCACCGATGTGCCAAGGGTATGTCCAGATTCGCTTGCCCGTGCGATGATCAACCCCCACAAGACGTTCCGTTGTACGCATCAGTACTTGCCCACCGACTTTCAATGGCACCCAAGATGGTGGCGGCAATCGACCGCTAGTGCGCAATTCCTCAACATCCTGACGAAGTGTCCTCTCCTGCAGCGGACTGGCTGTCGTACTCAGACGCCAACGCTCGTTGGACAAAGGTAACTGACCGCCCACCGCCCGATTTCGAGACGGGTCCCCGCCAAAGAGTGAAAAAGTCTCCTGCTGCTGCACCCAAACCTCTTTCTTGGGCAATTCGGTGGCCGACGCTGGCTTCGGTGAAAAGCGTTCCCTGGCCCACGCACTGAGTTCCTCCGCTGATGAGAAGCGATAGGAATCCTCTCCCAGCTGAATCTGAATGGGACCTGCGGCAAAACGACCAAGTAAACCGTTGGGCAACGGCTCCTGATTCGACGCAGCACAAGCCGCCGCATACATGCAAACAACGCCATCTCCCAAATGCGACAACGCGCGATCCTTGGAAATCAGATCAGCAAGATAAAGGCTCGCTTCCAGTGGGTGCCCCAACAACATCGCGCGCTGTGACAGTACAAACGACGCTTCATAACCCGCAAGTGTGTGAAAGAATCTCCGACGCACGTCTCCGACCCTTTGCCAATCGCGAACATCCGCCGCTTCGACCAACATCTTTCGGGCGAGCGGACCATAACGAAGTTCATAAGTCGCGATCGCTTCATCAGGTAAACTACCAAGCAAGAAACGGACACGCTTCTGGAAGCTGGCTACCTGTGGACGCTCGGGCGGCAACGATACCCCTGGACTCAAAAAGAAATCTTGCCCCTCAAGCTCACCCAAGGTGGTTTGGTTGTAATCGCCGGATGCAAGCTCCCCTAAGCTGAGAACCGCGTCACTGTATCGCCCCTGCTCAATGGCTTCTTCGGCTTCTCGCAAAGTTTGCTGAAGTGACCGCGGCAGATCTAAAAAGCGACCGGGTGGAACATTCTGAATCGGACGAAACAATCCTTGAGCAAGTAGTTGAGGTGCCAGAACTTGAGTCAGCAACCCAATCAATAAACCCACGAACCACCATTTTCTCACTTGAGATATTGGTAAGATTCGGCCCGCCGGGATGGACTCGCAAAAGGTTCGCTTCATCAGCGATAGACGGCCTTCTAGCTGGATTGATTTCACCGTCACCAAGATCCTTTGCATGCTATCGATCATCACAAGAGTCAACCTTCCCAGAAACCTTCGACTGTCTCTCGACCCCGAGCAAAGATGGAGAGACTTTTTCTCCCGCACCAAGATGCTCACGCGTTAGCACAGTAGAATCGATGCAACTCTACGCTGCCTCAAGCAAACCTGATGCGGACGGTATCACTGACGAACAATTCCGTTTCACTTTGCTTTAGAATAACAAATATCATCGCGTAGGATTGCTCATTAGCTGCCCCGAGACGCTAAGCAATCTACAATCTGAGCATGAACATCATTCGGTGATTTCGCGCCATCGATCACCTCGACCAAACCAGCAGCGCGATAGAAGTCCAAGACGGGCTCGGTACGTTGACGATAGATTTCAAGCCGCTGCAAAATGCCCTGTCGATGGTCGTCAGCTCGCCCCTCAAGCATCGCACGCTTCCGCAAACGATCTACCAGATCAGCCTCATCCACCTTCAAATAGACCACTGCCGTCACCCCCTGTCCCATCTCCTGCAGGTGATGGCTCAAAAACTCTGCCTGGAAGACGGTTCGTGGAAATCCATCAAATAGGCAACCAGCTCGAAAGTCATCCTGGTCAAGCAACCGCATGACGAGCGGGAGCACAAGAAAGTCAGGCGCCAAACAACCCCGATCAATGTAACTGGCGACCAAATCACCAAGCGGAGATTTCCCCTTGGTGCGTCTTAGAAGTTCACCAGTGGACAGGTGAGGCAGTCCATAACGCAAAGACAATTGCTCGCACTGGGTGCCTTTGCCTGACCCGGGCGGACCGATGAAGACAATCTGCATCTGATGCCCCTCCGTTGCCCGCGCAGTGCCGGGTGCCTCCTAAATGGAATGCACCAAAGTCAATCAAACGACCGGTGACACCCCGCTGCCAGCACCTTCAAGAAGGCCGCGATAATTTCTCATCACGAGATGGCTATCGATCTTCTGAACGAGGTCAAATGCGACACTCACTGCAATCAGGAGGCCGGTTCCACCGTAGAAACCTGCGATCGAGTACGGAACACCGAGTGAGCCGTAAACCACCGTAGGAACAATCGCCACAACCGAAAGGAAAGCTGCGCCAACGTAAGTAATGCGAACCATGACTTTCTCGAGATAGTCGGTTGTTCGTTTACCAGGGCGATATCCCGGAATGAATGTTCCACTGTCGCGAAGGTTATCCGACATCTCTTTCGGATTGAATGTGATCGCGGTCCAGAAGTAACAAAAGAAGAAGATCATCACGACGTACATGAAGTTGAAGAAGAACGAACCTTGGTCGTTCAATGTTAAACCAACGGAGTTCAGAACCCCAAATGCCCAACCCTCAGGGTCGAACATGCTTGCAAGACCACCAAGAAGCATCCCTGGAATGATCAACAAACTACTCGCGAAAATGATTGGCATCACGCCAGCTTGATTGATTCGCAGTGGGAGATACTGCCGCGTGCCACCATAAACTCTACGGCCTCGAGTGAACTTAGCTGATTGCGTCGGAATCTTGCGTTGACCAAGCGTGATGAACACCACTCCGAAGACCACGCCCACGAAGAGCACGACCAGCAGAACGAGTGTTTCAATCCCAATTTGACCTCGACTCAGACCGGTCAGCTCAGTCTTCATGTTGCCGATTAATTCGAACAAGGCCTTGGGCATCTGAGCCAGAATACCCGCCATGATCAACAAACTAATCCCGTTGCCGATCCCATATTCATCAATCTGCTCACCAAGCCACATCAGAAAGACTGTACCGCAGGTCATCACTAACACTGCAACCATCTGCCACCCAAGAAACAAACCATCTCCAGCGGAGTTAAGAAAGTTCGGATTGATGTTTCCGTAGCCCGTATCGCCACCGCTCATTATCATGAACTTCAAGTACATGTAGCTCTGCACGATACAGATCAAAACGGTCAGGTAACGTGTGTACTCGTTTAGCTTCTTACGCCCTGCTTCCCCTTCCTTCTTCAATTCCTCGAGCGGTTTGTAAACGCTACCGAGTAACTGGAAGATAATCGAAGCCGAGATGTACGGCATGATGCCAAGCCCGAAGATGGTTGCCTGACGCAAGTCACTGGCAGAAAAGACAGCGACCTTCTCGAAAAACTCAGCCGCCGTTCCGCCCTGATCAGCCAAGTTGGTCGCAACCATCGGCAGTGGGATGTGAAAACCGATCCGATAAATCGCCAACAGGCCAATGGTAAGAAGAATCTTCTTACGAAGTTCCGGGATCGAAAAAATAATGCGGAGCTTCTCGAACATGTTTCAGGTCCGTCGTCTAACTTAGCTGTTTAATCTGATGATCAAAATCGCCAAATGGGATATTCAAGGGAACGCGGCGAGCATCCTTCGTAGCCAGACTCAATCGGCTTGAATGCTTACTCCCCACGCCTCCAAGGAGTGTAACGTTTAATCCCCAGTTGGGCGATAGGAGTCCACACGACGAAAGCGTGTTCCAGAAGTCTCCGCCAACTCCAGCGGTTCTGTTACCTCTCCCCCTGAATTCATTCTTCAGAAGAAAACCTTAACCGAATGATGCCTCGTCACTCAATTCGATTGATCTGATCGAAGCACCGCTGACTCGAGTTGGGGATTCCCAAAAAGAAAGGCAGCAACCGCCACCTTCCTACTTGTAACACCTAACAATCCATTTGAGGGTGAGCAATGATCAACGTTCCGTCCCGCGACAGAAACGTCGACCTAGCTTGCTTCGCTTGCTGCCTTCAGTTGTGCAACTCGCTCAGCGGGTGGCAACTTTGCGACTAACTTATTCATCGTTCCACCGGCCGCGTTAATCTTTTCCTCAGCAGACTTGCTGAAGCGGTGGGCGGAGATGGTGAGCTTCTTAGTCAACTCTCCGTCACCGAGGATTTTCACTTCGTCGAACGTACCTTTCGCAAGGTTCTTCGCAGTGAGCGATTCGAGAGTTACTTCTGCACCGTCATCAAACGCGTCATTAAGCTGGCCAACGTTAACCGCGAAGACAGTAACAGCCCAGCGGTTATTGAATCCGCGTTTCGGAATCCGACGGAACATCGGCATCGCACCGCCCTGGAAGTTGGGCTTACGGCTGTAACCGCTGCGGCTCTTGTGACCTTTGTGACCACGGCCAGCAGTTTTTCCGTGCCCGCTACCGGGACCTCGGCCAATACGCTTTCGCTTGCGGTTCTTTTGAATGCCGCGATGGACATCGTTCAAGTTCATGATGGCGACCGACTAAATCGTTTTCAAATCTGTTTGTTGGGTGGTTGGCACGTGCAAACCACTCGCACTAGGCACTCAACTCTTCAACGCTCAAACCTCGGAGAGCAGCAATCTGCTCGACGGTTCTCAGCTTCGAAAGAGCATCGATGGTTGCCTTAACCAAAGTCACGGGATTGTTGGTCCCGTATGACTTGGTGAGAATGTCATGGATACCGGTTGCTTCGCATACCGATCGAACCGCCTCACCAGCGATAATACCAGTACCAGCACCCGCTGGAATGAGCAGAACCTTCGCGGCACCGTAGCGGCCCCACACTTGGTGAGGGATACTGCCCTCGACCAAGGGCACCGTGATCATGCTGCGGCTAGCTTGCTTTTGTGCTTTCTGAACGCTCGGGGGAACTTCGTTGGCCTTACCGTATCCACAGCCCACTCGTCCCTTGCCATCTCCGACGACTACCATCGCGGCGAAGCTGAAACGACGACCGCCTTTTACCACTGCCGCACATCGCTTGATTTTCACGACGCGATCGAGCATGCCGTCGCCGAGACCTTCTGGCTCGTTTGTCCGTTGTTTGCGTGATCCGTTACTAATGGTACTAACCCTCAAATAGAGGCTGTCAAAGGATTGTTCGAATTAAAACTGCAAACCGCCCTCACGAGCGGCGTCAGCGAATGATTTGACTCGGCCATGGAAGCGGTTATGCCCACGGTCGAATTTAACTGCCTGAATGCCAGACGCGGAAGCCTTCTCAGCGATCGCCTTACCCACGAGGGCCGCTGCATCGCAGTTGCCGGTCGTCGCGGTGAACTGGTCACGAAGCGACTTGTCGCGAGTACTTGCACTAGCCAGTGTCTTGCCGGCTTCATCATCTACCAATTGGCAGCTGAAGTGCTTCAGCGACCGGAAGACGCACAACCGGGGCTGATCTGCTGAACCGCGCACTTTGTTGCGAACCTGAAAGCGACGGCGTTGCCGCCTCTTCTGAATCTGCTTGTTCTTGTCCATCTAACTACCGTTGGATTTCTCTGAATCTCTTTGCGACTGCTTGCATGTTGGCCGCCAACTACCGCGGCAACCGCATGAACCGATGCGAAAATCCGAATCGATCCCATCCTCTGAGGACAGCGAGGATCACCTCGACTGACCTGTTTGACATTATTTCGTTGCTGATTTACCTGGCTTGATCTTAACCTGCTCGCCTTTGTAGCGAATCCCCTTACCTTTATAGGGCTCAGGCTTGCGTAGAGCACGTACCTCGGCAGCAAACTGCCCCACCTTCTGCTTGTTGCATCCCTCGACAACCACTTCGGTCTGCTTTGGGCAGGTCACGCTTAGGTCACTTGGAATCTTGAGATGCAGCTCGTTTGCAAACCCGGCACGCACCTGGAGGATGTCACCCGAGATTGCAGCGAGATAACCCACACCATGAACCTCTAGCTCACGCTTATAACCGTTGGTTACACCCTCGATCATGTTGGCGATCAACGCACGAGTCAAACCGTGGAACTCACGGGAAGCACGTTCGTCGTTATCTCGCTCGACAATCACTTGCTTCGCGTCTTCGTCAATTCTCACAGTGACTTCCGGACGGTGCTCGTAAGAGTCTTTACCCTTCGGCCCCTCAACGTCGATTACTCGACCGCTGATTGTCACCTTGGCGCCATTGGCGATAGGTACAGGTTTTTTTCCAATACGGCTCATGTCAGTTGCTTCAATTCATTCAAGGTTTTTCGGCAAACGCAGCATCGTCAAAGTCCAGCACTAAGCGACTTCGCACAGCACTTCGCCGCCGATATTTTCTCGTCTCGCCTCGCGATCACTGATCACGCCCTTACTCGAGCTAATGATACTAATCCCCAAGCCACCAAGAACGGGCTTGAGTTCTTTTCCGCGACTGTAAAGACGACGTCCGGGCTTGCTGATGCGGCGAATGCTTTGAATCACCCGCTCACCGTTCGGACCGTATTTCAGTTCTAATCTTAAAGTGGCCGAAGGGTTTTCCTCGTCAACTTCTTTCCAGTCCCAAATGAACCCTTCACGCTTGAGAACATCAGCGATGCCTCGCTTGAAGCGGCTCGATGGGATGTCGACGTATGCCTTCTCTACACTTACCGCGTTGCGGATGCGAGTGAGCATATCGGCAATTGGGTCAGTCATCATGTTAGTACAGCTCCCCTAATTCCTTCGATTCTCACCAACTAGCCTTACGAACGCCTGGGATTAACCCAAGATTCGCGTTTTCACGGAAACAAATTCGACACAAGCCAAATTTACGGTACACCGAGCGAGGTCGACCGCAAAACTTGCAGCGATTCTCTTTTCGAGTGCTAAACTTTGGCGGTCGATTGGCCTTAGCGATTTTCGATTTACTTGCCACGGGGTGACTTTCGGTTATCTGGTCGTTAATAGTGAATTGCGTCGTATACAACCGGCCTACGCCGCATCCGTTTTCTTAGGTAACTGCTTGAACGGCATTCCGAACAATTCAAGCAGGTCGCGTGCCTCGTCATTGGTCCGAGCCGAAGTCACAATGGTGATATTCATGCCCTGAGGACGAGTGAACTTATCTGGATTCAACTCTGGAAACACCAACTGCTCGGTTAACCCAAGGGTGTAGTTGCCGTTGCCGTCAAATGCCTTTCTATTGATCCCGCGAAAGTCGCGGACACGAGGAAGGACGATCGAGACGAGTCGATCCAGAAATTCGTACATTCGCTGCCGACGCATCGTCACCATGCATCCGATGGGCATGCCCTCTCGGAGACGGAAATTAGCAATCGACTTCCTTGCGTTGGTGATGACAGGCTTTTGGCCTGAAATCTGGGTCATCGCATCAACGGCGAGATCCAAGATTTTCTTGTCACCAATCGCGCTGCCAACACCCATGTTCATCGTGATCTTCTCGATCTCGGGAATCTGATGGGGGTTTGCGTAACCGTGCTTGTCAACCATCGCTTGGCGAATGGTTTCCTCGTAACGGGTTTGTAATCTTGGTTTGGAGTCGGACATAGGTTTTGTTCCGCAACGTCTGGCGGTCTACTATCAATTATTTCTTATTGGCGTACGCAGCACGAGCCGGTGAAATCACACCCAAGCCTGCACCACTCTTCTTTGCGTAACGTTCTTTGCGACCATCTTCCAAATAGCGAACGCCTATGCGTGTTGGCTCGCCAGTTGTCGGGTCAACCAACATTACGTTGCTGGCGTTGATTGGCATCTCTTTGTTCAGACGACCACCTTGAGGGTTTTTCTGACTGCGGCGGACATGCTTCCACACGCGAGCGATACCCTCAACGACTACTTTATTTTTCTCTCGGTCGATCTTCAGGATTTTTCCACGGCGACCCTTATCGGCACCGGCGATTACCTGAACTTCGTCATCAATGCGAAATTTCATCGTGTTGAACTACTGAGTACGATGGAACAATTGTTGTTTCTTACTAAGACACTCGAGCAACCACTCGCGGTGTCAAACCACTTCGTTCGCCAAGCTGACGATCTTCATAAAGCTTCGATCACGAAGCTCTCTGGCCACCGCACCGAAAATACGGGTGCCGCGAGGCGACTTATCTTTGTCAATGATCACAACGGCGTTGCTATCAAACTTGATGTAACTACCGTCAGGTCGTCGAGTCGGTTGCTTGGTACGCACGATTACCGCACGCACAACCGATTTCTTCTTGATATCACTGCCTGGGATCACACTCTTGACCGAGCAAACAATCACATCGCCCAATCCAGCGAAGCGACGTCGGCTACCGCCCAACACCTTGATGCACATCACTTCACGTGCCCCGGTGTTGTCAGCGACGTTGAGTCGAGTTTCTTGTTGAATCATGTCTGTTTCGTTACTTCAAAAGGCATGACGCCATGTTTCTGAACCACTGAACCTGCGAGCCTTTCCCGCAAGCGTCTCGTTCACCTCTTGCAACCCAGTTCCACTGAGTCACCTTCGCAAAGCCCTAGGCTTCTGCAGCAGCCTCACCAGCCGCTTCTGCTTCCGCAGCAACTTTGCGAGCCGCCCGCAGAGCTGCGACGTCCACGTCGGTGCTCTTCTCGAGCACTCGAACCAAACGCCAACGCTTCAGCTTGCTCAACGGTTCCGACTCGATGATCTCAACGCGATCGCCGGCACCCGAGACATTCTCTTCGTCATGGGCGTAGCAGACCGTTCGCTGTCGGACGTATTTCTTGTACTTCGGGTGCTTGACCAAGCGATTGATCTCGACACGACGTGTCTTGCTCATTTTGTCGCTAGTCACGATTCCGGAAACAACGCGTTTCGGCATGGAATTCAGTTCCGAGTGATGTGTTCGGTGGTTTGTTCTTGTCTCTTATCGGCTTCACGCACCAAGCGTGAGGCCTACTTACTTAGCGGCCAATTCTCGTTCGCGCTGGATTGTCTTGATCCTTGCGATTAACCGACGGTTTTTGCGAATTTCACTGGGAGTGTTCAAGCGTTCGGATTGCGATTGGAACCGCAATCGGAACAGGGTTTGAGCCGCTTCTTTTGCGGTCGCAGCCAACTGCTCGTCACTCATTTCGCGAAGTTCTATATTCGTAGTCATGTTTCTCGTCTTCAATTGCCAAATTGAGGCTTAATCTCGCTATCCGCTGACGCTACGTCATCCGCAGCAACAACTAGACCTTTCGTCTTTCAACGAAACGCACTTTGACAGGTAACTTGCTCGCCAGACGAGCAAAACAAACTTTCGCTTGCTGCTCCGTCACTCCGCCGAGTTCGTAGAGGATCGTGCCAGGCTTAACGACCGCTGCCCAGAAATCTGGCTCACCCTTACCCTTACCCATTCGAGTCTCAAGTGGAGTACTAGAGACTGATTTATCTGGGAAGATTCGAATGTACAGTTTCCCTTCGCCGCGGACGTATTGCTGTGCAGCGATACGACCAGCTTCAATCGTCGTGGCTTTGACCCAGCCCGCATCAAGCGACTGGAGTCCGTAATCACCAAAGACGACCGTATTGCCGCGTGTCGCTTTACCTCTTATGCGACCTCTTTGGCTTTTTCGATGCTTGACCCGCTTGGGCATCAACGCCATCGGTGTCGTCTCCGTATGTTCCTTGGTTTATCCAGACCTGAATCCCGATGTGCCCCTGTGGCGTCATCGCTTCAGTGAAC
>CALIBL010000042.1 GCA_938045805.1 uncultured Rubripirellula sp. | reverse complement strand
GCCAGCGACATTCCGCCTTCGAGCTGAAACCTGCAACGCTCGCGAGGTAGCATCGACGCGATGAATCGCAGCTGCGCGAAGTATGTTTCAATTTCATCCCGTGTTGGCGGCGTAAGGTCGTCAACACGCTGGAGAATCTGCCGGTAGCGATTGGCTGGGGTGCGAGAGAGTCGATATTTCTGAAAGAGGATCTGCATCGGGGCTTCAACTTTCAAACGCGTTAAAAACCAGCCTAACCACTCAGTTGCCAGCCGAAATTCGTGCGTGTTTGCATACGCCCGTCGCAAAAGGGGAGTACGATCCCAGGTCATCAAGAGAACCGGCTTCTAACCTCGTCATCGTCATTACAATCGACAAACTTTGACAAGATCACCGGCGAGGACGGATCCAACCCGAAAGAATTTTGCGAACCAGAGATTTTGCGAACGCCTTGGTATTGGCAAGTGTAAAGGAACAGGGCTTGCGACAGCGTCGCTACGCGATGATCTTGTCCGCCACGACCCCGTGAACATCGGTGAGACGGAAATCACGTCCCGCGTACCGGTAGGTTAACCGTTCATGATCGAGCCCTAGCAGATGCAGAATGGTGGCGTGCCAGTCATGGATGTGCATCTTGTCCTCAATCGCCTCGTATCCATGCTCGTCCGTTGCACCATAGCTAAAACCACCCTTCACGCCGCCACCGGCCATCCATGTGGTGTAGCCCTTGTTGTTGTGATTGCGACCGTCGACTCCTTGAGCCGATGGGGTGCGGCCAAATTCGCCGCCCCAGATCACGAGTGTTTCACTTAACATGTCGCGTTGCTTGAGATCCTTCAGCAACCCAGCGATCGCCCGATCACACGCCTCAGCTCGAGTCCCATGGTCAACCGTCAAGTTAGTGTGTTGATCCCATCCACCATGAGAGACTTCAATGAATCGCACACCTGCTTCGGCAAATCGACGGGCGAGTAAACATTGCTTCCCGAATTCTTCGGATGGGCCCCCATCGATTCCGTAAAGACTCAAAGTTTGCTGCGTCTCATCAGAGACGTTCATCAGTTCAGGAATCGCATCCTGCATTTTGAAAGCGAGTTCGAAGGATTCAATCATGCCCTCGACGCCGGGCTGATACCGATCTCGCAAAACCTTCTCTCGGTTGAGTGACTGAATCAGATCGAGCTGCATCCTCTGCTGACCGCGAGTCATACTCTTGTTTCTTATATCACGAACGGTCTCGTCAGATCCCCGGTTACGCACACCAAAGTTTCCACCGCCGCGTGTCGCACGCCCGATCTGGGTGCCACCATAAACCGCTGGCAAGAAGGCGCTCCCAAGGTTTGCGGAACCGCCGGGTAGCGGATTCAGCGAGACAAAACCAGGTAAGCTACTGTTCTCGGTACCAAGTCCGTAAAGTGACCACGCACCAAAGCTCGGACGAATGAACTGAGCCGTACCGGTGTGCATTTGCGTCAGCGCACCGCTGTGAACCGGTTGATCGCAATGCATCGAACGAATCAGCGTTAGGTCATCGGCCATGGATGAAACTTCTGGGAAGAGATCAGAAATCCAAAGACCACTCTCCCCTCGCTGTCGAAAGTTCCAAGGCGATTTCAAAAGTCTTCCGCCATAACGCCCCGGCTGGCCGTGATCCCTCAGTAGTTCCGGTTTGTAATCAAACGAATCGACATGTGACGGACCACCCCCCATGCACAGAAAGATCACCCGCTTGGCGCGGGCAGGAAAGTGCGGTTCTTTGGCCGCAAGTGGATTGAGCGTCTCACCCGCCTGATTGTCAACGGATTGTTTCTTGCCATTACCATCCGCTGCCTGAGTGAGTCCCGCGAAAGCAAGGTACCCAAATCCGGCCGATGCTTGCTGCAACAGTTCTCTTCGCGTGTACATCACAACCTCACCTATCCGCTGTTCCAACCACAAACTCTCAACCGCACACAAACCATTCCCGCCGTGTGACGCTCACGTTCAAGGAGAGCCTCACCAACGCGAGTGGCACAACCGTCTAATCCAGATAAAGAAATTCCGCGGAAGCCAGTAGACTTTGGCAAAGGAGCGGCATGGCGGAATCCCAACTCTCATCCGAATCGCTTCTAGAAAACTCTCTCACGAACTCGATCAACAGTTTTTTCTCCGATGGTGTCGGTCGTCGACCGTACGCTAACAAAACCGCCTCATCAACCTGTTCCGAGAGTGTCTGTCCTTTAGCGGAAATCCTCGCGGCAAAGGCAATACTTCGCGCCTCGACAAATTCGTTGTTCATCAGATACAGCGATTGATTGGCGGTATTGGATGACTCCCTTTTCCCGCTGATCACACTCGCATCGACGAAATCAAAGACTTCAAGCGAACGAGGCTCTGCGTCGCGAACCACTGGCAGGTAAACACTGCGATAAGTCTCGTCCTCTGCACTGAGTAGGTTGGTGATTTTTTCGATCACTTGCCGCCCCTCCGCTGCGGCGCGAAAACGCCCAGCTCCTCTTAACTGGCCCATTCCGCGAACTCCGGCGAACGCACTCTGTTGCTGGATGAAGGGGCGTCCCTGGCCGGGAAAACGGTCCCCAAATATGGACGCCTGTTTACTAAGCGTCTCAACCAATCCACGGGATGGAATGACCTGTCCTCCCACCACTCGCGTGTAACCGACCATTGCGACCACCGAAGCTTCAGGAGCCTCCGTCTTTAACTCACCACTCACGCACAACATTGCATCCCGTATCGCTTCGGCGTCCAAGCGTCTCGCGTTGGCTCGCCAAAGATATTGGTTCTCGGGATCGACCTCATGGTAATCCTGACGGTACGCGGAGGACTGGCGATAAGCCCGAGAACTGACGATCTCACGAACCAGAGTCTTGACAGACCATCCCGACTGCACGAAGCGAATCGATAGGTAATCGAGCAACGCCGGATGGCTCGGAGCTTGCCCTGTGGATCCAAAATCTTCCATTGAAGTGACAATTCCTGCACCAAATAGGTGCATCCAAATTCGATTGACCATTACTCGGGCGGTCAAAGGATTCTCCGAGCTGGCTATCCATCTTGCGAGCTCAAGGCGGCCGCTGGAGTCACCTTGAAAACTCGGCTGCTGTTCGGTCAAAACCTGTGGGAATCCACGCGGAATCTCCGCGGCCGGTTGATCAATTTCTCCCCGAACAAGCAACCTCGCATCGTTTGCTTCGAGTGAGTCTTGAACCCCCATGCAGAACGTTTTGGGTTTTCCTGACTCATCCACCGACGCGAGCCGGCCGGATAGTTCAGACATGCGTTTAAGGAAGGCGATCCGATCACGATTCGAGTTCTTTGAGGCGGCCTGACCGTTGGTGCGGCTCGCGATCATCTGCCGCCGCTCATCCTCCATGTCCTCTCGGAACCCTTGCAACTCGTCTACCGAGTAAGTCCGCGCGAAAGGATGTGGATCATCAATCGGTAAGATCAATAGCGTGCTTTTTTGCTTATCGGTAGCGTCTGAAAAACTGCCGTATTCAGATTGAGGATTCCCGAAGAAGGTTTCCGTGCTTTGGAAAATCCCCGCCAAAGCGTAGTAGTCAGTCTGCGGGATCGGGTCGAATTTATGATCGTGACATCGTGCACATGCAACTGATGTCCCTAAGAATACTCGCGTGGTCGCGTCAATCTGCTCATCCACCAAGTCAGCGGCGAACTGAACACGATTATTCTCATTCACGTTTTTCGAACCGATCGCCAAGAACGTCGTCGCAATGAGATTTTGCGAAAACTGCTCATCGGTTTTCACTGGCAAGAGATCACCAGCGAGTTGCTCCAAAACAAACCGGTCAAACGGCTTATCGTCATTAAATGACTCAATCACGTAGTCGCGATACCGCCATGCTTCGGGATAGGTCATGTTGACCGCACGTCCAGAGGATTCACCGTAACGAGCAACATCCAACCAATGTCGACCCCATCTTTCCCCGAAGTGCTTTGACTCAAGAAGGCGATCCACCACATGCAGGATCGCCCCCTGCGGGTCCCGCTCCCATCGCTCCTCAAAGAAACGAATCTGCTCAAGGGTTGGGGGAAGCCCCACCAGATCAAATGTCAGCCTCCTAAGAGTCTCCGATGCGGTGGCGTCCTGAGATGGCGAAAGTTGCTGAGTCTCCTGCTGTGCACGGATGAACTGATCAATCTCATTGCTCGCCCAGGTTTGATCCTCCGGAATCGGGACGGTAGTCTCACGTGGTGTTTGATAGGCCCAGAACGTAGATCGAGCATCCGCGATCTGCTGCTGCGTAATCGAACTCTGAACCGTCTCAACTGGATTCGAGCGTGGATCGGGCGCACCCATCTCGATCCAGCGGCGGAAATCCGCAATCACCTCATCAGACAGCTTGCCACTCGGTGGCATCTCGAAATCTTGATAGGCAATGGCGTTAAACAGCAAACTATCTTCGATGCTGCCCGGAGCAATCGCCGGACCTGTCGTACCACCAATTTCCATCCGTTCCTTGGTGTCGAGGGTTAGACCTCCCCTCGCATTACCTGACTGTTTGGAATGGCACCCGTAGCACTCTTTGATCAAAACCGGTCGAATTTTGGATTCAAAGAAAGTCAACTCTTCCGGACTTAGTTCGTCGCCTACGGCACGATCAATTACCGCGACAGACGCTAAAAAAACAGAGAAAAGAGCGATTAACTTCATGGAACTAGCCCATCGTGATCCAAAAATGCCGGCTCAACCATCAGAAAAGAAACACCGCCAAGGGTAGCTTGTTTCGAAACCTAACTCACTGTCGTCTCGAAAAACGCGTACTCGAGGAGAGAAACGCGGCATTCCCTGCAAAAAACACAAATCGTTTCACAAAATCACCACAATCCTAGCAGGCACTTCGATCAACTCGCCGAGGGTTCCTCGATCGCTTCCCGAGTCAACTGACCGTCAATGCGACGCATGATGCCCGTTGGATTCGAATCCCACAGTTGCATTGGAAGTAATGATTCCGGAATATCCTGATAACACATCCGTCGCACGAAACGATCGATCGACGCCATACCAATTGATGTGAAATGCGGTAGCGAAGCCGCCGGAAATGGACCGCCATGGTGCATCGCATCACCCGGCTCGACCCCGGTCGGAAAACCATTCATCAAGAATCGCCCAGATCGGATCTGCATCAGCCGAATGACTCTTGCAAACTCCACCTCTTCGTTTCCGACACAGTGAACCGTTGTGGTTAGTTGACCTGGTAATCGATCCATCAATTCGCACAGTTCATCTTGGGATTCCCAGCGTACCACGAGCGAGAAAGGACCGAACAGTTCACCAATCAACCGATCCGTCACCGCTCGCGCGTCGACCACGCCCAAGGCGGGCAACCCACCGCAAGCTGCTTGAACCGCCGATTCTGACTCGACCCAATCCTCCGCCAACTCTGCTTGGCGGCTCACCAAGCCATCTCGGTATGACTGGGCAATTCCCACGTGTAAAAGGGTGGGCGGTGCAGAACCACGAATCCTCTCGCTAAGCCGCTCGAGCAACTGATCACCAGCGTCGGTTTTCGGTATCAAAAGCATTCCGGGATTGGTGCAGAACTGTCCTCCACCAAGCAGTAGCGAACCCACAAATCCTTCTGCGATCGCATCGCACCGTTGCTCGGTTGCATTGGGAAGTACTAGCACTGGATTCACGCTTCCCATCTCAGCAAAAACCGGAATCGGTTGATCCCGGAGTGCTGCATGCCGACACAGTGCACGCCCACCCGCTTCACTACCTGTGAAGGCGAGTGCACTGAGTTCCGGATGCATCACCATGCGTTCCCCGACCGAATTGCCTCGGCCCTGCAGCAAGGAGAAGGAACCTTCTGGAAAATCAAACTCGTCCATCGTCAAGCGGAGCACCTCCGCGAGCATCTCGCAGGTTCCGGGGTGCGCGGGATGACCTTTAACCACCACGGTGCATCCGGCGGCCAAAGCCGTCACCGTATCGGTTCCAACAACGGAGATTGCAAACGGAAAATTACTTGCGCCGATCACGCCCACAACCCCAAGTGGTTGCATCATCGAACGAATATCCGGCTTCGGGAACGGCCGACGACTCGGATCACCGCGATCGATTCTCGCATCAACCCAACTTCCCTCTCTGAGCAAGCGGGCGAAGTCTCGGGTTTGCTGAATGGTTCTCACAAGCTCACCCTTCGCCCTTGGGACGGGGTAGCCCGTTTCCGCGACACATTGCTCCAGCAGACGCCCCATCGACCGCTCCAGCGACTCGGCCAGTTTCTCAAGAAAAGTGACACGGTCCAAAACGCTCAAACCGTCTCCTTCCCTAAAAGCCTTTGCCGCGGAATGAACCGCCAAGTCCACCTCGTCGTCTGTCGCCTCAGAATAAACGGGGCCGATGGCTGCGTTATCTACCGGAGAACTCGCCGTGAACTGATCCGAACCGGCAGCAGACCACTGCGCATTGATGAGTTGCTTCCCCGTTAAATCGTATTCTGTTAACACGGCTTCTACTTTATCAATCACTCAATTTTCCTACGGGCTGCCGATCCTGAAAACAGCGAAACAACACTGAAAGCGTCCTTAACGCTAACCGATTATTCACACTGCAGATGCCACCGAAGCCGACCATTTCACATTCTAGAGAACGTCGATATCATATCATCCTGAAGTTGGCGTCAACGCTTGCTCAGTCCCCACCTTCCTGACCTCACCAGCATCCTCATATCAATGAAATACCTCACCGCGATTCTCGCTTTGGTCTTCTTATTCTCAGCTGCCAAATTGGACCTATTCGCAGCCGACTGGAATCAGTACCGAGGCCCAAACGGGGATGGCAAATCGACTGAGACCATTTCCGCTGATGCTTTCACTCGAGGCATGCAACAGCCCGTCTGGAAAGTTCAAACACCTCTCGGTTTCAGTTCATTCTCAATCGGCGGCGGAAAAGCCTACACCGTCATTACACGAGAGTCCCAGGGAGAGAACCGCGAGACCTGCATCGCTATTGACTGTGAAACGGGAGAAGAAATCTGGGCGGTGCCGCTCAGTTCGAGCGATTACGGACACGGTGGCGGTGACGCCGGCACTCCGGGTAACCGCGGGGGAGATGGGGCAAGAAACACACCTACGGTCGATGGAGACCGAGTATTCGTTTACGACGGGCACCTCGTTTTGACGTGCATGGCCACAAGCAATGGAGAAATCCTCTGGCAACGCAAAATCTCAGAAGAGTTTAACGGTCGCAACATCAAGTGGTTCAATGCAACTTCACCGGTAATGATCGATGACACGGTCTATGTCAGTGGCGGAGGACAGGGCGAAACGTTTCTCGCGTTCGACCGAGCCAGCGGGGAAATTCAGTGGAAAACCGGCGATGATCTCATGACCCATGCCACGCCGCACGTCGCCTCCTTTGAAGGAAAAACACAAATCGTCTTCTTCATGCAGTCAGGATTGGTTTCTTTGGATCCAGAAACAGGCGAGGAGCAATGGCGAAGCCAGTTTCCGTTCAGCGTCTCAACCGCCGCGTCGCCCGTCTCGGCGGGCAACCAGGTCTACTGCTCGGCTGGATACGGCGTCGGAGCTGGGCTGTTCCAAGTCAGCACCAAAAAAGAGGCGGATGAAGTATGGTTCAAGTCGAACGAACTCATGAACCACTGGAGTACACCGGTGATTCACGATGGTCACCTCTATGGAATCTATGAATTCAAGAAGTACGGTCGCGCACCGTTGCAGTGCGTGGAATTGTCCACCGGTGAGATCAAGTGGTCGGAACCGGGCTTTGGTCCGGGGAATGTGATTCTCGCCGGAGATAAACTCGTGGTGCTCTCGGACGCGGGCGAGGTCGCGTTAGTTCAAGCAACTCCCGATTCTTATCGGCAACTTGGCCGAGCAAAAGCCATCGATGGAAAGTGCTGGTCAACGCCGGCTTACAGCAATGGGTTGCTTTATGTGCGAAGCACCAATGAGGGAGCATGCTTTGACCTACGAGCAAAATAGCTCGTGACACTAACCGTTCGCGGTTCCGGGTTTCTTACCGAACAGCGAATCGAGTGAGTCGATTTTTGTAACCACTCTCTGCCCGTTCTTCTCGGTTACCTGTGCCCTCAACCGGATCGG
This sequence comes from uncultured Rubripirellula sp., assembly GCA_938045805.1. Lineage (GTDB taxonomy): Bacteria > Planctomycetota > Planctomycetia > Pirellulales > Pirellulaceae > Rubripirellula. Next base: position 9,901 of record CALIBL010000042.1, on the reverse strand, counting down.
CGTTCCGCAGTGATACGCGAGATTGAAATGGTGGAAGTCGCGGAATTGCACATCGATCCGTAGCGACGGTTCCCCAGCCACATCCACATAAAAGATCCGTGCCTCATTGAGATCTTCAGACAATCTCAGACGACCCTGAACCTCAACTTCTCCGGTTCCAAAGCGCACCCAACTTTCGAACTGTTTCTCTTGAAATGCATCAAAAGGCGAACCATCGAGTCCCGGCAGCGGAGAATTTGAGTCACCGAAAGTCGAGACGTCGACATCAAACAGCCTCAATAAAGACAGATGAAGACGTCCGAGTTCCTGATTCTCGGAGTACCGCAGGTAACGGCCCGTTTTGATCCTTCCGCCGCCCTGACCGGCGAGCACGATCGGAATGCGCGTTGCAGTATGGTTGTCACTGTGGCCCATCCCCGATCCGTAAAGCACCACACAGTGATCAAGCAGTCGTCCTGACTGATCCTCCAATGACTTAAGTCGATTGAGCAACGAGTCAAACTTCCGCATGTGCCATAGACTGATCTTCAAAAGCGCATCCAGATTAGGTCGCGAAAAATTCCGGAAGAAGTGTGACAGATAGTGATGCTGCTCAGTCACACCCAGGAAATCAAAGATCATCCTACTATTGCTATTGCCGAGCATGTAACTGACGCACCTTGTGGTGTCGGTCCAAAGTGCGACTGCAATCACGTCCAGCATCGCCTCAACCTGCTCATCAAGGTTGGCAGGTGCGAGTGGTCGCTCTAGGGTTGCGGGCTGCTGATCTGGATTCTGCTCGGCGATGACCTTGAGTTTTTTCTCCGTCCCTCGGACAACGGACAGATATTGATCCAAAATTTGTCGATCCTCTGCACCAGAATGGCGAATCAGATCTTGGCTGTCTTCCATCACCCGATCTAAAACGCTCGAAAACTGCTCGCGTTTTTTCGGATGACGCATCGGATTGCGAAATAGCCGATCAAAAACCAATTGTGGATCGCTTTCGCGAGGAATCGGATCCCCGTTTGAATCATAGGAGATATAACTGCAACCAATTTGATTCGGGAAAAGCCCCTCGGTGGTGAGCTCCAACGATCGCACTGTGCTGCGACCACGAATCCGATCAGCCACGAGTTGATCGACCGATTCGCTCTTGGTGTTCTGGTGGTGCCCAGAAAGAAAACGTCGAGTGGAATTGGCATGCGACGAAAAACCAAAATCCCCCATGTTATCAAGGATCAGAAGGTCATCCCGATGTTTGGCGAAGGGTGCCATGAGCGGTGACATTCGGAAATCAAATTCTGTTCCACCATTGATATTCCAGCTCGGAGGGTGAACGCCATTGGGTTTGAATAACGTCACAAACCGAACCGGATTGCCTCCAAGGTTCGATGCCTCGGCAGATGTCGACATTGAATGAAGGAACGGTAGCGGCAAGACGGGGCCAATGGAATCCCGCAAAAAACGCCGACGATCGATACGTTTCACCATGTGATACTTCCTCAGCCTCGTACGTGCGTGAAAGGGAGACTTTCCGTCACCAGCCTGATCAAATCGCGAAAACTTGCATCGCGACTTAGATACCGAACCCCGTCAACATCCTCACTCAAACTCGAAACGATGCGATCGACCGATTTAACATCGTACCATTCTAATCGGCGACACAGAGCGTAGGAGAGGAAACGTTCAACTAGGTGTCGCAACACACCTTCGCTCTTTTCTCGGAGAAGGAGTTGTTGCAGTTCTGCAAAATCCGCAAACCGTTCACCGGTTGGGAGGATACCGCTGGTATCGATTTTTGCCTCTTTAGCCGCTTTATCTGACAAAAACGTTCCATCTCTTCCATAACGCTCGAGCGCAAATCCAAGTGGGTCGATGTACTTGTGACACGACTTGCAGCTCGGTTGACTCCGATGCAACTCAAAACGCTCCCTGAAGCTCAGCTGCTCACCGGGGGGACTCGGTGGTACTTGTCCCACGTCAGCTGGTGGCTCGGGTAGATGCACACCAAGGATTCGCTCAAGCATCCAAGTTCCGCGTGTCACGGGTCCGCGATTCATTGCAAGGACCCCAGGCATCGTCAAGATCCCACCTCGCTCAGTCGTACGTTCGAGATCCAACTTTTGATTGTTCACCGCCTCCACCTCAATTCCCCGTTGTTTACGATACGCAGACATTTTTCCACGATCACCGGGATAAAACTTCGCGGTGTGCGGATTGGCGAACGTGTAATCTGAATCATAAAACTCAGTGATTGGCCGATTCTCACGTATCAGATGGTCGAAATAATCAATCGGTTGCCTGTACAGTGCATGAGCAACCGGCGGATTATTGGATACGCTCTCGATCTCGGACAACGCAAGCCATTCAACCGCGAAATGCTCTGCGAGCCTGAGCGAACGTGGATCGTCAAGGAGTCGCTCCACTTGCTCGAGATAAAGATCTCGTTCATGAAGTAGACCCTCCCCCGCAAGATTCAACAGTTCTTCATCGGGCGATTCGGACCAAATAAAGTAGCTGAGTCGCTCAGCTAACTCGAAATCATCGCAAGGTTCTACCGCTCGCTCGCCACTCGACACTCCAGCGGATCTTACCGCTTCGGTTTGCTTACCGGGTTGATCAGCAAGTAGCCCTCGATAGAGAAACGCTGGGGAGAGAATCGCTGATTTGATTTCAATCCTCAGACGCTCCTCCAAACCGTTCCCTTGCGATGCATCCAAACGCTGTATCGCACGTTCCTGAATTGAGTCGGGCACGGTTCTTCGATAGGCTCTCCGATAAACCTCGCGCAGAATGCCCTCGGCGTCTGCACCACTTATAACCTGAAACCGCTCCGCAGTTTTGTTCGCTGGAACATTCAACTCAAGGTGCAGCAACTCGGCTAGATGAATATTTCGACTCGGCCCCAGAAGCGTTTCAATTCCCGAATCAACGATTGTGGCAATCTGTTCCCATTGACTCTCACTGAGTGGATTGCCGTGTGTGTCGTTAGTGAATCCGCTCTCACCGGGTGGATCGTCCGGCAGTAATTTCAAAACAAGTGATTTCTCAACGACTGTTTGCTCTGCTTCGATGATTGCAACTTGCAGGTCGAAACCGAAAACACTTGCCAGAGAATATCGCAACTCATGTCGCGAGAGACGCCGCGCGACCAGCGGACCAGGCAAAGACAACAGGGCTGGCCGGAAGGAACCCTTATACCAATCCACAACCTGCTGCACTTCCTGTTTCTCTAGCGGTTGATCAGGAGGCATCTCCTGACGCTGTAAAACACGAACGACAGAATCAACCAAACGGTATTGTTTCAACGCCTCATCAGCACTCGCGAGTCGGTCCAACTCAACACCCGCTTCCGCTTCTCCGCTGGACCAGTGGCAGTCAAAGCATCGCTCACGCAAAAGCGGGAAGATCTCATTTAAAAAACGTTGGTGCCACCCTGCGGTATCGACCTCGCGTCCCGACTCGAACGTCCCATCGCTGGCAGAAGAACAGCCGAAGGGGAGACCGGCCACGAAAAGAACAATCAAAAATCTTGCAACGAACCCATTATCGCGACGGATCGATGACGTTCGCTTAAAACTCATGATCGATAACGAACTCCTCACACACTACCGGAGCGCGTTTCTGTCACGGAACCGATAAGAAACGCATTCGAGATGAAAACAACAAAGCGGTTTGCTGGCTGTACCCTCTTTGACGTCACACTCACACCAGCAAACAGATGTTACTATATGCACCAAGGTCGATCCAAACCCAAAACGCGAATTGGGCAAAGTCGTTCCACGTCGCACTCAAACCTGCAAGCAGAGTCATTAATGAGGATTAATGTGCATCGCCAAAACCCACATTTCGTCAAACTCAGAACGATTTCGATTGTTCTACATTTCATTCTCGTGACGATCGGATTTGAGAAAATCACTCACGCCACGGAGGACGCCAAGTTGACGCGTCCCAATGTGATTTTTGTACTGGCCGATGACCTTGGAATTGGCGATATCGAACCAACCAACCCGCAATGCAAAATCAAAACCCCTAACTTAAATCGACTCGCACAGAGCGGCATTACCTTTCTCGATGCGCACTCACCGAGTGCTGTTTGCACCCCCACTCGTTATGGACTGCTTACCGGACGGTACAACTGGCGATCACGGCTGGCTCGGGGTGTTTTGAGCGGAACAAGTCAGCATCTTATTCCTCCCGATCGTCCAACCGTTGGCCATCTGATGAAGGCAGCGGGGTATCACACACAAATGATCGGGAAATGGCATCTCGGTTGGGACTGGACGTATTCCAACGACGCAAGTTCCGGCAAACGTTCCATCGACTTTTCAAAACCGATCATTAACGGCCCCGATATCAACGGTTTTGATGGCTACTACGCTCATTGCGGTTCTCTCGACATGCCTCCCTACGTGTGGGTTGACACTGGAAAGGCAACCGCCATCCCCATGCGAGAGGAAGGAGTAACCAAACAGCAGGATCCCTATGGGTGGTATCGCAAAGGTCCTATCAGCCCTGACTTTGAGATTGATAAAGTCCTGCCGCACTTATTCAGTCAATCGATCAACCACATTATCGAGCGTACCCATGACAAGAGTCGCTCGACACCGTTCTTCCTCTACCTTGCACTCCCCGCACCGCACACCCCGATCGTCCCCGTGCCACCGTTCAAAGGCGCAAGTGGGCTAAATCCTTACGCCGACTTTGTGATGCAGGTCGATCATCACATGGGGCAACTGCTCGACACGCTCGAAAAACAGGGCGTGACCGACAACACACTCGTCGTCTTCTCCAGCGACAATGGGTGTTCTCCGGAGGCAAACTTCCAAATTCTCAAGCAACATCAACACGACCCATCTGCCGGATTCCGTGGACACAAAGCCGATATTTACGAAGGAGGGCACCGAGTCCCATTGATCGCTTCGTGGCCGTCAACCATCCGAGAAGGTCAAACCACGAACCGACTTGCCTGCCTCACTGACTTCTACAACACTCTTGCTGAGATTACGAAGCAGCCGGAAGCAAAAGGAGGCGAGGATTCACACAGCTGGATGCCTCTTTTCACTGGCCAAGGTCAGTACACTCGAGATGACTTGGTGAGCCATTCCATCGGAGGATCTTTTGCGATCCGCAGCGGTGAATGGAAACTTTGCCTTTCTGCCGGCAGCGGTGGATGGAGTGCACCACGGGAAGCCGATGCGAAAAAGAAAAACTTACCCGCCTTGCAGCTCTATCATCTCGGAAAAGACCCCGCCGAGACAAACAATCTGCAATCAGAACAGCCTGAAAAAGTCAAAGAACTATTGGAGATACTCGCAACTCAGGTCAAACGGGGACGAAGCACTCCTGGACCAAAAAGAGACAATGATCGAACGATCGAGTACCTACCAAAATCGCTCGAGTGAGCCGATCGAACACGGTGACATCAATAAGACAATAAAAAGCGTACCGCATGAGTCACAGAGAGAACTCGCTGAGAATCATCGAGCAAAAACGCGACGGACATGAATTGAGCGAATCACAAATTGATCGGCTCATCTCCGAATTCGTGAGCGGTGACCTGCACGACTATCAGATGTCTGCTTTCGCGATGGCTATCTACTTTCGCGGCATGTCCGCGGAGGAAACTGCTTATCTGACTTCTGCGATGCTTAGATCGGGCCAAACCCTTCAATGGTCGGACAACACGAACATCGTCTCGAAGCATTCCACCGGCGGTGTTGGCGACAAGGTTTCGCTCATCCTTGTCCCGCTCCTCGCTGCCTGTGGACTTCTCGTCCCAAAGCTCTCCGGCCGCGGTCTAGGAATCACCGGCGGAACCCTTGATAAACTTGAATCGATACCTGGTTTTCGAACCGATCTCTCAACACAAGAGATCAGGAACGCCATCGAATCCGTCGGTTGCTGCATTACTGGCACCACCGCTGACATCGCACCGGCTGATCAGAAGCTCTATGCCCTTCGCGACTCCAGTGGTACCGTTCCCTCGATCCCGTTGATCACATCGAGCATTCTAAGTAAGAAACTTGCAGAGAACCCATCCAAGCTCCTTCTCGATGTGAAGTACGGATCGGGAGCATTCATGAGAACTGCTGATCAGGCACAGACCTTAGCAGTCTCACTTGTTGATACCGGACAGCGTTTAGGTGTTCCAACCGATTGCGTGATTACCGACATGAACCAGCCTCTTGGTCGCACGGTAGGAAATCTAATTGAGATCCAAGAAGCGATCGAGTCCCTTGAGGGCGGCGGTGAACCTCGATTAATGACGATTGTCAAGCAGTTGGCTTTTGATCTCCTTCAGATGGCAGATTGCCAGCTCACCGACACTTACATTGCTTCCAAGATCACCAATGCAATTGAATCGGGTGCAGCGCTACAGAAGCTACATGAGATGATCGAACATCAGCAGGGACGGCTTTCCGGGGTGAAACCATCAAGCCAGAGACTGGAGCTCACGGCAGACCGAGCGGGTTATATTAACGCCATATCGCCTCATGAGATTGGTTGGGCGGTGATCGAGCTGGGTGGAGGGAGACAGAATAAGACACAAGCCATCGATCACAGCGTAGGCTGCGAAATATTGAAAACGGTCGGTGATCCCATTCAGTCTGGGGAGTCGTGGTTAAGAGTTTTCTTATCCAACGACGCTCAGCGAAATGAAAGAGCGTTAAAACACCTCCGAACCGCAATCAATCTCGGTGATTCCCCGCCGAGCCTTACACCCGTTATCTTAGAGGATCGTCGTTCTCATTCATCCTAACGGATCCGATCCCTAACCCTCGAATCCTCGTGATTTCATTCTTTGGAAATCATCTGCTTCAAACAAACGGTCAGCCTCAAATGCTAGAAGAAGCAATGCGACTCGCTAAGGACGTAGCAACGCGTGCCCATGCACCCTACTCGCAGTTTTCCGTGGGCTGCGTGATCGTTGACGAAAACGACCAGATGCACGTCGGATGTAATGTTGAGAATGCTTCTTACGGACTGACAATGTGCGCAGAGAGAAATGCAACGGGCAGTGCAATCTCGGCGGGTGCAGAACGATTCAAAACCATTGTCGTCGCCTCAAGGAAGGCTGTGACACCGTGCGGGGCATGTCGTCAAGTTCTCGCAGAATTTTCATCGCATGACACCGAGGTGTTCCTGATTGACCTCGATGGTCGACAACGTGAACAGCATCTCCTGTCCCACCTATTACCTCATCAGTTCAAACTGGAATCAGATTCCAAACCCCAATCCTAAACCGGGAAACCACATCGTGCCGAACATCCACAAAATCGATCATCCACTGTGTGACCATCTGCTCGGACAGTTGCGACGGACCGAGACTCCACCGTCTCAATTTCGACTGGTCGCACATCAACTAACTCAGTTCCTTGCGATCGAAGCAACACGCTCACTTCCCACGCGACAAATCGAGATCACCACACCCGTCGCTGCAACGAAGGCTAGTGAGCTCGCAGAGAGCATCGGGATTTTCCCCATTCTAAGAGCCGGACTTGCCATGGCAGATCCTTTGCTCGACCTGATCCCAACAGCGAGTATTTTCCACCTTGGCATGTACCGCGACGAAGCCACCGCCACGCCGGTTGAGTACTACAGTAAATTGCATGAATCTCAGCCGGTTGATATCGCTTTGATTGTCGATCCGATGTTGGCGACGGGTGGTTCTGCCTTGTTAGCCATCGATGCCGTGAAGCGATGGGGAGTAAAACAGATCTCAATGCTATCGCTGATTGCCTCACGCGATGGCATTGAGGCCGTCGTTGCAGCACATCCCGACGTGAATCTACATACCTGCGCGATCGACCCGATTCTCAACGATGCCAAGTACATCGTTCCCGGCCTCGGCGATGCCGGTGACCGGGTTTTCAATACACTCTCTGGTGCTTAGCTGCCTCACAGACACCAACCTCCATCGAAAAGCGGAACGATCATGATCAGTGACTTCTCGATTCAGCAAGCAATCAGCTTTGCTGGTCTCGGTGTCTTCATCTGTATCACTTGGATACTCAGCACCAATCGCACGAAAATCGATTGGCGCCTGGTTGTTACAGGGATTGGCCTACAGCTCGCTTTCGCATTGGCCATTCTGTGGACGACGCCAGGTCGTTGGCTTTTCGAATCGCTGGGTGATCTCTTCAATCAAATTCTTAGTTTCGTCTCATCAGGTAGCAACTTCGCTTTCCGTTTAAATCCTCCCGCGACCAGCGATTCGTTTCCCGACCCTGAACTCCTGATGAGTTCATTTGCCTTCGGTGTCATGCCGACCGTCATCTTCTTCTCATCGCTAATGTCTATTCTTTATCACTTTGGCGTCATGCAGCGTGTTGTGGGTGTTCTCGCAAGGCTGATGCAAAAAACTCTACGAACCTCCGGTGCTGAAAGCCTCGCCGTGGCCGCCAACGTCTTCATAGGGCAGACCGAAGCGCCGCTGGTGGTACGACCTTATCTCTATTCAATGACTCGCTCCGAATTGAATGCACTGATGGTTGGAGGCTTCTCGACGATCTCGGGTGGGCTCTTGGCGGTTTATGCAGGTATGGGCATCAACCCCGGGCACCTCTTAACCGCTTCGGTTATCTCTGCACCAGCAAGCCTAATCGTCGCAAAAATTTTGATCCCTGAGACACAAAGTTCAACAACCCGTGGTCGAACCATCGAGAGCCCTAGACCGGAAACGACCAATGCACTTGAAGCTGCAACGGTCGGAGCAACGGATGGAATGAAGCTGGCGATCAACATCATCGCGATGCTAATTGCTTTTTTAGGCTTGATCGCCATGCTCGATTCCGTCGTTCAATGGATCGGAGCATTTTTTGGATATCGAGATGAGATGGCGGTGACGCTGTCAGATCTAATCGGCATCATCTGTTCGCCGATTGCATTTTGCATGGGAATCCCGAGTCATGAGTGCCTTCTCTCAGGACAGCTGATTGGGTTAAAAATCTTCGCTAACGAATTTATCGCTTACGAGAGACTTAGCAGCGTCGCTTCTGGCGATTCCGCCCTCACACCGCGCACCGTCGTGATTTTGACCTATGCCCTGAGTGGGTTTTCAAATTTTGCGTCCATTGGCGTTCAAATTGGAGGCATCAGCTCACTTGCGCCCGAGCGACGATCGGACCTAGCGAGACTGGGACTTCGAGCCATGGTCGGTGGCGTGATCGTTTGCTGCATGACTGGTTGCATCGCCGGTTTATTGACACCGAATTAGTTTCCACAGTCATGCGTCCGGCTCCCTCTTGCATCGGAATCGCATCGTGCGTGGCCAGCTGATCCGTGATCAAACCTCTTCAACATCGATGATACTCGGATCTTCGTCATCCGGATCGACATCTGCGTTACCAAGTCGTTTGTCCGGAGCAGATTGCCCCGCCGCAGAAATCGAATCGGTCGGTGAGCCAGGAACAAATCCAACTCCGGCCCCACTGATCACTTCATCCAAATCAACAGCGGTGCGACTTGCCTCCATCTCTCGGCGCAAAGCCTCGGGTTCATAGGCATTGAGTCCCTTTGTGGACCTCGCTTGATAACCTTGTGGGCCCATGGATGAGCCGAGTGCGTTTGGCATCATTCCGCCACCGGGTGGATCAGTCACGCGATTTCTTTTCCAAGAACGGAGTAACGCCAACAATGCGACATACATTGCGATTGAGGTTCCGAAGAGACTAAAAAGGCCCGTGCCTATTCCTCGCCCCACGCACTGCACAATCGCACTTGGCTTAACAACGCTATCATCCGATGCAAGCTCCCGGAAATCCTTTGCTGCGGTGTACACCACCAGCATTCCAATCATGGCCGGCGCGAGCGAGAGGAAAGCGGCTAGTAAACTACCTCGGCGACTTGGACGCACGAAGAACACCAAGCCAATGCCTGCGACGACTAGACCGGTGACGACGGGCACCAGTGAAGC
>CALIBL010000041.1 GCA_938045805.1 uncultured Rubripirellula sp. | reverse complement strand
AGAAACTTTGCCTGCACATTGGGCTCTTGGACCTGGTATCCCACATACAAATATTGATCATCCCAAAGCAACTTGACGCTAGTCTCATGCATTGTTTGTTTTCCCGAGACAAGGTCAACAAATGTGCTCGATGGCTTTGCCGCCTTCCAGCTTGGTTCATCTAAGACACCATCAGGCTCAATGGGACTCAAGGATCGATGTGCAACATATTTAGCGAGGGCCGAATCCGGCACTGGCGGAAAACTGACATTCTTCGGGTGTCGAATTTCAGCAAGTGTTGGTTCGTCTGCGTTGATCGATTGCGTGCAAAGAATCAAAACAGAGATGGCAAAGCGGAAGCTAAATGCAAGTTTGCTTTTGTACATGGCTTACTTGGTTGTGATTTGCGGTGACTGAATTTGAAACTCTGCGCTAAACATGCCTTCTTGTTCACCGCGTTCCGAGAGTGTTTTTGCAAGCGTTGAAATGATTCGTTCCGCCTTGATATTGCTTAATGAGACTCCGCCCCATGTTAAATCGATCGGCTGGTCAAGGTTCATCATCTCATCGGTCAGGCGAATCGTCAGTCGTTCGACTTCCGATTGCTCTACATTGACGGATTGATTGTTAATCGTGGCAATCACAAGAGGACGCCCATTCACATCCTCGCTGTCAACGGCCAACCAGTAAAATCGGTCATGTCGAACATCGTCTTGTTTCCAGACGACGCGGTTCGGGTAGCGGTTTCGACGGTACTTTGCCATCCAAGGGATTGCTGAAGCATCTTTACGATCCATCCAATGCCCATTGTCAGGATAAATCTGTACCCAATGCTCATATCCGTCGGGGTCATTTTTGCGAAGATCCGACAACTTGGTTTTCCATTCAGCAGCAATCTGGTTCCTCTTGTACGCGGCGTCTTTACCGCCCATGTGAAGGGTGAAAGCTAAGTTCCTGAGCCCCAGTGGTGAAGTCTCGTTGGGATGGCCAGCCATCATTGCGGCGGCCGCAAAGCGATCTGCCATTCGAGGTGCAAGTTGATAGACGCCATCGCCACCGGCGGAATAGCCCATGAGATACACTTTGTCAGGATTAACGCCCTCGAACACAATCATGTTTTCGATCAAGCGGTCGAACATTCCATCAATATGACCTTGGTGCCATAGATTCCATGTGTTGGTGGGTGCCCGAGGAACGAGGTAGACACCTTCGGGGAGGGTGTAGAGTCGCTTTTGATTTTCCCATTGCCCATCGTTGACTTGTGGCGGTGCACCGCCGCCCCCGTGCATGGAGATATACAGACTTCGGCCGTCCTTTGGCTTCTCGCCAAAAGTTCGATAAAAGAAGGGCATCCGCAGGTCATTTAAAGCAATCTCGCCGGCTTTCATTTCATCCCTTCGGTCCCGTTTAATGTTTTCAACGTGATCGTTCCAAAGTAACTGTTTCGCTTTCTCTGAAGCTGAGCGGGAAAGAGGAACCTGACTGAAGTCCTGATCGACTAATTCCGCCCTCTCGTTTTTCGGTTGCTCGAGGTAACGTCCGAGGGCGCGAAGGGCGGCTTGCTCCCCACTTGGTTGATCAGCATCAGAATTAGCTTCCTGAGAATTCAGAATATTCGTTTCGTCATCAAGTTTTCCTTCCTGCTGCTTGTCCTTCTCGTCGTTCTTTAGCCCCGCAAGGACAAAGGTGTATGGCTCGTTCTGAGCTTTTGCGGCGAGCCTTCGAATGACGACACCATTCTCTGATCGCAAGCGGATCGTGTAGTCTCCATTCTCTTTCAGAACCACCATGCAGTGATCGTTGGTATCAAACCGAGCATCTTTTGACTGGCCCTTGAAAACCACATCATTGGCCTCGTTTAGTACCTCCATTTCGACAGCCAATCGCTGCCCAGAACGATCCACAACCTTGAGCATGACCTCCACTTGACCCTCAGGGAGAGTCACTGGCTGTTTCGTGTACCGATCCGTCACGTTCACCGAAGAGACGGTTCGATTTTGCCACGCCCAAACCATGGGGAATGCTGAGGGGGTCTTTCTGTAACTGACTGCATAGATTGCATGTAGAGGGTGGTCCGCCAAAGCCCGAGACGCTTGTCCTTTGAACCACCCTTTGTCGAGCGTTTCTCCGGTTGGTTCGCAAGCTCCCGTGAAATGCCAGCCTCCATCCCAGATTTCTACCCATGAATGGTTTCCACTCTTGTTCGACCAAAGTGGTGTTCCGACAAACCGGGCAGGAATACCGACCGATCGGCATGCATCGATTAACAAGATTGATAAACCTGTGCACGATGCAAGACCAGTGCGTATCGATTCAGCTGGTCCTTGATCAGCACGATTACGCTTGGTCGAATATTTTACATTCAATTGCTTAAACAGCTTTTGGTTGAGAAGCACCGCTGCTTCGGTGGGCGATTGCGCTTCTGCGATGATTGGCTTGCAGCGTTCGTAAAAATCAGCTCGCCACGAATCCCGTGCTTCGTTGATATTGGCGTAGGGCAGAATGTTGTTAAGGAACAAATCTTCGGGAATCTGATTCTTCCACGGTGATTCTTCCCAAGCTTTGTAGGCGAGCGTTAGATTGCTCAGTAGGTATTCTGCGGACAGGCTTTTCAGGTCTTGGTCGGGCATATGAATAACCAAGAACTCCATCCCCGCTCGTTGACTCGGCGATGCGCCCGCCAAGGCGGCCTCGATCTCATTTTGATTTGCACCCGAGCGTTCAATCGCATCGCGGATCAAATCTTTTGATTCCTCAGCGATTGTTGATTGAACGGTTAGGCAAGGTAAGCCCGCGGCGAACAAAATAATTAGAATTCCACGCACGTTGAAGCCTCGATGGGTAGGGCAGTTCATCACTTGATTCTTCGATAAAATTGACGGTTCGAAGAAGATGAGTTTTGGTTTTTCCCGACTGACAGCAGCCTAGCACATCACCATCTACATAAAACACCTCTCCCTTTAGTTTTCCCGAATGTGACTTCTCAAAAGACCATTCATCGAGGAACTCACCTTTATTTTGATGCTGATTGGGGTATCTGTCTCTGAGAGGTCGAAGGTGGTAGCTAGAGATTCGCCCGAGAGTATGGGATGATCTACGCATTCCCTAATCAATGCCTCACGCGAGCTCTCAGACGATGTTTCGATTGATGACACTTATTTCGGTCGTGCTTCTCAATGTCAGTCATGTCCTTTGGAATGCGGCGGCTGATCAGCCAGATCCAACACAGTTCAAACGGGGTCCTATTTTGGTGACCGAACAAGCGAGAAGGATTCATGCAGACTCACCTGTTTTCGATGGCCATAATGACCTTCCGTGGGCTCTGCGCAACCACGAGGGGACGGTCTCGTCTCTCAACTTGAGGGAAGACCAGCCTGATTTTCACACCGATATACCCCGCCTTCGTCGTGGTGGCGTTGGGGCTCAATTCTGGTCCGTCTACGTGCCTGTCTCAACCGCTGCTCAAAATAGCTCGCTCACCACCACGCTCGAGCAGATTTCGATGGTCCGAGATCTCACGGAAAAATACAGTGACGTGTTCGAGTTGGCGATGAACTCAAGCGATATCAAGCGAATTCGTGAACAGGGGAAAATCGCTTCACTCATTGGAGTAGAGGGTGGGCATTCGATCGAGAATTCCATCAATGTTCTTCGTCAGTTGCACCGCGAAGGTGCGCGATACATGACACTCACACATTCCATGTCTTTGGATTGGGCTGATTCATGTACGGACAAAGTCATCTCTGGGGGGCTATCAGAATTTGGCATTGAAGTTGTACATGAGATGAATCGTTTAGGAATGGTGGTAGATCTATCCCATGTCTCGCCAGATTGTATGCGGGCCGCTTTGAAAGCTACACGCGCGCCGGTGATGTTTTCCCACTCTTCTGCGAGGGCGATTGCGGATCATCCAAGGAACGTTCCTGATGACGTTTTGGTTTTGACAAAAAAGAATGGCGGGGTTGTGATGGTCAACTTCTTCCCCGACTTCGTCCACCCTGGTGATGCCGAGCGGTCGCTGCGAAGGAGTAAGCGAAAAGAAGAGCTGAGTGAGCAATTCGCAGACGATAACGAGCAAGCAGATGCACTGTTGCGTCAATGGGAACTCAAGAACCCTAGATCCAATTTATGTACAGTTCACGACCTTTTAGACCACATTGATCACATCGCAAAAATCGCAGGGGTTGATCACGTGGGAATCGGATCAGATTACGATGGAGTCCCTGCGTTGCCAAAGCAACTTGAGGATGTTTCGACCTACCCCGTCATCACTCAGGGTCTACTGGATCGGGGCTACAGCGAACAGTCCATACGCAAGATTCTTGGTGGAAACATGCTGAGGGTTTTGCAACGTGTAGAGCAGGTAGCTGGTATCGACCGAGATTAAATCGTCTCCGAGGCGACGTCCGCTTGTTTTGATGGGAACATCCTCTCGTCTTAAAGTGATTCGTCTTGAGCCACCGGTTCACAGTCCTGGATTTTCAATTACCAGGTAACGATTCAATCCATTCCGTGAGCATGTCGATTGCGTGATCGTCAACAAGACGGGATGCGAGTGGGGGCATCTGTCCTGGTCCGCGTCGCTTCAAACGTTCCAAGAGGACTGACTGATCTGGTGAGCGAGCTTTAACGATCGCTGCGTCGCTGAGGCCAAAAGTATCGTGGAGAGGTTTCACGCCAATCAAACCGGTTTTTTCCAAGGGCCGATTTGCGGAGAGCACCAGCTTCGAGTTTCCGCCCCCTTCCTTCACATGACAATTTGCACAATTTGAGTGAAGGTAGGCCCGAACCCTCGCTTCGAGTGGTACCTCCGAGTTTCTTGGATTGGCTAATCGAGGTAACTCATGGATGGGCTTAGGGAAATGAAAGTCATTCACGGGGGCGATATCTTTCCCATTCGATGCGGCGGTCTCAGCACCAAGGTCGAGATTTTCCTCCGGTGACCCCGCTTTCTTGAAAAGGCCCACTTGTCGGAAGTACTCCAGTTGCTGTTCCGTGTGACCATCGCGTTGGAGGGTCAGGTTCGTCTGCTGCGTCGACAGACCCAAGACATAATTGCTCGCACGACTATGGCAAACCATGCATTCGGCTCGACTTGGATAGTGCCAGGTTTGTTTTGTCGATGAGTCAGTGGAATCGTCACCGTAGACTTCAAATTCCTCGTCGCGTCCCTCTGCTCCGACCAAAGTGGCATCACTCTGCTCTGCGTTCCATCGATAGCTATAGCCGAACCACTCTCCGCCTTGGCGTGTCATCAGCCGAGTTTCAATTCGGCGCATTGAGTTACCGCCTAGCTCTGTTTGATTCCGCTTTGCGAGCGGAAGGGAGAACGTTTTCACTAACACGGTGCCATCTGGGAAATCCCAACTGTTGTTTGGTTTGAATTCAATGGACTGTGTCCCCGGTATTGCGATGAAACGTTCCTTCGCGGCACCATCCGACCAGAGAGGCGAGTTGACGGTATAAGGAATCACGCTCGGATGCACCTCGTGTTCTTTGACTGATGTGTAGATCCCCGTTTGGCTGAGTCGTTTTGGAAACCGATCTGATTTCTCTTGTGGGTTATGAGCCAGTTCATAGAGACCGCCACCGTAATCGACAATGATTAGTTCACCGTCGTGGTCAATTCCGAAACCTGCGATTTGTAATTGGGTTCTTGCGACGACGAAATGAGAAACAACTTCACCCGCTTCGTACTTAGCCGCCCAAATCATGCCAGTGGAGTAATCGCCGTAGATATAGTGTCCACGCAGTTCCTTGTTATTGCTCCCGTAGTAGACGTGACCGCCAGTGAGTGACCTCGCCTCGGAGTGTGGATGCTCGATGGTGGGAAGGATAATTGGCGTTGGGCCCTGTGGCTGTTGAGTGAGGAAGGGATGGCTTCCCTCGGTGATGCTCCAGCCGTAGTTCTCTCCGCGACGGACAACTTGAGCTGTCTCCCAAAGGTCCTGGCCGTTGATGCCAGCCCAGAGATCACCAGTCTTGGTATCCACTGAGATTCGCCAAGGATTGCGAAGTCCGTATGCCCAGATCTCTGCGCGCGCGTTAGGGACCTTGATGAAAGGATTGTCTTGAGGGACTGAGTACGCTTGTCCTGAGGCTGTTCTGTCAACGTCAATCCGCAGCATGCTACCTGGCAAAGTTGAGAGATCTTGCCCTGCGCGGTTAGCATCCGAGTCCGACGTGCCATCGCCAGCGGATACGTACAGCATTCCATCTTTCCCGAATGCAAGATCACCGCCGTTGTGACCATTGGATGGCCACTCGATCACGGTGACCTGTGATTCGGGATTGCACCGAAATGGTGCAGTGCGATCGACGTGAAACCGAAGCACCTTTGTGCAGACCTTACCTAGATCTGCTGATCGACCGTTGCAGCCAACATACATCCATCCGTTATTTTCAAAGTCTGGATGGAAGGCAACGCCGTAAATGATTTCCTTGATGGCAAGAAACTCTTCCAGTTGCGAGGTTTTCGTATCTTGATTGAATCGCAGCAAGCTTCCTGGCCCGCCATAACCACCCTTGTGTGTGTGAATCAGAAGATCACGAGTCCCTGGTAATCTGGAAAGACTCAATGGGTTATTCAGTTCAAGGTTGGGATATCTCTGCTGCACCCTAAAGGGTGGTGGTGTATCGGGAAAGCCAACGACGGCAGACTGATCCCAAGCAATTCTGCGTTGGCCGATTTGCGAGTCTGCAGCAAAGGTGCACGGACGCATTCCCGGAATTGCCAAAGCAATTTGCGCAAAAATGATCAGAGGGAAGTGGCGTCCA
>CALIBL010000040.1 GCA_938045805.1 uncultured Rubripirellula sp. | reverse complement strand
TTCGCCTAAGATTAAATATTTTGCATGCTCACTGATTTCGGCGTGAATAACTTTTGCCAACTCGGTGCCGAGGGATCGAGACGGGAGATGGCTTCCAAAGATGATGCGATGAGGACCCAGTTCTCGAACAGCCATTTCGATGAAGCCGGCGGTGGCATCGAATCCTGATGTCTCCACCCAAATGTTCTCAATTTCTCGAACCGCGCGGATTCCTTTTTCCCATTCGCCGCCGGCGTGCGCGGCGATGAAAACTTGCTCGGGATAGTTTTTGGCAACCTCTGCTAGTTCACTTGGTGTTGATTCTCCCATGCCACTTTTGCCGCCGGTTTTGAACCAGGTGTGCTGCATGATGACGGCATTGAGTTCGGTTAGTCGATCGTAGAGCGGTTCAAGCTCTTTCCGATTACATGTCGCGGCGCCGGGGCCACCCCCTGGCAGGTAGGCGCCTATCATTGGGCCTTCTGTGATCCATTGTTCGATGGCATCCAGAGAACGGTGGACATCATTTCCGTTGAGCTGAACCATCGCCAAAAGTCGGGTTGGATCGAGAGCTAGTTGCGAGCTGATAATCTCGGGATTCGAGGATAAGATTACCTCGAGTGCCGGGTCAGACGTCGTTCCGATTCCGACATGTGCGAAGTAACAGAGTTTTTCGAAACAACCTAGTTCGATGGCTTTTTGCGATCGTTCGAAGTCAGCTTTCCAATTGCAGATTCCATCGCTTCCCGGATTGGAATGAGCCGGAGTGAAGTAGGAATCCCATATGCGATATTTTTGCACCTGATCGCGGGGGGGAAGGCCAAATCGTTGTGCAACTTCATTACGACTTTGCATCATGGTTTCGTCACATGGGGAGAAAGATGATTGGCATTTTGGTACAGGATTTTATCCCTTGCCGAGGCGTGAATTCCAGACTCGAGAATTCGAATCATCGACGCTTCCGGAATGAGAAAAGGCGCGTGAGTGCCAAAAAGAAGTCGTTCTTCAGGCACATGATGCATGATTTGTTTTAAGCCATCGGTGCCGTCGATTCTCGCGGTGTCCAAATAAAGGCCCTCATGCTTCGCTAGGATCTTACTTGTCTTCTCAGTAGGACGATAATTCAATAACTGAATCATTGCTTTGGGAGCTGAATCCAGTGTCGAGCTAAGTTGCAGTAAATTTGAGTCGGCGCGGGCGGCAAGTTGGTTTTGCGTTCTGGTGTCCTCGAGGGTGGCTGTGATTTGAAGAAGTAGGTCGTTGCTGGTTGCAATTTTTAGCAAGTTTCGGAAGGGTGATGAATCGAACGAATACTCGTGATAGTTGGGGTGTAGCCGAATGGCTCGCATTTGATGTTGATCGATGCACTGTCGTAGATCTTTTTCCCAACTCGGTTGCGATAGGTTGATCGAACCGATGGGGATGAAAAATGGGTGCTCTGCGCATTCATCGACTAGACGCTGGTTAACACCTGCGATGTCGCGTTGAAAGACTCCTTCAAAACTACCCGCCCACGCTTGAGTGACACCGATGGATCTTAGTCTGGTTTTAAGTTTTTCCGTTTGATCGAGCGGAAGTTTCCTGAACGGCCATTTGAAAAGAGACACATTTGTATCGATTCGATTGGCTGTTAAATGCGATTGATCAGCATTTGACTTGCTTGAGATCGCTAAGTCCGCCGAGATTTGGTTTTCATCATTGTTATCTGCCGGTGCGGTTGAACTAAAATCTAAGGAGGTTGCAACGGCGACTGAGGTGCAGGTCCCAATCATCTTTCGTCGGTTGATCATGGCACGGCCTCGGGGGAGTTTTCTTGACTGCGAGGGCAGTGAGTCGTATTCGAATGCACTTCGCGATGTTTGTTATTGACTTCGTGTATAATCCCACAAATCTTTAGCTTGTCGGGTTGAGTGCTCTTGGACGCGAAGCCTGCTACTAAATTGACGACCGCTAACACATTAAAGTTTACGAAATGACGCGGGTTGAATTGATGCGAGGTTTGTTTTCACGTCGGCTTAATGCGCCCTGCGTCATCAAGAGACTACTGATTTTTTTGTTAGCTGTGTGTGGGCTGGCTGAGAGTTCCTTTTCTCAAAGTGCAGGCCGTTATCCATCAGTAGCTAGTATTTTCGATGATTTAGACGTTGATCAAGATCAGGTTCTGACCAAGGTGGAAGTGGTTGGCAGTCGATACGCTAATCAGTATCGGCGGTGGGATGTTGACGGCGATGGACAAGTCAGTCGAGCGGATGTGATTAAATTTCGAAAGCGATTCGGAATCGCGGCCGATGGAACACAGATCAAGACACAAGTTCGTTGGGCGATTCCTAATCCAAGCGATTTGCCGGTCGTGGATCGAGATCATCCGCCATCGAGAGAGGTTGCGGGGCAATCAGCCTACATCTTGCGAACGAGCTTGCATCCTGTATCGGGTGAACAGTACGTCATCCTTACCGATCACACGGGCGACCGGTATCTTGCTGCGCTGAAACGTCTTGCACAGCACCACGAGGGAAAGATGATTCATGTTGAACATCTCCCGAGTCTTTACGAGGACGCCGCTCAGTGGGACAAAGTTCAGGCTCAGTTGGTCAATGCTAGGTTTGTGGCCATCGCACCTCAACAGTCTTCTTTCACAGAAAATACTCTGCTTGGTATGTGGAAGCTTCTTGCAGGAATTGATTCGGATTCGATGATTGATGTCTGGCCCGGTTTGTTGATCGCGTCCAATGAAGAAGCCTTTGATGAATTAGTCGACCAGTCGATACACTCTCATACCGTCTTGCCAAAATCTGTAAAGCCACTGGCAATCAGTCAGGTTCGCAACAGTCGAGAGACTCGATCTCTTCAGAAAGCGGGGCTGCTACGAAAGCTTTTCGAGGAGGAGGGGATTAAGCTACCGGTGGTATCGATTTACGGGGCTCAAGCGGATAATGCACCGGAGCTTGAGGAGGCGAAAACATGGAATTTACGTCTGAAAAATGACCGGCAGTTTATTCGACGGTTTCCAGTAGACGTGATTGCCGAGTTGAATTCGGCCAACCTATGGATCATGCACGGCCACGGAATCCCCGGTATGTCGTGCAGTGTTGATATTGATGGATTACCCGAGTCAATGACTGGAACCGTTGTTTTGTCAGGTTCATGCTTTTCAGCATCTCCATGGAACTCGGATCTGCCGAGGATGACTGAGGCACCAGGTGGTTATGACGTGGAAAAGCGAGACGCGTTTTTGCTGCGAGCAATCGACCGCGGGGCGGTTCTCGCTTTTGGTCATCAGCGTTTGAGCACGGGGTTTCCGCATCTGTATCCGGTATTGGATGCGCTGCTCGAAGGGAAGACGGCAGGTCAGGCATACCAAGAGCTTTTAAATGCGCTGATTGATTACCGAGGTCTCGAGCCCGATGATTTTTTGCTATCTGACACTGATCGGCAGGAGACAAAACCGCTACAAAACATTTTGTTGTATGTTTTGATTGGCGATCCCGCATTTCGTCTGACGACTGATGAAGTAGTGAAGCCATGATTTTACTAAGCAGTTCACGTTTGAATCGGCTGATGCTGGGCTTGCTAGTGTGCTTTGCCAGCTACCATTCTGATGCGGCGGAGCCCTTTTTAGCGGTGTTGGGCGTGGCTCAAGATGGCGGCTATCCACAAGTCGGTTGCAAAAAAGCTTGCTGCAAGAACGCTTGGATGGATTCAGCGGCCCGTCGCCACGTTGCTTCATTAGCAATCGTCGACCCTGAGTCGCAACAGCGATGGCTACTTGATTGCACTCCTGATTTTAGAGAGCAGCTTCATCTGCTTGATCAGATGTTGCCCGTGGATCGATCGCCAGGTATTGACGGTATTTTTTTGACTCACGCTCACATGGGACATTACACGGGATTGATGCATTTGGGGCGGGAGGTACTCGGCGCCCAAGGCGTACAGGTTTACGCAATGTCTCGAATGCGTACTTTTTTGGAAACAAATGGTCCTTGGGATCAGCTCGTTTCTCTCGGGCAGATCAAGCTAACGAAGCTCGCTGGTGGTCAGGACGTATCGCTGAATGAACGAATCAACGTGGTTGCATTTCCTGTGCCCCATCGAGATGAGTATTCAGAGACCGTGGGCTTTCGAATCAGCGGTCCGTCAAAGACCGTGATTTATCTTCCGGACATTGATAAGTGGGAACGCTGGAGTGTGAAGATTGAGGATTTATTGTCTCAGTCTGACTACGCCTTTCTCGATGCAACGTTCTTCGATGTGAATGAGCTACCGGGACGAGACATGTCAGAGATACCTCACCCATTTGTTGTCGAAACGATGGAGAGGCTCAAGGCTCTTCCCCTTCTAGAGCGGAAAAAGGTAAGGTTCATTCACCTTAACCATTCAAATCCGCTATTGAACCCGAGTTCCACGGCAGCTGTTCAAGTTGAGGAGGCTGGGCATTCGGTCGCGACTCAGGGTGAGCGAATCGAGATTTAGTTGGTGTTGGCGATCGCTTCACATTGAGTATTAGATCAAAATCAATGACGCAACGCATAAGTGAAATTACGCTAGGGTTAGAGCATACTTATGCCGAGCAGTTGGGGGAGTTTTGTGTCGCAGTCAGTCCGGAACCGGCGCGCGAGCCACAATTGCTGCAGTTCAATCAAGAGTTGTGTGAGCAACTAGGGATTGACTCGCAAGCATGGAATGATGCCGTCGTGGCGAAGGTTTTCTCGGGGGATGCAATACCTCGGGATTCGCGTCCAGTCGCTCAAGCATACGCTGGACATCAATTTGGACATTTTGTTCCCCAGTTGGGTGACGGTCGAGCATTATTACTTGGTGAAATCGTCGATCGTGATGGTGTGCGGCGAGATATTGCCTTGAAAGGCTCCGGTGCCACGCCGTTCTCCCGCGGCGGTGATGGCAAGGCCGCGGTAGGGCCGGTGTTGCGAGAGTACTTGATCAGTGAGTCCATGCACGCTTTGGGGATCCCAACCACACGTGCTCTCGCTGCGGTTGCAACTGGAGATCGCGTGATACGAGATCGCGTGTTGCCTGGTGCGGTTCTGACTCGCGTGGCTGCGAGTCACGTGCGTGTTGGCACGTTTCAGTTTTTTGCGGCGCGCGGCCAGACAGACATGGTCAAGCGACTGGCGGATTACGTTTGTGATCGGCACTATCCAGAGATCACCACTGACACACACCGCTATCTTGCTCTCCTTCAATGCGTGGTTGAGCGTCAAGCTGCACTGATCGCTAAGTGGATGTTGGTTGGATTCATCCATGGGGTGATGAACACGGATAACATGACCATTTCTGGCGAAACCATTGATTATGGTCCCTGCGCGTTCATGGAAACTTATGACCCAGAGTCCGTGTATAGTTCAATTGACCATGCTGGGCGTTACGCTTTTGCTAATCAACCAACGGTGGCGGTTTGGAATCTAGCTCGATTTGCTGAGACGCTTGTGCCGCTCATCGACTCAAACGACGAAGATCGTGCAGTGACCGATGCCACGGCAGTGCTTGAGGGATTTTCTGATATCTTTCAACGTTATTGGTACCAAGGCGCTTGCTCGAAACTTGGGTTGAATAGTTTAAGTACACAGAGAGTAGTCGACGATACGACTCGCTCCTTGATTGACGACTGGTTTGAGCTTCTCGGTCGTCATCGTGCAGAGACGACCCTTGCCTATCGCTACCTTGCCGATGCAGCAGAGGGTGATCGAACTCCGTTGGATTCCATGTTTCCTGATCGCGTGAAAATCGATCGGTGGATCGAGCGGTGGCGGATGTTGCACGGCGGTAGAAAAGCGTCAGAGGTTGCTCATGCAATTCGATCGGCAAGTCCGATCTACATTCCTCGAAATCATCTTGTCGAGGAAGCTCTTGCAGCCGCCGTGGATAACGGTGATTTGGAGCCTTTTCGGCGACTACTGGAGGTTGTGCGAACGCCGTATGCGGAGAATACGAAGTGGGCGGAGTATGCTGAGCCGGCAACGAGCGAATTCAATTCGACCTATCGGACGTTTTGTGGCACGTGATGCAAATGGCTATTGTGCCAGAAGTTCAATCATGGCTTGTCCCATCGCAATTCCAACATCCATATAGGTCTGAGCGTTTCCGTTGTAATGGCTGTTGGAGGCACCACCCTGGCTGATTGGGTGTGTGTAAACAGTGGCAACATTTCCCTTAAATTCCGGATGTTTTCCGGATGTTCCGTCAACGGCTAGTTGTGCATCAAGGATTCGTTTTTCATTTCCCTCCGCACTGCCCTTTTGAGTTTGTCCCAATGTCGCTAGGACAAAGCGTGCGCCGGGCGCCTCGAATTCGTCCCGCAGCGTCTTGATTAGGTGCACCAAGTTCTTTTCGTATCTTGCTGCGTGGGCTTCGTTATAGCGATCTTTGTCTCCCTGCCACCAAACGAAACCTTCGATCTTGTAACCGAGTCCTTTCCAATGCGGGAACTGTTGGTCAAATTCTTTTAAAACCTCATGAGCTGCTTGGAAGCAGTCATCATATTGTTTCCCGGCATACCAATTGATTGGCTCGGGCTCCGATCCTTTTTTCCATGACAAAGGCGAATCTTTATATCCCGCGTAAATCTCGTCGCCGAACTCAAACCTTTCACTACCCGGAGGCAGGAAATCCCATGAGAGTGATCGATTGCCCTGCGATGTTTTGAGAATTAGCACTGGCGACTCAAAATGATTTCCGATCACATGGCCAAAACCTAACTCCGGTCCGATGCGTCCACCACTGATTCCCAACGGGCGATTGCCGGTAGCAGTGACCACTCCTCGATACCAGACATCTTCCCGGCTGGTCCATTGACCACTTTCATTCATCAGAAACGGGTACATGCCTTGATGTTTGACAAGCGTAGCAAGTGTGCCAGGCACATCCATTCGAACGATCCAGCCAAGTCCGTCAGCATATTTCGAGAAATAAGTAATCTTGAAAGGAACTCGTTTACCCGCTGTTAATTTGATTTCGCATCTGACAGGTTCCTGCCCAATAGCCTTGCGATGCACTTCGATGCCATCGACGTACATGACATTATCCATCGACCCGCCGTAGCCCGGACGAAACTCGTACAAGCCCGTTTCTTTTACCTCAATCCAACCTCGTGTCACACGCACTCCGCCACTCGGGTATGGAGTCGGGTGAACTCCACCGAACTGATCCAGCTTGAGAGTTTTGAGTGGCTCGATGGAATCGTAGTCTTTGTCCGGGTCATAGTCACCTGCGTACACCGACACCGTCGG
Source organism: uncultured Rubripirellula sp. (assembly GCA_938045805.1). Lineage (GTDB taxonomy): Bacteria > Planctomycetota > Planctomycetia > Pirellulales > Pirellulaceae > Rubripirellula. Next base: position 14,764 of record CALIBL010000040.1, on the reverse strand, counting down.
ATTCAAAAACTCGGCGCCCCAGCGTGTACTGCCTCCATCAACCTTGCCCGCGCCCACCATGTTGGACTGGCCGGAAAGAATGAATACTCGAACAGGTTCTTTTGCCTCGCCCGTGAGTGATGCCAGGCAAATCGATAAGGTCACAGCAACCATGCTGCAAGAGCGTGCATATCGACTGATGAACGAGGTGATGTGTAAACGCATGATAAGCGATGGAGGAATAGAAGAACGATGCGATCGAAGGAATCAGTTGCAGTGCCTAAGTATTTACTGATGCTCAAGCATTATTCGCCTTTAAGCAGATTCACCATTGCTTCACCCATGGCGAGTCCAACGTTCATGTAGGTTTTTGCGTTACCTCCATAGTGGCCGTTGGATGCACCACCCATGCTAATTGGATTGGTGTAAACCGTTGCGACGTCACCTTTGAGATCTGGGTACTTCGCTGCGTCACTAATCGCAAACATCGCATCGAGAATCATCTTTTCATTGCCCTTTGCATCTGCTTTGCTGGTTTGACCCAATGTCGCACAAACAAATTTTGCATGTGGAGCATCGAAATCTTTTCGAAGTGATGAGATGAGATGATTAAGATTTTTTTCGTACATCGCAGCATGACCTTCTTTGTAGCGATCCTTATCACCCTGCCACCAAAGAAAACCTACAACTTCATACTCAGTCGCACCTGGGTAGGCATCGCCAAGATTTTCCAAAACCTTTTTCGCTCGCGCAACATCACCCTCGTACTGCAAGCCCGCGTGCCAGTTTACTGATCCAGGCTCAGTCCCTTTCTCCCAGCGGTCAAAGGTGTCACCGGACCCAGCGTAGACATAGGTCTTACCGTCGGATTCGGTGTATTCGTAGCGGTCACTGTCTGGGGGTAGCAGATCCCATCCAAGCGATCGGTTGCCAATGGAGCTTTTTAGAATCAGCACAGGCTCATCGTAGAAATTCCCGATTTGATGTCCGATTCCCTGTTCGATGCCAATCTTGCCGCCCGAAACGGTTAGCCAGTCATTGCGTCGCACTCCGCCGCGACCTTGTGGTCCACCGCTACCTTGAGTGTGGACATTACGTACATCTTGCCTCACCGACCAAGTCCCATCGTCCTTCAGCATGAATGGATACAGGTTTTCCTTGTTCACGGCATGTTCAAGAGAACCTTCTTGATCACCTTTGACTTTGCCCATCTCGAGAGTGTTGGACTGCCCCATGATGATAAAAACCTTCACCTTTTTTGAGGTGTCTGCAGGTTTGTTATCGGGCCGTGGTAGATCTTCTGCTGGGCAGTAAAAGGTAAAGCATGTCACTAAAATCGCTGCGAGTGATGTCCGACTGATCAGGTTTGAGTACATAGCTAAATAGACGATAAAAGAGTTTGGAAGCCAAAAACTGACGCCGTCATGTTAGCAAACATGACGGCGTCAATGTTGGAGAAGTATCGTTAATTCATTCTCCCGCCAGACACAAGCTGATGTTCAGAATGGATCGATCAAAAAGATTATTTGCGGATGTCGTAGCAATAGACGATTTCTTGATCTCGCAAAAACAATTTTCCGTTTGAGATCGTTGGATGTGTCCAGATTTTGCCTCGCGGGCTACGGAATTCGGATTGAGGATTGAGTTGGAATCGTCCTTTCTCCTTCCAGCCCTCGGGGCTCGCATCAATCAAAACGACTTCGCCATTACTTTCGCTGACGCAATAAAACTGCCCGTCTGCACACGCGATAGCACCTTTGCCCAAAGCGTTTTTCTCCGCCCAAACTTCTTCACCCGTTTCAAAGTTTTGGCAGGTCCAACCGGCGCCATCCGAGTAGCCATAAAGATGATCATCAACGAGAATCACGCCACCGTGGTGGTTCTTCATGACCTTGTTCTCGTAGACCTCTTCAGCAGAATCTTCTGTCAGTTGCACCAACGCACAACCGACTCCGTACCCGCATGCGATGTAGACTTTGCCGTCACGGTAGATTGGCGTTGGAATCACAGCGGTCTGGCCAGCCCATGGATAGCTCCAGAGCACGCTGCCGTCCTTCGCGGAGACACCCGCGAGGGTTCGCTGAGTGAGTTGAATGTACTGCCGGACGCCGTTGTGTTCGACCACTATTGGTGACGAGTAATCTGCTCGGTCAGTGAATTCACCCGATTGCCAAACTTTTTCTCCCGTGAGTTTGTTCAGGGCGAGCAGGGTTCCACTTGCACCGCCTGGGGTGCAGATCACTTGATCACCATCGACTAGCACCGATTCGGTGTAGCCCCAGTTGGGAACGCTTCCGTCGAAGTCCTTCATGTTGGTTTTCCAAACGAGCTTTCCGTCAGCTGCGTTGCAGCATACAAGAGTGCCCTCGCCTGCCAACGCATAAACATGATCACCATCGACGGTGGGTGTGCCACGCGGTCCATCACCCCACCCATTCTCAAGAACCGATTCGGTCATGATTGTCTTCCACTTTGCTTCGCCGTTTTCGGCGTTGAGACAAATCAGACGTACGTCGTTTGCGTAGGCCCCCATCGTGTAAACGTGATCGCCAACCACAGCGAAACCTGAGTAACCCACCCCGCACTTCTTGGATAGCCAAGTCTGTTTTGGTCCTCCCTCCGGCCACTGATGCAGTAGCCCCTTTTCCGTTGAGATATCCGTTCGGTCCGCACCACGCCAACTGGGCCAATCCTCCGCCGAGGAGTGACTAACGCAGAGAAGGCAAATCAAAATTGAGAGAACGCGAGAAAATCGATTCATCTTGAAGCCTATTTAGGTGGATTTTGAAAGTGACTGGTAGGCGGCAAACCGCAATTGGTAGCGAGTGGTTCGTTCGAAAGTTATTGGAACAGGTAGGAACATTAGAGCACCTCGCTGGGGCCGTGTCATTGTGGCTTTAGTTGGCAACATGTAAGGTGCTCCAATCGGAATTTTTTCAGCTGTCAGGTGTTTTTTCATGAGTGATGAAACAACGTATGAACAACTCGGTGGTGGCGAGAGCCTTCGTCGGGTCGTGGATCGCTTCTATGATTTGATGGAGGAGTTGCCGGAGGCCCGTGGAATTCTGGATTTACACCCAAGAGATTTGGACGAATCAAGAGATAAGCTCTTTAAATTCCTCTCTGGGTTGTACGGTGGGCCGTCACTTTACATTGAGCAGTATGGGCATCCGATGCTGCGAGCAAGGCACTTGCCATTTCCAATCGGGGAGAATGAGCGAGATCAGTGGTTGCTGTGCATGAATCGGGCGGTTGATGAGCTGGTTGAAGATTCTGCATTGGCCGATCAACTGAAACGCAATTTTTTTAGAACCGCGGATCATATGCGCAATCGACACGGGTAAAAAACAGATCATCACATGGGAATATTAGATCCCATGTGATGAATAGCGACCTTTATCAGGCGATGCTCAGCGTTTTATTTCAGTGTCCTCGTTTCATCCACGATGATTGCCCTTAGGGTCTCCCGATAGGACGTCAGCATGAGATCGCAACTTCCTCGTAATGCATCACGCATACCAGGTTTGGACGCAGTTCCTGCGATTGCGATGTTAGACAGATCGTCAATCATCTCATTGAGCTGATCGCTCATCTGCTCTTTGAAATCACTCGAGACCCACCAGTCAACGACACCACCGACGATGATGCCGACCGCGATTCCGGTGACCACACCCACAGGTCCTCCCAGCGTTGCTCCTCCACCACCACCCGCAGCGGCTCCTCCTGCTGTCGCGCCTCCCGCCCCCGCAGTCGCTGCCGCTGACATCGAGCTGAGTTCGGTCACAAGTTGTGCAAGGAGCATTTCAGCTGCGGCGCTACCCACAGCTGAGGCAACCTTGATGGTGATTCCCTTAACAAGAGATTTTTCAGCTGAATCAACGTTGAAGTCGTGAAACCGCTGAGAAAGCTCGTGGACAAATTCGGAGGTGTCGATTTGAGGTGGATCCGGTAGTGTGGTTTCGGCGACCGCCACTCGTATTTCGTCGAGCATCTGCTCTTGGTTTTCTTGGACTTCCTGCTGAAATCTATCAAGAGTTGTATTCACGTCGTTAGTGAGTATTTCGTCGTTGAAGAGGTGTCGAGAGAATTTATCTTTGATGAAGTCGTTGACGTCGGTTTTTTCGTACCACCAATCAGTTGGCATTCTCTGTATCACACCAAGTCGAGTGCCCCATGAATTAATTTCGTCACAGAACGTTGGGATGCCCTTTCGGTAGCCATCAAAAGATTTCCTTAGTGCAATGGTGCAGCGAGTGGCTGCTTCTCGATTCCGTTGGTCCGTGGCCATAATCACAGGATCGACTTTCTCCGCAAAGAAAATCTCTCGTTCAGCGCGTCGCTCCGCTGCAGTCTTGAGTGGCGGCGAGGGCGAGGCTTTAGGCGGTGGGTTCGAAGAAGAGGGAGTTGTTGGAGCAAATAGACCAACAGCCAGGTAGATCGCGAGGATCGTGAACGAGAAGAATCCAAACAGTACCAGCGGCTTTAGCGAACGCATCGAATATCGTTTCTTATTTGTGATTGTTGTCGAACGGAAACGCTGAGCTTATCGGGATGGTAGTAGCGATTGGGGGCACTTTCAACCGACGGCATGTGTCTTTCTCAATTAAGGCGATCAGCGTTTTTGCACGGAACATGCTTGTTGCGACGATGGTTAAGATTGAATATGACGCTGAGATGGATCCGAGGGGAACTGAACCTTGCACCTTCAGCCCCGTTGGGTTGTATCGTAGATGGTTCAACAGTCGTTTAGACCTGATTCAGACAACAATCCGCCGGCTCACCCCGCAGTACTTGCAAGGCGTGTCTTAGTGCCATTTCATAGAGTCGATGGTGCCCAGCCCACGTATGACTAGCGATATGATCCGTGAGTGTAACGTTGTCCAAGTGCAGTAGTGGATTATCGGTATGAATGGGTTCATGTTCATAGACATCGAGTCCCGCAGCTGCGAGGTGTCCGCTGCGAAGCGCATCAGCCAAGGCTGACTCATCTACTAAGGCACCGCGTGCGGTGTTTACAAGGATCGATCCCGGACGCATCTGTCGCAGCGTATCGGCATTCATCAGATGGCGAGTCTCGGCTTTCGCCGGTGCATGCAGTGATACGACATCCGAGACTTCCAAGAGACTCCGCAGGCTATTAACGCGTTTGATGTTGCACTCGTTTGCATGATCTTGGGTTAGCTGCGGGTCAAAAGCCACAACCTGCATGCCGACGGCTTGCATCACCTTGGCGACCTCGGTGCCAATCCGCCCGAGCCCGACTAGTCCTAGCGTTCGCCCGCGGAGTTCCATGCCTTTGAGGGTGTGAAACTGCGAGTGCCATCGCCCTTCACGCAGATCTCGCTCGGCATATGTAACTGTCTTCGCTGCCGAGAAGATCAGTGCGACGGCATGCTCAGCAGTCGAGATGGTGGGTCCATGAGGGGTGTAGCAGACTTGGATTCCTCTATCCGTTGCCGCCTGCACATCGATGTTGTCGTAACCCACACCAATCCTGGAAATAACTTTTAGCTGAGGGGCATCGTCCATTTTGGACTGATTCCACGGTACACCGGGATCCAGTGCTGCATCACAAGTCGCAAGCTGATCCAAGGAAGCGTTGGGGCCAATGAACTCGGCAACACCCTCCACGAGTGGTCGCACACTGTCTAGCGGTTCCTCATCTACCCAAATACGAAACATCGAACGCTCCGACTAGAGACTGTGTCATGGCTTGGGCTGTCCCACGTGATCAGCCACCGCTTACTGTCTTTCTCATGGTATCAGCTATCGGTTTCACGTATCATTTTGAAAGCGACAACAAGAGGATGAGATGATATGCATTGCGGGGGCGCGTGTTCTCGTCGATCTGAATTGCAGTTAGGCCCGTCGGTTTATGGGATTGTCCCCCAATACCGTCATCTAACTTGGTAAGTTTCATTTTGAAGCCAGCTCAATGTTTTCTATTTCATGCCAACTTTCACAACGTTTTCGAATCTTTGGCATTTGGCTTTGGATCGCGATGTTTAACCACGGGGTCGGCACGGCGTTTGATGTTATTCCATATGGTTTTCTTGAAGAGAATTGTCGAAAATGTCATTCGGGCGAAACTCCACGGGGAGAATTCGCGATTGCGTCACTCGGTGATAACTTTGTCGATCCGGAAAATAGTCAGCGATGGCACAGCGTACTCGAGCACCTCTCCAACCAAACGATGCCGCCGGAGTCTGAGGCTCGACCACCGGAGGATCTGACTCGGGGTGTCACGGCGTGGATTACCGAGCAGTTAGCTGATGCAGAGATAGCACGACGGAAGTTGGGGGGGCGCGTGGTGATGCGGCGACTGAATCGAGCCGAATATGCCAATACCATTCGAGATCTACTTGGCGTTGAAGTGGATCTCACGGACCTGCTTCCCTTGGAGACTTCAACCAACGGATTTGACAACAACGCAAACCTGTTGCACACGTCATCCTACCTTCTTCAGAATTATCTCGATGCGGCTGATAGGGCTTTGGATGAAGCGATTGCGAATGAGCCGGAGCCGTGGATTCTGAAGAAGCGATTCGACATTCGCGAAGAAAAATCGGTTCGTCCCACTGGCAGTGTCTACCGACACACCGACGATGGTGTCGCCATTTTTGCAACGTGGGAGTCGGCAAATATTCGTGTCACGATGTGGAACTTTCGCAGTCACGTTCGAGGGAAGTATCGTTTTCGCATCTGCGGTTATGGCTTTCAAAGTGATGGCAAGCCGATTGATTTTCGCGTGACCGCCGGCACACTCAAGGAAGTCACCGAAGAAAGACTTGTCGATTATTATTCGGTGCCTGCCGACACACCAACGGTGATTGAATTCACTGAGCAGTTGGAACCTGAGAATCGCATTCGGATTCTCGCCGAAGGCTTGCCCGCTTTGCCGCCCACGGTCGAAAAGATCGGTGCCGACAAATACACAGGTCCTGGACTGGTGATTCAGTGGGTGGATATCGAGGGGCCTATTCTTGAGTCATGGCCGCCCCCAAGCCACAAGCGTATCTTTGGAGACCTCCACCGTGAGCGTGTTGCCAAAGATCGCTTCGAGGTCGTTTCTGATTCACCGACAGTTGATGCGGAACGCATTCTCACTCAGTTTGCTCGTCGAGCGTTTCGTCGAGAAGTGACGGATCAGGATGTGCAACCGTTTCTCAAACGCACCATGCAGCAATTGGCGACAGGTAGTTCGTTTGAGCAGTCTGTTCGCGTTGGCCTGAAAGGTATCTTGGTTTCCCCTGATTTTCTTTTCCTACGTGAAAAGGGGCCGAGACTGAGTGCCGAGGAATTAGCCAGCCGTTTATCCTATTTTCTATGGAGCTCGATGCCGGATGAAGAGTTGATGCTACTCGCCAAGTCGGGAAATCTTGGCGATCCAAGTATGCTGAGAAGACAGGTCGAACGCTTACTTAAAGATCCCAAGGCTCGTTCCTTTAATACCAATTTCACCGGGCAGTGGCTGAGCCTGCGAGCAATCGATGCAACGCTTCCCGATCGAACTCTGTATCCCGAATTCGACGATATCCTCAAGACATCGATGTTAAAAGAAACATCACTCTTCTTTGACGAAGTTCTTACGCAGGATCTTCCCTTGACGAACTTCGTCAGTTCGGATTTCACATTCCTCAATGCAAGACTTGCAAGGCACTATCGTATTGATGGAATTGAAGGAATGGATATGCAGAAGGTTGCTTTGCCTCCTGAAAGTCACCGCGGCGGCCTGCTCACCATGGGAAGCATCTTGAAAGTGACAGCAAATGGTACCACCACGTCGCCGATCATCCGCGGGGCTTGGGTCTTGGAACGAATCTTGGGTACGCCACCACCTCCACCACCCAACAACATCGAAGCAATCGAGCCGGACATTCGTGGAGCGACGACGATTCGTGAGCAGTTAGAAAAGCATCGCAGCGTCGAAAGCTGTGCATCTTGTCATCGTCTAATCGATCCACCCGGCTTTGCCCTTGAGAGCTTTGATGTGATTGGTGGTTGGCGCGATCACTATCGTGCTACCGGAGAAGCTCGTGAGGTCAATGGACGCCGAGTTCGCGTATGGGACGGCCCGCCCGTCAACCCTGCTGATAGACTTTTGGATGGCCGTACCTTTAACAATATCGACGACTACAAAGAATTGCTGCTTGAGGATCCCGACCAGCTGACTCGCAATTTGGCTCGACAGTTGTTGTCCTACGGTACCGGTGCGGTACCGAGTCTCAGTGACGAGGAGCAGATTGAGCAGATTGTCACTCGTGTCCGAGAGCAGAATTACGGTTTTCGTTCTTTGATACACGAAGTGGTTCAGAGCGAACTTTTTCAGAGTAAGTAACTTCCGCGAGGAATTCATACCATGCAACCTGCACGACGAAGTTTTCTTCGAGGAGTCGGCGTCACACTGACGCTTCCGTTACTCAATGCCGATGCTGAGCAGTCGACACTGCCCGAGCGATCAAGTGAGACGCCACGGCGGATGATTTGCGTTTGCGCTCCGCTTGGGCTGCACCCAGAGAATTTTTTTCCGACTGAGGTTGGTACCAATTATCGGTTGTCACCCTATCTTGAGATTCTTGGTGACTATCGCGATGACTTTACTGTTGTCTCAGGACTGTCGCATGCTGGAATGGGATCGAGTTTTGCGCATCAGGCGTCCGCAAGTTTTTTGACGGGAGCTCCCAATGCGGGAAGGCCGGGGTTCAAGAACACGATTTCGCTGGATCAGTTTTGTGCCGATCACATCGGTTCAAAAACACGATTCCCGAGTCTGACATTATCGGGCGAAGGTGCGGGCGGTTTATCGTGGACCCGTACTGGTGCATTGATTGCAGCGGATAATTCTCCGTCTCGTGTGTTCGCTCGTCTTTTTATCAATGGGGACGACGACGATGTTCAAGAGAAACTTCAGCGCATCGAAGATGGACGAAGCATTTTGGATGACGTCCGTGAGCAGGCTCGTTCGATTCGGGGACACCTGGGGCGCGAAGATCGAGAGAAGCTGGATGAGTATTTGACAAGTCTGCGTGAGCTCGAACAGCGAATGGTCAATGACATCAGTTGGGCCCGAAAACCGAAGCCACATGTTGATGTGGATCCGCCAACGGATATTCCCAATGCTTCAGATTTAATTGGCCGCACGCGACTACTTTTCGAGCTAAGTCATCTGGCTTTGCAAACCGATTCAACAAGGCTGATCACGATCATGTTGGCCGGTTCGAGTTTTGCGCCGCCGATCGAAGGGGTAACGCTGGGTCATCACGATCTTTCACACCATGGGAAAGATCCTGGGAAACTCGCACAGTTGAAAATCGTTGAATTGGAAACGATGAAGACGGTGCGGGATCTGCTGAAGAGCTTGCGGCAGTCTCGCGAAGGTGAAGGCAATCTGTTGGATCGAACGACAGTATTTCTAGGTAGCAACCTCGGAGATGGTAGTAGTCATTCGACCAAGAATCTTCCTGTTTTGCTGGCTGGTGGTGGTTTCCAGCATGGGCGGCACCTAGCCTTTGATCCAGATGATCCGCCACCGCTTTGCAACCTTTATGTCAACATGATTCAGCGTTTGGGAATCGAGGCTGACTCCTTCGGCACGAGCACCGGGACCTTGGCGGGGCTTGAATTAAAAAACAGTTGATAGCGCCATGGTCTCCCACTGCTCTACTAACATTGATGCTTTTTGGATCGCTTCGTTGTAGAGTCTAATTTTTGCTATTAATCAAGAAATGATGCGAGTCACATGAAAACCAATGAACATCCTTTCGGCGCATTGGCGCCGCGTGACGCACACACTCGAGGGCTTCACCGAACGATGACTCTTGGCGGGCAGTACGCAACCCGCAATCACACCGTCAAGCATCTGCGAGACTTGAAAGGTCAAGCGACTCTCACTGAGACAATGCCCTTTACTACACGTGAAGCGGAAGCCGCTGAGGCTGCTGGTATTGATACGATGAAGGTCAAGTATGATCCAGCGAACCCAGCCGAGGCGGTTGCTCTGCGAAATGCAGCGCCCCACACATTCATGACGTTCTGTATCGGTTTAACTAAGGTCGCGACCGAGGACGAAGCAGTGCGTGCAGGCTACGCAGCGATGGAGGCAGGGGCGGATGGTATCATGTGCCAGTGGGGTCCGAAGTTGATTCGCGTTTGTGCCGATGCGGGGATTCCCGTCCAGGCGCACGCGGGGTTGGTGCCTCGTTTAAGTACGTGGACAGGAGGCCTTCGTGCTGTTGGTAAAACGCTCGACGAGGCGATGTGGATTTTCGAACAAGTAAAATCCTTTGAGGCGGCAGGTGCATGGGCGGTTGAGGTTGAAGTTGTTCCCGCACCGTTACTCGCTGAGATTTCAAAACGAACGTCTCTTGTCACTTCTTCGATTGGAGCCGGTAGCGGAGGTGATATCCAATTTATGTTTGCCGAGGATATTCTCGGTAGTCACGAACCTCCCTATCCTCGCCACACCAAGCAGTACCGTAACTTTTACAAGTTGGAGCAGCAGTTGCAGGACGAACGGATTGGTGGCTTTCGAGACTTTATTGAAGATGTCAAAAGCGGAGAGTTCCCTGGTTCCGAACACGTTGTGAAAGCGCCGGAGGGTCTGATTGAAAGGTTTCTCGCTGAGGCGGATGAAAAGCGTTAGTGAATTTAGTCTCGAAATTCCTCGGTCGGTATGACCGTCTGACGTTCACGGAAGTCATTTTTCCGTTTCCTTATTGGCTCTAGATCATCTTTCCAGAAACCAATTTCCCAGAGGAATACGGCAAGCATCACAAACGCACCAATCCAAAAAATAGGAGGGAATCGCCTGTGGTCGTAGTGTTCCGACTCGGAGCGTTTCCAGACTGTAGGAGGAAATCGACTGTTGTCGTAATCTTTTGACTCGAAGTTTTCTTCGTCCATTTTGTAGGCTTAGCCGATGTTCGCATTGTTAAGCAAGTTGCTGAGGTGAGACTCCGTAAGGGACCTTATCCATCTCGACTTCATTTTGACGACAACGCCATTCATCCGAACATTTTAACAAACGAAGGGCATACAAGGCGGTTCGGGGCATCGCCCGCGAGTGAAGTTCTCACAATGCATTCGCCTTTGGTGGTCTGCCAGGTCGTTCAGACATCGCGATAAGAACTGTAGATCGCGTCAGATGCATGATGAAAGCCACTTCTCAAAGCATTGAAACCCAAAATGGTAGCGGGTGTGTTGGCAGGGAGTTAGACTAGGTTGTACTTTGATCCGTGAAGATACCCACCGTTCGCTGACCGGCGTCCCACAAGACGACAAAGAGGTTGAACATCATGAAACGTCGCCAGGTTTTGAAATCCGCTGGCTGCACACTTTTCCTTCCCGCACTGGAAAGTTTTGGAAAAGAATCGCCCAGTCCAGATGACGCTGATGTAAAACGGCTTTTTTGTATCAGCATGGGATACGGTTTTTTTACGGACGTTCTGCCGCAAACTGGGGGTTCGGACTACGCCTTCAGTGACCACATGGAGCCTCTGGGAAAACACAGAGAACATTTCACGCTCTATTCAAAGATGAAGTTCGGTGGGAATCATCACAACGACCACAGATGTTTTGTCGGAAACACCACGACGAACCCTGACTCACTCGACCAGATCGTAGCGGATCATGTGGGCCACTTAACCCGAGTGAGAAATGTGGTCACATTCATCGGCCACGCTCATCACCATATTGTCGCATCGTGGCGGGATCGTCTGCCAGTCATGCCAATTCAATCAACACGGCTGCTATTTGAAACACTCTTTGCCAAGACTGATAAGCAGACGCAGGAACGCTTGCTTGCCCATAAAAGGAGTGTCCTCGACGGATCCCTGGATGAGGCGAAATCTCTTCTTCAGCGTGTGTCGGGTCGAGACCGTCAGAGATTGGAGGAGTATTTTGCCGCGTTGCGTGAATCGGAACAGGAGCTGAATAAATCGATCGAGTGGCTCAGCAAGCCACGCCATGATGTTGAATTCCCCGTGACTCCCACATTTGAGAACGGTTTTCTCGCGAACGAAATCGACAAAAAGCGATTCTTAGATAACCCACGCCAGATTCAGCGTGGTATCGCATTCGACATGATCTACAAGGCGTTCAAGTTCGACGTCACGCGCGTTGTCAATTTCTATATGGTTGGCCTTGATAATGATCATCACCTCACGACACATGACGTGCCGAGTTCTGAAGACGCGAGAATTAGTCTGACCAAGTATGACTCATCCTTTTTCTCGCTGCTGTCAGACTTTTACGGCAAACTGGCCAGCACGAAAGTCGATTCTGGGAAAACCTTGATGGACGAGACGGTCACCGTTGCAACAGGCAACAATAGTATTAGCCAGACGATGGGGCCTCATAATGGGAATGAAATCCCAGTTTTCCTTGCGGGAGGCCAGTTTAGTAATCACGGAGGTCATGTGATCCGCAAAGGCGAGACTACCTGCGATATCTATCTATCGATCCTTCAGAAGTTCGGCATCGAACGAGACCAGTTCGGCAACAGCCGAAAGATCATCCAGCTATGAAATCATGATGACTTTCAGAATCACAAAGTTCGCTGTTCTGCTATTGTTGTGTGCGGGGCTTCGCACTTCAAGTTGCAGTGCGGATGATCTCGCTCAGGCTCAAGATTACTTTAATGCGTTCTGCATTTCCTGCCATGGTCAAGAATCTCCTGAGGCCGGGTTGCGTCTTGATAAGATCGACTCGGAGCATTGGAGCGAATTCAACCTGCTTGAGGATATCTACACTGCGATTGAGAGTGGCGAGATGCCACCAGAGGACGCGCCCAATCATCCGGAACTCGGCCGGTCGAACGCATTACGAAAGTTACTAGCCAAACAGCTTGGTATGCTTGCAGATGAGCAGAAGCCCGGGACGCTGAAGCGATTGAGTCGAGTTGAGTATCAAAACACGATAAATGATGTCTTTGGTACTGACTTTTCTTTAATCGACCAACTGCCGCTCGATAATATCGACGCTGGGTTTGACAATAATGCGGACAACTTGCATCTGTCGGCAGTCGATATGGAAACGTACTTCAACGTTGCCAACCGGATTGCTGAAAGTGTCGTCGGCGACAAACCTGCTCCTCGCGTTGTTGTCTATTCGACGAAAAACACAGACATTGATACGCACAGCCATAAGGACGATACAAATGGGTTTGCCCCGTCAATCAAACGGGATTCACGTCCGCTCGCGTTTGCCTCTCCTTTCATCCAAATCAAAATCAATCCCTCGGTCAAAAAGAGCGGTGTTTTTCACATCGTTCCGCATGGATTTTATATTAACGCGAAGTACGTTCCCGGTAGGCGATCCGAAGAAAGGTTGCCAGCTGTAACGGACGTGACCGAGATTGATCAGGATGATTCGCCATCGGTTGGCCACTCGATGAGCTACTTCCTGCGCAAGAACTCTGGTGTTGGGCAAAGTATTGTTAACGTCGTTCCCCAAAACGCTGCTTGGCAAGAATTCGATCCCAGCGAGGGGTTCACAGCGCATCTTTCGTCGGTCGACACAGTTGTCCTGAGATGCAACTCAGTTCAAGGTAGTGAAGCTCAGAGAATGTTTTGCATTGAGAAGGCGACTGTCACCGGTCCGTTGTATGATTCTTGGCCGCCGAAGTCGCCCTTCTATGAAACTTATTGCAAAGACATTGGCGCCTCGGATGGCTACGATGCGTGCGAAAACATTCTAACGCAGCTTGCACAGAAACTATTTCGACGCCCTGTCTCTGACGCCGAGTTGCAGCAAGTCTACACCCTCGCGAGGAGCGAGTTCTCACAGGGACGCAGTATCTACTCAGGTCTGCAAGCAGGTATTCGCGGAATGCTGTGCTCCCCCAGTTTTCTATTTAAGCGGGAAGGAATATCGGGAACTCTGGATGATCACGCAATTGCGGCGAGGATGTCATATTTTTTGTGGAATTCCTCTCCTGACGAGGTGCTCTTCGAGTTGGCAGAACAAGGGAATCTAAGTGATCCACTGGTTCGGCGAGAGCAGGCGATTCGTATGTTACAGGACAGAAAAGCCGACAGGTTTATCAACGACTTTGTCTATCAATGGCTTGATCTGGAAAAGCTAAAGATTATCGAACCGGACCTAAGTATCTTCACGGTTGACGAATTTGATCTGGTTCGTGAACAGATCAAGGAAGAGCCTGTCGAGTTTTTCAAAGAGGTACTGTCGAGCAACCTGAGTCTGGCTAGTTTTATCGACTCCGATTTCGTGATGATCACACCGGAACTCAACTACATCTATCGGATCGAAGGCCACCCAATTGCGGAGCCTAGTAAGAGGCCTGGAGCTAACAAAATCTCCCCGAAGGATTACAGACCCAAAGAGATCACTTCTAAGTTCTCCAAAGTGATGCTTGGCGAAGAGAATCGATATCGCGGCGGACTCGTGTCCCAGGCAGGATTCATGTTGATGACGACAAACAATGGGGAATACACCAATCCGTTCTATCGTGGTGCTTGGGTCTTAAAGAGTTTCTATGGAGATCATTTGGAGACTCCAGACGATCTGGAAATCTCGGCGCTCAGTCCACCAACGAAGACGGCCACGATTAAAGAAACGATTGATGAGCATCGTGAAAATGTCAGTTGCAATATCTGCCATAAGAAGATGGACCCTTTTGGAATCGCTCTGGAGAACTTTGATGTCATCGGGCGTTGGCGGGAAGAGTACACCGAAGTTGGTAATTATTCCGCCGCCGGCGAGAATACCGGCAATACTACAGATCGCTTTGTCGTGGACACAAAAACGGTTCACATGGACGGGCGAG
>CALIBL010000039.1 GCA_938045805.1 uncultured Rubripirellula sp. | reverse complement strand
TTCGAGTCCCTCATCGCCCACTTCTGCACACCAAAGTGTCCGCAATCCTTCTAGCTGTACCCGCGACCCTCCGATTCAGTATGGCGGGTCTTTTTTGTTGCCACGTCCTGTGTTCTCTTCCGCAACGGCTAGCCCTCAGGAAATACGCGGTTTGCCGGATTGATCGCCGGTTTTCTTCTTTCCGTGGACCTTATCGAGTTGTTCTCTCTGGCTCATGAAGTCGGCGAATCCAAAATATTCGCACGGCTCTAGGAGTTTTGCGGAAGATAGGAATTTTAGGATTTTTGTGGAAAATGGGGTTTGCGCGTTTTCTCAGGCAAAATAATCGCTACAATTCCTGCAATTGGAACGGTCCGAGTTAAGGGCTTGTAGATCGACGAAAGTCGCGTTCCTCGAAGCACGGTAACAAAAGCACACACCCGCGGGGCTGGTCTTAATTGATCACAATGTCTGCTCAGGGAAGGATGATTAAGTCTGCATGAAGACGACCGTCTCCATGATCGTTTTCCTTCTGTTCGCCTTCATTGGAGGTGAATCGAGGTCTTACGCAGGGTTGATTCTCAATCTGCACGACAATTTTACGACCGTTGAATACACCGTCAGTGGTCACTTGGACGGCATCGTCTTGGGTACGCCCACCTCGACCGGAGTGACTCCGCCTGCAAACGGTTCAGTCAGTGCAAGCACCGGCGAACTGTTAATTTTGGGTGACTCAGCCTCTTATCAAGTGCACTCAGTGACGCTCTTTGGGTCGATTGCCACCTTCGGTACCGGCTCACTGCAAACCACAACGGGTACCTCTTCGGGCGATCTCTTCGGCTTGTTCGTAAACGGAGGTTCAGCCGAAATCTGGTTGCCAAGCGGTTATCAAGGTGGAAATGTGCTATCCGCCACCGGTGAATGGAATGGTAGTTTGGCATCGCTGGGTTTGACTACCGGAACTTACCTGACATCGATCAGGACGCCTGCGGGCTTCCCGATTGCTGTAGACACCATCGCGATTAATATCTCTGAGGCACCGGAGCCATCCGGATTCGTTGTGCTTGGTTTGTCGACTCTATTTATGCTCAAGCGACGCAAGCGAAAGGCGTGACCCAACAACGCCTTGACGAATTCTATTTTTGGTTGAGCTGGTTGGTGCGTGATGGCTCTCTCTAGTGATTGCCCTCTCCCTCGTCTTCGAGCGGTTGGGCTCGACTCGCCCCAGCGTTCATGTGATCGTTGAAGACATTGAACAATGGCGATTTAGATCACTAAGAAAATAGATCCCGCTGATTCTTATTAATGACTCGCTTCTGATTGGATTAATTGAGCAATGCCATCTTCTTTCAAGCTCGCCGCGTTATTGATCTTTGTTTCCGGCGCTTATGCCAATCAGGCCGTAACAGAGGTGATGGCATCTGAGCTGGCTAAGCCGAGGGTCCAAGAATTTGAGTCTTTCGATCACTCGGGTGTCGAGCGTCAGTACCTTTTGCATCGCCCGAGCGAACTACCCAAAGACTCCCCACTGGTTGTTTTTCTGCACGGATATCGAGGTGATGCGCGAGACTACGCTGAGATGGGGTTGAGTCGAGTTGCGGACAAGCATGGTTTTGCTGTCGTTTATCCTCAGGGTCTACCCGATCGTCGCGGTATTCCGCATTGGAATGCGAGATTAAAGCTCAGTGAGGTTGACGATGTTGGTTTCTTGAAAGCCCTTGTGATGTTTTTGCAGGATAAACACGAGTTCGATCCCAAGCGGACATTTGTGAGTGGGGTCTCCAACGGTGGTTTCATGAGCTACACCATGGTTGCGGAAGAGCCTGATCACTTTCGTGCTGCGGCGTCGATCATTGGCACCGTGAGTGGTGAGACTTGGCGAACGCGAGATCGATTCAAACCAAAGCCGATCCTTCAGATATCAGGGCTTGCCGATGAAATCGTTCCTGTCGATGGCAGTATGTCCAGTGCCGGAGGGTGGGGAGGTGCGCCGAACCAGAAAGAGATCATTCAGTTCTTTCAAAGCCTCAATCAAACCAAAACCCAGGAAACACTTCAGGTGACGCCTCAAACAATCGGTTACCGATATCAAGGTGGTATTGATGGGAACGAGGTTTGGCTCTACGAAGTCAAGCAGTGGGGGCACCGTGTTCCCGGTGCCAAGCAATTAGGTGTCCATTCTGTTGATCTCGTTTGGGACTTTTTTAGTCGCTTCTAGCTGATGCAACCGTGTCACACATCGCCAGCGATGACGGGTTATGTTTCAAGAGAAGTTTTAAAGTGAGCGGCGTTTGGGATCGCTAGTTTTTTGAGCTGGGTAGTGGATTGGATCGACGGTGAGATCCTGGCTTGATCAGATTCGACGTTCTGCCATGCTCAATCGCTTGCCCTAGCCTTGGGTACTGTTTGATGGCGGCTGACAGCTTGGCTCGAGCGGCCGCTTGATCTGGGTTTTCTTGATCTGTCTGAAGAGTCAGCCTATCGGCTTCCATCACATCGGCCACCGTATCATAGAGATCACCATTGTCGTAGAGTTTGTAGCGATGGTCCCTCGCGTAATGCACGGGATAGTGTGAGTACTTGTTGTCGAATACCTTTGCGTAGGGTCGTGGGAAATAGTATCCATAGATCCAAGATCGCGGGCTTCCTTCTCGACCGCAGCATTGCGGCCAGAAGCTGATACCATCCCCATCTGTGATCGTTCGAGGGGGTAAATCTGCGGCTTCCACCAGAGTCGGAAAGAAATCAGAGAATGCGATCAGGTCATCGCATCGCTGGTTTTCTGGCACGCGTCCGGGGAAACTCACGATCAAAGGAACATGGGTTCCATAGTCATGTGTGTAGCCTTTACCGCCTTGGATCTCATTGCCTTCGAGATCTGACTTGAGTGCGGCATTGGTGCCGTTGTCTGCGGTGAAAATGATGAGTGTGTTTCGATCGTGTCCGCCCTTGTTGATCGCTTCGATTAGCCGGCCAACACACCGATCCATGTAGCTGACCATTTCGACATAGTTCCGTTTTTGTGTTTCATAGGACCGCTTGAGTTTGTCTTTTCGGGTTCCTCCATCGCTTCGTGGTGTCGGGACGAATGGGTCGTGAACCAAGATCATCGGGTAGTAGGCCAGAAAAGGTTGGTCACTGGGTTGGTTGATAAAGTCAATCAAGAAATCGGTCATGACATCCGGGCCAAATGCATCGGACGGTAGCTCGAGTAATTGTCCGTCTCGAATGAAAGAGGGATCCCAGTATCGCTCCCTCCCTCCACCGGGAAGATTCCATAGACAGGAAGTATCAAATCCAGCTTCTTTGGGGCTTATGCCTCGACCAGCTTTATCCAACTGTAGTTGCCATTTTCCCGCAACGGCGGTGCGGTAACCTTGTGCCGAGAAATAGTTCGCGAAGGTGGGTTCCCCTTGCGGGTACACGCCGAAATCTTGGTAGTTGAAGACGTTGCTTTTTCCCGAGAGTAGATTCACACGACTTGGGGTACACAGCGGTGTGGAGTGAGCTTGCGTGAAGCGGATTCCTTTGGCTGCAAGTCGATCGATATGCGGGGTCTGATATTCCGTGCTTCCATAGCATCCGAAGCATTCATAGCCGATGTCATCCGCCATGATCAGGAGGATGTTGGGCGGCGACGGTGCTTTTGCGGTCGACCCATCGGCCGCAGTCGAATCACCGATAAGGATGAATAGAAGAAGGAACCAAGCGAATAGATCAACGGCGATTCGAGGCATCCAAGTGTGACTCATTCTTTTTGCACTCTATCGAGATATCTCATGAAACAGAAAAGCCCCGGACAACGTCTTGAAGGACAGCGTCCGGGGCCAGATGGCTAGTGAAAGCTACTTAATTTTATGCGAAACACGATCGTGTATCACTCCGAATCAAAAATT
>CALIBL010000038.1 GCA_938045805.1 uncultured Rubripirellula sp. | reverse complement strand
GCAACATGTTGCCGTGAAGTACTCAAATGGATGGGGTGTTCATGCAGAATGCGTTACACTTTTGGGGAAATCATTGTGAACGATTGATGTGAACCGATTGAACTTGAGGCATTGAATGTCCACTGGCAGAGCAACCACATTGGCTTTGGTCCTTTTCACACTCTCTGTAATCACACAGCCAAGTGAACGGGCAGTAAAAGGTGAGAATCCATTTGCTTACCAAACTGATTACGTCCAGCCATACTATCCAAACGGAGAGTTTCCCAAGCTGATTACTCCTCAGTGGGTCGGAGAAGATGGGGTCGATACGGTCATCACACTAGGGATCGATGATATGCGGGATACGGCTGGGTATGAAGTCTATCTGCGTCCGATTCTCAGGAAGCTCAAGGAAATCGATGGCCGAGCGCCAGTGAGCATTATGACATGCAGCGTTGACCCGCAAGATCCGCAGTTGCAGCAGTGGCTCAGCGAAGGCTTATCGATTGAAGTGCACACCGCTGATCACCCGTGCCCCTGCTTACAAGGCGATGATTTTGATGCCGCAAAATCTACCTACGACCGGTGCGTCGATCTGATGGCATCCATTCCCGGCAATCAACCCGTAGCATTCCGCACCCCCTGCTGTGACTCTCGGAATACTCCGAGCCCGAGATTGTGGAGTGAGATCTTCAATCAAAGAACACCGCAGGGCAATTTTCTCCAAGCCGATAGTAGTGTCTTTAATGTATTCACCAAGGAAGACAAAGAGCTACCACCGGAATGGACCACCGATGCAGATGGACAACCGCGTTTCAGGAAATACATCCCATTCCCTTCCTTCGTCAACACGATCGAAAATTACCCTTACCCGTATGTGATCGGAAAACGTTGCTGGCAGTTTCCTTGCATGGTTCCTAGTGACTGGGAGGCTCAGAATCTGCATCAACCCAATAACCCGGTCACGGTCGAGGATATGAAAGTTGCGTTGGACGCTACCGTACTAAAAAAAGGTATGTTCAATCTCGTTTTTCATCCTCACGGCTGGATTAAGAATGAGCAAGTCGTTGAGTTAATCGAATACGCAGATGAAAAATACGGTAAGCGGATTAAGTTCCTGAATTTTAAAGAGTGCGTGGATCGAATCAACGAACACCTGCTTCTTGATCAACCCATCAGAGCGCCCGAAACTGGAAGCGACAATGGAGTACGATTGGTCGATGTCAATGATGATGGTTTTCTTGACGTACTGATTGGCAACGAATCCAATCGCACCTTGCGGCTTTGGAATCCCGGTGCGATGAAGTGGCAGGATACTGAGCACGGTATCCGGTTCACCGCATCAGCATCAACGCACGCAACTCACTTCGCTCCGCAGATCGGAAAGCTGGACCCAGAGTCAAGCTTCTCGGTTCTCGTGAACCACGAAGACGATCAAGCGATCTACGATTTTTCTGTTGATCGCATTCGGCGAACCCCACTGCCTGTCGAATTGAGTCAGGCCAAAACATCCGTGGCGGGAGTAGATCAAGGTATCCGCCTCCGTGATATGGATGGTGATGGCCAGAGCGAATTGATTATTGCGAATTCAAAGCATCAGGCCGTACTGAGGCGAGACGAAAATGGCCAATGGAAAGAAGCGGGTTCATTCCCAGTCGCAATCGTGGATGCGAGAGGGAATGATAATGGGGTGCGTTTCATTGATATCGATGAAGACGGCAATGATGATGTCATCTTCAACAATGGAAAGGATGCGGGTATCTATCTCTTTGATGAAAAAACAAAGCTGTTTTCTCGAAAGGTAGAAACCCCAAGTGACCTCCCACTCATTGTTCGCAACGGCACGAATAATGGAGTTTGGTTCGCGAAGAAACATCTCTGGGTGCAGAACGAAAATACAAATCGATTACCTGACGGTGTCGATCGTCGATCTTTTCAGGATCTACTCGGCAGCACCGAGCCGGGTCCAAGGAATCCTCAACAGTCCTTGAAGTCAATTCAGGTCCCGGAAGGCTTTCGAGTGGAGCTTGTCGCTGCTGAACCGCTGGTGATGGACCCCATTGCGATTGATTGGGGAGCGGATGGAAAGCTTTGGGTTGTGGAAATGGCGGACTATCCGCTCGGCCTTGACGATCAAGGGGAGCCAGGGGGGAGAGTGCGTTTCTTAGAGGACAGCAATGGTGACGGACTCTATGACAAGTCCACCCTATTTCTGGACGGCATCGCCTATCCAACAGGCATCATGGCCTGGCAGGATGGTGTGCTTGTCAGCGCGGCCCCCAGTATTTTCTTCGCCGCCGATCGTAATGGAGATGGCGTAGCAGAGATCATTGAGGAGAGGTTCAAGGGTTTTGCTGAAGGAAACCAACAACACCGTGTCAACGGTTTTGAAAGGGGGCTCGATAATTGGATTTATGTCGCCAACGGCGATAGCGGCGGTGACATTGAGTCGATCAAAACAGGGCAGAAATTATCACTTGGTGGTCAGGATCTCAGGATCTTCCCAGAAACTGGCATCATGGAACTGCAAACAGGTCAAACACAGTTTGGTAGGCATCGCGATGATCACGGTAATTGGTTCGGCTGTAGCAACCCGCTACCTGTGCGGCACTTCGTCTTGGCAGATCAGTACACGCGACGGAATCCTTTCATTACGTTTCCCGCACCCCGTCTAGATATCGCACGAGTAGACAACACCGAACTGTTCCCAATCTCTCGTGTTCTCAGCCACTGGTCTGGGTATCGTCCTCCGGAATCGGGAGCGGGACACAAATTCACATCCGCTTGTAGTACAAGTATCTATCGTGACGATTTATTCGGTCAAGATTTCCGTGGCGATACGTTCACCTGTGCTCCGGTTCATAACTTGGTTCATCGCCGAAAGCTGATTCCAGACGGAGAATCCTTTAGAAGTATTCGTCCGAGAGAACTTGCTAATCGAGAGTTCCTCGCATCGACCGATAGCTGGTTTCGACCCGCAACGGTGACCACGGGCCCCGAAGGTGCATTGTGGGTCGTTGACATGTACCGGTTAGTGATTGAGCACCCGGAGTGGATCGATGACCAGAGAGAGAAGGAACTTTTTCTTCGGGCCGGTTGCGATCGAGGCAGAATCTATCGTGTACTACCCGTCAATCACTCCGCACCGCAGACCCTTAATTTCAGTTCCCTTTCGTCTTCTGAGCTCACTGGTCTTTTGGAATCTTCCAATGGGCGAACGCGAGACCTTGCCCAGCAAGAATTGATCTATCGGGCCGATCAGAACATTGAAAAGCGACTGGATAAAATGGTGACCCAATCTTCTACCGAGATGGGTCGCCTTCATGCGATGTGCACACTGAGCGGACTGGGGAAAACCAGTTTCTCCACGCTTCAATCCGCACTGAAAGATCCTTCACCCACTGTAAGACGACATGCGATCCGATTAAGTGAACCTTTTTTAGCCTCCGCGGGTTCGGATTTCGATCAATGCTTAAAAACGCTTGCTGGACTCGCATCCGATCCAGATCCAATGGTGAGGATGCAACTTGCCTACACGCTTGGCGAGGCGAATGGAGAAAACGCCGCGATTATCCTCGTTTCGCTAGCTCAACACAGCGTTGAGTCCCCGTACCTCCGAGCTTCCATCACAAGCTCGTTGCACGAAGAGAACCTCATCGCTTTTCATGCAGGCATCGCAGAGCAGAAACACTTGGCAAGGCTCTATCAACCTATCATTTTGCAAATGGCATCTCGCATGAATCGAGCGGATTTCATCGCAATCGTGCTGAAACATTTCCTTGACAGCGGGGAGGCGAGTGTATTCACGGCGGACGGACTCAACTCCTTGAACCAGATGCTTGGCACCGTTCAACAAAATCTAAATAAGCTACCCGATTCAACCTTAAACCGTCTCGAAGCATGCATGGAAAAGGCGGTTCAAATCGGCAACAACGACACCATGGATGCTGAACGACGCGTTGCAGCCATTGGCCTTTTCTCACGTTCCGAAAGGTATCGCCAACACATCAAAGACTTACTAAACGCCAATCACCCGGTCGAAGTTCAGATTGCAGCCGCCGAGGCGCTCGCTACGTTCAACCCTACAGGACTCCTTGACCAAATCCAATCCTTGAGTCCCAGCACTCGAGTTGCCGCTATCGAGGCACTCTTGTCAAACCGAGCAACAAGCCTGCACTTGATTGAATCTCTTAAACAGGGAAAGACACCGACAAACTTGATTAGTTTGGTTCACCAACAGCGACTGATTCGTCATGCGGATCGAGAGGTCGCCAATCAAGCCGCCTCCTTATTTGAGTCACAGGGAACTCATGTCTCACGAACCCAACTGCTCAATCATTATCAATCGAAGATGGACAAGCCGGGTGACTTTGAATTAGGAAAGAATATATTTAAAACTCATTGCGCTTCGTGTCATCGCCTCATGGGGATAGGCAATCAAGTTGGGCCAGATCTGTCCGCGATTAAAAATCGATCTCGAGAGGCGATGCTCACTGCCATTCTCGTACCCGAGGCCGCTGTTGAAGATAAATACTTAAGCTACAACCTCCTCACGATCGACGGAACGATTCACACTGGCATTATCGAAGGGGAGACAAGCACCACGGTTGAACTCTTGCTTGCTGACGGAAAAAAGAGATCGATTCTTCGAAGCGAGATCGAAACCATGCAGAACAGTGGTCTTTCTCTGATGCCTCAAGGATTGGAAAAATCCATCTCGCCAGACGACATGTGTGACCTGATCGAATTCATTTCCGAATTGGGATCAATGCAAGACGCAACGATGAACTCTCAGGTAAATCAGCCTTCGCGGACCATCGAAGTTGATGAGGAGAGACCGACGCTGCTCACCGCAGCGGATTGTCACATTCATGGCACAAACATTCGTTTCGAAAAACAGTACGAAAACATTGGGTACTGGAATGACGCAACGGAATTCATTTCGTGGAAAGTTGCAGTCACGGAGCCCAAGCGTTTTGAAATCACGATGGAATATGCAGTTCCCACGGAGTCAGAAGGAAATCTCTGTCAAGTAACCGCAGGCACACAAACTCTCAGTAAAAAAGTTAAAGGTACAGGTAACTGGGCAACTTATCGAACCATGACATTGGGGACACTTTCCATCCCAAAAGGTGAAAGCACGATCAAGCTTGGTGCTTCAGATACAATTCGACAGTGGTTGATGGATTTCCGTACTTTGAAACTTACCCCCATCAGCGATTAGCCGTGATGGCGTTAAATGGAGGCAGACAGAGTTTAGTTTGATTTAGCCCGCGTGCTCGTTCTAAGCTTATGTCCCGCAGGTGTTGATCTTCTCGTTGTGCATGCAGATTCTTCATGAGATTCCATCTGGCCATCATCGTCTATTGTCTTTGCTTTTTTCTCGCCGGATGCGGTCCCGTGCAAGAGGGTTCGCGAGCGCAAAAGAATACTGCTGCCAAATTGGGTCCGGAAACGGGGGCAGAAGAGGTGACAAGTTCGACAACGGATGCATCACAAGAAGAAGGAATAAACACCGCACACTGGTTAACCGACCGTTTGTCCGCCCGGGAAGAATTGCAAAGCTATCTAGATGTTTTCGAGGATGAGACAAACTGGACTTACAACGAGCGGAAACCCGGCGAGCTAAAAGGCCAATGGCGTACCGTCGACAGAAATGATTCGATGCTGGAGTTCAATATTAACGGTGTCGCGGGCACATTCAGCAATGACTTCAATGGGAATCGCGCGATCGGTGTTTATGCGGTCTCAGAAACAGGTAGGGTGGTCTGTTATTCGAGTTGGAATGATATTGGATTGCGAACGCACTTCAAATTAGAGAGGGGGTTGTTAATTGGCTCAAGAGGTCCCTCTCCGAGAGTTCAATGGAGGCGAACCGATCCGGTGCC
>CALIBL010000037.1 GCA_938045805.1 uncultured Rubripirellula sp. | reverse complement strand
TCGATCAAAAGTATTCGCAAACGCTTGTTTATCGCGATCACCATAGGGTCGGCTACCTTCGGTCGTCATCCCAGCACCCCGCATCTGATCCATAAAATCTCGCATTGATAACCGACTTGCGATGTTATTAGCGTCGTATGCCTCGCCGCGAGGATCGATCACATCCACCTGTTTCTCAACGAGCAATGCAGCGAGAGGAATATCGGCGGTGACAACAAGATCACCTCGTCGGCTATGCATCACGATGTAGCGATCTGCAACATCCGCACCCTCACGAACGGTCACCATTGTCACCGTTGACGCATTTGCGGGAATCGAAATCCGTTGATTTGCAACAAGCACCGCCTCAACGCTCAGTCGCTTTGCAGCGCGAAACACAACCTCCTTAACATCGCGGGGTGCTGCATCGGCATCGATCCAAATCTTCATCGTGACGCTGCCTTTGCGTGATTTGTTTCCATCGTGTCAACCTTACCTTCACGAAGCTGATAACAAACATCAGCGAGGGCAGCCGCCTCATCTTGGTTGTGCGTAATATGCAGAGTGGTCACGTCATGAGCGTTCGTCAATGATTTCAACAAGTCTTGAATCTCTTGGCGGGTATCATGATCAAGAGCGCTTAGCGGTTCATCGAGCAACAAGACGGAAGGGTAAAACGAAAGTGCGCGGCCGAGCGCGACACGCTGCGACTCTCCACCACTGAGTCCATCGATCGTCCGATCCAGTAAATGCGTGACGCCCAACTGCTCCGCTAACTCACTGGTCCGATCATTGATCTTCTGCCGAGACCACTTCCTGAGCTTCAATGCAAACTCGAGATGACCTTGCACCGTATAAGTCGGAAACAGTGCCAAATCCTGTGGTACATAACCTACGCCACGTTCAGCGGGCAACCAATTTGTGACGTCGGTTCCATGAATCAATATCTTGCCTGCGACGACTCGCCGAAGCCCACAAATTGCCTCCAGAATGGTGGTCTTGCCTCGCCCCGTCTTACCCATCAGGACTGCGTATCGCCCAGACTCAATTTTAAAACTGACCTGATCGAGAGAAAACTGCCCCGCTCTAAGACTGACTCCCTGTACTTCTATCATGACGTCAAACCTGTTCCGAGCATGCGTAAGATGACCAGAACAATGACCGCCATCGCCACCATCAAAAGCGAAACCGCAACTGCCGCATCGAGATTACCAATACTCAGTTCCAAGAAAACCGTCGTCGATAGGACTTCCGTTCGCATTCGAGTCGCACCAGCAAAAACAAGAATCGGGCCAAACTCCCCCAAAGCACGCGCCCAAGCAATCGTTGTCGCAGCGATCATGCCACGCCATGCCTGAGGAAACGCAATCTGAAGAAACGCTTGACCACGTGAGCAACCGAGGGTCCGAGCGACATTCTCTGCCCGAGGGTCAATCTGATCAAAGGTTACCCGCATGGTTCGAACAGCGAAGGCACAGGCAACACTAAACTGAGCCAGAACAACCGCGGGCCACCGATAGGTAATCGGAAATCCAATCGTGTCCCTGAACCATGCTTCAATCTCCCATCCAAAAAATGGCTGATGAAAGAGAATCAATAAACTCAGGCCAAGCACCAATGGTGGCAGGACGATGGGAATATCCACAATCGTATCGATCAATGTTCGACCCGGAAAACGATATCGCGAGAGAAGGTAACCCAGTGGAGTGGCAACCCAGATCGAAAGCAGGGCCGCAACGGTGCAAGACAGGATGGTCAATTGAAACGCAAAACGGATCTCCGGCTTGAACAATGCCGCCTTAAATTCTGCGAGAGATGCGAATCGCAAATCTGCCAGTAGCAACAAAACAATCAGCAAAACGAAGCAAGATGAGATCCCTCCCATCACCACAAAAAATGGCACATCTGACCGATGCCCACGCTCTGCGTTTAGTGAACTTCGGGTCGCTTCAGTGTCATTCAACTTGGGCTCCGATGTTTGCCGAGCATCATTCATTCGTTTGATGTCCCAACCGATCGAACCCAGCCAAATCCCTCTGCAGTGAACGCCTCTTGCGACTCCGCGTTGCAGATTTGCTCGAATAACCTACTCGCCGTCTGTCCATTCTCAGAACTCGGAGCAACCGCGTAAGGCTGAACTGCAATACTGCACTCCAATCCTTGAATGCGAACGGCATCCAGAACATCGCCCGAGCCAGCTGTATTACTGAGATAAACCACAGCCGCATCAAGTGAACCAGAACGCATTTGATTGACGAGCATGTCGCCCGTTGGGCTTTGAACCGTCACATTTTCCATCACTTCCTGCTGCACTCCACCTTCTTTAAAAGTGTTTTGCGTCAACCAACCCATCGCGCACTGCTTCTCGTGACCAATCCCGACGCGTAGACCTTCTTTGGTCAAGTCGCGAAGAGATGCAATCTGATGAGGATTCCCCTTCTGCACCGCAATCACGAGTTCATTTTGAGAGACATCAATCGGCGTTGGAAACAACTCAGGTACCTGCTCCATGAATTCTTTATCACACGCGAAGTATGCATCGGGAATTTGACCCGCCTTCATCTGTGCAACAAGAATTCCACACCCGTTGTAAACGGTGTCGACCACCACACCTTCTCGTTTTTCAAACGCCGCAATCGTCTCTGCGATAGCGGGCCTCAGCATCGAACCTGCAAACAAGCTGAGTTGTGGAACATCACTCCAACGATCGCCTCCGGCCACGCGAAACCCAAACTCTTGGTATCGCTTCAGACCTCGATCTTTCGCCGCGAGGTATCTTGCGAAATGCAGTGCATCGGCAGAACGGCTCGTGGAACGAATCACTCCCACTGAGATCTGAGAAGAGGTAGGCTCCAATTCTGGAATCTCCACAAATTCCAAATCTGGATAAGTATGCAAAACGGCGTCGTAAACGATTGCAGCGTCGGCTGCACCAACCACGATGTCATTAGCCGCCTCAGTAACGGTGGTTCGAAACGCAGCGGTCGCAGACTTCAATGCCTCCCACTGATTGGTTTCTTGAAGAATCCGGCGAGTAACCTTTCCAATTGCGGCCGCATCCGGATCAGCCTGCACCAGTCGCACCTGATCATTAAGCAAATCAGAAAAGCCTTGGATTGACTTGGGATTCCCAGCCTTGATCGCGATCACTCCCTGCATTTTCGCGATGGGCAATATCTCTTGAACCAATCCCTTTTCTTGCGCCATCAAGAGGTAACTGTCATCGGCTGGCAAATAGAGGTCCCCGACCTTGCTCACCTCCATCTGGGACAAAAGGGTTTGTGATGGTCCAAATTGCACATCGACTTGCCGACCAAACTCATCGGCATAATCGGAGACCACTTTTTCCATCACGGCACGATTGCTCGCTGCACAAAACAGCATCAACGGAGGTCTCGACGCGGTCTCCCCCTCTTCACGCAAATCTTCTGACTGACTCACCGGATTGGTCGACCGACCCAGCATCACCAGCATCAACAATAAGGCAAGTAACGAACCGGCGAGCAGTACAGCGATCCGAGGCATCTTTACACTCACAATTCAATCAGTTGGCTAACCAAAAACGCTTGCCAGAAGGAATGATTCAGAAAAAGGTATTTGTCAACGACCAGTCTAACCGCTCTCATCGCCCTGGTGGTATATCGAGCAATTGAGGCGCAGTGGTTTGACCTGACCCACGACCTTGCTTGATCGAAGTCGCCGGTGGAGGCTCCTCACCGGTCGCAAATA
This sequence comes from uncultured Rubripirellula sp., assembly GCA_938045805.1. Lineage (GTDB taxonomy): Bacteria > Planctomycetota > Planctomycetia > Pirellulales > Pirellulaceae > Rubripirellula. The sequence goes on along the minus strand of CALIBL010000037.1, from coordinate 61,519 downwards.
GTTCTTGATTCCAGTCATGATCAATCAGCAAATCAAAACCGGGGTTTTGATCTTTTACCTGACATGAACATGCTCCGCTTAAGAAGAGCGTGAGATCCGTCATTAACTGTGCATTAAGAGTACTCGCTGGGATTACCTCCAGTGCTCGCCCTCGCCCAAAAACCGGCACAATTAACGGCTCACCTCTTGAGGTCTCCAACGGTCGAATGGATGAAAAGAGATTAACTAGAAACGATTCTTGTTCATCATCGTGATCGATCTCCAGCTGGCTGAATTGCACGAGCAATGGCACCTCCGAATAGAGCTCCGACCCCGGCAGACCAATCCCCTCGGGAAGATTGACTTGCTTTGACAAGCGAGGTAACTCATTTGCCAATTGTTGCCTGGCCCGCTGTGTTGCTTGCTGATCCTTGCCGGTAATTAAAAGCCATATCACCGCATCGCCCGCAATCAATCGCCGACAAAGTTCTTTCCTGGCTGGAGACTGAAACACCCCACTTTGTTTGAATTCCGTTAGTTCACCTCTCCATAACGGAAACTGTTGCAAAGGTCCCACATCCCCGCGCACCAGCACGTAAGGCAAGTTGATTGCTGAGTCACCTTTTACCTGCTCCCACAATGCTCTTACGTCTCCACTACTCTTGACCGTGTTGACGAACTTTACCTCACCAAGAGAATTCGCACGCTCAATGTTCCGCTTGATTAAACTTCCCTCAACACGCGCTGGCAAAACCGTCTCAAGCAATTGCATCTCAGAAACCGAAAGGTCCTGTTGGTGAAACACAAGAATCTCACAGGGATCAGGACGCCAACGCTCTAATGCATATCGAAACACAGGGATATTACAGGCCAATGCGATGGAGCCGATCATGGTAATCAGCGCCAACAAGAAAATGCGATTCGCCATTTCTTAGTACCTTCGTCCAGGTAACTCTCGGAAGATCAGATACAACAACCAGATCAAATCGAACGCCGAAATCGGTCAATCGTGATTGCGGCAAATAAAATTGGTCGCACCACGCGAGGCAATGCCATTCTGAAGCGGTAACGGACCACTACTTGGTCCCGCCGAAGCAAAGCACCGAACCATCGAGTGTTGTCAAAAACAATTGCCCTTCCGCACCGGCCAAACCATCCCAAGTTGGTAAATCCCCCAATTCAACTTCATTCTCAACCTGTCCCGTATCAATATTGACGGACAACAGACGCGAACCCTGATCACCAAGCAAAATCTGATCTTGTCTTGCAAGCAGGTCTTGGACTCGAGGGTCACTTTCGGATAGCTGCTTGAAAGTGTCTTCCTCGTTGATAATGTCCGGCGGCCCCACGATGAATAGATTCTTTCCGGCAAGCACCATACCTCGCACGTAGATTGTGACATCCTGAGTCCACTTCGGATCGACGAGACTATTAGAAGTTTTAGGTGCCGGTTTTCGCCCGCCTTTTCCGGCAAGAAATTGCAGTGCCTTCCCGTACTTCCCATCCACTAACTTTGCATTTTCCACGGTGCCATTGTGGCGAAGGGTGGAGTGATCACGTGCCGTTCCGTCATCAAAGCTAACGGCAAGAACCGCATCTGCAGCAATCTCGGATCCATCGCGAAAACGATTCGCAATCTGCTCGGCACTCGCCTCATGAAAGTAAAGTCTTAATTCATCGACGATCCCAACAAACTGAGGAGCGGTATAGTCGCCGACAAAAGACCCAGCATCGGTCCCAACCTCCAAACCTTGTGCTGGGTCCTGAGAAATGAATCCAGACGCCTTTCCCTCTCCGACTAATTCACCATCCACGTACAGTTGCATTCCAAGTTGCTCATCAAGGACTGCCGCGACGTGGTGCCATCCTCCAATCATCGACTTTGGAGCGACAACTGAACTCAATTTTGAATCCGCACGAACATCGAAGCGAAGACGCCCACCCTGCAGAGACAATGCGAATCCATCAGCTGGTCCACCCCTAGCAACGATAACGCCTTGAGCCCGGGTCGTCGTCACCCATGCTTCCACGGTGAATGCCTTCCCCGCCGGATTCAACGTAAGTGGCTTACCAAATGCCGCGTATGAACCGGTCGGCCCTGAGCCCCCACCTCGCTTTCCAAAACCTTCAGGAATCTCAGGTGGATTCGGCTCCGCCGCAAACAATTGATGCTCCAACGTTGTGGTCCACCTGAGGTATTCCGGCTTGCGTCCGTAACCAAACACGTAACCATTCCCATGGACTAACAAACGCCCAGATGGAGCAAATCGCCCAGCTTGATAGTACCCGCCGTGACCACCAGCAAAACTCTGCCCCATCACCCAATAAGATCGATGAAACCAGCTCTCGTCTAGGAAACCCATCGGTGCAAATAGATGAGCGTCTTCTCCCCTTTGCTTGGATGCCTGAGTCGCGAAGTCACCTGAGTTGGGACCAATCTCCAAACGGTTCCCCTCAAAATCAAATTTTTGGGACTTCATATACAGATGCCTTCCATCGGTCGAAAGAATATCCGGCAAGCCGACGGGCATCTGCAAAACTTGCAACTTCTCTTGAATGTTATTGCCCGTCTCCGGATTTGTCTCATCCATCAGAGTTTCAAAGCGTTTCTCTCCCGTTTCCAAGTCGAGTGCCAACATCCTGAGACCACCATCAAGGAAAATCGAGCGACCGGCCACACAGTAAACGACCCCCTGGTGAACCAAAACACTTCCGTGAACGGGCCACAACGACTCCAACTGCTCGAATGCCATCGATCGACGATCCAACGGAGCTGCTCGGTACCGCCACACCAGATCGCCTTGCGTCGTTAAACAGTAGACCCACCCATCAGCACCGCCAAAGACCACACGGCCATGAAGGACCGTCGGTGGGGAATCAATTCGAGCACCGATGGTGTAACTCCATGCGATCCGCCCAGTCTTCTGGTCGATCGCCACGATTCGGTGCTGATCGGTCTGTGCAACATAAACAAGCCCGCGAGAAATAACCGGTGCCGTTAATCGCCCGCCCAACTTGACATCCCATTTAGAACCAAGTTTCGCGCTGACCGGCTTTCCGGTTGTTCCGCTCCGAGAAGAATCGTGTCGGTAAGTCGGCCAATCATTCAGCCGATCCAACTCATCCACCTTAACCAATGGTTGTCCATAGGAAACTCCCTTCTCTAAACGCCCTTCCTCTGAAACCTCGGTGGGAACGGGACGAGTGACCGCAGAAGGTGCTAACGCATTAAAGCCAAACAACTTTGCCTCTGGGTAACACGCACAGTTATGCGGAGGAGCGTAAGTGAGTCCATTACATGGCATGACGCCGTAGAGACAACCTCCGCGCACCCAGTGATGGATATCCCAATGCTCTTGATCGGGATCCACAAATTCGATTCCTGTTCGACTCGGCATCAAGAAGTTATCGGTGGCCTTCGCGATGTAACACCGGTGATGAAACCAATAGGTGTCAACATCGGGTGCAAATTCTTTCTTCACTTCGCCCGTACGTGGATCACGACCGGTGTAGACTCCGGAATCTTTGCCGGAAGTAAGAGGAGCAACCCACACCAAACCATCCATCACCATCAGGTCTTGAGGGGATTGATATCCGCTATTGGGAAAACTCGACTGCCAGAGCACTTCTCCCGTCTTGGAGTCAAGACTGCGCATCTTGCCGTCGCCGCCCGAATACAGAACCACATCCTCATGAATGACTAAGCGAGGACCGAAATTAAAGGTGAATGATTCACGTCTAGTGACCGGATCAGACTGCCAAGCCACCTCGCCACTCTGTTGGTCCAAGCTCACCAACTGATCACCATCATGCAAATAGACTCGATGCTGATCGGCACATAGCGTCAACGGAGACACTCTCGTTTGACGCGACCACAACAACTCTGCCGTCTCTACGTCAAACGCCATCACAACACGCGGTTCTTCATTCCAAAAAAATCTTTGTCGAACATCTGCTTGATCACCGACGGTTCCGTTGAGCGGTTTGTAATTCTGAAGCTCTGCGGTTCCCTTACGCACAACGAGGAACAATTTGTCTCCGGAATGAATCACCTCTTCGGTCGCATCGCTTCCCGCATACGTTCTCAATGTTTCACCGGTTACAGCATCGAGTGCGGTGAGTGGGGCGTTATAGCCCAAGGTGATAAACACCTCGTCATCCGTTGAGACCAATCGTCTAGAGAGTTGCGTCGGTCCACTCTTGAGCGGCCAAAGATGGCTCTGCCAATCAGGAATATCTCGCTTCCATAGGACACTTCCATTGAACGCGTCCCGAGCAATGAGTTTCCACTTCGGTGGAAGCTGTATCGAAACTCGACTCCCCTCATCCATCACATAGAACATGCGTCCTGCGGTGGAAACCAATGCGCTCATGCTCGCCATACGGTCATGGTGACGCGACCATCGGGGACTGCCAACCCACTGCAGATGCCTCGGAGGACCGACAACATCATCATGGGCAACCGAGTTACCGGTGGCATCGTGAAGGTAGTGTGACCATTCATCAATTTCTTCGGGGCGTGGCTTAACCACTTTCTCCCAACTATCGCCCCGCTTGATCATCGCGACACCCTGAGGCACCAAAACGCGAAGAACCTCTGCAACGGGCACTTCACCCAGATCTTCGGCAACGAGGAGGTTGATTAGGTTATCGATATACGGCAACTCGCTACCGACAAAATGATCGGCTGACACATCACCGTAGACGCCAGCATTTGAAATTTCTTCTCGGAAATCAACAAGTCGATCCGTGCTTGCAACCAGGGCATGAATCTGCGTGGCAAACTGATTGCGAAGTGACAATGTCTGCGATGAATCCGCCGCACCCAAGTGAACGATTAGCCCACCTTTGAAATCTGATTCCGCAAATGCCTCATGGGTCGCCTCAATGGATGCGTCACCTGAAGTAGTCACCCCCTGCGCTCGAAGAAACTGCAACGGGAAAATCAGCACAACGACTGAAGCAAAAGCACGAACATAAAACCGAACGAGAGAAGTAGTTGGCATCATCCGGAAAACTCTTTCATCATGGCCTAGACGAACGGCACGACGCACGCGCCGGGAGAAACATTCTCGGGGCGAGGATTGTAGCACGGACAGTTCAAGCCGTTGACGCGCAAACTGGAAACAAGATTGATTTCCAAATTCAGAGGAGGAACTCGATCCTGAAAATCTACAATTCATCGAGTCCGCTACATGAAACATTTTAGTTCTGTTAAGCTCTCTCGAGAGATCGCGGCGACGCCTTTGGGCACCATGATCCACTGAGCAGGGAAGATGCTTCCGAGTTACCGCTAAACTTCGACCCTTCGAACGAAACCCAATTACAGAGTCAGGCAGATGGAAAGACGCCCACTTAACGGAACTGGACTGGAGCTTTCAGTCCTAGGATTTGGAGCTTCCTCGATTGGAGCCGAGTTTCGACCGATCGATGTCGATGAAGCGTTGCGTTGTGTAAACGTCGCCCTTGACCGAGGCATGAACTACATCGACACAGCGGCTTACTACGGCAGGGGCATGAGCGAGGTGATGCTGGGCCGAGTTTTACCGCAGATCTCAAGAGACTCATACATCCTCAGCTCAAAACTTGGCCGTTACGCGCCACAGCATTTTGACTTTAGCGCACGCCGAGTCGCGGAGAGCGTCGATATTTCCCTCGAGCGAATGCAGATCGATCATATCGACATCATGTTTTGCCATGACATTGAATTCGTCGACCTCGATCAAGTGGTCAACGAAACGATTCCAGCTCTCCGCGAACAGGTTGACAAAGGAAAGGTGAGATTCATTGGAGTCAGCGGATATCCGATGAAAATCTTTACCGAAATGCTCCAGCGCAGCGAGATTGATGTCGTTCTGACCTACAATCACTACACGCTCCAAAACGACATGGCACTTTCGCTCGTTGAGCCGTGCCGCGATAAAAATGTTGGCCTCATCAATGCCGCGCCTTTTTCTGCGCGGCTGCTTACCAATCTTTCACTCCCCGTGTGGCACAAAGCAACCGATGATGTACGTGCAGTTGCTGCAAAGGCAGCAGCACACGTCAGAGAACGGGGTAGTGATATCGCAAAGCTCGCACTTCAATATTCGGTTGCAAACCCTGAATTCTCAAGCTGCGTCACCGGCTCCGCAAATCCTGACCGTGTCAATCAATGGTGTGATTGGTTAGATGAGCCGATGGACGAGCAGCTTGTTTCTGAAGTCAAAGAAATTCTGAAGCCCATTCACAACTGGGTCTACGTCGAGGGTCGTCCCGAAAACAACGATGGCTAACCCACTGATCTAAATGAATTTCGTGACGACGGCAAAGTTACCGCTCTTCGGCGGAGCTCCCGAATCATTCCAGCCCCCAAATCATTCATCAAAACCTAAGCCATGAAATCCTGCATCACTATCAGTCTCGTTGAAGAAGCCCGCGGTGGACCGTTTGTCCTTTGGGACGGTCTAGAAAAATCGATCGACTTTGCAGCGGAACTCGGCTATCACGCGGTTGAAATTTTCGCACCCGGTCCCGAAGCGATCGACGCAGATCAGCTCGGCAAACTGCTTGATCGATCCGGTTTACAACTTGCTGCATTGGGAACGGGGGCAGGCTGGGTCAAACACCGACTCCAGCTGGCTGATCCCGATCCCGCCAAACGTCAGCAGGCGCAGGCTTTCGTGAGAAGCATCATTGATCTCGCCGGAGCGTTTGGTGCTGCGGCGATCATTGGCTCCATGCAAGGCCCCAGTGGACATACCGGAAATGTGGATGAATCGCTTGGGTTCCTCGCAGAAGCCCTCGAGGATGGAGGATCACAGGCAGCCAAATACAATGTCCCGTTGATCTACGAGCCCCTGAATCGGTACGAAACGAAACAATGCTGCACGGTCGAAGCAGGAGTGGATCTCTTAGAAAGCCTTTCGACTGACAATGTTCGATTGCTATGCGATCTGTTCCATATGAACATCGAAGAATCAGATGTCGCCCAAGCGCTTCGCGATGGCGGAAAATGGGTTGGTCATATCCATTTCGTCGATAGCAACCGGCGTCCCGTTGGCTTAGGACACATGTCATTTGGGCCAATCATCGACGCTCTACGCGAGATCAATTACGAAGGCTACTTGTGTGCTGAGGCTTTTCCTTTTCCAAATCCGGAAGAGGCTGCCAAACAGACGATGCGCGCTTTCCGATACTGGACACAGCAGTAGCATCTTGGGTTCAATCGAGTGAGCCTAGCCTTGCTTCGCGACAAACTTTAGAAGCAAAGAAAGACGCTCGAAGCAATTCACTCTGAATCAGAGAGATTCTGATTTTGGCGGATCTCCGCTTCAATCTCAGAAATGATGTCTCGTGCCCGCTCCGCATCGGCTTCAAAAGTAAGCACGCGTACCACTCCGGGCGCCTCAGCGCGAAAGCCAGCGGTATAGCCCCCCGTAGCAACGGCTCGAATCCCCTCATCTTGCAAAACTGACACAAGAACGGAGGCCGATGCTTCGCATTGCCGCTTTGCAACCGTTACCAAATTGGCCTGATCCAAATCGCTCGCTGGATGAATCTCCCGTTTTTCTTCCATCTAACTGCCTTGCGTTCAGAACAAACACCTACGCGAACCAAACTGTCCCTTGAGACTCAAGTCGACTCACTGTTATCAACAATATTCAGGTCAGCCAAACCGCTCAACTCTTCTACAGCAACGGAATCGCGATGAACCGGCATCCAAATATCTTCAATTTCATGCTCACAGGTGTCTCTTCTTAGAAGCAGATAAACACCACCAACCAGACCCCACGCTAGAGTTGTAACAAATGCCGTAGGCAAAACACTCAGAAACACCAATGCATCACCCATGAGTGATGACCACTGATTCGGTTGAGTCCCGCCCCCCAATGTCAACACACCACGCGCACACGACGCGATTCCAGTTGCAATTAAAAACGCTATCACCAATAAAACAATGACGATGGCAAGATAAGACATCAACCTAAGTGGCCGACGAAAACACGACTCATAACCCCGACTCACTGCATCAATTGCATCCGGATGCGGTTCAGCAACGATCGATACCAAACTCAATGGTATCGCGAAGTAGGACGACAGAAGCAATAGTCCTCCCAGCCCAGCAAAAAATGCGGCAGCTAATGCCAAGGGGAACTGCAAGATCATATGGTTTGGCAACAACCCAGAAATTGCGTGAAGAAACCAGAGCAAGAGAGCCATCAGCAAAGGCCCGACTAACACACCCACTACTGAACAGAACGCAGGCCAAGATCGACGCAGCGCAATCTTCCACCACCCCAACAACGATTCCAACTCTCTTCCCACCGTCAGCATCAAACCCTGACGCATTAAGAACAACCCTGGGGGTAACCACAGCAGCACCGTCCAAAGACTCGCAGCCGACCATCGAAGCGAGGAGAGTCGATCTGGGAACTGCACAATACTACTCGGATGCAGTTTGTACCCGAGTCGACCGACTTGAGAGAAGACTTGTGTCGTCTCCTTCAAACCAATCTCGGTCTGCGTCGACCTGATTTGCCGCCGAAATTCGCCTTCCAAAATCCAGGTAGCGCCGTGATACCAAATCAACAGCACAAGCAGCGTGAACGAAACCAAAACGGGTGATCCAAGTAAACGCATGACCCGAAAGAGTCGGATCCATGGCAGAAGATCAACCCACTCGCGACAACTCGCCAATAATCCTCGCTCGGGATCGGTTGCCACGGGGTCAGCGCCATCAGCTGTAATTTTTGCTTCCTTGCTCATGGTATTCGGTTCATCCAAACAAACTGAATGACTAAAACAGTGTGTAAATAAAAGGGGCCACAGGGGAGGGAAGCAAAATCGCAGCACCAATCAGCAACAGCGTCACGATGAGAATAGGCGTTAGCCACCACTTTTTGTTGTACCGAAGGAACTGAACAAACTCGGTCACGATACCGGGATCGTGATCACCCGCAAGCTCATCAAACGACTTACCAGAGGAGTGCGAACCCGCGTCCACATCCTGCTCATCGGAGCCATTGACTTGATTCATGGAGTGAACTCTTGATTAATAAGTTTGAAAATAACTCTCTAGGTTCCGATCCATCCACGGTGTCCACTGAGTCCGGTTCGATTCCTCGGATCGCCTTAGATCTCGTCCAGTCCAGCGTAATAAAACACCAATGGGCGTAACTACCAGATAATAAACCACCGCGAGCAAAACCAGAGTCACCACCAACCGAACCGGAAGTGTTAAATGCTTGAACCCCGATTCTATTGCGCTTCGAACCGAATCGCCCAAGCAAGCAAACCCCGCTGTCGCCATGGCCATAGCCAAGATGATACCGGCAATGGCTGGAGCATGGAATCGATAGTAAACCAAACATGACATCAACCCCAACGCCAAGCATAGCGACCCAACAAACTGAAGCGTCTGTCTTTTCTCCTTGTTTTGCTGATTCTTAAATGGAAGATTCCTGATTCTCTCTAACGCCTCTAGATCAACAGCCTTCTGACTGGATTTTTCGAGCACACAATTTTCAAGAACTAAAACATCAAGATTGGTTTGCATAAAACAGGCCAATGCGTCGGCCCAGTGATTGACGATTGGCTCATCTTTGACGTTGAAACTTGTGTTCACCAGCACTGAACAACCGGTGCGTTTCTTGAATTGATCCAAGAGTGTCCATAGAAAGGGGTTTCGCAACTGATCCACCGTCTGCAGTCGAGCGGAGTAGTCCACATGCGTGATGGCCGGCAAACTACTTCGTACATCGTTCACTCGATCGAGCCCTTTGGGTAGCGTCGGATCAACCGTTTGTCGAATCGAATCGTTGACCCCCGTCACCATCAACATGTAAGGACTATCTTGGTCCGAGTCCCACTGAAAATAATCTGATACATGTTCTCGCAGAACGATTGGAGCAAAGGGTCGGAATGACTCTCGGAATTTTGTCTTCAGATTCAAATCGCGTTGTGTGTCACGCCGCCGTGGGTCAGCCACAATACTACGATTACCTAACGCCCGAGGCCCGAATTCCATGCGACCCCGCGCAATCCCAATTAATTCGCCCTCGTCAAGACGTTTTGCCAAGTCTTCAGCCAATTCTGCTTCGGTGTCATGAATCAGATACTCAGCCCCAACTTGGTCCAGAGACGTCTGAAGATCCCCGTCTGAAACTGAAGGCCCCAAAAGACTACCACGCTGCCCGTCAGGGTTGGCAACGCTCCGAGGATTCCCCATCAGCTGATGCCATATGAACTGCGCAACCCCAAGCGCCCCGCCAGCATCACCCGCCGCAGGCTGCACCCAAACGTTTTTAAAAGGCCCCTTCCTGACGACATTACCATTGGAAACACAATTGAGTGCGACACCACCTGCAAGACAAAGGTTCTCAACTCCGCTCAGTTCATACAGATGCTCGCAAGCTCGCAGCACGATATCCTCAGTAACCTTCTGAATCGATGCAGCAAGGTCCATATCTAATTCACGCACAGGCTCACCTTGCTTCCTCGGTGACGCACGGAACAGCTGATTGAACTTTCTCGAAGTCATCCGCAGGCCCTGCGGATAATCGAAGTATTCAAGATTCATTTGATAGGAACCATCATCAAAGATCTTGATCAAATTCTCTCGTATCAGGTTGGCATATCTAGGTTCTCCATAGGGAGCGAGCCCCATCAATTTGTACTCATCCGAATTGACGCGAAAACCAGTGAAGTAAGTGAGTGCTGAGTACAAGAGCCCTAATGAATGCGGAAAGCGAATCTCCTTCATCAAGCTGATCTGTTTGCCCTTCCCAACTCCCATCGTGGAGGTTGCCCATTCCCCAACGCCGTCCAAAGTCAGGATTGCGGCATCTTCAAAAGGCGATGCATAGAATGCGCTAGCGGCGTGAGATTGATGGTGCTCGCAAAAACAAATCCTACCTTGATACTGATTGCCTAAGCCGCGCCGTATCTCGCGCCGAAGCTGCAACTTTGGACCAGCCCATTCAGGCATTGCCTTTCGAAATGATAGAAAACCCGATGGGGCGTAACTTAAATACGTCTCCAACAATCGGTCAAACTTCAGTAAAGGCTTTTCATAAAACCCAACATGATCAAGATCCGATGCCCGTAGTCCTGCCTGCTTCAAGCAATAATCAATCGCATATTTTGGAAACGCCGCGTCATTTTTCTTACGCGTGAATCGTTCCTCCTGCGCAGCAGCAACGATCTCTCCGTCCACCAGAAGGGCTGCAGCGGAATCATGATAGAATGCCGAGATACCGAGTATTGCCGTCATAAAAACTCTAAGATTCCCCGAGGGAAACGCGATCAATTAGATAAAACTACACTTAACGGGCGGGTATGACCGCATATTAATCAATTGGCTGGCTGGACCATTTCGTCCACACTTAAGGACTCACGCTCCCGAAACTTCTTCACCCCCATGCTGTCAGCAGCAGTATAGTGAATCCAGAGCCATGTACGAGGATTCATTTTGCAGACAAGGATTTCACTTATCTGAAGTCAATCAAGTTTTGTTACCCAACTGGACCACGTCTTCCCATTCCCGATCCTAAAAATCAAGCCCATGTCTTCAGGTGAACCGATCTCGCGCGATGACGAACTGATTGCGAAGATTAAAATGGGTGATCAACAAGCGTGGAAGGAATTGATTGAACAATTTGAGGGTCGGCTCATCGCTTACGTTGATTGCAGGATTCATAACCGATCGACCAGCGAAGATATTGTTCAAGAAGCATTCATAGGCTTCCTCAATAGCCTTGCAAATTACGATTCAGAGCGGTCGCTGGAGAGCTACCTGTTTTCGATCTGTGCTTACAAACTCACTGATCATCTTCGACGTGAAGGAAGACGACCGAAGTTTCAAATGCGAGGAATCCAAGAGGATGATTCGCTAGAACACCAATGGATTGGACCTCATAGGGTCGCGAGTTCAATCGCAAGAAGCGCAGAGCTAAAAAAGAAAGAAGAAGCCGCACTACAAGTTGCCATTACGGATCAAATCGAGCACTGGAAGACCACCGATCAGTGGATAAAACTCAAAGCAATCGAACTGCTATTTGTCAAAGGAACTAGCAACCAAGAGGCCGCGGGGATTCTGAACATTAGCGAACAGCAGGTCGCTAACTTTAAAAGTGATTTCCAAATCCGACTCCGCAAAATCATTCAACGAATGAAATTAGACGAATCTTCGGTCCCAGAACTTAACGAATAGGCCTCGCATGAGATTGATTGGCATCAGCTTAAACGCCAATCCAACCCTTTCATCGTACCTGTACTGGTTGCAAATCGATCGATCTCTAAGCCATTCGCCTGCAAGACCGACACAAAAAGATTGGGCAGCGGATAATTATTATTTCGATCGAAAGCCAGATGCTGGCCGTGCTGAAATGGCCCACCCGCAAAAAGCACGGGCATATTGCGATTATCGTGGTTGGATGCATTACCCAAGTTGCTGGTGAGCAAAACGGAGGTATTGCCGAGTAAATCACCACTGGCATCAGAATGATCACGAAGCGATCGGAGGAAATCGGCCCACTCGCCAATAAGTGCCGACTCCACCAGCGCAAGCTGCTCAAGCTTCGCCTCATCCATCCCATGATGACTTAGATTGTGGTACCCCTGATCCACACCCTGAATAGGGATCACACCGCCGGCTCCGGGAAGATGGAGTGTGATGTAGCGAGTACTATCGGTTTGAAGTGCTAACTTCATGAGCTGGCACATGGTCTTTTGTCGTCCAATCAGATCGCTAGGATTTGTGATGTCGACCGGTGCATCACGACCAACACTGGGCTTAGGAAGCTTGGCCCATTTCTCGGTTTCAGCCATTCGTTTTTCGAGATCTCGAACGCTGGTAAAAAATGCATCCAATCGATCACGATCCCCAGCGCCAAGTTTTTGCTGCAGCGACTTAGCCTCAGCACCAACCAAATCCATGATACTGCGACCCTCTCGGACTCTCTTCTCTTGCTGATCGCGAACCTTCGGTGAATCGTCCACGAAGAGTAAACTGAAAAGTCTCGAGGCCCGATCAAGCGGAGGAATCATTGCACCATTTTCGGTGTAACAAGGGCTCGTGGATCCACCTGTACTTAGCACCAAGGAAGGAAAGCGAGTCTGTTCACCACGATATTTTGCGAGGTACTGATCGAGTGAGATCGTATTTTTCGCTTGACCTGACGAACCCATTGGTGAGGCCGTCAAAATACTTGCTTCGGCTCGATGCCCACCTTTGACTCCCGGGTGAGAGACTCCTGAAAACACCGTATAGCGATCCCTGAGGTCGTCCATACTTTCGAGGTATCTCGATGCGGCATAATCTTTACCTGCTTGCTCTGGCACGAGGTTGGAGGCGACCAAACCGAGGCCAAGCGTGACGGCGACAAAGCGCTGCGGCGAAGCGGGTGCCTCCGACCCCATCGCCGGTTGCATCGCAGTTAACCAAGGCAAACTCATGGCAATTCCACCGCCGCGGAGTACACTCCGACGATCCAAGAAGTTGCCACCGATCCTTCGGCCGAATTGAAGGCTAGATCCGTTAGCGAGATGGTTCGATTGAGATTTCATCTTAGTTGCCATGGCCTACTTCATCAAAAAAAGCGAACTGGTCACCACTTCGTCCAAGATCGCACGAATGCCATAATGTTTTTTCTCTGCCGCCTCGATGACTCGATCGAGTTCATCACGATCGGAAAAAGAAAGCAGTGAGCCGGTTCCGTACACCAATAACTTTTCGGCAAAATTGCGTGCAAGGGGTAACGGTTTCTCGGCGAGCTGTGCACGAAAGTCATCGAAACCATCAAATTCACGACCATCCACAAAAACACCACCCGCATCAATGGTTGCGCCGCTTCTCGGTCGCCCTTTTTGAATCACACGGTACTTATCTTGCCACCTTCCTGCAGCATCAAAATTCTCAAGAGCGTAGCCGGGTGGATCCATCTTCGCGTGGCAACCACGACAATCGACATGATTCAAATGGAGAGATAATTGTTCGCGTATCGTTCGTGCGCCTCGGATGTCAGGTTCCACAGCAGGAACATTCTCCGGAGGCGGAGCCACTGACACACCGAGCAAACGTTCTGAAACCCAAACGCCTCGCAGCACAGGCGACGTGTTCGTGCCGTTGGCGGTCACCTTCAGAATGGAACCATGTGACAAGAGCCCTCCGCGATGAGATTCCTCACTCAAAGAAACTAACGCCATCTGATCACCCTGCACACCTTCAATCCCGTAATAGTTCGCAAGGCGACTATTTAAAAAAGTCTGCTTAGCATCGACCAGCTCGGTAACGGGTGCATCTTGATCCAACAACCACTGCAAGAACTGATGCGTTTCGGCCAGCATCGAGTTCTGCACAACGATATCAAAATCGGGATAAAGTTTTCGATCGGGCTCGGTAAAGTCGATGTCCATCAGGTCGAGCCACTGTGAAGCAAAGTCCTTGATAAAAGTCTCGCCCCGCGGATGACGCAACATGCGATCGACCTGAGAAATTAATTGACTCGGCTGCAAGAAATCACTTTGCGTAGCAGCCTTCAATAGCTCATCGTCCGGCATGCTACCCCACAGGAAATAACTGAGTCGGCTCGCGACGGCTTCACTATCAAGTGACCCGCGTTCCTCAATCAGATAGAGAAAACGAGATGAACAAAGGATTGCACGATATGTCGAAAGTAATGCCGCAGTTGGATCTTTCCCACTGGCTAGCTCCTGCCGTAGCCACACCAGGTACTGTTCCAAATCGCGTTCCTCAACCGGCCCTCTGAACGCTCGCCGCGCAAAGCGAATCAGTTGTGCTTTGGCATCTCTGTAAGGTTTATCACCCGCGTATTTGACGCTTTCACCCTGCGTGTTGACATCAATTTTCATGTCCCCAAAAAGTCGCCGTTGCACCTCCAGCTGATTTCCACCAGGAAAGATTGCTTCGACATGCATTGAGTGAAGAGCGACACCGGGAACATTCTGTGGTTCGCCTTCTCCGGCTCCCACCTGACCGCCTCGAAAAGAAGCTTTCCGCAGGGTCGAATCCGCAGGACGAATCTCGATCATGTGACCAGCAGGTAACCAAGCCTCGACAACATGCTCAACCGGTTCCTCGGTAGCTTCAAAGGAAGAGATCCAGTCCATCAATGGAGCACCGCTGTTGCATTGTCCGCTCCGCACCGAACACCAGACTCCACCCCCGCTTGGTTGCTTCACTGAGGTTGCGGTGAAGCGGATGCGATACCAACCACTCTCTCTAACGGTCGTTGAAGTAATGCGTCCATAGAACACCAATCCACTTGACCACACCACAGCCAAGTCATCGATCATCTCAGGATCACGGCAACGCTGTTTGGGGTTTGATCGAGCAAGCTGTTGAGCGGTGTACGATCTCTGAAGTGGATCCACGGGGTCGAACAATCGATCCATTGCAGCGGTCAGAGCCGCATCAACCACTTTCAGATGCGACTCGAGCAGAAAGTGTGACATCGACTGAGATTGAGAAACACCGGTGAAGCCATCGACCCTTTGTTCCTCTGGCATTAGGTTGGCCAGCGGGGTTGCGATCGCCAATAGGTCATGCAAAGTGCGTTCGAGCTGGATGTTGGTCAAACGCCGTGATTGAACTCGGCCCTCGTTGTTTCTCTGGTTGCGTTCATACCGCTTCAAATCTTCCGCCAAGGCAGAGAGAAAATGATCACGCTCCACCTGACTTAAAGAAGAGGATTCAGAAGGCGGCATCTCATGGTCGGCAACTCGATCGTGAACCCGAACCCACTTTGCGAAAGCGAGGTCTCCATCGCTGTGTCGTTCGACTTCGTCCAGATCAAACCCTGCCTCAGCTGTCTCGCCCTGATGACAGTCCGTACAGTGATTGCGCAAAAAGCTTTTTATTGGCTTGGACAAGTGGAGATGGCGAGCGTCTTGTTCACCCGCAACTGAATTTGCCACCTGCGCTCGAATCTCCGTCATGAGACCCGCCGCAAATAAAAATATCGGCGCAGACAGGAATGTGATTTGCCGCTGACGACAACCCAATCGACCGAGCAAAGATGCAGAGAACGGTTTCATAGATGGAGACAAAGAACGGCTCAAAGTTGCACAGCAACGCCGAGGCAGGAAAGTAAAAGGCAGGATCAACAAGGAAGGCGGGGCAGCGAAAGATGCTCACTTCACTGATCTCTGTATGGTAACTAAGAGCCAAGCGGACCGGCAGCCTCTTTTTCCCCAAACTAGGTGCAGAAGATCGCCACTGGGAACGGCCAATCGCAACCGTGGTGCGGATCGCGATCAATTAACGCCCCAAAGGCTCAACTCCCGCGGTGCCGAGCAAGGACTCGAGGTATCCAGCATCCTGAACTTCCTTGTACCGTTGCTCCGCGAACTCGAGACGTGAGTTCAAATCAAGTTCATCAGCAAATTCATGATCACCAACTCTAGCCTTGTACTGCCTCAGATGTTCGACCACCGTATTCCAGTGCAACACATCCACTCTCTGCTTTGCCTCAAGGCGCTCACGATACCAATCACTGGCAATCAGGTGATCACGAGTAAAGAGTTTTCGCAACTCAGGATCATCAATTTTCATTCCTTCATAATGCCCCCGAGCCATCAGACTAAGAACCGCTTTGAGAGGCGGACATGCGAGTTCATACCCTCCATCCTCCATGTAAAGCTGCGCGACTCGTTGTTGCGCCTCTGCGATGTGAAGGATACCGTCCGCAAAGGAATCTGCGTCCTGAAGTTCAGGTTTGAGAATATCTTCAGTGAACACTTTTGATGGATTGTCGAACACTCGCCCCAAGTAACGGCGAACAAATTTGTTCGTGATTCGGTAACCGAGGCGACTCGCAGGAATCGCTTGATCATTCCATTGGTAGTCGGCTACTTTTTCCAACATACCATCCTGCATCAAACGCTCCGGGTCCCGTTCTTCGGTTGACATTCGACACCAAACTTCAGGGATCAACAGAGAGATATCATGTCCCACTTCAAATCGCGAACCAATGTGACCTGCTGGTGTGCTGAAACCACCTAGTTCAGTGAGAACCATGGATACCACGGTTGCATTAAGATCGATCGCTGGCAATAGAGCATTGAAGGGTCCTTTGGTGAGCGCGCCTTCGCTACCCGCACCCGTCGTACTTGGACTCTTGCCGGTCAGTGAACAGACATAATCCATCAACAACTCAGGGAGCTCTTGGTAATGCAGCGGCGAATAGACGGCCAGCGAGCGGAAGCCAGCTTCGGGGTCGGGTGGATTATTTCTTCGGCCACTCAGCACGGCACCGACCGGAACGGTAACAGGATCCGTCTCGGCGAGTCGTCGACAAAGTTGCATGCCTCGCATCGCCACATAACTGTCACGTTCATTGACTAGATCTGGTCGATCCTGCAAATAGCGTGGATTCTTGGTGGGTTGCCCGTCGACGATCCTTGGATCCGCCGTACTCACCACGTACTCATTGTCTCGGTCCGCTGCTTCGTTAAGAAGCTTTTCCATCGGACCGCTAAACTTATCAAACTCAATCGCGTCCTCAACAATTGCTTTGACCGTCTGACTTGGGATCGGCTCAAAATTGCTGATGAAGTTGCCACTCCGCGAGAGATCCCACTCGGTCTGTTTATCTAGCCCACGATGCACCGCATCATCAGGCCGCTGAAACAGACGATACTCGCAGTTCTCGACAAGCTTATAGCTGTGACTCTCCGCCACTGCAGATCCTACATTGTTGATCCAACCGGCCGGAACCACAGTACTACAACTGATATCGTCTTCCCGCTGTACTTTGTCAGCAGCAATAAAATCCTGACGGAGTTTGAACGTTCGCCATCGAGCATCATCTAAGCCGACGCGAAGATAAGTCCCTACGAGTGTCCGATCACCCATTTTGAGTTCATGGCCAGGTGATCCGTTGACAATATCCACTCCGAATAGTTCCCTCCAATCACTTTCCATGCCGGGGCCGATGAACCGTTTGATGATCAAGGCCAACGCATACACATGCTCAGGGATTGTCTTCAGCCAAGCGTTAAACTCCTCGCTGTAGTTCGGCTGAGGCGTGAGAAGCTGAATCATACTTCCGAGACTTCGCGTCGGATCCAGCACTGACCGACTCGGGCGATCTTGATAATCCGGCTTGTCGTCTGTCGCAGCGTCCCAACGATCTTGATAATCACGGCTGAAAATCTCATCTAACCACTGAAAATCTTTTTCGACATCCGAGACGAACACCGGTCCGTAAAGCATGTAATCTCTTAACGACTTACTGATCTCACTTTTGCCACCACCACTGACGGTGCACGGCTTGTGGCAAAACACACCTTCTGCGGCTGTACCAACAAGTCGCCAAGAAGGTGCTGCGGGGTGCTTTTCCAGGCGGACCTTGTAGCCACTGGGCGACACATAAACGTGGCTCGGCGAAAGTGTCAAGCGGTGCTCCACACCATCCTTTTCCCACTTCACGCATCGTTCATCAAGATTCGCGCTCGCGGTGTCAGGAATGTAAATCACCGAGGGGTGAAGCCGATCGACGCCATAACCTTCCGGCTTCACTTCGATAAAAGATGAATACGCGGCGGCAATCTCCTCGAAGGTTCTGCCGTGATACAAGCGACTGTTGACTTTAAAGATTTCACCGAGTGAATAAGAAGCAAATGCCAGAGCACCACCGGCATGCTCTTCCTCCGAATTGCCCATCAAATTGGTCGCGTAGCTAATCTGCGTTTTTACTTCCTTCTTGCAATAGCCGTAGTAGTTATCCGCAATCAGCGTGACGACGACTCCGTAATGATCTCGGCAGGTGATTTTGAAGGCACCACCATCGTTGTAACGTTCGCTGGGATCTTTCCAGCACATGGAATCTGCGCGTTGGCGTTCGGTCGCATCATCCCAGTGCGGCAGACCAAGTTCTTTTTTGGTGAGATGAATCAAGTGCGGAGCAAGGATAACGCAACCGGTGTGTCCCGACCAACCTTTCACATCGAGTGCCGCATCGTTGGCTGCGATCAGCGCATCACCGGCATTTCCAAAAATGGATTCTACAAAGTCGAGATTACTGACAAAGGAGCCCGGAACGTAAAAGCGAACCTCCATTGACTTGGCATCACTCACACCCGGAATCTCTGGGCACACCAAGGGCCTAAGCAATAATGACACCCAGGTGTGAGCCTGCTGATCGGATGCCGAAGTGTAAGGAAGCTGAGTCAATTCATCGGGTGGAGACATCGCCGCTTGGAACAGCTTCACGAAAACCCCAGCGGGAACCGCCCGCTTGTCGGCTGGGATCGGCAAGCCACCCTCGGCAACGTGGAAGGTTCCTGCAGTCGTGCGGCGATCAGCTTTGGGGTTATTCAGAACACCGTTAAGACAACGATAAGACGAGACTAAATCCGTCTTGAATTCGTTACCATCAATTGGAAGGCTCAGTGCGCGTGCCATTCCATGACGATCAAGTGTGAGCGAACGACTTGGTAGTCGCAACACTTCCTCACCAAGCACCTCCGAGAAGTGCTGGTTCAGGTAAGACTCGATCCTCTCATCAATCGGAGCTCGATACTCGGAGAGCAAATGATTTTTTTCTCTGAGACTTTCAAGGATCCCAGCGGAGAATGCAGCCATTTGATCTGCCGACTCATCACTCGGTGGCGCGAGTCCCGCGGAAGCCATTTGAAAAGCGATGTAGCTGCGAAGTCGCTTCTGCTCGTTACGATCAGCGGAGAGATCGCGATCCCAACTCAAAGCTCGCTGCATCTCCTGCGATCCGGTAATCAAATTGCCCACGTTCTTCTCGCTGTCCAATGGGGTGGTTTTGGTCTTCCTCGTGTTGCAAAAACATAGCAAATTCGGCGATTCCTCTTACCTCACACCCCTCCACAGATTCGCCGAGTCGCTTTACTAAAACCATCCAATTTTCATGGGGGTTCGTTCTAAGTTGGAGCAGATGCCATAGTGCGGTTATCATAGGTGCGAATTAACCCAATAAAGAAAACCATCAAGTTTTCGTCAATTTCTTGTTTTTTAAGGATTCGTCTTTCATGCGACGTGTGTTCTCAATCACCCATCACATTCTGCTAGCGTTGCTTCTGCTGCCCTGCACCGCATCGGCGGCCGGCTTTGGTGCAACACCAGTTGAGCAATTCAGTGTTCCCGAAGGCTTCGAGGTTGACTTGATCTACGAGGTACCAGGTAAAACGCAAGGATCTTGGGTTAGCCTCACGGTTGACCCCAAGAATCGCTTGATTGCCTGCGATCAGTACGGTGGACTTTACCGAATCGATGTATCCAAACAGCCAGCGAGCATCGAAAAGCTTGAAATCGAATTTGAAGGCGCACAGGGACTCCTCTGCGCTTTTGGGTCGCTTTACGCCAACGTCAATAGCCGCGGTGACATCGCGGGGATCTGGCGATTGACTGACACCGATGGTGACGATCAGTACGACAAGAAAGAACGTATCGTTCCGATGAATGGTGGTTCTGAGCATGGCCCTCACGCCCTCATCCTCAGTCAGGATGGCAAACGAATCATTACCTGTGCAGGTAACAACACGAACCTCCCCAGCGACATTGCCCGCAGTCGTGTTCCCAAGCATTGGGGAGAAGATCACCTACTCGGTCGCATGCCCGATGCTCGCGGCCACAATGCAAATCGCATGGGACCTGGCGGTTTCATCCTATCGATGAATCCGGATGGCAAAGATCTTGAACTCATCGCGACCGGCTTCCGAAACCAGTACGACATTGCTTTGAATCGCCAAGGCGAACTATTCACTTATGATGCGGACATGGAATGGGATGTTGGTACCCCATGGTACCGCCCTACTCGCATCAACCATGTGATAAGTGGGGCAGAGTTTGGATGGAGAAACGGAACGGGCAAATGGCCCGCCTACTATCCCGACTCGTTTGGAGCAGCGGTAGATATCGGTCCAGGTTCCCCCACCGGTATTTGCTTTGGCTACGGAACGGATTTCCCCGAGAAGTATCAAAACGCTTTGTTCATTTGCGACTGGAGCTACGGGAATATTCACGCGGTTCATTTAAATGAAGACGGAAGTAGCTACTCGGGAAGCTATGAGACCTTTGCCACCGCAGCACCGCTACCGGTAACCGACCTTGCGGTCCACCCTGATGGGGCGCTCTACTTCACAATCGGTGGCAGGCGAACCCAGAGTGGACTCTACCGAATTCGCTACACCGGTGCCGTCAATGCGATGGGCTTGGAATCGGATTTTGAACAACCGAGTCGAATTAAAAAACTCGCCCAGAAAGTTCGAGATCGCGTCGCCATTCGTTCACAGCAAAGAACCGAGAAGTCGGAGTCGAAGCAAGCGGCGAAGTTACGCTCACTTCGCCAACAAATCGAAGCAACTCATGTACAAGAGCCATCGAGCAAGAATCTTGAACTGGCATTAGCCAACCTTGGTCATTCTGACCGAGCGATTCGTTTTGTCGCGAGAATCGCATTAGAACATCAACCGGTGGATCAATGGCGTGGACGGATCTCTGAAATCACTGACCCTCAATCTCGAATCCTCGGTGTCGTGGCACTTGCTCGTTGCGGCACTGAAGCGGATCGAGATGCTGCAATCGGAGCACTGTCGAATATCCAATGGTCCGAACTGGAAGGGGGGCAACAGATTGACCTGCTTCGGGCCTATGGCCTCATCGCCATCCGTCTTGGCGCCATTGAAGGCGATCACCGTGCAGCTCTACTTGAGCAATTCGGGTCAGCCTTCCCGACGAACCAAAATGAAGTGGATCGTGAACTTTCTCAAATGCTCGCCTACCTTCAAGACGAGACGGCAACGAGCAAAATTGTTTCCGAGATGCACTCATCGCCAAGTCAGGAGAATCAAATCCATTACGCGATGACCCTGCGAGGCGTGAAAACTGGATGGAATCCTGAACTACGTCAGCAATACTTCCAGTGGTTCAATGACATTCGTTCCGCGAAGGGAGGTATGTCATTCGGCGGGTTCAACGAGAACATTAAGAAGGCTGCACTGGAGAATGTCCCTGAGTCCGATCGCACTGCATTGGCCGCAATACTCGAGGCCAAACCAGCTGCGGAAGATAACGCCGCGACAGGTGAAGCGCAACGAGAACTCGTCAAACAATGGACCGTTGACGAGCTTGCTGATCTGATCGGCAGCAGCACACGACAACCCGACTTCGACCAAGGCAAGTCAGTCTTTGCCGCAGCTCAATGCTACAAGTGCCACCGAATGGGTGTTCAGGGAGGAATCCTCGGGCCAGACCTGACCGCGGCCGGTGGCCGATTCAGCACAAAGGACTTGATCGTTTCAATGGTTGACCCCAGTGCAGAAGTGAGCGACCAGTACGGCGCGACTCAATTCCTTACCGATGATGGTCGCGTGGTGATCGGAAGAGTCGTCAACATGTCAGGAACGAGCTTGCGCGTGATGACGAACATGCTCGATCCATCCAGCTTATCGGACGTGAATCGAGAGCGAATCGAATCGACTCGTCCAGCACAAGCAAGCATGATGCCGACCGGCTTGCTGGACACTTTTACCGCCGAGGAAATTGCTGATCTCATTGCCTACCTCCGAGCGGGCGGCAGAGCAGATCATCCGATCTTCCGCAAAGCGATTGCTCAGCAGTAGCGAACGTCAGACAGACAGCGAACCGGACACCTCTCTTGGTGTCCGGTTTTTTGTTGCCCCGTTTTTGCAATCCAGAAGAACAACTAATCAACCTGTTCACTTCCGTGAACAGGCAACTCATACCAACTCAAGTAAATATTCCACTTTGGCAAAGAATGATGAAATCGTTTTTATCTTTTCTAATTTGCAGCGTCCTAATTCAGACCGTTTGCGCTGATGATCGCTGGCTAGTATTCCCCGGGGGTGAAGGCCCCGGTCAAGGAAAACATATCGTGCTAGTTGCGGGAGACCATGAGTACCGCAGCGAAGAAGCACTACCGCAACTCGGAAAAATCCTCTCGAAACATCTTGGGTTTCAATGCACCGTGCTTTTCCCCATTGACCCTGCAAGTGGAGAAATCAATCCGGAGAGTGTGACGAACATCCCCGGCCTAGAAGCCCTCGAAGATGCTGACCTCGTCATCCTTGGACTGCGGTTCCGCAATTTGGAAGATGACCAAATGCAACGCATCGTGGATTATGCCGAGGCAGGTAAACCACTGATGGCTTTGCGAACGTCCACTCATCCATTTAACATTCCCAAGGACCGAAAGTTCCATCAGTACACGTGGAACAATCAGGAAGGTGGGTTCGGAAAAAAGATCCTTGGTGAAACCTGGGTATCGCACTACGGCAAGCACGGTCGCGAATCGACTCGTGGACTGGTAGCCGACGCCAAACACCCCATCGCAACCGGCATTCAAGATGGTGATATCTGGGGTCCAACCGATGTGTATGAAGTGAAACTACCTCTCAGCGGTGACGGACATGCAGTGATCCTTGGTCAAATCCTCGATGGAATGACTCCTGATTCCAAACCAATCACCGATTCGAGAAAAGAGAAAGTGATGCCTGTCGCTTGGACTCGGACCTACAAGGGCGGGCGTGTGTTTGTCACCACCATGGGTTCAGCGGACGACCTGCCGAGCGAAGGAGTTCGCCGAATGTTAGCGAACGCATCACTATGGTGTATTGGCCTCGAGCAGAAAATCAAACCTGACTTGGATGTGTCAATCATCGGTGAATACAACCCAACGCCGTTTGGATTCAAGAAGTACATTCCGGGTAAACGACCTGCGGACTACGATCTGTAACCGATTCATTTGATCGCGAGTTTGCTGATTCGCACTTCAATGGCTTGCAACAACTTGAATGGTGTTGCAAGCCATTTTTGATTTCAAGGAGAGTGAGCACCATGGAACCAAATAAACTTCAGAGGGTTCTGGATGCATTACTACCCCACTCGGTGACCCTGCAAAGATCTGATCCCGTCTCCGGGGGTTGCATCAGTGAAGCCTCTCGTGTGACGGTTCAAGATTCAAATGGAAACAAACGACACTATTTCGTGAAAAGGAATCACTGTGACTTTCTGAATAATTTCCAGTGTGAACGAAACGGCCTCGCCGCAATCCAAGCTAGCGGGAGCATCAAGGTTCCAAAACCCATCGGATTGGGTCTGCACGATACTCAAGCGTGGCTCATCTTGGAGTGGGTGGAACCCGGGGTGAAATGCAAGAACTTTTTCGCTCAGTTTGGACAACGTTTAGCGAACCTGCATCGATGCACCAAGAGCATGGAGACAGGATGGGAGGAGGATAATTACCTTGGGGCAACCCGTCAGCAAAATGCACCGATGCAATACTGGAGCGAATTCTTTGCCCAACGCAGGATTGAGGCTCAACTAAAATTGGGTGTTGAAAACCAGCGATTTCCCAGCCGTCTAATTACAGAGATCCGACAAATCGTCGAACGTATGGATCGGATTTTAGCGGGTAGCGAAAGCGAGACGTCCCTCCTGCACGGAGATCTATGGAGTGGAAATTATCTCGCTGATGCAGAGGGAAATCCTGTTTTGGTCGACCCTGCAATTTACCGAGGAAATCGTGAAGCAGAATTCGGCATGTTAAAGCTTTTCGGTGGTTGCCCTGCTTCCTTTTACGATGCCTACCATCAAACGTATCCACTCGCAGCAGGGTGGGAACGCAGGAACCATGTTTACGTTTTCTATCATCTACTCAATCACCTCAACCTGTTTGGTGCCGGCTATCTAGAAGACTGTCAGAGGATGGCAGCGAGAATTCTCTCGGAATCTTCGTGAGTTCGCAGATAGGCAAATAACCAACAACCTGTCATGATGTTTGAAGATCCAACGGCGGGCAGCGAAATCCAAATCAGGATCGCCCCTTTCTCCATTCACACCCTCATCATCACCTTAACAATATGTTAGCGGCGCGAGTGATCCCCTGCCTTGATGTTCATGACGGCCGGGTTGTGAAAGGCACCAATTTCGTCAATCTCAGGGATGCCGGTGATCCAGTCGAGGTGGCGAGACGGTATGAAAAAGAGGGTGCTGATGAACTGGTGTTTCTTGATATCACCGCGAGTCATGAAAAACGCGACATCATTTTGGATGTTGTACGCCGCACGGCCGAGCAGGTGTTCATGCCGCTAACGGTGGGGGGCGGAGTCCGAACCATTGAGGATGTAAGAGCACTCCTCTCGGCAGGTTGCGATAAAGTCTCAATCAACTCCGCTGCCTGCAAAGACCCCGATTTCGTCAAGCAAGCAGCGGAACGATTTGGCAGCCAGTGCATCGTGGTCAACATTGATCCCAAACGCATTGAAGTCGACGGAAAAGAGCGATGGGAAGTGCACATTAACGGCGGCCGAACACCGACCGGATTGGAAGCGGTGCAATGGGCAAAAAGAATTGAAGAGCTAGGTGCGGGAGAGATCGTTCTCACCAGTATGGATGCCGATGGCACCTGTGACGGTTACGATTTACCCATCACCTCCGCGGTCAGCGAAGCGGTTAGCATCCCCGTGGTAGCAAGCGGCGGAGCTGGCTCACCGCAGCATTTGGTGGATGCAATTCAGCTAGGCAAAGCTGATGCGGCATTGGCCGCGAGTATTTTTCACTTCGGACAGTTCTCAATTGCCGAAACGAAACAAGTGATGAAAGACGCTGGTATCCCCGTTAGGCTCTAGACACGTCCCCATCAGACTCTAGACACAGGTGCATCATGGAGTGGATTGCTAAATTTATCTGACCCGACTGCACCTCCAAAAAACCTGATCCGCGAAACCGTTTAAAATTGCCTCTCAAAAGACCCTTGATTGGGGGTGCCCCGGTTGACCACTAGGCGTTGGGCGGATTACACCAAGGGTTGGTCGAGTTCCCGCGTCTTCCTTATAACCCAACTGAGCATCGTGTCCGAAATCGTTCCGATTCGAACTGCATTGATAAGTGTAAGCGACAAACTAGGTCTAGCGGACTTGGCAGCTGGTCTGCAACAAGCAGGCGTTCAGATCTACAGCACTGGAGGAACACGTCGGCACCTTGAAGAAAGTGGCGTTGAAGTGCTAGACGTCGCCACCTACACCGGCTTTCCAGAAATGCTCGACGGTCGAGTCAAAACGCTACACCCTAAAATCTTTGGTGGGATCCTCGCGAGACGTGATCGTGATGATCATATGGATGCGATTGATGAACATGGAATCGAGCCGTTTGATTTGGTGGTGGTGAATCTCTACCCGTTTGCAGCGACCGCGTCGCGTCCAGGGACAACTCGCGAAGAATGCATTGAACAGATCGACATTGGTGGCCCCAGCTTGGTTCGAGCGGCCGCCAAGAACCAACTCGATGTCGCGGTATCCACAAGCCCTGAACAGTACGGAGAGATTCTCGCCCAACTCGAATCCCAAGGAGGAACCACTCTAGAACTTCGAGAGCAACTCGCAGCGGATGCCTTTGATCACACTGCCTCGTACGACCGAGCGATTGCTGATTACCTTCGAGGCGACTCGCTGGGTGGTGACTTCCCATCTAGCTTACACCTCGGCCTGCGCCGTAAAACGCAACTACGTTACGGTGAAAACCCCCACCAACGCGCCGCGGTCTACAGCGATCCTTCCGAGCGATCGGCGAATCTTGTTTCCGCGCGACAATTAAGCGGGAAAGAGCTTTCGTACAATAACCTCTTGGATCTGGATTCCGCATTAGAGATTGTGCGAGGTTTTGCGAACGCGGCCGCAAGCGTGATGAAACACAACAATCCTTGCGGTGCAGCGACTGGCGAAAGTCTGGCGGAAGCTTGCAAGCGAGCACTCGATGGCGATCCGCTCAGTGCCTTCGGATCGGTTCTCGGATTCAACCGAACAGTCGACAAGGCGACCGCAGAGTTGCTCTGCACACCGGGACTCTTCATCGAAGCTATCGTGGCTCCCGACTTCGAGGCTGAAGCGTTTGGACTTCTGACCAACAAACCCCGTTGGAAAGAGAATGTCAGACTGATGCAGGTCGGACGCTTGGATACACCGGCCCCGTCGATACAACGTCGCTTCATTAGCGGAGGCATGTTGGTTCAAGATGCTGACCGCATGACCAGCTCGCCCCTTCAGTGGCAGACTGTCACTGAAACCAAAGTCTCAGATGAGCTTTGGGATGACGTTTCGTTTGGCTGGGAAATGGTACGCCATGTGAAGAGCAACGCCATCGTGCTTGCTAAAGATACCTCTCTGATTGGTGTTGGAGCAGGACAGATGAGTCGAGTCGACAGCGTAGAAATTGCGATCGACAAAGCAGGTGACCGTGCTCATGGATCGATCCTCGCCTCAGATGCATTTTTCCCATTCCCCGACTCAATCGAAGCAGCATCCGAAGCGGGGATTGTGGCAATCATTCAGCCAGGTGGTTCACGTCGTGATCAAGAAGTGATTGATGCATGCGATCAATTCGGTATTCCAATGGTCCTAACAGGTCGACGACACTTCAAGCACTAATGACCATCCTGGATAAAATCCTCGTCAAAACTCGGCAAACGATCGAACGTGATCGCTCACTTGTGCCCGCTGCGCTACTTGAATCCGCCGTCAAGGATTTACCGCCCTGCAGAGATTTTCATGGAGCGTTGGCTGCAGGTGATCAAGTTCAGCTGATCGCAGAGGTGAAACGAGCGAGTCCCTCGGCGGGTCTGATCCGTGATGATTTTGATCCGGTTGAGATTGCCGGTCACTACCAAGCCGGTGGGGCCGCATGCATCAGTGTCTTGACAGACGAACCGTTTTTTCAAGGCTCATTGGATTATCTTCGTGCGGTTCGTCAGGCAATCGAACTACCGGTGCTTCGCAAGGACTTCATTGTAGACCGCTACCAGCTACTTCAAGCCAGAGAAGCGGGGGCCGACTGCGTCCTTTTGATCGCGGAGTGCCTGTCAAAAGATGAATTGCAGACGCTAACCGAGGAAGCGTTTTCTCTCGGACTGCAAACCCTTACGGAACTCTACGATCCAGATAATCTCGACAAAGTTCTCGCCACACGAACACAACTTGTTGGGGTGAACAACCGAAACCTGAAAACTTTCGAGACATCGCTTGACCACACGCTGACTTTGCGACCTTCGATTCCGGAAGATCGATTATTGGTCGGGGAGAGTGGCATTCGAACGCATCAAGACGTTCTCTATCTTGGTCAAGGCGGAGCCAAGGGAATCTTGGTGGGCGAATCCTTGATGAGACAACCGGACATCAAGCTGGCCACCGAAAAGCTACTGGGACTCTGAACGATTAACGCGGTCGTAAATCGCTCAGTCCTCGGGGGGTGCTGAGGGCGGCTCAAATGCAAACTCTTGCCACTTGACCGCCTTGTCCATCGGTTCGATCCGCATCACCAAGTGACCGTCCTGATACAGCCGAACGGTTCCGGTTGACTGACTCACAACCACGGAAATCGCTTTGGTCTTGCGAGTAACAGCGGCAGCTGCCCAGTGACGGGACCCGAGACCTTTCGTCATGGTAAGGTCTTCGTGTGACACCTCAAGCATCTGTCGACTCCGCTCAATCACACCATCACTTCCGATGATGAAGGCACCGTCTAACTGAGCGATCTCTTTGGCATCTTCCTGCACTTTTGCGTCGAGAAGATTACGGTGCTTTCGATTGTATCCGCGAAATGGATCGACACCACTGTCATTGGAATGCTCTAGCACACGACGCGTATCACCAACAACAAAGAGAGTCCCGACGGGCTTTCCCTCGCGGCCCTCTCGGCCAATCTGAGCGGCAAGGTCGACCACTGTCTTGATCGTCTGCAGTGGAACACGACTTTCGAGCATCTGAAGATCGCGACTTGTTAAACGTCGCATACGTTCATCAAGCTGTAAGTAGCTGATCGTATCCAACCGGCCTTGCTGAAATCCGCTGTAGACCGCGACGACCTCACCATTGGTACGAATCAACTCATCGGCAGCCGATTCCAATAAAGCGTGCTGCAACCTCTCAAGTAAAGGTGACTTGTCTTTGTTGAGAGCGATCGGCTTGAGGCCAACTTCGGCAGCACCCTCTAGATCGTCTGGATCATCGACCGCCACAATCACCGGCTTCTCGAGGCCCTCGGTGATCTCAACGATGCGTTTCCAGTCTGTTGCTCCATCTAGCAAGATCAATAGAGCATCGGCTTGGCGTTCTTTCGAAAGGCTAACAGCAGCTGCGACAATCGCGATGTTATGTTTCGTGAGCCTTTGCGATGCCATGGGCGACTTTGGGTCATGGGGTGGTTGTAACTGGTCCGACTGTAGCTTAACTCATCGTCTCTAAAACGCCCAGTCAGATGTTCCCAAAACGTGATCGTAAATCTCGACCACCGTCCCCCGAATCATGACTAGCGTCGATCGGCGCCATCCTCGGCCGCAACGATGAGAGACTGCCAGGCGGGCCCCTCCTGATAAACTCTCTCGTAGTACATTGCCAAAGAGCGAAGGGCGTGACCTTTGGGGCCGATTTTCCATTCATGGCCGCGGTTTTGATTCATCGCATTATTAATGTAACTCACTGCACTAACCAACCGAGGATCCTGAAGCTGGGAGTCGGGTAGCACACTCAACAACCACTCCACCATATGGCCAGTGGTCTGCACCTTTCGGTCCATGCTGCCGTTGTCTTCCCGCCCTTTGAACCAGTCGGTGCTCATCGAACCATCGCGATTTTGAAGCTTGAAGACGTACTGAACGAAGTCATCGGTATAAATCTCAGCTCGCTTCCATTGACCTGAGATCTCCCGACCTTCCATCCGACGCTTCCTCAAAGCGTGAGCAAATCCCATCAAACGGTGCGTCCCACCACAAGCGGATCCGACAATCGGCTGAGACATTTCCTCTTTCAGCAACCTTGGAAGATCCCACGTTTCGCCTTCGGAGTTCGTCCAACGCGTGTCGGTATCAAGGTAGTGCGAAAGCCCAACAAGAGAGAACGTCAGCTCTTCTCCTGAGCGACAGGCGAGCATCTCCTCTTTGACGAGATCATCGATCGTGTACTGTGTGTCTCCCGCGTAGAGCGGGTAGTCAGCCGGCACGTTGCACAACGCCAGCACTGCGAGAAACTGAGCCTGATGACCTTGGAGACCGATGCCGGTGGTCGCCACCATGCGGCCATTTTCCTGAATCAGCAACGTTTTCCCAGCACAACGATTGTTGCCCGCAATCCAAGCGATGGCATTGTACTGAGAATCACCAGCGATAATGGGTGTGTCAGCCCCCCAAACCATGATGGAATGCAGCATCCCCCAATTGCTTCGGACATTTGCTGACTCGGGACGCCCAAAGTAGTATTTCAGGCATTGTGACATCGGCGACTGCATCTGTCGCACTGAACGGCTCAGTTCGATTGGAACCTTGGGGTAGCCCACATAATCAGTTTGCGGTGCTTCCACGCTGATGGGCGCCTGCTCAACCGTGTCCGTTGCGTTACTGGGCGTCTCTTGCTTGACGACTAAATCATCGGCGGTAGACGTATCTTCGTCCATCGCGACAGTCGGCTCGGAATCTTGATCCGTATTTGCATCCTTCGCGAGATCATCCTGTGAGCTGGGAGTTCCATCGCGTTTGATGCGAACGTCCCGCACCACGACTTTGCGACGAGAAGAGACGCTCTCCTGATCGTTATCCGAGACCATTCCAAGCTCGTCCTGCTCTGATTGACTCTCCTCTTTAGGCAGCTGATCGCCCTTGTCATTGATGGTGAACGCGATGCTAGGTGCTTCCTCGGCTTCGCCTGGACTACCGGAGGTGACGGGGGAATCCTTCGCTTTCATCACATCCTGCGGGTCCCTCAGCGGGATCGGTTCTTCATCTGCCGAGGCAATCTCCTGAACCTCTAGTCGAGGACGGGTCATATTTTGGGAAGAGGATGCGTTCTCTGAAGCTGGGTTCGATGCCTGTTGCTGCGACTCTTTCGCGACCGGAGCTTTCAAAATCACAACGCTGGAATCATCCGCATCAACACTGTTTTCGAGCTCTGCCTTCTCGGATCCAACCGGAAGGAGTCGTATGACGCTGGTAGTCGGCTCGAGGCCACCGAGTTCGTCACCGCCTGATCCTTGGGCGGAGGGTAGTCCGCTTCCAACAGGCATCTCTTTGACTTCGAGTGATGGTGGATCCTCCGAGACTGCTGATCCCCGCGGCGTCCAACCGTCTTTGCCAGCAGTTTCACTTCCAACCGCTTCGGTATTGGGGGAAACAGTCTTCGGACTCGGGACGACGACGTTGGGATCCTGTGGTGGAGTCCAGACCGCGCTCGGTGGAGTCATTTTACTAGGATCAGAAACCATCGGCGGCTGCGGCGGATTGAGACCATTCGTCTCTTGGGGCTGTGTCCCCATGAAACGATCCCAAAAAGATGGCCGCTTGGCGACCTCAAAAACCGGATTGGACGCAGTAGTCGATGGCAGCAAAACCCCAACACCCACCGGTTGCTCGGTCGGTGCAATTTCGAAGGGGAGGTTCACGATTTCATCGGCGATGGCAGGATTGCTCGCCGAAAAAGCGGCTCCCGCCAAGAGAATCGTGGAAAAGACTCTTCGTCGTGAAGAAACGGTAGAGGAGATTCGTTTGCGCTGCACCACATGCTCCGATAGAGTTAGACCTACACGTTCTATCGGTTATTCAGACTTTAATATTTACTCCGGTCGTCCAATCGGCCCAAGATCCTCAAAACCGAGTCGCACACCAGCACGCTGATGAGCACCGTCGGTGCCTCTTGATGCAGACCAGCACTGCTAGCAAATCACGAAAGATAGCAAAGATGTGATTATGAACGTCGCTGTTGGTTTTCTGCATCAGTGTCGATTTCCAGACAACCACGGAGCGTTACCATACAACTCGCGTTGAAGCTAATCTCAGAGATCGAGAGCATCAAGCTGGTCAATCAAATGATCCAGCTCATCCTTAGGAGCCTGCTGACGCGCTGCTTGGCGCTTCTTGAGCTGATCATCAATTCCAACTGTGTCGCGGCCTGCAAGTAATAATTGCTCGTCCCGTTCACGGGCGGCTACCTCAATAGCGTCCTCACCTTTTGCCGGAGCACCGAACAGCTGCGAGAGGTCGATTTTGAAACCTTCATCACCAGCAGTTGTCGCACCAGCAATCGCAGGAGCTTTGTGCTGCGGAAAGATAATTGCGTTTTCGGGACAAACTCGGCTGCAGGCCGGACACCCTTTTCGGCAGTTGTCAGGTTGCTCAACAAGAATGTTCTCAACGCCATCAACGCCGTACACCCCGAACAGACAAAAATCGACGCACTCCATGCAGTTGGTGCAGCGATCAAAATCAATCACCGGATACCAACGACGATTGGTTTGTTCGTCAATTTGAATCAGTTGACCACCAACGATCGGTAAAGATTCCGGTGGCGAATCGGCATTCTCAGCCGCAACGATCCTCTGAATCTCTTCACGAATTCGATCGACCTGATCGGAGATCTTTAGATCAATGCAATGAATACTTCGAGAGGTTCGAGGATAAAGATCGGTGACGCGTTGGATCATCTCCGCAGCGTCATCCTCCGGTTCATCGCTTGCCTGATGACCGTCTGACTCCTCTTGTTCAGTCTCTTCATCCAAATCAGCAATGAGCACCTCGCCAACCTGACCTTGGATACCATTGCGATCGAGCACCCAATGGGCAGCTCGCGAATAGATCCACGAGACAACGATCAAATTACCCTCGAGCTCAGAAAGCTTTTTGTACGAATCACTGCCTTTGGGAAGGTCATACAGATGTGGCACGACAAGTACTTGCACGCCGTCGATTTGCTGTCCCAGTTCTGCGATCGCCTGTTCCAGTTCTCGTTTCTTGGGATTCCGAGACTGACCCTTGGAAACCACCAAGGTCCACGCGGTATTTTCTGTCGCTGAAATCATGGCTCTGACTGCATCACGAGTGCTTCAAACCACGAGCATTTTTGCCCGTTTTGCTTAATCGCCTACCAATCCAGCGGCTTCTGCCATGCATCGACCGCCTCACGAAGATCCAAATCGATACTCTTCGCATCGCCGCGTCCAAGACAAATTCGCTGCGTTTCGGTGATTTTACCGATTCGTGCAACGGGAAGGTTTGACTCTCTGAAAAGTTTCTCGAAGGTATCTGCGTTCGCAGGTGTCGCTTCAACCAAAAAGCGTGTGTTGGATTCACTATAGAGAAGGACAAGATCGGAGAGATCCGTTTCCCCAAATCCATCAAGATCGATCTCGATGCCCAGCCGACCTGCAATGGCCATTTCCGCAGCAGCAGTGGCCAAACCACCTTCGCTAAGATCGTGACAGGATCTGACCAACCCGCTGTGAATGGCTTCATGAACTTTTTGGAACGTTGCCTTCGCCCTTTGTGCATCAACTTGAGGAACATGACCACCGGTGAGGCCAAGATGCAATGAGAGATGGGATCCACCCAGCTCATCTTTTGTCTCACCCACTTGAAAGATCACATTCTCTGCAGCTTTTGCATCCATCGTTACCGACCGAGCAACATCATCGATCTGCCCCATCGCACTGATCAGTAGACTTGGCGGAATCGAGATTGTTTGCCGTTTTCCATCCTCATCAAAGCTGAATTCATTGTTGAGGCTATCCTTGCCGCTGATGAAAGGAGTGCCGAGAGCGACGGCGAGATCTTGGCAAGCAATCGCAGCTCGAACCAACGATCCGAGTGTCTCTGCACGATCGGTGTAACCCCAGCAGAAGTTATCCAGCACCGCGATTTTTTCCGGGTCAGCACCCACCGCCACCGCATTTCGAACGGCTTCATCGATCGCTGAGGTCGCCATGTGATAGGTATCAAAATCACCGTAATGCGGATTCATACCACAGGAGAGCACCAAGCCACGTTTTCCGTCCACTCGCGGACGAACAACTGCCGCATCACCTGGACCATCGTTTTCAGCACCAACAAGCGGCTTGACCGCACTGCCACCTTGCACTTCATGATCGTACTGCCGAATGATCCAGTGTTTACTGGCGACATTCCAGCTTCCAAGAATTCCCAATAACGCTTCATTGCATTGGTTCTGGTCGAGTTCGGGTAATGAGAGATCCGTCTCATCGACCGCTTCGAAAATGGCATCACGTACCACCGGCGGTCGTCCATCATGCAAAAACTCCATCGATAGGTCACCAACCACCTGACCCATGTAAGTGAGTTGCAAGCGACCCGTCGGTGCAAATTGTCCCAGAATCGCCGCCTCCACACCTTCGCTCTCACACAAAGCACGCAGCTCGTCCCAATTCTCACGCGGCACCGCAAGTACCATGCGTTCCTGTGCTTCGGAAATCCAGATCTCGGTGTAGCTGAGTCCTTCATACTTCAGGGGAGCCTTTTCAAGCCAAACCTCTGCACCCAGCTCTTCTCCCATCTCGCCAACGGCGCTAGAGAATCCGCCAGCCCCGCAGTCGGTCACCGCGTTATACAGCCCGCGATCGCGTGCCTGCATCAAAACATCCAGAACCATTTTTTCAGTAATCGCGTTACCGATCTGAACCGCCCCGCCCGACAAACTCTCTGACTCACTGGTCAATTCAGCCGAACTAAAGGTTGCTCCGTGGATGCCGTCACGACCCGTTCGTCCTCCAATTGCAACGATCAAGTCATTCGGTTTAACTTCCTTTTCCTCCATCCCCACAGGAATCAAACCAGCATTCCCGCAGTAAACCAGAGGGTTACCGAGGTACCGTGGATCGAAGTAAACCGCTCCATTGACCGTCGGAATCCCCATCCGATTACCATAGTCGCGAACCCCAGAGACGACTCCCTTGATCACTCGCCGAGGATGCAAGATGCCGGGGGGCAGAGAATCGGTGGGAGTATCTGGCGGCGCGAAGCAAAAAATATCTGTGTTGCAGATTGGCTTTGCGCCCATCCCGGTACCCATTGGGTCACGGATCACACCACCAATCCCAGTGTTCGCGCCACCGTAGGGTTCAAGAGCCGACGGGTGATTGTGGGTTTCTACTTTGAAGCACGCATGGAAATCGTCATTAAAAGTGACCACACCCGCATTGTCTTTGAAAACGCTAACACACCAGTCATTCTCGCCCAGAGTCCGACGAATGGTTTGAGTTGCTTCAAAGATGGTTTCTTTGAGCATGTTATCGTAGTGCCGTTCATCAATGGCATCAGAGCCATCAGTGGATGGGCCGCGGTAATGAATCCGCCCAGCGAGTGTTTTGTGACTGCAGTGCTCCGACCAAGTCTGCGCGACCGACTCCAATTCGATGTCAGTCGGATCGCGACCGATGGAGACGAAATGATCGCGGATGGTCTGCATTTCAACCAAGGTCAGATACAACTGACCATCACGGGACAGAGCAACAAGACCGTCGTCATCGAGCTCACGAATCGGAACTGTGATCAATTCAAATTCAGTGACCGAACCAACGTCCAGTTGATCCATCTCCAGAGGCCCCGTAACGACCTGCTCGATTGCATCGTTTGAAAGAGCTCGCCGACAAATCGAATCAAGATCTGCTTGGGGGAGTTCACCCAACCAGTACTTCCGCATGGTTCTAACTGCCTGCACATTAAAGCCGGCATCTATCGCCGCACCGACCGTACTCGCTGCGACTGGGTCCATGACACCTGGTTTGGGCAACACGTTGACAAGTGTCGCACACGCTTCACTGGGTGGTTGATTCAAAACCTCTTGGCCAGCAATGGCTACGACCGACCTTTCGGTGATGGCATCACACAGCAAAGTCTCGGCTAGCTTGACCGCTTGGTCCCTAACGAAATCACCTTGCACCAGAAAACTACGTGCAAACGCGACCGGAACCTCACTCCCCAGACCCAGTTCCGAGATTTCCTCGCTAGTACGTAAAGCTTCGCGATCAACCTGATTTTCTGCCGGATATATATCAATTTGCCAAAGCGGCATGGAACCAAAGCCTTCAACTCGAGGGAGGGTTATTCTTCATGTCTTGTGCTTCTGCAAGCCAAGCCTGCAGCTGAGCATCGTCAGCCTCATCAATGATCTGCTGGAGCCGAGTCAATTCGAGATGAACCCGCTGAAGTTCTTGCGAAATTGCAGCTCGATTCTCTTGGCAGATCGCTGTCCACATCTTCGGATCACCCGCAGCGACTCGAGTGATATCGTTCCAGCCGCTTCCGGCTAGACCGCGCGCCGCTCGTGGAGCCACTTTTGCAACCAAAGAAGACACCAAGTGTGGCACGTGGCTGATAGCTGCCAAGTGGGTATCATGATCTTTCGGGGTCATTTCTCGGATCACTCCACCCGTCAGACGCCAAAAAAGCGTCGCTCGCTCCACCCATGGTGTGGTGACGCGGCGGCCGGGGGTCAGAAGAACCACTTTTTGATCAAATAAATCTTCCCGAGCATGCTCCACGCCCGACTTCTCAGAACCGGCAATGGGGTGAGCTGCGACAAAGCGTTCACATGCTACCGGATCCTCGTCGACCGCTTCAGCAATCCGCAGCTTGGTACTACCGACGTCAGTAATCAAACAATCGGGAGGCGAGTGAATTGCTGCCTCGTGCACCAATCCGGCAATGTGACTAACGGGACTCGCGACCACCACGACATCACACTCAGCTACCGAACGTGCAACCGAGTCACACACCCGGTCAAAAATTCCCGATTCAGCCAACTCGGATGCCTTGGCCTCACTTCGGGCCCAAGCAACCAAGTGAATCTCAGGATTGGCGCGGCGTAGCGATTTCGCAACGCTCCCTCCCAATAAGCCCACACCCAGCACGGCAACTCGGCTCGGCCACCGCGGGTTACTGCTAATTTCAGTCAATCGTTGCTTCTTCATCCTGCGGGCCATTTGTGCTGCGGCGATCAACCATCGGCCGTCTTGCGACATAGCTTAACCAAATCAGCCGCGTTGGGCAGCCGATCGCCATCGTATATCTCAGGGGCCGGCCTCTATCTCAGGGACCCGACTACATCTCGGGTAACTTGTGGCCCATTTTTTGACGTTTGGTCTCGAGGTACTTCGAATTGTGCTCATTAACGGGAGGCACGATCGGAACCTGATCAACCACACTGAGATCAAATCCACGCAGATTGAACGCTTCGGTTTTTTTCGGATTGTTGGTCAGTAGCCTGACCTCTGATAGCCCCAGATCCTTGAGGATCTGCAGACCAATTCCGTAATCTCTCATGTCCGCTTTGAAGCCCAGTGCATGATTCGCCTCAACCGTATCCAACCCATCATCTTGCAACGCGTAGGCGCGAATCTTTTGAGCCAGACCAATCCCACGGCCCTCCTGAGGTAGGTAGATCAATGCACCTCGCCCTTCATCACTGATCATCTTCAATGCCATATTAAGCTGATCACCGCAATCACATCGCAGTGAGGAGATCAAATCACCGGTGAAACAACTGCTATGCATGCGGACCAAGGGTGCCGGCCCAGGAGCGGACAGGTCGCCTTGCACCAAAGCAATTGGCTCCTGTGCCTCGTATTGAACACCGTAAACCACAATATCAAACTTGCCGTATTTCGTCGGAAGTCCTGCTTCCGCAGAACGAGAAATTAACTTCTCGCTGACGCGCCGGTGAGCAATCAGCTGCTCAATACTAATCATCTTGAGATTCTGACTCTTTGCAATCTCGGCCAACTGATGCCGACTCGCACGTTCACCCGTTTCATCCAAGATTTCGCAAAGTGCTGCCGCCGGGTTCAAACCCGCCATGCGTACCAGATCCACCGCGGCTTCGGTGTGCCCAGCCCGTCTCAGAACACCGCCCTGTTTTGCGAGCAGAGGAAAGACATGCCCGGGGCGAACAAAATCTTCCTCCACACACTGCGGATCGGCCAGCCTTTGAATTGTCTCGCTCCTCTCCTTGGCCGTAATCCCAGTCTTGGCTGAGCGAATATCGACTGGGGTCAAAAAAGCGGTCTTGAGAGGAGCATCGTTCGAGACTACCACCGGCACCAAATCGAGTCGCTTTGCAACATCCGGAAGGATCGACACACAGAGCTGGCCTCGACCAGCGAGCATCTGATTGACGATCGCTGGTGTCGCTTTTTCAGCAGCACAGATGTAATCTCCCTCGTTCTCACGCTCCTCCGCATCCACCACAATCACAATCTCACCTCTGCGGATCGCCTCCACTGCTTCGGGAATCGAATTGAGTTCAATAGTCATGATGGGTTCGAATGGGACAGGGAGGGGAAGTTCGTCAGTGCGGTATTATACGCTGAGGCGAGTTTACTCCCAGCTCCCGCGTAAAATAGACCCAAAACTTACGACCGTTATATCCCCACTGCTCAAAAACCCTGCCTTCATGCAAGGCTTAAAACCAAGCAAGGCTTGAAATGCATTGTTACG
Organism: uncultured Rubripirellula sp.; assembly: GCA_938045805.1. Taxonomy (GTDB): domain Bacteria; phylum Planctomycetota; class Planctomycetia; order Pirellulales; family Pirellulaceae; genus Rubripirellula. Next base: position 23,285 of record CALIBL010000037.1, on the reverse strand, counting down.
AAGCACACCCAAAGGAAGCTGAACGCACAGCAATCCGAAGACCGCTCAGGATGGGGGGAACCATCCTTACGCTTTTATCGATAGCGATACTCTCGCTGATAACGACAACGCTCCTAATCGAGGAAGCGTCGGGACAGCTTCGCAGCCGACAGAGCTTCCGAGAGAGGATCAAAACAGCGATTTCGTTGAGCCAACCTACTCCCGAAACACAACAGGATGCGAGTTCAGAGCTGGACGCCGATTCATCAAGTAAGGAAACCAACGTTAATCAGAAATCAGGCAGTACGGTTCGAGTGCTTCGTGATGAGATCTACCAAGATACTGAAGGTCGTTCGGGACGCTGTGATGTTTTCCTGCCAGCGCCTCAACCGTCCGACAAAAGTCTACCTGTTGTCATCCTTGTTCACGGTGGTGGATGGGTCAGCGGTGACAAATGGAATCTCAAGGGATACGCCCACCAACTCGCAGAGAAGGGGTTTGCCGCGATTACGATCAATTACAGACACGCTCCAAAGCATCCATTTCCGAAACAAGTCGATGATGTTCGTCAAGCAATGCTTTGGACAGTAAAACAAGAGGAACGATTTCAGCTCGACCTGAATCGCGTCGGGATGTTTGGCTACTCAGCCGGCGGGCATCTAACCGCCTTAGTGGCATCTTTGGCCAACGAATCACGCAGCACCCAGACCGAGGCAAGTGAGTGGTCAGAAAAAGATCCTCGCTGGCAAGAGCTGCCAAAGATCCAAGCAATTTGTATTGGTGGACCGCCTTGTAACTTTGAATTGCTACCACCAAACAACACTTCCATGGCATTCTTTCTGGGTGACTCTCGCAAAAACGCTCCGGATATCTACCGTGCAGCGTCTCCTCTGGCACATGTCTCAGCGGGTGACCCACCAACATGCATCATCCATGGAGAGTCAGACATCATGGTTCCACTAAAGTCGAGCCAACGATTTCATCAGGCTCAAATTGCGGTGGGAGTCAAAAGTGAGTTGATCGTGCTACCCAAGCAAGGACACATGCTGGCGTTTCTGAATCCTAAAACAGCAGATGAAATGGTCCGCCATTTTCAAAAGGAACTTGAACAGTAAGTCGCTCCCAAGCGTTCAGCATCGGCCAAGGAATTCGTCGATGAATCGGGATAGACATCGCTGCTGATGCTCAAGATGCATAGCAGACTGCTTCATGATCTCATCTCGATCCTGCACCGCAACTGAAGTCTCGCGATGCAGAGATGAGGCTAAAAGAAAATTTCGAATTGATCGCTCATTCACTTCGAAGTGAAATTGAAAACCAACGATTCGGCTACCAAGTTGAAATGCTTGATTCTCACATGAATCGCTTCGGTACAAATGAGTTGCGTCATGCGGTATTTGAAAGGTGTTCCGATGCCAATGAAATGTCGTGAGATTCGATGGCAAACTTTCAAAGACTTCAGCCCGAAGGGCATCCTTGCTTTGAAAGACGGGATGCCATCCCGCCTCGGCAACTGTGTTTCGATCAACCTTCGCTCCCAAGGCTGAAGCCAGAAGCTGAGCGCCAAAGCAGATACCCAAAATCGCTTTGTCATGATCGACCGCCCATCGCAACAATGACCTCTCAGCAGCCACCCAGTCCGGCACGGCAGAACCGCCTCCGGGGTCCCTTGTCGTTGCCGAAGCGGATCCAACGAGAGAAACGGGAGCACCAAAGGTCATCAGGATATCGCCTTGGATTTTCTCCGGGATCGGATCTCCGCGATCGAGTCGCACATCATCCACCACCACCTTGGCACGCTCCAGCAGCGGCCTGATGGATGCGGCGACATCGACGGCTGTGTGTTGAATGATCGTGGCGTGCAACATACTCTTCACTCGCGACAGGGATTCAGCTTCATTAACCTGAGTCCCTGCCTGCTTCTATTTCTCGACATCATTATTTCCCTCCATCAAAACGACGACACGATGGATAGGCTAAAAACTGCGGTGAGTTATAACATGAGCTAAGGATGCGGTCCGACCATCATGGAATTGACGTGTTCGGATTAAACATGAATGAGGTAATCCTGTTTGCCTTCTTTGGATACTAACTTGGACGAATCTCTCGCCATCCTGTCCCGCTAAAACGTTTACATGATCTCGATTCAGAAACAAACGAGGCAACGACTACCCAGTGATGTGCGTCATCATTTGGGCGGTTATCTTTTCCTCGGTTCGCTACTGATCTTTTTCTTGGCCAGTATCCTTCTTTACGGGATTTACGCTTATGCACGGCGAGGTGACGCACAGTCCGCTACTCCGCTGCCAAACGCTTTCGTCATCAGCACCGTTTGCTTGATCCTGATTAGCGTCATGGTTCACACCGCGTCACGAACCATTCGACGCGATCGATATCGAATGACGAGTACGTTATTATCGGTTAGCGGCATTGCTGCGATCGGTTTTGTGTGGATGCAGTGCGGAGCCATGTACGGAATGCTTAACGGCCCCGCACTCGCAGAAGGAACGGGGAAAGGTGTCGCAGGCATGCTGATCGTTCTCGCGTTCCTCCACGCCCTGCATGTTGCTGGCGGGATCATCGCTTTGGGGATTGTTGCCGTTCATTCACTAAGGGGAAAGTACGATCACGAACGACATTGGCCCGTTGATTTCGCAGCACAGTACTGGCACTTTTTGGATGTCATCTGGCTTTTTATGCTGCTGGTCTTTTGGATGACAACCGGTGGATTCGCGTTTTAAACCCGTCGCCTGATTTTCATCGAGTGTTATGTCGGACAAATTGGATTGAGTGAACATCAATTAGTTCGCTTCCCCGCATCTCCAAGGCTCGCAGGCGAACGATGGATCTCCCTTTGGGAAGAGAGATGCGTCCGATTGGCAGCGGTTTAAAATCTTTGACAAAGTAGTGCGAATCCTTCACTCGCTCCTTTGATTTATCGTACAGCGGTGGATCGAACCACTCTTGAACCGAGAAATCCAAAATAGAGTCGTCTGCGAGTTCGGCATCAATTGTCTCCACCTCAAGCCTCATACGCGCGCCCACATCACTTTGGCGACAGGTGTAACGAAGCACTGCATCAAAGTCTCCTTCCTGCGGTACCTCGATCTTCCAAGTGATCGCCCCGGTCAAGTCGGACCAATTTTCAAAAAATGAATTGTTCGGCGCTTTGGAACTGCGCGAAATAGCACCGTGCGCGACACCGTCGCGTGCGGGCAAAAGGGTCGACTGTGAATATCCTACCGTGAAAGGGCGATCGGAATATTTTGCGAACTCAAGTGACATTGCCTTTCGATGTTGATCCGCCAAAGAAGTTAGCTTTTGCGTCAAATCTGGACGCTTTCCAGAAAGATCTTTGATCTGACCTGGATCTCGTTGAACATCAAATAAGCGTCCTTGATCATCAAGACGAAAGTCTCCCTGTCTCACACTGACTTGATTCTTTTTAATCGAAAACAAAATCCGATCATCAACATCGTCGCGCTGACCGGTCAACCACGGAGCAAGGCTTACTCCGTCAAGTTGTCGCTCCGTCATCGACTTGATACCCGTCAACTCAACAAGTGTTGGCATCAAGTCTACAGCACCTGCAATTTGATCGACATGAAGACCGGCCGGTACATGCCCTGACCAACGCACAAAGCAGGGTGACCGCACTCCACCTTCATCGATGCTTCCTTTGCGTCCCTTCATCCCGCCATTCCATCGATAAGAATTCGGTCCATTGTCTGAAAAGAAGACAACAATGGTCTCCTCTTCAAGATCTAATTCCTCTAGCAAACTCAAAACACGGCCCACATTCCAGTCAATGTTCTCAACCATGGCCAGCGCGGCCCGCGTCATCGCGAGATCCTCCCTTTCAGGATCTCGATGCCTCATCGCCAAATCGACATTTTCAAACTTCCGGTAAAACCGATCGGATACCATCATGGGAGAGTGAGGAGTGTTAAGCGGTAAATAACAAAAGAATGGCTCCTCGTGATGCTTCCGAATGAAATCGATCGCATGATTGGTGAAATCATCCACCACAAAACCTTTGCCCCTAACCATCTCCCCGTTGTGATCCAGCGGGGGGCTGAAGTAATGCCCCCAGTGGCCCGATGTGAACCCATAAAATTCCGCGAAGCCTCGGTTATTGGGATGATAGGGAGCCTGTGTGCCGTTGTGCCATTTACCAAAGGCACCTGTCACATAGCCTGACTCAAGAAATAAATCGGCCACGGTTAACTCGTCCGCGTTCAACCTCTCTTGGCCAACACTGACCCCGGAGACACCCGTGCGTGGATAGTACCGTCCCGTCAAAAACTCTGCTCTCGTCGGAGCGCACACCTGACACACGTAGAACGACTGGATTGTCGCACCCTCTCTCGCGAGAGAATCAAGATGAGGGGTCGAGAGATTTGTGTTGCCGTGAACACTCAGGTCCCCCCAGCCTTGGTCATCCGTCAGAATCACCAGCACGTTGGGACGAGACTCATCTGGCGATGTATCACTTGTTGCGTCAGCCGACTTCAAGGCACAGCAAAACACGAGTGTTGCGGTAAATATCAGATGAAACCAAGATCGATCAGGAACCATCTCACACCGCTTTAAAACCGACGCACCGCAGTTCATCTCGCAATATTTCATCGCATCACATTTCATCGCACAACGCGTCCTGATGCACTGCCGCCCGCCAAGGCTTCGATCTCCGCACGACTTGAAAAGTTGAAATCACCCTCAATCGAGTGCGCCAAGCAAGAGGCGGCTGTTGCGTAATCCAACACGGCCTGACAACCTTGATGCTGATTTGACCTTAAAGCAAAAATCAAGCCCGCTGCAAACGAATCACCACCACCGACACGATCAACGATGTTACGAATCTCGTAAGGCTGATACCCGCCATCTATCGACGGAGAAAAGAAAGGCTGGTCGGCCGCGGCATCAAAAAGCATCGCGCCCCATCGATTGAACGAAGCCGATAGACTCTGTCGCAACGTCGTCGCAACCATCTTTAAATTGGGAAACTCACTGACGACGCGTCTCGCGACATCAGGATACCGATCCGCTTCCAGGATCCCCGAGGAAACATCTTCCCCGGCAGCGCGAATCCCAAGAACATCACCACAATCCTCCTCATTGGCAATCAAGACATCGACGCTTTTCACCACCTGCGGCATCACCTCACCAGCGAGCTCTCTTGCTTTCATTCCGTCCCGCCACTTCCATAGCTTGCCACGAAAGTTGAGGTCGCATGAAACGGTCAATCCTCTAGCTTTTGCTTCCTTTACCGCATCGACGGTTGCCTCGGCTGCAGCCTCAGAGATGGCTGGAGTAATCCCAGTGACGTGAAACCAATCAGCGCCGGTGAAAATCTGCTCCCAATCATAGGAATCGGCCTGCGTCTGGCTAATTGTGGAGCCATCTCGATCGTAAATCACACGGCTCGGTCTTTGGTTGGCTCCGGTCTCCAGAAAGTAAAGCCCCAGTCGACCGGTCGGCTTCCAAACAATATGCGAATCGGCGCCCGTTGATCGAAGGGTCGCAGCACAGGCCTCGGCGAGGTCGTTTTCTGGCAAGGCAGTAACAAACATTGCCTGTTCGCCCATGAAGGCCAATGAGGCCGCAACATTGGCTTCTGCACCGGCAAAAGTGACATTCAATGTCCCGGGTAAACCTTGTCGCAGACGCTGAAACCCTGGCGGTGCCAGCCTTGCCATGATTTCGCCAAACGTAACCACTCGACTCATTTGTTACCTCTTTCCAAGACGATTCGCCGACATTCCGTTGCATGATCGATCACAATTGACCAATCGTTTTTTTGTATGATTTGCCTTGGAGCAAGCCACGATCCCCCGACCGCGAGTACCGATGGGTCAGCAAGGTAAGCACCAAGATTTTTTGCATTGATCCCGCCAAGTGGTATGAACTTCAAACCGAGGTGAGAGTAGGGCGCCGCCATACTTCGCAAATATTGCAAGCCTCCAATCGGTTCAGCAGGGAAGAACTTAAGCTCTCGACAGCCAAGTTCCACTGCCCGCTCAATCTCACTCGGTGTTGCAACTCCCGGGGCAAAGGGCAACCCGACCGACTGAGCATGCTGAACCACACTTGGATTCAGACCCGGGGCCACCGCGAATGCGCCACCCGCATCGAGCACTTCATCAATTTGGGAACAAGTGAGCACCGTCCCGACGCCCGCCAACATCTCGGGGACCTCCTGCTTGATGAGCCTCAACGCCTCTAAAGCCGCAGGGGTGCGAAGTGTTAACTCCATTACATCAATCCCGCACGCAATCAACGCTCGCGCGAGCGGTACGACATCTCTCGCTTGATCCACCACCATCACCGTAATCACTCCAGCGGTCGATATGCGGTCAAGCATCGAAGAGGGAAATTGGGAATCCATCAAACATTACTTCCTTTAAATCATTAACGCGACCAACCACTGGCTACCAAGGGTTCACTAAATCACCGCTCTCATCGAACTGAAGCATTTTCGGCGATTCCAACGCGAGTAAATCTTCGCGATCCTGCAATGCCGAATAAAACGCCTCGCTGACCCAAACTCGATCCACGTGGAGTGTATCACGGATCCAAATCCATTTGACGTCACGATGACGATCAGTCGCCACCTGAGAGATCGCGGCGAGCAAGGCATCGCGGTCCGATCCAAATGTCAACGGAACTGCCCCGGCTGAGGGATGAGCACTGGTGATACAATTCACTTTTGTCTTCTCCACATCCAGTGCGTCGACGACTCGCTGATGGCAATACTCGGCGATACCGATCCCAGCTCCGTTACCGGCAGTCTTCTGCGTTAGCGAACGAACATAGATGTGGCGAACCTTCGGGAATTCATTCTCAGCTGCCGCTCTGTCGTTACTCTTCCGCCCAATCAGATTCGTATCCATCCCGGTGCCGCTGATCTCCTTACCAATCTGATCAACGATGAGCAGATCAAAATGTTTAAATGGCAGGCGAGGGAGTAAAGACTTCGCCATTTCCAGCAAATCAGGCTCACGACTTAATATCTGACCAGCGGGTACCGCCTCGAGATGCGCCGTATTCTCGAACGCATCTTCAACGATTGCTAAACCACAGGTGATCGGCATCTGATCCAGTAGCAACTCAACCACGGATGGAACCAGATGATCGAGACAGTAATCGTAATCGGGAAAAAACTGATGATACGTGGAAGCACCTCGATGCTTACCCAATCCAATCATCAACATCTTGATTAAACCACTTTCATATCGCCCAGCCAATCGCGTGTGCGGTTTGACGCGATTGACGACGACGATGTGATCCGACTCACTGGCAACGCGATCAAAATAGATCGGCAAGCCTTCTGGGGTGTGTCCGAGCAAAACAGTCTCCATTGATGCCACGACCGGACAACCCATTGAGCCTTCGGTGATACCAAAGCTTGAAAGCACGGCAGCCTGACCTGCAGCTGTTGCCCCGCCGTGACTACCCATCGCTGGAATGATAATAGGTGAAGCACCACGCGTTTTAATTTCCTCAACGACCGCCTTCACAATACGACTAAGTTGATGGATACCACGGCTGCCGACTGCGATCGCTACTGTCTGTCCTTCTCGCACCTCATTCAGCGATCCACTAACACTAAACGTGCCAGCAATCACCTCTTCCACATCCTTCACAGGACTGGATTCAAAGGTTTGTTGGAGGGGAAAAAAACGCGGTAAAGACGCTGCGGTATTCAAGGTAAACGCAACTCCAATGGGTTCAACTGAAGGTTGGGGCGAGCTTGACGAATTCTCTCGAGCCCCGCCTCGGTAATCTGACTCCTTTGCACATCAAGACTCTCGAGTTGAGGGAACTTCAAAAGCACTTCCACACTCTGATCGGTCAACTGAGTACCGGTCATCCATAACACCTCGATCTCCTGACAATCCTTGATGGATTGCAAGAAATCATCGCCGACTTTTGTCCAACTCATGTCCAGTTCACGAAGGTCTGCTGCCCGCTGTAGCCACGGCCCCAATGAGTCGTCCGCTCGTGTGACTTCCAATGTCAACTGCTGCAACTTTTCTGGCTGAGGAACTAAACGCATGACCGACTCATTCCTGATCGGCAATCTTGCAAGATCGAGCCAAGTCATCTCGTTGCTTGGGGGGATGGATTGCAATGCGGCTTCATCAATTTCGCACCCCGTCAGACACAACACTCGGAGCGGATGCTGGGCTGGGTAACTCACCAAGGTTTTTGCATTGAGTTGTAGATATCGACGCAACCCATCACCCCAAGACTGAAGCAAGCGTGACTCAACTGCATCACTCTCCTCGAGCGGGCTCATACCAGAGCGCGACCGGTACAGTCGTGCCAATCGTTCGTACAACCAATGCCTCGCCTGCGCATCATTCCCGTCCATCAGCGAATGTATGTGAGCGATTGAGTGAGAATACCATCGTGAAAGATCGGACCTATTTTGAGCATCTTTCTGCCCATCACTCATCAATTCAGCTGGTGGTATTTGGTCACCGCCAGCCAACACTCGATAGCGGGCATACTGCAAACGAGGCGAGTCCCAGCCGCCAACGGTTGCATGACGATCACCGATCACCAGCGACTCCATGTAACCAGCGATCCCTTCGACCATCCAAAAGTCGCTCTTCTCACCCGGCGACTCTTGCCCCAGCCCCGAACGAGTTGCCTCTCGAAACAATTGATGTGTCAACTCATGGCGTCTGGTCTCTGCAGCCTCACCATCGACTCCGTATAAAAAAATCGTTCGTAGTGAATCGCTATAAAAACCCGTCGAAAGTTCAATCCCTGGACCTTCAGCCTGAAGCGTTTTCTGATATTGCTCCGCGTCCTTGAGCAAAACCACCTGAAACTGCCGCCGGATGCTCAAACGAGGCCGTGTCGCGGCAAGGTAATCGGAGATGGAATCACTTGGCTGAAAATCCTCAAATGCCGAAGCGACCTGTGCAGCACCTTCCCAAAGAGGAAAAAAGAGCTGCGTCCAAACCCAAAAACACATCTCCAGATCTGCAGCAACCTGGCGAGTGGTTTTTTCATCAGCAGAACTAAAGATAGAGAAATGTGATGTATCTACCTGAGCATAAGTGCCAGGCCGCCACGCTAACCAACGCGGTGAGGATCGCCCCCTTCTCGCCTGAAAAACAAATGGCTCGGTGGTGGGTATCCCCAAAAATCGCCTTACCTCTAAGTTCGACGGGTCCTCATGGTGTGCCTCCCACAATCGCATGTATGCCGACCAACCCGCATCTTTTTTCCCAAGATGCAACTCGGGATCAAATCCATGGCTGGTTGAAGTCGGAGACTGGATCAGATCATTAGATCCAGCATCGGAGGTCGTCAGCGGGAGTAGACAAACGGTGCGTTGCTCAGCCTGCACTTGATGAGCAACGAACCATAAGAAAAGTAGCACCGAGAACCGACGGCAGGACCAAACACACCGTATTAATTCGATCATGTTGTTCATCGCGGCGGTAATCTCGTTAAACTATGCACGGCTGTGAATCAAAGTAAAAACAAAACAGCCGTCTTCATCAAAGACGAACCCTCGTTCATGTTGCCATTCTAGCACTCCTACCCCCATTAAGCTGATGCGGAACCTGATGCAGCCACTAGCAATTTACATTTTCGGACTGACGGCGATGATCGGTCTGTATTCCAATTCCATAACGCAGGCTGCCGAACGCAACGTAATTTTCATTATCACGGATGACGAAAGCCCGACTCTGGGATGTTACGGCGATGCCGCTGCAATCACTCCAGCAATCGATGCAATCGCCGCCGATGGGATGGTCTTCCGTAATGCTTTTGCAACTACCGCATCATGCAGCGCCAGCCGTAGCGTGGTGATGAGTGGTTTGCACAACCACCGCAATGGACAATTTGGCCACCAGCACCACTATCACAAATTTGCGTCTTTCCACAATGTGGTCAGTCTCGCGCTACCGAGAGTGATGCAGCGTGCTGGTTATCGAACGGCACACATCGGTAAATATCATGTCGCTCCCGAAACGGTCTATGAGTTCGAGACTTACCTAAAGAGCAATGGCAGAAACGCTGTTGCCATGGCTAATCAGTGCCAAGATTTCATTGCCAACCGTGAGGATGAACGTCCGTTCTTTCTCTACTTTGGTACATCGGACCCTCATCGTGGTGGTGGAAAAGATGAAGACTCTGAGCGTGAACTCAAGCCAGATCTCTTCGGGAATCGACCACACAATCAAGCTCATGATGGTGTTGAGGAGGTTTTCTATGACCCAGAAACACTTCCAATTCCTGCATTCCTTCCCGACACTCCGGAAACTCGCGAAGAACTCGCTCAGTACTATCAGTCCTGTTCTCGAATCGACCAAGGCGTCGCGAAGCTCGTTGAAATTCTCAAAGAGTCCAATCTCTACGATAAGACATTAATTGTCTTTACGAGCGATCATGGAATGGCATTCGCGGGCGGGAAAACGACCGTGTACGAGGGCGGCCTCCGTGTCCCGATGGTCGTTCGCGATCCCTACCAGAGCCAACGCGGAGTCAAAAGCGATGCGTTGATCAGCCACATTGACATTACACCAAGCCTATTGGATTTCGCCGGTGGACTGAATTACAAAACCAACGCTCCCAAAAAACCTCTCGATGCAAACGAATTTTGGAAAGAACGCGGTGAGGCCCTCAAAGATAACCGCAACGGAAACAAACCCTTTAAAAGCTACCACGGTCGCTCATGGCTGCACTGCCTCGCAAATCCGGCAGATGAACACCATGAAACCCTCTTCGCCTCGCACACGTTTCACGAAATTCAGATGTACTATCCGATGCGAGTGGTACGAGACTCCGATTACAAATTGATCTGGAACATCGCTCACCCACTACCCTACCCATTTGCCTCAGACCTCTGGGCGGCGAGCAGTTGGCAAGCACAACTCGCCAAAGGAAACGACGCCCCCTACGGCCAGATGACGGTTGGACGATACGTTCAGCGACCTGAATTTGAACTCTATCACATCAAATCTGATCCGCATGAATCGACAAACCTTGCCGATAGCCTAGGGCATCAGGACATCCTGAAAAATTACCAAGCAAAGCTCAAGGCGATGCAAAAAGAAATGGATGATCCTTGGGTCATGAAATGGGACTACGAATAGTTCCACTGACAACGATCTCTTCTTTGCAGGAAATGGTGATTGGCTGCAACCAACTCAGGCGGTGATTGAATCGCCTAAAAAATAACGATTTAAGAACTCTTTACGGTCACCACTTTCGTTCGCAAACTGAACCATCCCGTAAAGCCGTTGCTGATCACGTTGCTTCTTTTCGAGCAAAAAATCATCATCGACAAATGACTCAGGCAACTCACTCAAAACCTCATAACACGCTGGTGGGTGAGGACCCGCAATCACACCATGTCGGTCGAACATCGAAATCCCGGTAGCTAACCGGTGATCGTGTCGACTGACACGCTGCAATCGATCATTCATCCACTCGGTACCGAACGCGCGGCACTCCTCTGGATGCTCGGTTAGCAGCGTATAAAGACGCGAATAAAAACTGGCGTCTGGATTAGACCATTCGATGAACTGCATCTGAGTCATCAGATCGTTCTGGTCGTAAAGCCACTCGCAAAGACTCGGCTTATTATCTCGGCCAGCACGTCCGATTTCCTGATAATAAGATTCAATCGAACCGGGTGTTTCCGCGTGGATGACAATCCGAATATCTTCCTTGTCGACTCCCATCCCAAATGCGTTGGTGGCGAGTACCACATCGACTTCACCACTCATGAACTGATCTTGAACACGCCTTCGATGATTCCGCGGAAGATCACCGTGATAGCAGACGTGATCCAGTCCACGCTGCAGGAGCGCGTCACTAAATCGATCTAGTGTTTTGATTAGTGAAAAGTAAATGATCACGCTTCCCGACTGGTACTCATCAAGTGCCAAGGTGGACTCAATCGCATCCAGCTTACTTTCGTCGCCCCAAGACTCGGTGACCTTGATGGACAGATTGGGGCGATCAATCCCTTGATGAAATAGTGCAATTTGATCCGCGGCAATTCCCATCTGTCGGTAGATATCTTCACGGCACTCTTGGGTTGCAGTGGCAGTGAGCGCAATGGTCACGGGATTCCCGAGGTACTCACGAATCTCTTTAATCCTTGAGTAGTCAGGTCGAAAATCATGCCCCCACTGACTCACGCAGTGCGCCTCATCGATCGCCAAAAGACTTAGCTTCCTATCGGCTAAGGCCTCGCGAAACTCTTCCTTACGAAATCGTTCAGGGGTCACATATAACAGCCGGTAAGCTCCCGCCTTGATTTGTGCATACCGCTGCTCGCGATCCTTTCGATCCAATGAAGAATTGATAAACGCTGCATCAATTCCTCTCTTGGCAAGTGAATGAACCTGATCCTGCATCAACGCAATCAAAGGAGAAAGCACCAACACCAAACCAGCTTGATCCCCATCCGCAACAAGCGCTGGGATCTGATAACACAGCGATTTCCCCATACCAGTGGGCATGATCACCATCGCATGTTCACCCCCCAGAACGTGGTTGATGATATCCCCCTGTCTGCCACGGAATTGGTCGTAACCAAAATATTGCTTCAACAGTGCGTTTGCCTGCTGCGATGACCGTGAATCCTGCATGCCGTTGTTCATTCCGGTATGCTTAGCACTGCAACTGAAAAAGACAAGCGGGCATCCCCGATAAACTGAGCAACTCTCGCGAACCCCAGTGGATCAATCCAGCATCACTCAATGCAAACAAAATCCTCCGCTCTTTTCAATTCTTTTCTTCCCTTAGAGTTATCGAGATGACAGACCAAGACAACGTGGAATTCGAAGCACTTGAAGGCGAAATCGAAATCTCTCCACCCGAGATCTACGCCGCAAACCTAATCGAATGGGCGGTTGATCAGCATGCAAGTGACCTATTCGTATCTGACTCGGAACACAGCGTCATCATCGCTATCCGTCGACTTGGCAAAGTCCAGACTGTACGTCGATTAGCCCGCGATTACGGCCATAAGCTACAAGGACACCTCCGCGTCATTGCGGGCTCGGACGCGGGTGACATGCTTCGCCCAACCGAAGGACGGGGTGTCCTGCACACTCCAAATGGCAGTAAGGTCGATCTCAGACTGAGCACGCTCCCGACGCTCTTTGGTCAGGACGTCACCATCCGACTCTTCGACCCGGTACGAGGGACTCGATCCCTCTCCGAACTCGGTTACGACTCGCACGAGCTTGAAATCATCCGCAGCATGATCGCCAAACCTGCAGGATTGATCTTGGTCGCAGGACCGGTCGCCAGCGGTAAATCGAGCACTCTCTACGCCGCCGTCGATGCCCTGAACGATGAAACAAGAAAAATCCATACGCTGGAAGATCCAATTGAACATGGGATCCCCGGCATCATGCAGTCACAAGTCAACCTCCGCATCGGACTCGACTTTGCCGACCTTCTCGCCGTGGTTTTACGACATAGCCCGGACGTCATCATGATTGGTGAGATCCGAGATGCGAGAACAGCGCAAACGGCAATTCGGGCCGGCATAAGCGGTCAGTTGGTGCTCGCCACCATTCATGCCAAGAGTGCGGCAGAAGCGATTGATTCACTGGTTCAATACGAAGCAAATCCAAAATTCATTGCGAGGTCACTCGTCGGAGTGATCAATCAACGTTTAATCAGAACCCTTTGTCCCAAGTGCAAACAAGCTTCAACTCAGCCGGCATCACAAGTACCGGAACGACTCGCCAGTCGAGTCCCCACCTCTCCCGATCATCTCTACGAGGCTGTGGGATGTGAAGCGTGTTTCGAAGAAGGTTATGAAGAACTGACCTGCGTCTCAGAAATCCTGCAGAACAGCCACGAAATCGAAGAGGCAATTGCCTCCAGCCAGCCAGCCGCCACCATCGATGCAGTCGCGAGGCAACAAGGGATGCTAACACTGGCGGAAACGATTGCGACACGCGTTCTTCGAGGGGAAACGAGTCTGGTTGAAGCACAGCGATGTGCTCCTGACCCGCTCCTTCTTAACCTTGAGCAATAACCCTGCAAAGGTAAATCGCTGGTCTGAGCGAAGCCATCAACACATAGCCAATTGACTCGCACTCCGGGGCGACAGCCCGACAAGTCCAGGGATGCCACGACGTGCTTAGCGCCGCACGTTTCCAGTAGTACAGCAGCACAAAAAAAGCCAACTCACTCCACGCAAGTTGGCTTCACATGATTGTTTGGATCCCGTGTGGTGATTAGCTCACGGGATCGACGCAATAGGAAACGATCTACTCAGGACTTCCACCCAACATCGAATCTGAACCGCCAATCAGGTCGGAAGGATCCGAAGCGACTTCATTTTCCGATGGCTGTGGTGCGGGTGATTCAACCGCAGGTGGGAAGGATGACGCGAGTTCATCGATCGGTGGTGCGGCAGGTGGTGCAAGACCCACATTACCGTCATCGGCGTTGAGCAACGGGAAACTCTCTTCAAGGCTTTGCACAGGAGCAGTCGCAAGTTCCTCAAGCGCCTCGCGACGGTAATTGACTTCTGATTCTTGGAAGATTCGGAAGCCGGTACCGGCTGGGATCAAGTGGCCAAGGATCACGTTTTCCTTAAGACCAACTAGCTTATCAACTTTGCCCGCCAAAGCTGCCTCAGTCAGAACCTTCGTCGTTTCTTGGAACGACGCAGCACTGATGAAGCTATTCGATTGAACGGCGGCCTTCGTGATACCGAGCAACTGCGTGCTAGCGGTCGCACTCTTTGGCTTCTTGCCTTTAGCAGGCGTTCCACCCAAAGCTTCAATCTGAGCATTGGTTTGCTCGAAGGTCTCACGCGGGATGATCACCCCTTGGCTGAAGTCACTATCACCAGGATTAGTGATCTTGATGCAACTCGTTAGCTCTTCGTTCACCTTACGGAATTGGAACCGATCCATCACCAGACCTGGCAAGAGGCTACTGTCGCCGGAGGTTTCGATTTTGACTTTACGGAGCATGCGAGCAATGATGATTTCGCAGTGCTTATCGTTAATCTCAACCTTCTGCGATTGGTAAACCTGCTGAATCTCGTGCAGCAAGTACTGCTGAACGGCTTCCTCACCAGAGACACGCAAGATGTCATGAGGAACCAGCGGACCATCGACCAAGGCCTGTCCGGCTCGAACTTCGTCACCGCTGTGAACCAAGAAGTGCTTACCGTGTGGCACGAGGTGCTCGCGCTCGATTCCAGACTCACTACGAACAACAATCGTTCTCTTACCACGTTTACGTTCAGCAAGAATCTCAACGGTTCCATCAACCTCAGCGATGATCGATGGATCTTTCGGCTTGCGAGCTTCAAAAATCTCGGTAACACGCGGCAAACCGCCGGTAATATCCGAAACACCACCCGCTTCACGCGGCATTTCGGCAAGAATCGTACCGGGACCGATCTCCGCACCCTCTTTGACCATGATCATCGCACGCTCTGGCAGGTACTGCACATCGAGTGCTTTCCCCTCAGCGTCTTCGACCACGATCTGCGGGTGCAAATCACCCTTGTGATCGACGATCATCATCCGCACGTTTCCGCTCGCCTCACGTTCGGTTCGCATCGTTTCGCCATCAACGATGTCCTCGAAACGAATCTTACCGGTAACTTCGGAAAGGATCGGGATCGAGTATGGGTTCCATTCGCAAAGGATGGCGCCCTCGGTGATCTTCTCGCCTTCTCGAACCTTGAGCGTTGCACCGGCAGGCACGGCGTAAGACTCGACTTCGCGTCCTCGATCATCAACGATCGCGATCTCACCATTTCGATTCAAGACGATCTGCTCACCCGCAGAATTCTCAACCGCTCGCATTCGAGTCAGACGAGCTTCACCAGCCTTTTTCGACTTGATGTCCGACTCAACCGACTGCTTACTCACACTACCACCGATGTGGAACGTACGCATGGTTAGCTGAGTACCAGGCTCACCAATACTCTGAGCAGCGATGATACCGACAGCCATCCCTTCTTCGACCAACGCACCGGTGGACATATCCATTCCGTAACAACGGCGACAGACACCCAAAGGAGCATCGCATGTCATCGGGGTTCGAACCTGAATCTTCTCCAGACCCATTCCTTCAATCTTTCGTGCGATCTCCGGAGTGATCATCTCACTTTCGTGAACAATCACTTCATCGGTCACAGGATTGACGATTGACTGGCGACTGACACGTCCATTGATCGAATCGACAAGACTGACTTCGACCTTTTCACCACGGTAAACAACACCCTTGGTGATCCCTTGTGTTGTGCCGCAGTCGTCCATCGTCACAACAACGTTCTGAGCGACGTCGGCGAGCTTTCGAGTCAAATAACCACTGTCGGCGGTCTTCAACGCCGTATCAGCAAGACCTTTACGAGCACCGTGAGTCGAACTGAAGTATTCCAGTACCGACAATCCTTCACGGAAGTTCGCCTTAATCGGCGTCTCGATAATCTCACCGGTTGGCTTCGCCATCAGACCACGCATACCCGCGAGCTGACGAATCTGTTCAATACCACCACGAGCACCGGAGTGTGACATCAAGAACACGGGGTTCACGTACCAACCACCCTCACGAACGTCATTCTTCATGGCGTCCATCATGTCTTTGGTGATCAATTCTCGAGCGTTTGTCCATTCATCGAGAACGTGGTTGTAACGTTCCTGACCTGTCATCAGACCACGATCGTATGACTTCTTGAGCTTCATGACCTCTTTCTCAGCGGCCTTGATGAAGTCTGTCTTGGTGTCCGGAGTAACCAAGTCATCGGTTGCAAACGACAAACCGGATCGAGTCGACTCGCGGAACCCAAGTTGCATCATGTCGTCGAGTAAGTGAATCGTTGCTCGGCGACCAATCTTCTGATAGCAGTCACTAATCACGCCGGCCAAGTCACCACTTCGCATCGCCTGATTGTAGAAGTCCATTCCGGCAGGAAGCATTTCATTGAAGCGAACGCGTCCCGGCGTGGTTTCAATCACATCACCGTACTTGCCACTACCGTCCTCGGTTTTGAGTTTCTGGTACTTGGGCAATCGCATCTTGATTTTGGCATGCAAAGCAACCACACCCTGAGCGAACGCCAAATCGACTTCGTCGTACCCAGCGAAGACCATCCCTTCGCCACGCTGCTCCGGCATCTCAACAGTGGTGTAGTAGCAACCCATCACGATATCCTGCGAAGGACTCATAATCGGCTTACCATTCGACGGAGCAAAGACGTTGTTCGTACTTAGCATCAACGTGTGTGCCTCAACCTGAGCTTCGATCGAAAGCGGCAGGTGGACTGCCATCTGGTCGCCGTCGAAGTCAGCGTTGAAGCCTTTACATACCAACGGATGCAGGTGGATCGCGTTGCCTTCCACCAAGGTTGGTTCGAAAGCCTGAATCCCCATTCGGTGAAGGGTCGGAGCACGATTGAGAAGCACGGGATGATTGGCAATCACCTGCTCGAGGATATCCCACACCTCTTCATCTTTTCGCTCAAGCATCTTCTTGGCGGACTTGATTGTGTCCGCGTGGCCGAGTTCCTTGAGGCGACGAATGATGAATGGCTGATACAGTTCCAGCGCGATCTTCTTGGGAAGACCACATTGATGGATCTTTAGTCGTGGACCTACCACAATCACACTACGCGCCGAGTAATCGACTCGTTTTCCAAGTAGGTTTTCGCGGAATCGCCCCTGCTTCCCTTTGATCATATCGGTCAACGACTTCAGGGGTCGGTTCGATGAACCGAGCACAGGTCGCTTACAACGGTTGTTATCAAACAACGCGTCGACTGACTGCTGAAGCATTCGCTTCTCGTTCCTGATGATCACTTCAGGTGCATTGAGGTCAACCAACTTACGAAGTCGGTTGTTTCGGTTGATGATACGACGATAAAGGTCGTTCAAGTCGCTTGTTGCAAAGTTACCGCTGTCCAAGAGAACCAATGGGCGAAGGTCCGGAGGGATAACGGGAATAACATCGAGCACCATCCACTCAGGACGATTATCGCTATCACGGATGGATTCAACGATCTTCAGACGGTTGATCAAATCCTTCTTTTTCTGCTTCGAACCGGTTTCGTCCAGTTCAACGCGTAGTTTCTCGGACAATTGAACCAGGTCGAGTCGATTGAGCAACTTACGTACGGCTTCAGCGCCCATGTCGGCTTCGAACGAACCGTCTCCGTACTGCGCACGTGCCGCGCGGTACTCTTCCTCGGTCAAAAGTTGCTGTGGTTCAAGTTCCGTGGTGCCGGGATCAATCACCACGTAGTCTTGGAAATAAATCACTTTTTCCAGAGAACTCGTCTTCATGTCCAAGAGGTTACCAAGACGTGATGGCATCGCCTTGAAGAACCAAATGTGGACCACGGGTGCGGCAAGTTCAATGTGACCCATTCGCTTGCGGCGAACACGACTATGGGTAACTTTCACACCACAGCGGTCACAGATCATCCCTTTGTACTTCATCCCACGATACTTACCGCAGGCACACTCCCAGTCCTTTTCAGGGCCAAAAATTCGTTCACAGAACAAACCATCTTTTTCAGGACGATAGGTTCGGTAGTTGATGGTTTCGGGTTTCTTCACCTCACCGAATGACCAACTCTTGATGTCCTGAGGACGTGCGAGAGAGATACGAACGGATGCGTAATCGTTAATGCGATCGTAGCTGTTTGATTCGCCAATCGACATGTTTTTGTGCTCCTGGTTGCCCGTATTGGGCGGTAAACCTAATTGAGACTTTTTGGCGGATGAAAAAATGACGGTTGAGAAAGTGATGCGGTAATGTTGTGCTTACTTTCGAGAACCTGTCACGCGTTGTTTTGCTGTTAGCTTGACTTGGTGCAAACTAGATCCGATTGGATCGAACCTCCAAGTGGATGGCACTTACAAGAAGCCGGATCAAATCCCAACCTCAAGTGCCATCGCAAATGGTGGCATGTCGCCTATATCGGACGTTTTTCCAATTGCATGTTCAGGGCAAGACCTCGGATCTCGTTGGTCAAAACGTCGAAACTCGCAGGTGTGCCGGCTTCGAGTGTGTTCTCACCTTTGACCATCGATTCGTAAATCTTGGTTCGACCCTCAACGTCGTCACTCTTGACGGTGAGCAATTCCTGAAGGATGTAAGCCGCACCGTATGCTTCGAGAGCCCAAACTTCCATCTCACCAAATCGCTGACCACCAAAGCGGGCTTTCCCACCAAGTGGCTGCTGAGTGATAAGCGAGTATGGGCCGGTACTTCTTGCATGCACCTTGTCATCAACGAGGTGATGCAGTTTCAGCATGTAGATGTAACCAACGGTGGTTTCCTGCTCCATCGGCTCTCCCGTCCGCCCATCGCTAAGTCGAATCTTGCCGTGAGCAGGCAAACCCGCCTCAGCGAGACAATCGTTGATTTCAGACTCCGAAGCTCCGTCAAAGACAGGAGTGATTGCTTGGAAACCTAATTTTGCTCCCGCCCAACCGAGGTGAGTCTCAAGGATCTGCCCCACATTCATACGACTCGGAACGCCGAGTGGATTGAGCATGATTTGGATCGGTGTTCCATCAGGGAGGAATGGCATGTCTTCGATCGGTAGAATCTTGGCGATCACACCCTTGTTACCGTGTCGACCGGCCATCTTGTCGCCCACACTGATCACTCTCTTGGTGGCGATGTAAACCTTCACCATTTGAAGCACACCACTGCGAAGCTCATCACCGCGTTTCATGCTGTTGAGCTTTCGGTCGCGAGCATCGATAGCAACTTCGACGTTGATCCACTGCTGAGCATAGACCTTTTCAACTTGCTTCTGCTTCGCAGCGTCACTGACTTGATCGAGGATATGATCGATGCGGAACGAGGTTGCTCGTTCAGCCACGAACTTTGGATCCTGACCGTCAGCGAGAGGAGTCCCGGTCGCATCTTTAAGCTTGGTACCGGCTGCTTCCTCAAGATCGCGAACCAAGGACTCGAAGGTGCTTGCAATCTCAGCGTTGCCAGCACTCTCAACATCCTTCAATTCTTTCTCGAAGACTTTTCTCTCATCTTCAGAAAGACTCATTCGCCTCGAGAATTTCTGTGTGTCAATCACAATCCCTTCAATTCCGGACGGAACCTCAAGAGAATCATTTTTCACATCTTCACCAGCACGGCCAAAGATCGCGTGGAGTAGTTTCTCTTCCGGAGTCAACTCTGTCTTACTCTTCGGGCTCACCTTACCGACCAGGATATCACCCGGCTTGACGTAAGTTCCGACTTGGACAATCCCGCTTTCATCGAGGTTACGCAGAGCTTTTTCCGAGACGTTTGGAATGTCACGCGTGAATTCTTCGCGACCAAGTTTGGTTTCACGAATTTCCACATCGAAATCTTCGATATGAATCGAAGTGTAGGTGTCATTCCTCACCAACTCTTCGCTGATGATGATCGCATCCTCGTAGTTGAATCCATCGAACGACATGAACCCAACAAGAACATTCCGGCCGAGTGCCAATTGGCCATTCAACGTTGCAGCACCGTCGGCGATGATCTGATTCTGCTCGACCTGATCGCCAATGTTCACGATGGGTCGCTGGTTCAGCGAGGTGCGTTCGTTAAGACCCTGATACTTTTTGAGGTCGTAGTGATCGCTGCCAATCTCAATTCGGGTCGCATCGCAGAAGGTCACTTTGCCAGCACGGCGTGCACGCACGACCATTGCACTGTTCCGAGCGACTTCACGTTCCATGCCCGTGCCAACAATCGGAGGCTCGGCAACCAACAGTGGAACCGCTTGACGCTGCATGTTCGAGCCCATCAAAGCACGGTTCGCATCGTCATGCTCAAGGAATGGAATCAGACCTGCAGAAACACCGACCATCTGTGCGGGAGCAACGTCCATGTAGTCAACCTGCTCAGGCTGAACAATTTGGAAGTCACTACGGAAACGAGCAATCATGTTCGGCCCTGGGACGAGTGCGCCGTCAGCAACCTCGGTGTCAGCCGGTGCCACGTAGGATTCACTCTCTTCATCAGCCCTCAACCAAACCACGTCGTCAGTGGTCTTGCCATCTTTGATCCTGCGATAAGGCGTCACGAGGAAGCCGTAATCATCCACGCCCGCGAAAATTGCGAGCGAACTGATCAAACCAATGTTTGTACCTTCCGGTGTCTCAATCGGGCAGATTCGACCGTAGTGCGAAATATGCACGTCACGAACCTCGAAGCCTGCACGCTTACGATTCAAACCGCCAGGACCCAGTGCCGAGAGTCTTCGCTCGTGCGTCAACTGGCTGAGCGGGTTGGTCTGGTCAACGACCTGCGAGAGTTCACCGCGCCCGAAGAAGAAATCAATCGCGGCAGAAACGCTCTTTGGGTTAATCAATGAACGCGGAGTCATATCCGTTGCGTCCTTGATACTCATTCGCTCCTGAACGGTTCGACGAAGCTTCAAGAAACCCTTGCGGAGCTCTTCACTTGCCAGTTCATCAATCGTTCGCAAACGACGGTTACCCAGATGGTCAATATCATCGATTTCAGCACTGCTATCAGGGTCGAACAAATCGATCAGGTAGCGAATCGCGGAGATCATGTCGTCATGACGCAGTGTCATGAGATCTTCTCCGACATCAAGCCCGAGCTTACGATTCAAACGGAACCGCCCAACCTTGCCCAGCCGATATCGGTTCTCATCATAAAACTTCTCATTGAAGAGCGTTCGAGCCTTCTCAAGTTGAGGAGGATTACCGGGACGCAATCGCTGATAAATTCTGAGAAGTGCCTCTTCGTGACTCGCGGTGTTATCTTCCGCCAATGTGTTGAAGATCAAAGGAATCTTGGGAGCATCCATCGCTTCGATGCTCTTCACACCGGAAGTACAGATCGTCTCAGCAACGTCGTTGGTGATCCGATGCCCCGCTTCAACAATGATCTCTCCTGCGCGATCACTGCTGCTTGGGTAAACCACATCGTCCACCGCGATCTTACCTTCGATCTTGGCGGCCGATTTACTGCTGCTAATCTTGCAGGTCTCGGTCGGATAAAACGCCTGCAACAGATCCGCATCGGTCGAAAGACTAGGGTCCATTGCCCGAAGCAAAGTAGTCGCGGCAAACTTACCGCTTTGATCAATCCGAACCGTTAAAGCGTCTTTCTTGGTGACGTTCACCTCAATCCATGAGCCACGCTCGGGAATCACTCGGCAACTCGGCAACTTGCGATCCGTCGTCGTATCTTGCTCGAGAACAAAGTCAACGCCGGGACTGCGGTGCAACTGACTCACGACAACACGTTCAGCACCATTGATGATGAACTCACCACCGCCCATCATGATGGGAAGATCACCGAGGTACACCTCTTCCTCGTGAGGCTCTTCACGATTCAAACGCAACCATACTCTCAGCGGGCGTCCATAAGTCAGACGCAATTGACGGCACTCCTGACTGGTGTACCGAGGTTTTCCAAGCTCGTAGCTCAAGTACTCAAGCGATGTGTTTCCATCGTAACTGCTGATCGGAAAGATCTCACGCAGCACGGACTCTAAACCCCTATCCTCACGCTTCCGAGAATCAACATCCGCCTGAAGAAAAGCGTCATAGGAGACGGTTTGCAGGGCGGTCAAATCTGGAAGTTCGAAAGAACCAAGGCCGGTACCGAAGTGCCTGACCGTCGTCGGCTCGAGGCGACGCTTGCTGGTGGTTGCCATCTTGGGAAATAGCTCCTGATATCTCAGAAAGTGGACGTGACGCCAACTTGCTTGGGAATCGATCGTCTCTGCTGAACCCGCTACAGGGATCAACGAACGACTGATGAAATACGCCTCCAAGCACTTTGGACACACCAAACCCTCGATCCACGCCGAAAGCCAATCAGCGCGCAACAACTCCGAGGTTGGGTGGGCTAAGAAAGTACCAAATTGCCCCCTGATCGCAAAGGGCTCTAAAGCAAAATGGCGCGATTCTTGCTGCTTCTCACAGCCACCGTAAAAGCCGACTTTCTCTCACTTCAAAATTGTTGCCGAAATCAGAAAGCACACCCCCGTCAAAAAAAACAAAACTTTTTTGCTTTTTTATTTCCCCGAAAGACGAACTTGCCCCTCTGGGGACCTTTCGATTCCCTAGAGTTTCGATAGAGGGCAAATCCCTTCCGTAAGGAAAGCAAAAAAAAGTCTTTTTTTCTCCCTTTTATTTTTCTGGGCAGAAGACGCTGGTGCTCACTGACACTATCAGGCTCAGCAGGTGGTAAGCCTGGTGCCTCAACAATGAGACAGAAATCAAAGGCTCGCAGATTGAAATTCTAGAATTCACGTATTCGGACACTCGCCAACGCTGTGCATCGCACTACAA
>CALIBL010000036.1 GCA_938045805.1 uncultured Rubripirellula sp. | reverse complement strand
TAGATTCAGGTTCTAGTGCCCTTTACGGGCGTGGAGGTTCAAGTCCTCTCATCCGCACTACAAACAACAGGGGTTTCCGGCATCACGTGGGAAGCTCCTATTTTTTTGTGTCTGTCCTAACTACCAAACGACTACCGTTACGGAATTTTCTCGCTTGATCGGTGAAACGCATTTCAGGGTGGTGCGGCCAGACTCCATGCCAACACGCTTCCTAGAATAGCAATTAGCGGGAAGCCAACAAATACAATGGCCAGAATCCAAAAGAGAATCGTTGGAGCATATTCCGCTTCGTCCATGATCCAGAATACGAATTTGCGGAATGGCTTCATCAACATACTTTTGCGGTGTTATGCATTGTCAATCTGGCTTTCACCAATCCCGCTCAATAACTCTCCACGACAATCAGCACACAGGTAAACTCCCCGACATAGTATAAACACTCAGCGTTCGCACCCGCTGCATACACTCGCCCCCATCTCATCGGAAATCATGTTCGAAGTCATCAAACCTCAGTTGGGCAAGACTCTGCCGATTTTCATCTTCCTTTCTCTGTTGGCGAATGCATCAGCCAACGACTCGCGATTCAAGCAGCTCGGAGAATCCATTCAGGAGCTTTGCGATCAACACGAGGGGACGGTCGCAATTGGGATCGAATTCCTTGAGTCGGGACAAACTATTTTAATCAACGAGGATCAAGTCATGCCAACTGCAAGCTTGATCAAACTCGCAGTCATGCATGAAGCCTACGATCAGGCGAATTCGGATACTCTGGATTTGAGTAAGAAAATCACACTCAAGGAAGAAGATAAAGTCCCTGGCTCCGGAATTCTGAGTAACCACTTCTCAGGCGGTCTCTCCCTGAGTCTTCACGATGCGATCCATCTGATGATCACCTATTCGGACAACACCGCAACTAACCTCGTGCTCGATCACGTGGGACTACAACAGGTTTGTGATGGAATGGCAAAAATCGGTCTCCCGGAAACAAGGATCAATGCCCAAGTTTATCGAGGCAGTTCGACTTCGATTTCACCGGAACGAAGTGAACGTTACGGACTTGGGAGTACGACTGCCAAAGAAACGCTCGCCCTGTTGAAGCAAATTTATCAAAAGAAAGCGGTTTCGAAGTCCGCATCCGAAGCCATGCTGAGTCATTTGTTCACCTGTGACGACGATACAAAATTAGCTGCAGGATTTCCGGCGGGAACTCGGTTTGCTCATAAAACGGGTGCGATCTCCCATGCGCGTTGCGATGCGGGAATCGTCAAAGTTGCTGACGAAAGTATCGTCTTGGTCGTTCTCACTGCAAACAATCGTGATCAATCTTGGACAAACTCAAACCAAGCACTAGAGCTGTGCAAGGGTATCGGAAAGTTGGTCTACACCCACGCTGCATCTCAAGCTTCTAGAAGCACTGCAGATTCCAAAGAGGATGCAAAAAAGCTGAGCATCGGATCATTCGGCCGCTTGGTGGAGGACCTACAACGTACCCTTAATGCAAAACTGGAGCCGACAACGAGCCTCTCCGTGGATGGAGATTTCGGTCCCGCGACCCGAGCAGCGGTTATCCGCTTTCAAGAGGCGAAGGGACTAAAAGCCGATGGTATTTTTGACCTAGATGACTGGAAGGCGTTAGGCACACTGATCACAGAGGACGAACCCGCTCCCGAACCCTCCGTTGCTAATCGACAAGAACTACCCTCAACTCCCGCTGACTCTCTGGAGGGTCCGCCGTTCGTGACCGCTAAGGCGTGGGCTATCGCCAATCTCGAGGACGGAGCAATCCTCTTCGAATCCAATCTGAATGACAAACTTGACATCGCTAGTACCACCAAGATCATGACGGCATATTTAGTTCTTGAATTAGCGGAGAAAAATCCCTCAATTCTATCAGAGCAAATCATCTTCTCTGAGAAAGCGGATCGAACACGAGGCTCCACTTGTGGCATTCGCGCTGGCGAAATTTTATCGGTGGAGGAATTGCTGTTCGGTCTACTGCTTCCTTCGGGGAACGACGCAGCGATTGCCTTGGCAGAGCACTTCGGCAGCCGAATTGTGAAAAGAACGGCCGAACAGGCAAGTGATGAACTTTTTGTCATCGCGATGAACGAGAAAGCGCAGAGCTTGGGAATGACCCGAACCCATTTTTGCAATCCGCATGGCCTGACAGAGTCGGGTCACCAGTCCTCAGCAAACGATCTGGTCAAGCTTACCTGTGCGGCGATGCACTTCGACTCATTTCGTCGCTATGTCAATACGCGGCAACACGGTTGTAAGCTCGACTCCAAGTCGGGTTACCGTCGCAACGTTCTCTGGAAGAATACCAATCAGCTTCTCGAAATCGATGGATACACTGGAGTCAAAACAGGAACGACCACTGCGGCCGGTGCTTGCCTCGTTTCAGCGTGCCAGCGCGATGAGCAAGAAATCATATTAGTCCTACTTGGCAGTAGTTCGTCGCGAGGTCGCTACGCCGACAGCAGAAATCTTTATCGCTGGGCCTGGAACGAACTTTTAAAGCAATGATGCATTTTTTACATCCAACTCACATCTGATTCATCCGCGTGAAAACGAGAGTTACAAAGCAATCAACGGCGAGGACCAGAGAGTAACTCATCAAACGGACATCGTACAGCTCTTTGATTTACTGCGTTAAAATGAAAACACTTACGATGAATTGCAACGGCTTAAACACACTGATACACTCGCCCACTACCGAACCGAAAGTCTAAGCCGAATTCACCGAGTATTTTCAGGTTCTAGTGCCGCGTTAAGGGCGTGGAGGTTCAAGTCGTCTCATCCGCACTAAGATGAGGAAAGGGCTTTCAGTTAGCCGGCTGAGAGTCTTTTTTTGTGGGTTCAAATGCTTCTTAATTGGAATGCGGTCGGCGTGCCGCAGGCGAGTTTGGGATTGGCTGAATAAATTTTATCATCCCCCTTGGACGTGTTTGCGAGACGAAATGTTGGATTCTTTTTTTGTCGTGTTCCTTCGAGTTGCGCAGAGTCAATGCCAGCGTCCCGTGTTGAAGCGATTGATAATCGGTACCGTTCTTATTGGATGGAGCGGTTTGACCGTTCACGATCAATCGGTTGACGCTCAGTCGGTTGATCAGAAAATTGCTGCGCAGCAGAGTGATGTCTCGGAGATCGTTGATGAGTGTCGTGTGAGCTTTCGTCGACCACCTGCTGGATGGCGAAGGTTTGATTTTGATGATTCAAACTGGCAAGAAGCTTACGGAGGTTTTGGAACACACGGCACTCCGGGGTCACGGATCGGTACGGTATGGGGAACCAACGCAATTTGGCTTCGCAAGCGAATCACACTTGATCGTTCTTTCGATGAACCTGCACTATTAATTCACCACGATGAAGATGCAGAGGTCTTTCTCAACGGTAAATTACTCGCCAAGTTTCAAGGCTTTGTTTCTGAGTACAAGGTTGTGCCGGTCGCACCCGAGTTGATCTCATCGATCAAAATGGGTGAGAACCTTCTCGCCGTTCACTGTAAGCAAACCAACGGAGGCCAGTTCATCGACGTTCATCTTGTCGATGCAAAGGCGGTTCCCGAATTACCGAAGCCAAAACGCAGTAAGCAGCCATTCTCATCCGAGTTGATTACAACGTGGGGGGAAGCTTTAGACCCCGCGAACGTTTGGACTGAATACCCCAGGCCGCAAATGGTCCGTACAGATTGGACCAACCTGAATGGTCACTGGGATTACGCAGTGACACCCATTGAACAAGAAGAGACACCGAGAGAATGGAGTGGAAAGATCCTTGTTCCCTTTAGTCTCGAGTCGAAGTTGGGCGGCGTTGAACTGCTGTTGGATTCAACCGAGGCACTCTGGTACCACCGATCGTTTGATCTGAAGGAAAAGCCCGACGGGAAGTTGCTTCTTCATTTTGAAGCGGTGGATTATCGCTGCGAGGTGCTGATCAATGGTGTTTCGGTTGGGACACATCAGGGTGGTAACACACCATTCCACTTCGCGATCGAAAAGTTTGTTCGCGAGGGTGCAAATGAATTGATCGTTCGTGTCGAGGACGAAACGGAAGGCTGGCAGTTGCGAGGAAAGCAAACCCTCAATGCTCGAGGCATTTGGTACACCCAAGTTTCTGGAATTTGGCAGACCGTCTGGCTGGAAGAGACACCGAGTGTTGCAATCCGTCAACTGAAGATCCATACCGATGCGAGCGAAGGTGCGATTGATGTCAAGGTTTTGAGTAATGCCGATCATCTTGCGGGTTGGAAGACTCGGCTCCGGATTCGCGACGGCGAGCAGGTGATCGCGACCGCGTTGGGAACGGCAGATCAATTGCGAGTGACGATGGGTGGCGCAAAACTGTGGTCACCTGATTCACCGTTTCTTTATGGTCTGGAGGTTGCACTGATTGACCCAGTTGGGAAGGTGGTTGATCAGGTTGAATCTTACGCCGGAATTCGAACCGTTGGAAAAATCAAAGATGCCTCCGGACATTGGCGTTTCACCTTGAATGGTGAGCCTCTGTTTCACTGGGGACCACTGGATCAAGGCTGGTGGCCCGATGGCTTGTTGACTCCACCTTCGGATGAAGCGATGCGATTTGATGTTGATTGGTTGAAGGCGGCCGGTTTCAACATGATTCGTAAGCACATCAAAATTGAACCTCGTCGTTTCTATGCTTATTGCGATCAGATTGGAATGTTAGTTTGGCAGGATCATGTCAGTGGTGGGGAGAATCCGCCGTGGACACGTTTGCAGCCGGATCCTGTTGATGCTGCTTGGCCCGTTGAGCAGCATGAGCAATTCATGATCGAACTAGAACGGATGATTGATTCACTTGAGAATCACCCTTCGATTGTGGTCTGGGTTCCGTTCAATGAGGCGTGGGGTCAACATCGAACAGTTGAGGTCGGTAACTGGGTTAGCAAGCGTGATCCTTCACGATTGGTCAACGCCGCGAGTGGAGGTAACTTTTGGCCCTCGGGGGATATCGTTGATTCCCATCGATATCCCGATCCGGGATTCCCGTTTGAGCAGGGGGTCAATGGACGCTTTGATGATTACATCAAGGTAATGGGCGAATTTGGTGGTCATGGATATCCGGTCCAGGGGCATCTTTGGGATGCGAATCGCCGTAATTGGGGATATGGTCGTTTGCCTCAATCCGAAGCAGAATACAGGCAACGATATGTGAAGTCGTTGCAGATATTGAATGAGTTGCGTGAGCAAGGAATTGCAGCCGGCGTTTACACTCAGACCACCGATGTTGAAGGCGAGATCAACGGATTGATGACTTATGATCGCAGAGTGATCAAGATTCCAGCGGACGACTTGGCCGAACTGCATAGGTTGCTGTTTGACGAAACCGTATCGACTGATTGAGCCAGCGTAATGAAGCTTGCGGCTTCAATGAACGGAAGCACCTGTGAGAGTGAAGTATCATGCTCGAGTGTTGAATCTTGAATTTGGTTTTATTGGGTTTCCGATGTGATTTGGAAACCCATTCATGTAAGTTTTCTCGCACTGTGGTGCTGTCCGTGAATCAATTTCGTCTTTTTAGCTTCGGTGTCGGTTTCTTCATTGCGGCACGCTGCATGCTCCCTCTTGATGTGGTCGTTCATGGGCTGGAAGTTTCTCCTCAAAACCTGAGCCGCAAAACTCAGTCGGATCGACCTAACATCATCGTGATCATGGTTGATGATATGGGGTTTTCCGATATCGGATGTTATGGCGGCGAAATCCCGACTCCCAACCTTGATGCATTGGCTGATGGTGGTTTGAAGTTTTCGCAGTTCTATAACACGGGTCGGTGCTGTCCCACTCGCGCCAGCCTGCTAACCGGTTTGTACTCGCATCAAGCGGGAATGGGTTGGATGACAACGGATCAAAAGGTGGATGGGTATCGCGGGCAGCTTAATCAGCAATGTGTTACCGTTGCTGAAGTGTTAAGTCGTGCGGGCTACCTGACCTGCATGACGGGAAAGTGGCATGTGGGATTTGAGCACGGAGTCACTCCATGGGGTCGCGGATTCAACCGTAGTTTGAATTTGCCTGCTGGTGGACTGCATTTCAACAACCAAACGGGATCAAAAGGTGGAGCCAAACTCTATCTCAATGGTAGCGAAGTCGCGAAAGACGATCCGCGTTTTAATCCTCCGTGGTACGGCACTGATCTATGGACCAAACAGGGTATTCGTTTCATCGATGAGGCGATCGAGAAAGATCAACCGTTCTTTTGGTACCTTGCTCATGTCGCACCTCATTTTCCTTGCATGGCTCCCGAGGCGACGATTTCAAAATATCGAGGAAAGTATCTTTCCGGATGGGATGATTTGCGTCAGGCAAGGTATGAGCGGCAGGTTGCCTCTGGGCTGATCCATTCACAGTGGACGCTTGAATCTCGTCCTAGTGAGATTCCGGCTTGGGATGATTTGAATGATCAGCAGAAAACAAGGTATGACGACATGATGGCCATCTATGCGGCGATGATCGACGAGGTGGATCAGAGCGTCGGGTACCTTGTGAAGGAGTTAAAAAAACGCGGCGAGATTGATAACACCCTAATTCTTTTTTTGTCCGATAACGGTGGCAATGCGGAGGCCGGTATTCGTGGTCGTTATGACGGTGACTCTCCCGGCGACCCGCACTCGAATGTATTCATTGGTAAGTGTTGGGCACACCTCAATAACACGCCTTTTCGCAAGTACAAGCACTACAACCATGAGGGAGGAATCGCAAGTCCTCTGATCGCGCATTGGCCGGCGGGAATCGATCAACCCTCAGGTCCCAGAGACTGGATCGATACACCCACGCATGTGATTGATCTAATGGCTACCTGTGTTGACCTCGGCCAAGCCGATTACCCCACCACCGTTAGTGGCGAGGCAGTGCATCCCCTTGCTGGGCAAAGCTTGAAGCCACTACTGCATGGGAAAACAGAGATTGGTGAGCGTCCGCTCTACTGGGAGCATGAAGGCAATGCCGCAATACGAGTCGGAGATCATAAGTTGGTTCGGGCAGGCATGGATGGAGATTGGGAGTTGTTTGATCTATCACGTGATCGAACTGAGCAACACAATCTTGCTTCGCAGCAGCCTGAAAGGGTCAAAGAGATGGTGGCGGCCTGGCAGTCCTGGGCAAAGTCGGTCAAAGCGATGCCAAAGCCTGCCAAGCGGAAACAAAAGTCACCTTAGAAAGCGTTGCCTATTTTTGACGATTTTCTAGCTTGCAGCAGACGCATGTTTTGAGATACCGCATTCGCTATCCGCTGGCTTTGATTTCGTCCGCTTTCGGCCCGAAGGTGGTAGGACGAATCGAAAAAACAGTCGTCCTCGTACACATTGTCGATCGGTTCATTCAGGGTCGGGATTGCGCAGTGGGACAACATTGCGTGTTGAATTTTTTCGACCGCAACCAGTGATTGCTTGTAGGTCGATCGAGCAAAAGGTGGGTAGGCAAAATAAACCGTGACACCGCGTTCTCGACATCGCTTTTCAAACTGATTGAGCGTTTGGGTTGCTCGATTCAGAGTACTCGCGTTGGGTGTCCGTAGGCCCGCCATGGGAAGTCGTGCTGGCGGAGTCTTGTCATAGTGCGCGACAAGATCTCCGTGTTCATTAAAGCTGGAACGTCGGTAAACCTTATCGATTTGATCACGACCGCGAATCATTTTGATGGATCGATGAACCCATTGGTGCATCAAAAGGACGCTATCGTGATCGAAAAATGCCTTCCAGCTATCGTCATCTTTTGGCGGAAGGTATTTCCTTGCGTCTGGCCACTGTTCAATGAGTTGATTGGTGACCACGGGGTCGCCAGTCATCTGTGACTCATCGGCGAGAACGTGGTATTCAGGACAAAGAATCACGACATCGCCCGGATGTGCATGTGGAAGGTAGCATCGCATTGGGAACTCAAGGCCCAATGAAACGTGCAGGCCAAGATTGACGACCGGTTGTCCCAGCGTCGCTTCGATCACAGGACTGTGCATTCCAAAGACTGTGTTGGAACCTCCGAGAATGATTGTGCGGGGGCCCAGCGTGGTCTCAATTCTGTGAGTTTTATCACGCATCACTGCAAGGTAGTGATTGCTATCTTCGGTGGAACTGTACCGATGGATCACCAAACCGATGAATGATTGCAACGCTAGGAAGACAATCACACGGAGGACGAAGGTCAGTGGTTGGTCTGATTTAGAATTCAAAGTACACGAACTCCCCAACGCCGGTTTTGGGCATCAGATAGAGGGTGCTCCAAATCAAAGTCGTGTACACCATCCATCTCATCACCAGCGGAACGCGTCGAAGTTGGAGCGGGAATGAGTCGCGTCGGAAGACCCACTCCCAGCAAACAAAGACGAGAAGGAATGTGGCGGTTTTTCTCTGGTAGCGGTCAGCATCGAGGAATTGAAGTAGTTCTCGATAGGCTTCACCATTGAAAAGATCTGTTGCGATTTGCTGGTAGATCAGGACCGCATCGGAAAAGGAAGTAGCTCGAAAGAGGATCCAAGTTGCACAGATGGTGGCAAAGGTTGCGTAGATTCGAACAAGCGTTATTGGTCTAGGCAGGAAGGGTTCAGAACCCGGAGTCTCGATAGCCCGCTTCTCGTTGCTCGTTGCTGATTCGGATTCCAACTTTGCTGATTTGGCTTGGGGTGGTGCTGGTTGGAGCCCCGCCTTCGCGTGCTTGCTCCGTGAGGAACCAAATCCTGGAAGGCTCACAGCTAATCCATTCACGCCACCCCAGGCGATGAATCCCCAAGCGGGGCCATGCCATAAACCACTGACCAAGAATGTCACCATGAGGTTCATGCGTCGTCGAAACGATCCGTGCTGGTTTCCGCCAAGAGGGATGTAGACGTAGTCTCGAAACCAATACGATAAGGAGATATGCCACCTTCTCCAAAACTCACTGATGCTTTGGGAGAAGTAGGGATAAGCAAAGTTCTGAGTTAGTCGAAGGTTGAAAAGTTTTGCTGTTCCAATCGCAATGTCTGAATAAGCCGAAAAGTCACAGTAGATCTGAAACGCAAAGAATATGGTTGCCATCATGAGATGAGGGCCGGAGTAGATTGAAGGGTCATCAAAAACTGGATTCACGGCGAGGGCGAGTCGATCGGCGATGACCATCTTTTTAAAGAAGCCCCACAGGATTTGCTTTGATCCCTCTTTCGCGTGACTCAAATTGAAGTGACGCTTGACACCAAATTGCGGCAGCATTTTCTCTGCACGTTCGATCGGTCCCGCGACGAGTTGGGGAAAGAAGGAGACGAAAGCGAGATACTGGGTGACATTAGCGGCAGCGGGAATTCGCTTTCGGTAGACGTCAATGGTGTAACCGAGTGTTTGGAAGGTGTAGAAACTGATTCCAAGTGGTAACACCCACGAGATGGTGTTGATGTCCGGTGCCCATCCGATCTTGCTGGTTAGGACCAGCAAGTTCTCGATAAAAAAATTGTAATATTTAAAAATGGCCAGAAGTCCCAGGTTGGACGCAAGCGATGTCGCCAGCAGCCACTTTCGTCTCGCGTGATTTGCTGTGAGATGGATTCGCCTTGAAAGTTCAAAATCAACCAGTGATGAACCGAGCATGAGGAAGCAGAATCGCCAATCCCACCAAGCGTAGAAACTGTAGCTTGCCACAAGCAGGACGCGATTTTGCGCAACGTGTCCCCGAACGCTCCAGTAGAGGGCGAAGACGATGGCAAGGAAGATGGGGAATGTACTTGTGGTGAATGTCATCCGACGATTCCGGGGCCAGAGATCTGGACGGATTGGGATCGAGGCTCGATTTTGACGCCACGGTGCTGAGGTGATGCCGGTGCGAAGACTTGGACTGAAAGCAGTTGGGTGACTAATTTTCGTGCTAAGTGGTACCCGAAAATGGGCTTTGGAGGCCATAGCAATGGTGTTGTTGACCTAACGCACTGTCATCCGTTTTGTCTGCTTCTATGGACAGCTTCGCATAATGAGTCATTTATCTATGTATGCTCAAACGAGGCTCTGAGATGACGACGAATGTGATTTGGTTCCGCAACGACTTGCGGGTGGCTGATCATGCTCCACTTCTCGAAGCGTGTAAGCGTTCCGCACAACTGGGTGACAAAGTGCTCGCCGTCTACATCTTTGACCCTAAGTGGTTTGGGAAGACGGCCTCTGGATTTCCCCGTGTTTCGCGTTCCCGAGGCAGGTTTCTTTTAGAGGCGATTAGTGATCTGAGCCGGCAGATCGAACTGCTCGGCGGGAAGCTTCGGTTATTGGTTGGGGAAACGCCATCCGTGTTATCTGAGCTTTGTGGGCAGGCTGAAATTCGGTCGGTTCTCTGTCATCATGAGGTTGCATCCGAAGAGGCAAGGATTGAATCTGAGGTGCGAGAGCGTCTTGGGACCCTAGCGGTCGAAGTTGTTTCGTATCCCCCCACGACCATGTGTGATTGGGGAAATGTCCCTTTCGATCTGTCTGCGGCACCTGAGGTGTTCACGAAATTTCGACGATTAGTCGAAAAACGCGGCACCTTCTCACCGCCTCTGCCTACGCCAGATTCGATCTCAAAAAGTGCTGGTGCGGTCACCGGCGAAGTGACGCTGGCCGAGGTTCAAGCATTGGATTGGTTTCCTGACTGCTCGGTTAGCGCGGAGGATAAAAAGGCGGACTTGTATCGCGGCGGTGTTGATGCCGGCACGCGAAGGCTTCGCCATTACTTGTGGGAAACGGACGCCTTGAGTCGATACAAGGAAACACGTAACGGAATGTTGGAGTTCGATGATTCTTCAAAGCTATCTGCGTGGTTATCGTTTGGTTGTTTAAGTGCCAAGGAAGTGATGCACGAGGTAGAACGCTACGAGATGGAGCGAGTCAAGAATGATTCAACCTACTGGTTGAAATTTGAATTGCTATGGCGTGACTTCTTTCTTTTTATGTCCTTCAAACACGGTGCAAAACTGTATCAACGTGGTGGTTTACAGGGCCGGAAGATTGATTGGAGTCATGATTCTAGACACTTGGAAGCGTGGAAGAGCGGAAGGACCGGTTATCCACTTGTTGATGCAAACATGCGTGAGTTGTTTCAGACCGGCTACATGTCAAACCGAGGAAGGCAGAATGTCGCTAGTTTTTTGACGAAGAACCTTGGACTGGATTGGCGACTGGGAGCCGAATGGTTTGAGTCGAGGTTGATCGATCACGATCCAAGCTTGAACTACGGGAACTGGAACTATGCCGCTGGGGTAGGCAATGACGCGAGAGAGTACCGGTGGTTCAATATCAATAAGCAAGCTGCTACTTATGACCCTGAGGGTGAGTACGTTCGGTACTGGATTCCCGAACTTCGATACGTTCCCTCGGAGTGGATCCATCGACCTTGGCAAATGAGCCAATCTCTTCAGGAAACTTCGCGGTGCATGATCGGCTCTGATTACCCTGAGCCGATCGTCGATCTATTTGAATCAGCTGAGATCAACAAAATGCGTTACGCTGGCAAGTCGCAGATGCGACAAGGTTACGCTCAGCAGAGTCTTCTAAAGTTTTAGTATTCGCTATCTTTAAAAGTTGGATTCGACTCTGCAGGGTGTCTCGCTTCACGGTTCGTTACCGAGATCGAGTGGGCTTTTGCCCAAAAGTTTTTCTGGACTGTCGGGCTCCGCTCGCCAAGACGAAGGAGGAGTAAATCCTTTGCTCCCGACGCTGTAACGAGACACCGCATCTAGGGGTTGCAGGTTGCGGTGCTTGACCAACATCTCGGCGAGCGTGTTGACTGTGTCCGGGTTTTGTCCTGCTAGATCTGTTTGCTCGTTGGGATCGGTTGCTAGGTAGAAAAGTTCGTGTTGAACATTGGGGTCGTTGAGATCATTGACATGAGTGAGACGGTGGCCGTTGACTTTGAGCTTCCATCCATTTTGTAGGACCGAGAGGTGTTCCGATTCTTCGCCTTGCTGGCCGTGATACGAGTACCAAGCTCTCTGGTCAATCTTCTCCCGAGCATCCCTCAGAGAGGCAGCGGTTCGATGTTCGGGTTCTACTAGTAATGGAAGCAGATTGATTCCGTCGAGGGGGTTTGGGGATATGTCTTGCTGACGGCGATTTGCTTCCGATTCCTCTGCTGCTGCGAGTAACGTTGGGAAGAGATCGATGTAGCCAGCTGTCAAATGGAGTTTACTTCCCGCCGCAATTTTGGCTGGCCAGCGAATGGCGGCGGGTACACGAATGCCGCCCTCGTATACAGTCAGTTTGCTGCCCCGAAGTGGCGTGTTATTTTCCCAGATGTTGTTGACCCCACCATTGTCACTCAGGAACCAAACGATTGTGTTGTCGGCAGAATCCGTGTTTTCTATCGCTTCAAGGATTCTTCCGATGCCCTGATCCATCTTCCAAATCATTGCCGAATAAGTTTTCAGCCGCTCCAACGCCTGTTTTTTATTCTTCCCGGAAAGTGCAGTGATTTTTTCAAGCTCATCAAATCTTTTGATCGCTTCGGCCGGAGCTTGGAAGGGAGAGTGAGGCGCGTTGAATGGAACGTAGCACAGGTAGGGTGACTGATCATTTGCTGAGGTACTAATGAAGTCGACTGCTGCATCGGCAATCAAGTCGGTTGAATAACCCTCCTCAAGTGACGGGGTGAATTGGTGATGCCAGTCCCGTTGGCCTTCTCGAGATAGATCGAAGTAGTCAATCGCGCCATTGTAGTGCCCCACAAATTGACTGAATCCCTGTAGCAGGGGATGCCACTTGGTGCGTCGATGCCCGAGATGCCATTTCCCGAAGACTCCACGATGTTCATAGCCCGTTGCATGCAGGGCTTCCGCCAGTGTGGTCTCCGTCACTGGCAAACCATGGTCTCTTTGCGGCGGGATCACCGCTCGAGCGCATCCAAAGCGAATCGGGTACCGTCCCGTAAGTAAACCCGCACGAGTGGGAGAACACATTGGGGCGACGTAAAAGTGTTCTAGTTCCATGCCTTGGCGAACAAGTCGATCAATGTTGGGTGTTTCCATCCTCGGGTTTCGGTACCCAACGGCATTCCACCCTAGGTCATCCGCGAGGATGATTACGATATTAGGTTTCTCACTAGCGAACGTGCTGCGGCCACTAATAATGCCTGCTAGTGAGCAGGTCGTGAGCAGAATGAAGAAATGCGTTATGGGGTGAACTGATCTTTTATCGTGTTTCACTCCTAAAATGTGTTGGCCACAGACCCGTCGGTTTCGTTCTATCATTTCGTTCAATAAGGGGTGTGTGCTTTCGCGATTTTGATGTGGTCCTAGTCGGACGTTGGTAGATTGCTTGGTCGGTGTGAAGTCATCATCGCTCGGTTATCTTCACTGGGTGATTAACGCTGGGTCATCAGCGTTCGAGGGTGACGCAACTTTAAACCAATTCCCAGTTCATTTGAGTTTTGGTGCACACGAAAATCAAGTTGGTTGTCGAAGAAAGAATAAGTGCTGTGCCGCTTAGGTGGAGGTGAAGCTCGAAATGCTATCGAGAATGTGTACCGATTTGCGATCTGCGGTTGTTCTGTAATTCTTGCGACTCTGGAATCTGAAATAATTCAAAGGGAGATGTTTTTCCACAACTGTCTTCGCCGAATGCTGTGGGTGATACCGACTCGTTTCGGAACCACTGATACTCAGCGGCGAGTTCAATGGTTTGTGCTTCGTTGATAGTTCTCGAAAGGATTGTTGCCGGTAAAAGTAATGATTCCATTTCCACCCATGTCGTGACGGTGGTGGCAACGTGTTTTGCATGCGTCAATCCAGCCTCGGGCTCAGCGAGATTGTCGGTATCCGGCTGTTTGTTGGCCGGAGCGATCCATCTCCAGAAGTCGGTTTGAACGGGCTTTCGTTCCGAAAAATAGATCGTGACATAGAAAAGGTAATGCGGCGTGGGGCGGAACTTGAAAAGTGCAATGATGTCGTTGCCGACCTTTTGCGTTCCCGATAGTCGTTCAATGTCAATGAGGCCGAGTCTTCGTTCCAAGGATCGTCCTGACCAACAATCGAGTGGGTGTGACAGCGCGGCTCTAGAGGGAAAGACCAAGCCTTCATTCTCAAAAAGTTTTTTCAATCGCGATGACTTGCTTGAAGGGTAAGCGATCAGGCCATTCGCTTCATGGTAAGCCTTTTTATGTCTGATTTGATCTAGGTGAGAATTGCTGGAATAGCTTCCGCCATGATCTGCATTTTGAAGTGGTGCTGGTAGTTGTTCTTGGCTAGCCAAAACAATTCGTTCGCGGTCGTGTTGGTTGTCAATCACCCACCCAACGGTGAACTGTCGTAAACTGATTGCATCATGGTCGTGTTCCCGGCTAACGAAGAAATAATTTCCTCTTCCCGTGAATCCGACACGGTCCGCAAGTTGACAAGCTAGTTCGATCTCTAGCAGATTAGATTCAATTTCTGATCTTTCCTCGAGCGATGCAGTTTTGAATAGAGTCCGGTCAATCGGTCGGTAATCAATCGCTGCTGGTTGGTCCTTTGTCTGCACCTGGTTTTCTCGCGTTACGGCATCACGCGTTTGCGAAACAGCGGCGATTTGTGTCGGGTGAAAAGGGAAGCGATCTGATTGAGCTGATGCGGCTTGGTAAATCAGGCAAGTGAATAAGGCTGTCATCAAGCGAGTGCGGACAGAGTTCATGGCGCTACGAGAAAGTCGTTTGATTTGGATTTTGACGATTCGCGTTGGGTTCATTGAGTATTTGTGTGCGGGTGTGTGAGTTGCTCAAGAAGAAAATGTTTTTTGAGAAGTCGTGTGCCGAGCAGAAACGAAGTTGCGATCTCAGATAGCTGTCTAGGCTAGTACACAGGGTTCCATGTTTTGTCTCGTTCCTCGTTTTGGGTGGGCGAGAGCTCCTGAGGAAAAACGGTGGGTGGCAGATTTCGCACGTCCCTTTCGTTTGAACCACGTTCACCAAATGGCTCCGGCTCTTCGAGTCTCTTCTCTTCGCATCGGGTGTCCACGTGCGGTTGGTAGAGTCCCCAATTGGTGCTGCGGTACTTAATGCACGCGGGCGGGTACTGTGTTAAAGAGCAGTATTGGCTGCATTGCCATGTTTGAAAGCATGGCCTAAACGACCAGCCGGAGACGGACCAGCCGGGATTTTGGTCCGTTGATTCTCGGTATCGAGTGATCGGGGAAATGAGATCGTGGCTCGTGAATTTCGAACCCATACGGTTATTACATTCTGCATGGGTCAGGTGTTGGGATTGATTTTGATCCATTTCATAATGGGGTTCGCAACCGGAGCAGTCACTGCCAGCAAAAATGATTTCCCATGGTGTGTCATGATCTTTCGACCAAGATAGCAGGACGGATTGGCAGGTTGTCTCGGTGTAAGGGTACACGCATTGCCAATTGCTTCTCGGATCGCTTTCGGGAAATTCAAACCCGAAGGAGACGGCGGATAGTGATTTGATGATGTAAATCAAAAAACTGATTTTTCTGAACATGATTGAAATTGCCTTTCGGGAATCGTAGTGGTGAAACGAATCGTTTTGGGGGCAATTCAAGTAGTCGGCGTACGTCGTCTTTTTTTAGTGAGTGGAAGTTCAGGTGTTAGGCTGAGGATTTTTGTTCAAACGCTTTTGGCGTTCCATCAGTTAGCAGGGTTTTCAGGAAAGTTCTCTGAGACCATTAACCAAAGTGTCGCAAGGTTGCGTTGGTCCTTGTCAGTCGCTACCACCCTCAGCGATTGAGAGGGTTCCGCTTTGTTGGATGCCTGACCGGAGTGAAACGCAGCGACGTGTTTCGGATGGCTTGAAGATCGCGATTGGGATTGCGTGTGAATGACCTGAAACTCGTATTCGATCAAGACTTCGGAAGTTCGACGCCATCTTTTTTCTGCAATGATGAAGTCGCGGTTACTTGAGTGATTCTCATCGAATGTTAGATTGATTTCATTCGGGTTTAGCTCAGTTCCGGGAAGCAGAAGCATCCGAGTCCTCACCGTGCAGTGTCCATCTTTCCAAGTGATGGGGAGAGACGATGGGATGAATCTCGCTTTCTGAGTGTTTTGGATTTCAATCGGGAGATCCACTTGTTCAAGTTTGCCTGAGCGTTTGTATTGAAATCGGAGCAGGTCAGTGGTTCGACCAAACTGGATTAGTGGACGCGTTTCCAGTCGGAATGAATCACCGTGATTCTTCATATCAAGAACACTCAAAGTTTCACGTAGAGCGTTGCACCCAGTGATGGTGATGTCGTTTTCTAGTTGTCCCGTGACGTAGACGATTTCGGCGTCGCCCGAAGCATGGACGATTGAATCGTGCAGGGTAATTGGTGCTGTGATTTCCGCCTCGAGTGTTAACTCGAGCGAACGTCCCTGAGTCGGAGCAAAGTCAACCCACAACTTCCTTGCCATTTTGCCGGCTCTGGTAGATGGTGCAAGCAAAGCACTCCATTGAGCTGTTTGTTGCTCCATGGCGGTTTTCTCGTTGATTACAGTTTGCAGGCAACCGCAATCGGTACGGAGTGAGTGAATGTGAATGGCGTTTGCCTGCTGATTTTTCAGTCGGAACAGCACTTCCACACTTTGGTTCGAGGCGATTTTCCCAAGGGTGACTTTTTGCTGGCTTGGTAAGTGATCTAGGCACAGGTCAATCACCTTGACGCATTGTGCCGCGTCATCGGAAATGCCTGCAGGCGTTTCCCTAGCGATTGTTTCTTCAGTTTCAGCGGCATGGGATGAAATCAGGTCTGGTGCACCGAGGTAGATCAAGGCGATCAAAAGCACGGGAGGTGCTTGTGCGGTCATTGGCAAGCGTCGCAGTGGATGGCGGAAAGAAGGTCGCACCAGTGCCTTGTCAATCGATACGGTGTCGTGGCTTGTTTGAGGATTTTGCGGACGTGGAGAAGTTTCCTTCTGACGATGTTCCACACGGAATCGATTTGTATTTGAGTGTGATCTGATAATGTTCCCCTGTGAAAATATCAGTGCTTGCTCGATGGCACTTTTGGCTGCGTTGTACCGCGAGGTGACGACGTGCGGTCACCTCGCCATTCCATCGGTCAGGTTCATCGACTGACTTGGTTTTGAACTGTATGCCTCAGCCTAAAAGAGGCAAGTTTTATTTTTGTGCGCTATAGGTTGCAGCCTGTCACCATGGCAAAAATAAGAGTTGCTTTCTTGACTAAGGTTGGCCTCCTCATGGAGTGCTTTGCTCGGGAGCTTTTGAGCGACTGATGGAAGAAGGAGAAGCGGTTCGAAGATTTGGAGAATCGAGAGGTTTTTATTGATTTTTGCGATATCCAATCAGAGTTATTTGGTTAAATACTGCGCCGCTGAAGCCACGGTGTCTTTGGCCTGTTTGATGGCAACGGCGAGTCGCTTCAATTTCGTCTTAAAACTAAGAATAAAACTCAACCCAAGGTATGTGGATGAGCGTTGCTGCTGAAAAGTCCTGGTCCGTTAAGGATGCTGCCGAGTTGTACGAAATTGAGCAGTGGGCCGGTGAATATTTTCATATCTCGCCTGATGGCAACCTTTGCGTTTCGCCCAATCGAGATGCAGAGAATGCGATTGACCTGAAGCGATTGGTGGATCAATTGGGTGAGCGCGGGCTTGAGTTGCCCGTGCTACTGCGATTCAACGGTATCTTGGCCGATAGGCTCAAGCATTTGAATGATTGTTTTTCCTCCGCCATTGAAAGTCACCAGTATCAGAACCAGTATCGATGCGTTTTCCCAATCAAGGTGAATCAGCAACGTGATGTGGTTCAGCAGATCATTCAACATGGCCGCGAATTTGGGTTCGGTGTTGAAGCTGGTAGTAAGCCAGAGTTGCTTGCGGTCGTAGCGATGACGGACCCGAAAATGCCGATCATCTGCAACGGTTTCAAGGATGCTGAATTCATTCGCATGGCACTTTTGGCACAGCGATTGGGCCGAACGGTGATCCCAGTGGTTGAGAAGGTGAGTGAATTGGATCTGATTCTTGAAATCTCGGAATCGCTGGGTGTGCGTCCGACGGTTGGAATGCGAGTCAAGTTGGCGACCCGAGGGAGCGGCCGATGGCAGGCCAGTGGTGGTTACCGCAGTAAGTTTGGTCTGACGGTTGCCGAGATGTTGACTCAGTTGGATCGACTAATTGGACGTGGGATGGGAGATTGTTTCCAGCTATTGCACTTTCATGTGGGAAGCCAGATCGGGAACATTCGCCAGCTGAAGTCTGCCATCCTTGAGGCTTCGCGCATCTATGTCGACCTTTATCGGCGTGGGGCCGGATTACGGTACCTTGATGTTGGGGGCGGCTTGGGCGTTGATTACGACGGATCTCGAACGGATACCGATTCGAGTATGAATTACACCGTCCAAGAATATGCAAATGATGTCGTCTATCATGTTGGAACGGTATGCGACGAAGCCGAGGTCCCACATCCGCAGTTGGTCAGCGAGAGTGGGCGAGCTGTGGCCGCCCATCACAGTGTCTTGGTCATGGAGACACTCGGTGTGACTTCGCAGGGAGGCGTCGAGGAGTTGCCGTCGAACCTGCCCGAGGATTACGAACAGCCGGTGCACGATTTGCGGATGTTTTACGATAGTCTCGAACCGAGCAATCTACGTGAGACATTCCATGACGCGCAGGTCGCACTCGATCTCTGCATGAATCTATTCAGCGGCGGCTATCTTCCTTTGGAGCAGAGGGTCGCGGCTGAAAACTTGTACTTTGCGATCTGTCATCGAATTCGCGAGATGGCAGTCGTGGTGGGGGATGATTCCGAAGATATCCGCAGCCTCGACCGAATGCTGTCCGACATTTACTTCGCGAATTTTTCGTTATTTCAATCGATGCCCGATTCGTGGGCGATTGACCAGTTGTTTCCGGTCATGCCGATTCATCGATTGAACGAAGAGCCGACACGGCATGCGGTCCTTGGAGATATCACCTGTGACAGTGATGGAAAGGTCGAAGCTTTCATTGGCTGCGGCAAGCGTCGTCGCACCTTGATGCTTCATCCATGCAGGAAAGGCGAGCCTTATCTGTTAGCGGTCTTCATGGTTGGTGCCTACCAAGAGATTCTTGGTGATCTCCATAATCTGTTTGGCGATACACATGCGGTGCATGTTGATGTCCGAAACGGGATCCCCAAGGTGCAGACCATTGTTAAAGGGGATACCGTTCGTGAGGTGCTAGAGTACGTTCAGTATGAGGGCCGCGAATTGGTCGATAAACTCCAGGATGCGGTGGAGGACGCCGTCCAATCTGGAAAAATCAATAACCAGCAAGCCGGCGAAACGGTCGCTTTCTATGAGCGATCACTTGCCGATTACACCTACCTTACCACCCGACGCAAGTAGTTCCGTCTGCGCAGATTGAAATAGCCATCGACAGTCAGCCTCGCCGCGGCCTGCTATGATTAGGGCTCGCCGGCTAGGATCATGACCGGATAGGCTTGATTAGTCTCGGCATGGATCAGCGACCCCATGCGGGGCGTTCT
Source organism: uncultured Rubripirellula sp. (assembly GCA_938045805.1). Taxonomy (GTDB): domain Bacteria; phylum Planctomycetota; class Planctomycetia; order Pirellulales; family Pirellulaceae; genus Rubripirellula. Next base: position 94,574 of record CALIBL010000036.1, on the reverse strand, counting down.
TAGACTTGCATGGTTGCCTCGATCACCCGTGAGTTGACGGCATCGGAAAATCCCTAAGGAATCATTCGGGAGTTTGTATTTTGTTCATCTTGTGTTCTCATGCTTTGGTTGGAATCCCGTCAATGATGGGAGCGATTCTGCTGGCGGTCCTCCCAGTCACCATTCGAACCAACGAGGGTGAAAAGCTCGAGGGAAAACTGCTGCGGATTCGCAATTCCGAGGTTCGGATTGAGGGCAAGTCCGGTGAACAGGGGCTGTCAACTGAGGCGATCTCGAGTCTCGAGCCCAAAAACATTACGACCAAACGCGGGCCGTCAGTTCGGGTGCAGTTATCAGACGGTTCGCTTATTGCGGCCGAGTCAATCAATTCACAGGGTGAGAGTCTGACCCTCCAACCAAGAGATCAAGCGTCCATCGAGGTTCCGCTCAAGGAAGTGCGTTCCATTCGTTTCCGCGCGGGTACCGTCACGACTGATTCGGGGTGGCTGGGTTTGCTCGAGCAAGATCAACGAAAAGATCTCTTGGTGATTCGTCGTGATGGCGAACGTTTGGATCCGCAGCAGGGGGTGATCACCAGCGTCACCGAGTCGACTGTTGGGTTCGATCTAGAGGGTACTGTGGTCGACGCTCCGGTCGATCGATTGGAAGGTATTGTCTTCGCCGGAGAACCTGTCCGAGGAGATGCGGGGTCGGTTTTTATTGAGGACCAGTTTGGATCACAGTGGCGTGGTGAGCAGGTTGAATTGGATGAGGGCACGGGGCAAATCGTTTTGACGCTCTCCCAGACTATGACTCACCAGATACCGTTTGAGCAGGTGGTTTCGATTCGTTGGTCTTCCGGAGTGCGTTTGCTGGCTGATGCAGATCCCACGAAATCCGATTTCCAAACGGAGTTTGGCACCAAGGTGCAGTCTGAACTACTGAACGCGTTTTTTTCAGCGAGCCAAGAGCCAGATAGTGATTTGAAGATGCACGGTGGTTCGCTGATTGAGTACCGGGTTGAAGAAGGATTCACTCGGTTTGTCGGCGCGGTGGAACGCGATGGAGAAGTGAGGGGGCAAGGTGCGGTTGGGGTTCGAATTGAACTCGATGGTAACGAGGTTTGGAGCGGTGTGCTCTCTGATCATCAGGCCCAGGGGTTTGATATTCCGCTTCAGGATGCGAAGCGTTTGGTGATCAGGGTCGAGCGCGGAGAGGATGGTGAGTTTGGTGACACAATTCGAGTGACTCGGCCGAGGTTGTTGAAGTGAAGTTGCAAACGAAAACGCGTTTTAGCCTGTTGTCGCTGCCACGTGGGAAACGAGTCGTGCGAGCTTGGATGCCCGTCGTACTCTTCGCTTTGGTTTTGAACACGGCCGTCGTCCAAGATGGACGCGGTGAAGACAAAATCCAACTCGACCCAATTTTGGTTCAAGCGGAGTTGGAACGCGTTGAAGGAATCCGCCGAGCGATGCCTTCAGCCGTAAGTGTTTTTGTGCCTGGTGGAGGAGGTGGTGGGAGCGGAGTGTTGATCTCGCCCGAAGGGTACGCGTTGACCAATTTTCACGTGTCCAGTCCCGCGGGAACTTTCATGCGTTGTGGTCTCAGTGACGGTCAAATCTACGATGCGGTGATCGTCGGAATTGACCCTGTGGGAGATTTGGCCTTAATCCGGCTTTTGGGAAAAGATGATTTTCCGTTCGCGGAGTTGGGTAATAGTCGTGCTGCTCAGGTCGGTGACTGGTGCATGGTAATCGGTAACCCTTTCCTGCTCGCCTCGAATCTCCAGCCTACGGTGACTTGGGGCATCCTTAGCGGAGTCGGTCGCTACCAATATCCTTCCGGCACATTGCTCGAGTACGGTGATTGCTTGCAGACAGATGCGTCGATCAATCCGGGGAATTCTGGCGGGCCGCTCTACGATGCTTCGGGGAAATTATTGGGTATCGTTGGGCGTGCTTCTTTCGAAAAACGCGGGCGTGTTAACGTGGGAGTTGGATATGCGATCTCGATCCAACAGGCCAAGAATTTCCTCGGGGCGTTGCGGAGTGGGCGTATCGTGGATCATGCCACCCTTGGAGCCACGGTGGCCACGGACCCAGATGGTGGAGTAAGAATCAGCAACGTCCTGGAATCGAGCGATGCTTACAGGCGGGGGTTAAGATACGGTGCGGAAATCCTTGAAATTGATGGGCGCACGGTGAGAACGGCGAACGAAGTTCAGAAAGTCTTAGCGACATTACCGAGTGGATGGAGAGTGAAGGTTCGCTATCGATCTAGTGGCGAAACGCAGGAAACCTTGGTTCGTCTGATGGGAGTGCACCGAGAGGATGAACTGTTGGAGAAGATGGCGGCAGCGCTACCACCACCTCCGCCCCGACCCGAGCCAAGGCCAGCAGGTCGACCAGACTCCCCAGATGATCCGGACTCAGGAGAAACCCCCGATGTTCCGGACGGGCTCAAGAAGATGAAGGAAGCCGAGGAGGGTGGCCAGGCACCGGTTCTACCTCAGCTCAAGGTTCGGGAAAAAAAAGTACCTGAGTCCGTGGCCGCTCAACTGATTGAGCGAAGAGGGTACGCAAACTATTTCTTCAATGAGCAACAGCAAGGGCTGGTTTTTGCTTCACTCAGCGAGCAGATGGCCTCGCCGCAGGCGGCCAAGCGGCCGAGTAAACGAGCTGCTTGGGTGATGAGCGGAGTCACCGAGGGCGAGCGAGGGGTGCCATTCCGCTGCGAAATTGGCAATGGAAAGTTGCTTTGGGCTCTCGGCAACGAAAGAACTGAATTCTCTGGCAGGTCTGAGCTTTACGACGCAATCAATCGTCAATCCACTTCGTCGATGATTGCGGCAATGGATGGTCTGCGACGGCTGTTGGATCAGGGAACCAAGGAGTTCGGTGAAATCTATTATTGGGGAACGATGCCGCTTGGTGGTCAGCGTCCCTTGAGGGATTGCTTGGTGGGAAATGATGGGGAGTTGGAACTTCGCTGGCTGACGCACCCCGATACGCGGAGGCTCGAAGCGATGGAGGTGTTTGCCGATCGTGACCTCGACCCTCTGGAAGTTTGGTTCCAATACGACGATTCGGATTCGAGCCGACTAACGCCTATCGGTTTGGAGGTGAGGTTTGGAACCCAGTCAAGGCTGCGACTTCGGGTGCAGGAATGGGGTTTCGCGGACCCCGCCGAGGAAAATCCCGGAGTGAGTGGTGTGAAAACGCGTGCCAATGGTGACTTGGCGGGGGTATTCGATGCAACCAATTGATCCATCTAGATGGTTACCTCGGCGCAAAGTGCTTACCTTGGTGCTGGGACTCTTTCTATTCAGTCTGACACACCAGCCTGTGTGTGCTGATTCACCGGTTGTGCAATTGGCGAGAGATTCACAACAGCGGGTGGTGAAGATCTACGGAGCTGGTGGGCTATCGGGGCTCGAAGCTTATCAGAGCGGTTTTTTAGTTTCGCCTGACGGGCACATTGCCACCGCGTGGAGTTACGTCCTCGACGTTGAGCCAATTGTTCTGCTGGATGACGGAAGGCGTTTTGAGGCGGAGATCATTGGATTTGAGCCGGCATTGGAGTTGGCGGTTTTAAAGATCGACGCGGGTGATCTACCCTATTTTCGATTCGGTGAATCCGATGCGATGCAGTGGGGTGATCCGGTTCTTGCGGTTAGCAATCTATTCAATATTGCCACCGGAGAGGAGCCAGCGAGCGTGATGCAGGGAACCATTGCATCGGTGTCTCGGCTGAACGCACGAAGTGGTGCATTGAAGACGCCTTACAACGGAACGGTATACGTCTTGGATCTTATTGCGAACAACCCGGGAGCTGCGGGAGGAGCATTGGTGAATCTTTCGGGGCAGTTGGTGGGCATGTTGGGAAAGGAACTCAGAGACGCTGAAACCGGCGTTTGGCTCAACTACGCAATCCCCGCATCAGCGACCAAGGGTGTCATTGGTGACATCATTGCGGGACGTCTTACCACCCAAGTTGATTCCGAGCAGCCGACCTTGCCCCGAGAGCGTGCGCATTCCGCGATGACCCTGGGGCTGGATTTAGTGCCCGATGTGCTTGAATCGACTCCCGTGTTTGTTGACTCGGTGCGTCGCGATGGACCGGGGTGGCGTGCTGGAGTGCGACCGAATGATTTGATCCTGTTGATCAACGGCAAACGTGTCGAAAGTCAGCGGGTGATGCAGCAGGTTTTGAGGACGATCGATCGCCGCGATAATGTGCAGCTCACGGTGCAACGCGAGAATCAGATCATTCCTCTTTCCTTGAGGCCGTGACGCGAGGTCATGCGAATGAGTGCTCATGCGTGGGTGATTTGAGAATGAGCTGCAGGCGTCAAAAGAAAGAATGTTAACGGCAAAATCATGGTGAATGGCGACATGCTCTGGATGTGCGAACGCAAACAATGGATCGGCTACCTCGCTGGGCTCTTTCTGCCCTTGATTTTGGGACAGCATGGTTCGCTGCGGCAAGCGATAACGAACGGCCAGGCGATTACGAATGAGTTGGCCGCCCCGGAGACTCAGGCCGCAGTTGATGATGCGATTGAACGCGGTAACGCCGTTTCTGGTCAGACCGAGGTTCAAACCCCGAGGCGGGGTAATGCTGCGGTTGAATACCAAATTGCGATGGCTTCCGCGGTGCGACAAGCAGCTGGTCGTTACCTTCCGTGTGTCGTGTCGATCGAAGTGATTGGAGGTGTTGGTGATGGTGAAGGGGAAGTCGAGACCGATGCGCCAAGCTCTGGGTTGATTGTGGATCCCAGCGGTTTTGTGTTAGCTTCCAGTTTGGTCACGAGCCGTCCCAGCGCCGGTTTGCTCGTGATTCTCGGTGATGGAGAAAGGCGAGCTGCTCGTGTGGTCGCTAGGGATCGGCACCGTGATCTTGTTCTTCTGAAAATAGACGTCTCAACGCCATTGCCCGCAGCCAGCTTGACTGAGACCACGGACCTTACCGTTGGGCAAACGGTCATCGGAGTGGGGCGTTACGGAGAAAACCAATCGCCGCTGGTCAGTCGCGGGATTTTAAGTGCTCAAGGGCGTTTGGATGGAATCGCGTTGCAGTGCGACGCCAGGATTTCTCCGTCTTTTTACGGTGGGCCGTTGATTGATCTGTACGGTCGAGTTGTGGGGGTTCTCATCCCCGCTGTTGCCGAAGGCGGGGCGGAGTCTTCAACCAGTTGGTACGACTCAGGCATTGCTTTCGCCATTCCGGCCGAAGTGATCGCAAGAAAATTGGAGAGGATGAAGGCGGGTGAGGAGATTCAGCGAGGGGTGATAGGGATTGTTTCCAGATCGAGCGACCCCTACTCAGATGGAACCGAAATAGCGGCGGTGCGTCGTCGAAGTCCAGCTGAAGCAGCGGGTTTGAAACCGGGGGATGCAATCACGACCGTGGGTGGCGTGGAAGTTCAGCGACAGCTTCAGATACGACAGGCTCTCGGTGCCTACGATGCCGGAGAGCAGATTTCGATTGGTTTCCGCCGTGGTGATGAGGAGAAGGAGGTGGAGGTCACCTTGGCGGCAACGATTCCGCCGCTTGAGCCGCAGCGGATCGGCGTCTTAGTGTCTGAACGAATCGCAGAATCTCCCCGAGAGCAAAACGAATCGGAGGAGCTTCAGTCAGAAACGGCGGCGGCTGAATCAGATGCGATTGGCTTAGTGGTCGATCAGGTCATTCCAGGGACGGTCGCTCAAAAAATATTTCAGGCAGGTGACTTGATCGTCGCGGTTGATGGTGATCCTGTGCGAGAGAAGGGTTCGCTCCAGCGGATGTTGATTTCTGCCGCACCGGAAACTTCTCTGCGTTTCACGGTGATACGTCAGGGAATGCGTCAAGAGTTAGATTTGTTGACTGAAACGATCACTGATGCGGCATTGACTGAATTTCCATCGGACTGGAAGCAGAATGATTCTGGGCGATGGCAAGTAAAGGAATGGAAATTACCGGAGGCGGGCAATGTCGCGGCGGTTGCCTATCCGAGTTCTCAGGAGAGCAATTCCCGCTTGGGATTGCTAGTCCTTTTGATGAATCCCGGTCAAGGGTCACCAATGGACTATCTTGAAGGTTGGACCGAAGCGTCAAAGGCTTCAGGTGTGGTGGTCTGTGCAGTTGCCGCTGAGGACCAGCAGCGATGGCAGCCTAAAGAGGTCGAGGTGGTATCGCGTTTTGCAGCTTCGCTGATGAAGCAATATCCAATTGATTCCGAGGCGGTTGCGATTGCCACTGGTGGTGCGTTGCAGGGTGGTGACGGTGATGCCGCGGACGCGATGGCATTAGCGGTTGCGTTGTCTCAACGGCAAACCTTCCGCGGTGTTGCGGTTTCAACCAAGACTCAGCCGCCACGTCTTCGATTGCCTGAAAACGAGGGTGAGGGTGGTTTTCAGTTGCTGCTTTCTCTCGCAGTTGGAAGCAAACTGCCCGAATGGACACCTCCGCTGCGCCGCGCGGGCTATCCGGTGGTGCTAGGTGGCGAGGTGGACTTGGAGAAGCTTTTGCGATGGGTTCGTTTATTGCAGACGATGTAACCGGCTGCGATTTCATCTTGGAGTTCTTGGCAAAAGCGATAAGATGAGGCTGATATTCATCGCAAAAGCACAACTTCAGGTAGTGATTCATGTTGATTGCTGGACAGCTTCTGCTGGGTCTAGTGTTGCTGGTTGCAGGGGGCGAGGTTCTCGTTCGCGGAGCGTCGGCACTTGCTGCCGCTTTCCGGATTTCCCCGCTGGTGATCGGTTTAACCGTCGTTGCATTCGGAACGAGTGCACCTGAACTCGGAGTGAGCCTACAAGCTGCTTTGACGGGAAATGCGGATGTTGCCATCGGAAACGTAGTTGGCAGCAATATCGTTAACCTCTTGGTCGTTCTTGGTGCCTCGGCCATCGTGGCCCCTCTGATCGTTTCAAGTCAGCTGATTCGACTGGATGTCCCGCTAATGATTCTCGCATGCATCGGGATGTGGGTTTCATCTCTCGATGGTGTCATCAGTCGAGGTGAGGGGGCAGTGATGTTTGTCTGTCTCTTGGTCTACATCGTTTACAGCATCCGAGCGAGTCGCAGAGAGACAGTGGAGGTGGCTGAGCAAGCGGGCGAAGGTGCGGAATCAGGGATCAAGCATCTGGCCATCCAGGCTGGATTGTTAATTGGTGGCTTGGTGATGTTGAGTTTTGGTGCTCGCTTCTTGGTTGAGGGAGCGATCGCGATTGCGACAAGCCTTGGGGTCAGCCAGTTGGTGATTGGTTTGACGGTGGTAGCGGTTGGCACGAGCCTGCCCGAGGTGGTGACCTCGCTGGTAGCGGCCTACCGAGGACAGCGGGATATTGCGGTCGGAAATGTGGTCGGCAGCAATCTTTTCAACGTTTGCTGTGTTGCCGGACTCACCAGTATCGCGGCTCCGGAGGGAATTCCGGTTGGGCAGCAAGCAATCCAGTTTGATTTGCCGATCATGGTTGCAGTCGCGGTGATCTGCTTCCCGGTTTTCTGTTTAGGTGGTGTGATCAAACGATTCGAGGGGGGCTTGTTTCTGCTTTACTTTGGCCTCTACACCGCATTTTTGATCGTGTCATCGACCGATCCTGAGTCCACCAACGAATTTGGGGGCACCCTCCTGAAAATCGTTGTACCATTGACGATCCTCACCTTGGGGGTCTCTTACTGGGAGGGGCGGCGGATGAAGTCCCGAGATGGCTTGGATTCTGCGATGGGTGATGAGGAAAATCGACGATAATCCTAGGGCGGTCGCAGGCGAGCGGTTTTAGCCCGGATTTGGGAAAGAAGTCGGTGGGATTCCCCCCATTAGGACTTTCCAATCGGGCATCTCTACGCTATCTTTCGCAATCTTTACAGACTTCAACGGATCGTTCTCGAGACACAGTCAGGCTGGACGGATGACAAAGGCTAAGGGCAAAACCAAGATTAAAACCCACAAAGGCACCAAGAAACGGTTCCGTTTGTCAGCAAAAGGCAAGGCGATGCACCGTAGTAGTGGTACCAGCCACTTGGCACAGGCTGTCTCGAGCAAGCGTCGTCGAAACCTTCGCGGTACCACTTCGGTGGACACCTGCATGGAGCCGACGATCCACGCGGCACTCAACGGCAACAGCTATTAAGCCGAAGATAAGTTCTAATGCAAGGAGATCCACTGATTGGTCATTTAGCCAGTCGGATAGGACCCCGAGGAATTTGTTGATCGCCAAAGTCGAAGCCTTGCGGGAAATCAGGTAACTCCAGCCAAGCTTCGGTAACAACGATTAAGTACTGATAGAAACTGATAGGGAATTTAAATTCCAACCGTCTGGGTTAAACGTCGAGATCGATTGCCGCTATCTGGCTCGATACCTCGGGACCTGAGACTGGTTCAACACCACTGAAAATACGACAGGAGTTTGACATGCGTACCACAACAGGTGTGGCTCGTAACCGATCGAAGAATCGCCTATTCAAACGAGCTAAAGGCTATCGTGGCGGTCGCGGTAAACTGACACGAACCGTAAAGGAAACGTTGCTCCGAAGTGGTGCGTATGCGTTTCGTGACCGTCGTCGCAAGAAGCGTGAATTCCGTCGTCTTTGGATCATCCGTATCAGTGCAGCTGTTCAGATGCACGATCTGCGGTATAGCGAGTTCATTCACGGCTTGAAACTCGCCAATGTGGAACTGGACCGAAAGACTCTATCGGAGATGGCAATCCACGATGCAGATGGGTTCAAGGCTGTCTGCGATCAGGTCAAGCAAGCACTTGCGGCCAACGCGGCATCGTAGGCTTGTCTTGAGTTGCTAGAATAAGCCTCCGTGAGGGCTATTCTCCATGATATGAAACGGAAGAAGGGTCCTCGTGGCCCTTTTTTTGTGCAGTCAACACGCTTCTTCCATCCCCAAGACGCATCCCATGTCGCTTCAGGATTTTCTTTCTTCGCTCGATGGATTGGTCGCGGAAGCCTCTGGCGCTTTCGAATCTGCTACAGACGCCGAGGCTCTTGAGGAGGCACGTGTTCAGTACCTCGGGCAGAAAAGTGGTGCACTTCGAGACATTCAAAAGCAGATGGGGAGCATCGCGCCGGAAGATCGCAAGACAGCTGGGATGTCGCTTAATCAATCGAAGAATGCCATTCAGGACGCGTTCAACGAAGCGAAGTCGAGGTTGGGGCAAGGTGAAGAGGGTGGCATTGATGCAACCTTTGACCCGAGCCTTCCCGGGTTACGTCCCAAGTTGGGGCACGTTCATCCGATCACTCAAACCATCGAGCACTTGATGGAGATCATGGGGCGGATGGGATTTGAGGCGGCAGAGGGGCCCGAGGTTGAGGACCCTTGGCACAATTTTGTTGCGTTGAATATTCCTGAGGATCATCCGGCAAGAGATCCATTGGATAACTTCTACCTCGCTACTGCAGCAAAAGGTGGTGATGTTGGTGGTGAAGGCTCCCAATTGCTTAGAAGCCAGACCAGCACCGTTCAGATTCGCGTGATGGAGGAGAATCAGCCTCCGATTCGCGTTATTTCTTTGGGACGCGTCTATCGCCCTGATGCCCCTGATGCCACGCACTTTCCTATGTTTCATCAGATGGAAGGCTTGCTTGTGGATCGCAACGTGACGATGGCCAATCTGAAAACGGTTTTACGAGTCTTTGCAGAAAACTATCTGGGAACGGATGTGGAGATCCGCTTCCGACCTTCGTTCTTTCCATTTACCGAGCCGAGTGTCGAAGTCGACTTCTTCTGGAATGGAACCTGGGTTGAATTTGGTGGTGCCGGAATGGTCGATCCCAACGTTTTCGAGGCGGTGGGCTACGATCCTGATGAGGTGAGTGGTTTCGCTTTCGGCCTCGGAGTTGAACGTCTGTGCATGCGAAGACACGGAATTACCGACATTCGCGATCTATACAGTGGCGATCTGCGATTTCTCAGACAGTTCTAGAGGCCAACTTCAAGCTGATGCTCGGGCCGATTCAAATTCAAAGAGGCGTTCTAGACGCGTCAAAGCGAGAATGTCTCGCACGGCCTTGGTCACATTACCGAGTACGATTTGAATATCCCGACGTTTGGCTTCCGAGTTGATTCGAATCAGCTCATTTAGCCCAATACTGGTGATTTTCTCAATCCACTGAAAGTCTAGATAGACTTGGAGAGTGCAAGGTTTGCCCTGGTGGTCCGAGAGCAGGTCATCCAATCGCCCCGTCACGTCAACGAAGGAGCCTACCTGATTAAGGTGATCCTGTTCCAAGGTGATGATGTGATCTGACGGATCGGAAGCGTGGTGAGCCATCACAGCGAAAAATTGCTCGTCAGTTGAGTCACGGTGGATGGGGCTCTCATTTCCTTCTTGTCGAGATCCCCGAACGTGTCAAAGCCTATCGCTCCGACGCGTCCGCTGCAACGAGATTGGACGGGATTCAATGATTGCGCTGCTCTTTGCTGGAATCCACGCCCTTGTGGGCGAGTAAGGGAAGCTTTGAGGCAAAAACCAGTTGATTACCCAATAACACATGGGAAAAGTGTGCCAAAAGAACGGTCGCTGCAAGCGGGAAAGCGAAAGAAGCAGCAGCTAATTTTTGAGACTCGTTGTAGCGGACAGGTTTGCCCTCGATTCGCTGGTTACCTTTGGAGGTTGAGCATGGTCCGCGGCGCTATGTAGTAGAAGTTTTCTAGTGGTTTGCCTTTTTGTTCCGGCAAACCAGATAGACAACATTTGCGATGACGAATGAAATCAGCATGATCAGCAGAGACGAACTTGAGTGATCGGTTGGACATCAGTGCGAGAGGAAACGAGGTGGCAAATCCCTCCATTTGGACAGCATCGGCTCACTGATTCAGGAGGATTCACCAAAGTCAAAATCTCGACCGAGGTGTCTGTTCTGTGGGACGCATCGTTGCACCAACTTGCATAACCGGACGGAATTCGTGGCAAGAGAGGTCGTCTGACGGAACGGCCACTCGCGTTTGGGAGGGGAAGGTTGCGAGTGACCGTTTCGTCAAAATGTGTCAGGCATCCGCTGAAGTCAAACTTTCAGGACTCTTACCGTCTTGTTCACTGCGGATGCAGATCAACGCCGGTCGACCCGAGGGAATTGGAGGGGCGATCAGTTGGGAAGATAAATAAGACTTCGGTTCAATGGGCCTGACGGTTGTAAGTAGGCTGTGGGAAGTTGTTGAAAGATTACTGCCTAGCGACGACGGATTCTAATGGAATGTCCGCACATCACGACTCCCGAAGTCATCAAAGCGAAACCGAGCCAGTCGGGTGGATCCACTTTTTTCTTCGGCTCTGGGTGCACCGTCATCAAGAGAGAGGTAACGCTGGCTCGGGAGGCGACTTGATCTGACTTCGAGAATCTCGCCAAAGCTCGTGTGGTTCCTTCGCTGAGTACAAATGAGTCGATCAATTGGAGTTGGATACCAACCAATAGAATCAACAGTCCAGCTAGGAAGTAGTTTTTCGCGTTGAAGAACATTCTCGTTTCCATCCGGTTCTAAGACGACACAGATCTCTGACGAGGATGATTGATTGAAGCAGTAAAAATGCGTTCGAGCGATTCATACTATTCCTCGTCAGGGAAGTGCATCGACCCACCGTAATGCAAATTTTTACAGGTTCTAAAAAGAAGCGTATCACGCTTGATGTACCGGTGATGACAGCCGAACCGGTCGTGTCATCTGGTTTTGCAATGCACTCGAGCCATCAAATCGATTGACTCGAACGGCAATATTTGTGCGCTTTGATTAAAGCTCGGAATTAAAAAACAGCCCGACTTCGTGACGCAGCAATTGTTTCTTAGCGGCGTGGTACAAGATTGCTAAAGATACTCTGGACCGATTCCTGAAGCGGGTTCAGAGTGGATTCACCGAGCAAGTGGGTCTGATTACTCTGCAGGATTGCAGCAGCAACATTTTGATGATCGAGCCAATCATCGGGATCGAACTCCCGTGTATCGACGTAGACTTCTTGGAGGTTGTACGTCAGCTTAGGAACAAGGTAGAAGCCATCCTTTCCCCTCACGACATGGTAGTGAGAGGCAACGTACATCATGATGACGCCGGTGATGACACCAAACAGAAAGCGAGACACAACAATCCCCGATTCAGTCGAAATCCAAGAGAACTTGATCTCCTCAACTATACGACCTAAGTCGCTTTGCGGGCAATAGAAACCCATTTTTGCCGTTTTTCTTGGGGTTTCGGTTGCAGACAGTCCCGCTGATTCAAAGCTATACTCCGGAGATGAAATCAAACCGAAAGAATACGAAAGCGAGTGGTCGACCGAGAAAAAATCGTCCAACCACATCAGGGGGGGCGAAGTCTCTCAAGAAATCTCGAGATCAGCAGAATCAGGCGACACCCACCAAGCTGCGAATCATTGGCGGACACCATCGCGGGCGACTCATTGACTATCACGGGGCGGACTTCACGCGTCCAATGAAGGACAACATCCGAGAGAATCTATTCAACATTCTCGGACCTTCAATTCGTGGGCGGCTTGCATTCGACTTATTTTCGGGGACAGGCGCTTTAGCGTTCGAAGCTTTGAGTCGTGGGGCACAGTCAGCTGTGATGGTTGAGCAGAATATTCAGGCGGTGCAATTTCTTAAACGAACCAGCGAGACGCTCGATCTAGTGGATCGCTCGACGGTCATCCACGGAGACGCATTTTTGGCAGGTGCCGCACAGCTTTCGGCCCCAGATGATGACACTCCCTGGGTGGTGTTTCTCTGCCCGCCGTATGCACTGTGGGACTCGATGTTATCTGAGCTGAAAGGGCTCATGGCGAGGTTTTGGGAGCACGCTCCGATTGGCAGCGTCTTGGTTGCCGAAACAGAGAAGAGTTTTGATGCAGACCTTCTTCCCAAGGCGAATTGGGATTTTCGCGTCTATGGGAATACTCGTCTCGGCTTCATTGAGAGCGAGCCTGTTTGTGGACTCAGGATGTAAATGATCTCGTAGTCAGAGTCGTTTTGAACATTTGTGAGTGAATCGTTTGTTCGTATAAGTGGGGTAAAGCCGCTTTGTGGGGATGAGTGAAACTCGGAGGAGATGATTCAGCTTTCAGCCGATAAATGACTCGGTTCAATCTGCAAAACAGGTGCATTCATGGCCTTCGGATGACACAATGGGGCACTCGGAGGATTAATTTAGCCTGTCGAACCCCCGATCAGAAGCGGCGATCGGAACCGTCTTGAGGTTCGGTTCGTACTACCCCAAAGTATCGCGTGATTGTCTTTACACTCGGATTTAATATGTCAAACGGACTCGTCGTTCGCTCATCGGTTAGTGTTTCGCTCAAGATTGGATGCTGCGTTTTCTGCCTCGCCGCATGCTTACTAGTGCAACGTGACCTCACCGCTCAGGTGACTCCAGAGGCGAGCACCCCGGTGGCTAACCAGCAGGACGAGGGTAGCTCGCAAGAGTCCACCTCCGCGGTTGCCGGTGGGCAGGACGAGTCAATCAGTCTTCCACCATCTAATGTTCCACCATCGGAAGCAGCGTCCGCCGATGCAGGTGATAGCAAAATTCAGGTTGAACCCAATGGGGATCCACAAGAAGTCCCTGAAGGATACCAAGAAGAGCTTGATCGTCGGATTAAGCTTTTCCGTGAATTACGTCTTGAGCTAGAAGATGCGATCACGAAGCAACGCGAGATCTATATTCGCTATGCGAACCGCGAACAATATGGTCCAAAGTATCGGCGAGCCTACGCAGCTGAGCGTACCCGAACGCGAATCATGATGAGTAAAGTTTATGATGCAGCTTTGGACATCCTTCGAATTGGTTTTGATAAAGATGCCATTACGTACATGGTGACGATGTTGCAGCATCGTCATACGATGGGCTTTTACGATCGCCAAACACTCGAGGGTGCAGCGAGGCTGATTGATGGTGGCTCAAATCTGCAGTACATGTTCGAAGTGGCTGCTCGCTCCGCGGTAGTCTGCGGGCAGTTCGATATGGCTAAGCAGCTCTATGAAGCATTGCCGGATGAAGATCAAAAAGAAATTGATTTGCGTTTGGAATACTCGCTCGAGGACTTGCGTAAAGAGTACGAATTCGAAGAGAAAATTCGCACCGCTGAATTCGAGTCTGATCATCTTCCTCGTGTGAAATTCAAGACCACTCAAGGGGATTTTGTTGCTGAGCTATTCATCGATCAAGCTCCAACGGCCGTCTCACGATTTATTCAGCTGGTTGAAGAAGGGTTTTACGACGGCAAAGATTTCTTTCAGGTCATTGAGCACCTGTTAGCACTTGCAGGGGATCCTGATCTTATACCCGGTGATCCGAGCGTGAAGTTTCTTGTTGATGAACACACACGACCGGATGCACGCTCGGGGATGCGTGGTGCATTGGTGATGGCGAAAGTTCCGCGAGATGATGACTCGGGAGAACGTTTTTATCCCAATTCAGCAAGTAACCAATTCGCAATCCTGCTCACGCCGCTCGTCGACGCGCAACAAGATCAAACCATTTTTGGGTCGGTGATTGAAGGGATGGAGGTCGTGTGTCGACTGAATCGCGTTGATCCACACGAGAAAAAGAAAAAGGGCGAACAAGAGGTCCCGCCGGACAGCATCATTGAAGCCACGGTTTTGCGACGCCCCGATACCTTGCCAGAGCCAGAGTTCTATCAGTGATCAAATGATTTGAGAGTAGAGCACTCCGAACCACTTTGCGCCTCATCGCTGTCCAGAATCGGTCCGGAGGCAACCTTATCTGCTGGTGATTAGATCAACGCATCCAGCTCATCGGTTAGCGATTGGAAGCGTTTGAGTGTGGTCTCTACCGGTTCGGGTGTCGACATGTCGACGCCTGCATCACGCAGCAGGTCCAACGGATCTTGACTGCATCCACCTTTGAGGAAACTCAGGTAATCCTGAAGTTCTTGTTCCCCGCCATTGAGAACACGTCGTGAAAGGGCGATCGCGGCGCTCAGGCCCGTGGCGTACTTGTACACGTAAAACGCTCGATAAAAGTGCGGAATGCGGAAACATTCCAGAGAGAGACATTCGTCGATGGCAAAGTCGGGACCGAAGTACGCTTCGAGTAACTCGCGGTAAACCTTTTTGAACGATTCAACTGTGAGGGGCTCTCCTGCTTCGGCCATCTCGTGAGTTTGTTTCTCAAATTCAGCAAACATGGTTTGACGAATGACTGTCGCGCGAATGCTGTCTAGTTCGTTGTTGATCAAGTAGGCGCGTTCAGCATCACTCGCCGCGTGATTAAGCAAGTACTCTGTGAGCAATTGTTCATTAAACGTACTGGCAACTTCAGCAACAAAGATGGTGTAGTTGTAGTATTCGAATGGCTGATGTTTCGCCGAATACCAGCTGTGCATGGAGTGGCCAGCTTCATGAGTGAGCGTGAAGACATCATTCAGCACTTCGGGTTTGAAGTTCATCAGGATGTAGGGATCGCCATCGAATGACCCACAGCTGAACGCTCCGCTTTGTTTTCCACGATTGGGATACCGATCCGACCATCGGCCGCGTAGACCTGCCTCGAGTGTCTCGGTGTATTCCGAACCGAGCGGCTGTAGTGATCTGATCACCACATCGACAGCCTCGTCCCATTGGTGCGTCTTGTCCAGATTGCTCAGGATCGGAACATAGGTGTCATAATGATGGAGCTTCTCAAGACCCATCTTCCTTCGGCGCACATCGAGGTAGTGATGCACCGATGGCAGCGAATCACGAACAGCCTTAATCAGGTTGTCGTAAACCTCCACAGGCACGTTATCGGGAAATAGAGACGCTTCTAGACTACTGCTGTAGTTTTTCGCCCGAGCGTAGTAAACATCTCGGTGGATGCTGCCCGCCAAAGTTGCGGCGAGGGTGTTTTCATGAGCCGAGAATTGGTCGTAGTACTGGTCGAATGCCTTTTTGCGAGTCTCCTGGTGGGGATTGATCAGGAACTGACCAAAGGTTGCGTGTGATAGCTCCGTCTTATTCCCCTCTTGGTCTTCGATTTCACCGAATCTCAAATCGGCATCATTGAGCTGGCGAAACGCGTTACCCGCTGCGGAGGCCATTTCCCCTTGCATCGCAAGCAGTCGCTCCTCTTGATCACTTAGGGTGTGCTTGCGATATCGAAGTAAACGCTGCAGCTGTAATCTATATAATTCCAGTTGATCGCCTTCTAGCCACTGTTCGATTGTGCTTTCGGGGATCGACATGATTTCGGGACGCATGAAGCTGGACGCTTGCCCGGCACGCACGGCGAGATTTTGAAACCTCGCTTTCATTGCCTGGTAGTCGCTGTTCCCCTGATCCTCAGTCGTTTTCAGGAAGGCAAAGGTTCCCAATCTTTCAGCTACACGATCGAACTCACTGTCGAAAGTGAGGGCGGCTGCCAAGCTTTCAGCGGATTCACACAGTTTGCCACGAAAAGTCTCAAATTTAGGTATCCACGTTTCAAGTTGTTTGAAGTCGGTTTCCCACGCTTCGTGACTCGGGTAGAGACTTGAGAGGTCCCAGGTATCGTTCACATCGACTTCGTTTCGAGATGGCAGTGTGCTGATGGTCATTCGTTTTCAGTCGGTTAGGAAGATGACTCGGTGTTTCGATGGTGCAATTTCAGTATCGAATCAAGAACGATTAAAGCAGTTCAAGGAAGGCTCGCATCCATGCTGGGTGTGCGGGCCAAGCGGGAGCGGTTACGAGATTGCCGTCGACGTGAGCTGAATCCATGGTTTCCGCCGGCGCAACGTAGGTACCGCCGGCAACGGTCACTTCGGGACCGACAGCCGGATAGCAGCTGCATTGCCGGTCTTGAAGAAGACCCGCGGACGCGAGGATCTGCGGTCCGTGACAGATCGCAGCGATGGGCTTCTTGGTTTCACCAAAATGACGAACGATCTCGAGGACGCGAGCGTCGAGTCGAAGGTACTCGGGGGCTCGTCCTCCGGGGATCACTAGTGCGTCGTAGTCGGCAGGATCAACGGTTGTAAAGTCGGTATTGATCGCAAAGCGATGCCCGGGCTTTTCGCTGTAGGTCTGATGACCTTCAAAGTCATGGATCGCAGTGGCAACACTGTCCCCCGCAGTTTTGCCGGGGCAAATGGTTGCCACTTGGTGGCCGGCACAGAGCAGGATCTGAAGCGGAACCATCGCTTCGTAGTCCTCCACAAAGTCGCCAACGATCATGAGGACTCGTTTTCCACCACTGCCCAAATTCGACATCGATCTGCTCTTTTTGAGGGTCTTTTTCTTTGTTGTCGGCCGAGGATCCGTCTTCATCGACTCGAACGGTAACTCAATCGAGATACCTCAGAGCAACATTATGGGATCTCAGGAAGATGCCGCAACGTGGTATCAAGTGTTGGAGTCCCGCGATGGGGGGGGCGGTCTGGTGATGAAGCAGAATCAAGCGTGGTGGCTCAGGTCGGCTTTTGACGAAAATCCGATTTGGTGCGCGACGGGCCGGTTGGGGGTCGGAACGGTCGCGTGGGTTGTACCTGATTTTTTGTGACGGGTCCGGTTACAAAACATTCGCGGTAGGAAGAACTGTCGAGTAAGCTATGATGTGTGACGATCTTATCTAGAGATCCCAGAGTGCCTGTTTTTTGGACTCTGGGTTTGTCGAATCCCGGTGGGATTTGGCGGATTGATTTTCGCATTGTGGGGGATTTGCTGATTTGTAGGCGTTTTGTCGCCATCATCAGCCTTCTTTTCGCGATGCACCCAAAGCAATGCTTAGCATTGAATTTTCAGTGATAATACTTAGGTGGACCTCACGAGTGTGTGGGCTACCTTCGTCGCCGTGTAAATGAGCATGGTGTCGACTCGGAAATTTACAAAGGTGTACGTCCTGATGAACCGCATCATCGCAACCTTTCTCGCTTCTTTCACCGCCTTTGGCGTCACGGTAGCCGACGATCTTGTTTCCACGACTGCTCTCGAGCTCCTCGGACTCAAGCAGAGTTGGGCCAGGCCAGTGACGGCTCCTTGGGGAGTCGAATCGATCGCGGATCAACAGTTGGTGGTGATGGAGGACGATCCGGTTGAGTTCGTCGAGATCGTCGAATCCGCTACATCTTCGGCTGCAGCGACCGACGAAGAAAATGCGGCGGCTGGCGAGAATGCATCAGAAACTGGAGCTGGCGAGGAGAAGCTGATCGCGAGAATGCGTCTCGATTCGATTCCTGCAAACGGACATCTCAGCCCTCGTGAGGAAGCAGAACGCCGAGCCAACAATGAGATTCGACGTCTCAAGCGTAAGGGGATCGAAGCTGAATTCCGAGTTCGCTCCATTCCGCGGGTCAATCTTTTCTCCATCTCTGACGATGGAACATTGGAAAGTCGAGATGCGGAAACAGGTGAGCCGATCTGGAGAATCCAAGTGGGTGATCCGCAACTTCCCTACCTCTCGCTCGGCGCTGATCAGGAACATTTGATTGTCGTTAACGGATCCAATATCTACCAAGTTGACGCGAAGACTGGCGAGGTCATGTCGACGATTGATACCATTGGTGCTCCAGCTTTCGGTGCAACGATTGCCGGTGAATTCGTCATGGTTCCCATGATCGGCGGTGGCATCGAGTGTTACCCGATGCGCGATCCAACGATTGATCCTTTTCTCGAGAAGGTGGAGGGTGACGCGTTGGCCTTACCCGTGAAGTCACCGGATGTGGGTTCATCGAGAACTGCTTGGGGAACCGATCGCGGATTTGTGTACGTGATGGAGATGCAGGGGGTTCCGTCTCTGCTTTTCAGGTTGAAAACTGATGGGATCGTTAGTTCACGAATTGCTGCGGCAAAGGGAAACCGATTCTTCTTCGGGTCAGAGGGTGGTCAGGTGTACGGTATCGAAGCGACTCGTTCCGGCGAAGTGCTTTGGAGTCAGCCGATTGGCGAGCCCTTCTATAATGAGCCACTCGTCTTTGGCAATCAGGTTCTTTTGCGGTCCGCGTACGGCAATCTATTTTCTCTCGATACGGCAACGGGCTCACTCACTTGGGAAGAGCCGCTTCGCGGTGTGGGAGAATTGGTCGGCGTGATCGATGGAAAACTCTATCTCACCACACTGAGTGGTCACTGCGAGGTGGTTGACCTCGCTACCGGTGACTTGGTGTTTGCACCACGTGGATTGCGTCCGGCTGATTTTGTTGTCAATACAATGACCAACCGGCTTTATCTCGTGGGTCAGGATGGTGACGTTCAATGCGTTCACGCAATTGGTGAAGACCTACCCACCTTCCACCACGAACTTGAGATCCCAGTCTCCGTTGACGAATCTTCCTCAACCAAAGAGTCTCAGCCTGCTGGTAACGGCAATGCAGCAGGTGGTAACGACCCATTTGGTGCGGGAGGGAATGATCCCTTTGGAGCCGGCGGTAACGATCCGTTTGGTGGGGGAGGAGACGATCCCTTCGGCGCTGGCGGGAACAATAATAACGATCCCTTCGGCGGTGGCGAGGCGATGGAAGATCCGTTTGGTGGCGCTAACCCGTTTGGGAATTAAGCGGGCCAATGGTTTGATACGCTAACTCGGCCAGTGCTCGGCTATCTTTTTCTGCAGGAACTCCGCACTTCGCATGAGCTGATCAAAGCCATCGACCCCGTCTTCGATACTGATCCAATTGTCCGCAAACCCAGCGGACTTCAGGATCGAAAAAATGGCATCGTAGTCGTTGAGCCCTTTGCCGATCTCCCCGTGGCTCAATCGTTTGGCATAACCCTCGGCCCCAGTTTCGTCGGCTCTGAGATCTTCAATCGTTCCCTCGAGCAGATAGCGATCACTTGCGTGCATGGTGACAACTTTAGGTGCCACTCGGCGAAGCAAGTCGAGTGGATCTTCACCCGCTAAGATTGTGTTACTTGGGTCGTAATTGACTCCAAAGTTTTCCGCGGTGACCGCATCAACCAAGTCACAAAAGACGTCCATCATTTGGGCGAATTCGGGGTAGTTCCAGAAGTCGTCTTTGTAATGGTTCTCAATGATCAAGGTGACTTTCTTTTCTGCCGCATATTCGGCACACGTGTCGATGCACTCAGCCGCGAATCGAACCCCATCTTCCCGTGCGACCTCGGGGCGTCGCTGTCCGGATAAAACTCGGCAGAAGTTTCCACCGAGTTCGTGCGTCATATCGATCCAGAATTTCTCTTTTTCAATTTGTTCTGCGCGAAAATCGGGATCCGGATGGGTGAAATCTGGCGAGCAGCACATCATGGGGATGGTGAGTCCTTTCTCTTCAACCTTCTTTCGGATGGACTTCCATTGGCTGCGATCCTGCATTTCCAAGAAGCCTGCGTACCATTCAAGTCCCTGCACCGGAAGTTGCGATGCCATTTCGATCCACTCGGACAGGCTCATGGTTCCGTCTTTGCAGAGTGCTTGCATGTAGAGTTTCGGGAAAGCTGCTAATTTCGGCATGTCAGTGTTGGACGCGAATGAGTGAGGAGGAGAGGGAAGCGATAGGAGCGGTGCGTTGCTTCGACTAATCGATTTTTAAAGCGACGGTTTCAGGAGCGATTTGACAATCTTTCCATCGTGCATGGTCTCAAAGGCTTCATGCCAATCCTCAAGGCCCCAAGTGCCCCCGATGATCGGTGCAACATCGAGCTGTCCACTGGTTAGGAGAGCGAGAACTCGCTCCCAGATGGCCCAGTGGTGGCTGAAACTTCCCTGAAGTGTCACGTTTTTTTGAACGAGCGGATCAATCGAGAAGTCGAGCGGCTTGGGCCCCCAGCCAACTTTGGTGATCCAGCCCGATGGGCGAACAAGATCGATTGCAAGTTTCAAGGTTGGGGAGACACCCGCAGCGTCGATGATCACATCCGCACCGAGTCCATCTCTTTCCAACGCCCAATCGCGTGCATCGGTCAGTGGGGTGCAACCATATTGTTTGGCGATTTCAAAGCGAGCCGTGTCTGACTCCAAGCCCAGGATCGCCACATCGCCTCCGCACAGCTTTGCAACTGCCGCACAGAGGATTCCGATGGTGCCTGGTCCAATCACAAGGACGCGATCACCGGGCGTGATTCGCGAGTTGCCCACCACTGAGTTGTAGGCGACGCAGCAAGGTTCGGTGAGCGCTGCGTGATCGAGTGACAAGGCATCAGGGACTCGGTGCAGGCATCTCGCGGGGACTCGGGCAAACTGCGTCATCGCTCCGTCGACGCCGTAGCCGAAACCTTTTCTGGTGGGGTCAAGGTTGTATCGACCTTGCCGCGACATCGGATTGTTCAGGTCAATCACGGCTGCGGTTTCACTCGCGATCCGATCTCCTTCTTTCCATCCCTGCACCCGAGCACCGAGCTCGACAACCGTTCCAGCGAATTCATGCCCCAACACCACGGGGTAGTTGACGGGCCAACTATGGGAGGAAGTCCATTGGTGCAGATCGCTACCGCAGACTCCCACCGCTGCGACCTCAACCAAAACGTCCTCTTCGCCTATGGTCGGTTTGGCAAACGAACGAATTTCAACACTGCCGGGTTCCGGTGCAAAATTGACAACTGCTGCAGATTCACTCATTGATGGATCTCCCCTAGTTTTCACCGTAGGCATGAACTTTTTCACAGATCAGACGGAGGGAGCTTTCGAGATCCCCCGATGCGGTTTTAAATGCATCGGCATCGATTGTTAACGGAGCTCCGAGAACGACAAGGGGGGCTCCATATTCCGGGCAGCGAATCGCCTGTTCAATCGTCAAGCCACCCACCGCTTGAACAGGAACTTTGACGGCGTCAACGACGGCGCGAAGGTCATCGAGTGGGCTCGGCATGCGTTCGCCTCTCGCCGCAATTCCCCGCCGTTCGTCATAGCCAATATGATGAACAATATAATCGCAGCCCAAGTCTTCAAGACGTTTCGCTCCGTCCACCATGGTTTGGTAGCCGAGGTTGTCGCCCATCACTCCCACGCCGCAATCACGGCCAGCTTGAACCACGCATTTGATGGTCTCTTCGTGTGCCTGAGCCATCACCACCACGTGCGTTGCACCGGCACCTGCCATCATCTCTGCTTCAAGGTATCCACCGTCCATCGTTTTGAGATCAGCGACGATTGGCGTCTCTGGAAATCTTTCCCGTAAAGCTCTAACACCGTGTAGGCCCTCAGCCAAGATCAATGGCGTTCCAGCTTCGAGCCAATCGACTCCGGCACGAATCGCCATCTCCGCCGTCTCAATCGCTTCTTCGATGGTGGTGAGGTCGAGCGAAATTTGAACAATCGGTTTCATCTTTAGGGAAGTCTCGCGTGGGGATGGAGAAAGGAAAGGAGACGAACTCAGCTTGGTGGAATCGCTCGCCAAAGATTAGGCAGCTGATCCCAGTGATGGGGTCACATTTCTAGCGACCTGCTTCCATCGCATCTTCGATGAGCTTGAGTTGTCGAAGTAAAGGAGGTGAGTAGGGTGATTGTTTGAGTGCGAGTTGTTGCATCCGCATCGCGTTCGCAAAATCTCCTACGGCGAAGTAGCATCGAGCACAGGTGTCCATCTTTGCGCTGTCATTGGAAATTTGAAGTGATTCGAGGCTGTATTTTAGAGCCTTTTCCTGATTGCCTTCGGTGTTTGCCACGAGCCAAGCATACTGATTGAGTTGGTAACCGAGTTCTAAACGAATCGGTTGTCCGAACCGCTTTGCATCTTCGCGAACGTCTTGAATCGATTGTTCAATCTGTCGAATGCTCATCTCGAGGGTTCGACTGACCAGGTTTCTCCATGCCTCGTCTCCATCGAGTTGATGCATGGAAATGAGAATGTCAACGTTGACGGGATATCGCTGAAACGCCTGAGCCAGCAATGGTCTTGCGGGCTCCAAATCCCCTTCACTGATCATTGCTAACGCTCTGTGATATTGTGCGTTACTGATCACGAAGGAATAGTTGAACGTGCTAAGGCGAATCAGTTGCTGTTTCAGCGTTGCGTCTTTCTCAAGCCGATCGATCAACGGTGTTAGGGTATCGGCAACTTCGCGATGACGTTCCAGATCTGCAAAGAGGATAGCGAGATCACTTCGGGCCAATGCAGCGGAGACGGAATCGATGGGCAGGCGATCGATGATCTGTCTCAGTTCACGCTCGGCCCATTCGAATCGCCCTCGATCAGCGAGTTGTGTTGCGATGTCTCGATGTCCTCGAGCGATTTCTTCGATGGCACGAGGGTCCAGTTCGGAGCTGGATGATTGGGCATCGCCTGAATCTGTCTCGGGGAGCGGATTCATTTTGAGAGCCTCGGTTGCACGCTCATCGCCCTTTACCGTTTCACCTGCGACCAATAAAGCCTCAGCAGCTCCATAAAGCAGCATTGGATGCTTTTGAAACATCTCGCGGTGTCGCTGCTCGAGCTCAAGTACAAACCGATGCAATTGATGGTCGATCGCCCATGAGCAGGCAGCGGTTAGCTCTTTTGTGGTGGGAGCAATGAGCTCTTGATAATCGATCGCCAATGCGATGGCCTCTTGTTGCTGATCGTCTTGGTACGCTCGCATCGCACACCTTCTTACTAGATCAAGCCATTCTTCTCGGCTAGGTGTCTCAGCGGTCGACGCTTCGTCCAGAATGCTACCTCGAAGATCGTCTGGCTCAGGTTTGCTGAGCTCATCAAATCGACCAGGCTCCGACTTTCCAGATTCAGGGGTAGCGGACCCCTCGCTGGCCACCTTTGGAAACGCATTTTCTGTTCGAGCCTGCTGCATACGGATTGAGTTTAAGTCGATTTGTTCCGCAAGAATCTTACGCCAATTGGCACTTTGGTAATGGTTGTTGATTAGATCCTGTGCGTACTGTCGGAGCCAAACGGTGGCGGGCCGTTCGTTGTTGGCAAGCGTATTGAGAATCACATTGCCTTGTTCGGCGCGGCTCGACGCATCGTCAGGTAGCTCCTGATCCATGATCAGCATTGCAGCAAGAATTTTTAAGCGGTTGGTCCGCTCGTAGTTCGTGATCCTCACAAGAGCCGCTAGTCCGCTACGCTGAGTGAAACTGTGCAATCGATTGATTCGACGTTCCCTCTCCAATTCACTCAGTCCGCCGTATTCATCGAGTGTTTCTCGGACTTCGGGCGTGTCACTTTCTTTGGACCAACTGACATTGAGGCTGGTGATGAGGTACCGAGCGGTGAGGGCGATTTCGTTGTCGGGGTGAAATTGCGCCGACTGCAGTTGATCGAACGCTTCGAGACCAATTCGTTGTAAGCTCTCCTTGGCTCGTGATCTTGTTGCGTAACTGTCGGAGCCAAGTTGCTCAATGAGTTGGCCGACTAAATCGCGTGAGGCGCGAGTTTCCAACGCGGTGGCGGAGTGATCCGGAAATGGTGAACCAACCGTTGTTGCTAAAAGGAGTGCAGCAACCAGCGGCATCATGCTGCTTGTGTTTGTCTTGGTAAAAGCTTGCGGTTTCAGCGATGACATGTTGTCCAATCCGTGCGTGAGGTCAGCCGAGTCGATAAAGTCAGAAGGGACTTGGCGTACTACCGAACCACGATCCAAATTTTAGCTGATTCGCGTCACTCGCGGGTGTCGGTTCCAGATAGGAAACCGATTTTGTTCTACCGACGAATCTCTTGGAAAAACCGAGGAGAGCTTCCAACCTAAGGCTTGTTTATCGGTACCGATCAGCCATCGATTTGACGGATTCAGCGATCGTTTCGCGGAACGATGCAGGCTCCAGAACCTCCGCATCCGAAGCGAGTGACAGGACTTTGGGAAGGAGTTCACGAGGATGCGAAGCTGGCACCGAGAGGATGATTGAACCGTCGGGCTGCGGCTCCAAAGTTTGTTCCGGATGCCAAGGGTCTTCCCGTACCCATGCTGCCGCACGCTCCCCAAGGCGAATCCTCACAATCGTGGGGTCATCCCCAGAAAAGATTCCGATGCTTCGCCCGAGATGGCTTTCTAAATCAATGTTAGGATCGGGTTTGAAGTATTCGTCTAACGCTTTAGCAGCACGAAAGCGATCAAGCTTCCAGTGTCTCAATCTTTCGGTTGGATCTTCCACTTCTTCCGCAGCGGCAACCACATAGATGCTGCTCTGGTAAACGGCGAGCCCGTAAGGTTCAATCCTGCGGATTGCGGCTGATTTGCCGATCGGTTCGTATTCGATCTCCACGACTCGATGTTCCAAAATGGATCGGTTGATGGTTTTTAGAATCCCCGCCTGATCTTCGTAGCTTTTCCGCGGGCTGCCGAAGACATGGAGTGATTTCCGATATCTTGCGTAGTGGTCAAAGACGCCATTGGGAACCGCTTCTTGAATCTTGTTCCAGAACGTCTCAATGCCCTGCCAATACTGAGTACCCAACAGCGGAAAAAGCAGTTCACGTCCGATCGACAATGCGATCAACTCGGTGGCGGAGATTCCCACTTCGTGGACGCTGTTATTGTTCTGGCCGAGCTTGTAGACTTTGCCGCGTTCGAGTGTCTCTGTCTGAATATCAAACCCTGCAGCTTGCAATGCCTCAATGTCGCGACGTACCGTGCGACCGTGCAATGCGGAGAGACCAAGATCGGCAACGAGGTCACCGCGGAGTTCCTCGAGTGTTCGTCCGAACCGCGAAAACTCAAGGAGTTGCAAGAGCTTGTGCTGACGGATCAGTTGTTCATTTCTTGCCATCTTTTCCCACCGCTATCATTATCCATCAATTCAACGGACTAGGTCGCCTCTTGGGCATCATCGAGCTCACTCGCTTGCCGGTCTTTCGCATCACCTAATCAGGCTCGAACCACGCGAGTTCCCGCGAGTCGATCGTGCAGCGTTTGGTTACCCTCGGTGAAAAGGAAAACAATGTCTGCTAGTGCGATGAAGCCACCAATGATCGGTATGCCAGTAATCAATTGGAAGACGAAAGTTCGTAGAAGGAAGCCATGCACAAAACCAACGGTCACACCGGTGTTCTGATCGACCATTTTTGTGCCCACAATTTTTTTACCAAGGCTTTGTCCTGACTTAGAGATGAGCACGATATTGACCACCATCGGTATCAGAGCGTTACCGGCAATGATCAGACCACCCAAAAGAATTCCGCCTCCCACAAGCGCTGCTGTTTCGGTCGATGCACCGCCCTCCGCTTCCGCTTGTGCGGCAGCCGCAACGCCAGCAACGATCATTCCACCGCCGACGAATAAACCGGGGATCATCATCAGGAGGCTGAGCAGGCCATCGAGCAACGTACCGCCGATTCGCTGGCCGATACTAGCTAGTTCTTGGGGGCCACCTGACGCCGAAGCATTTTGACCCGTCACGGAGCTTTGGTAAGGGTTGCTTGCCGTTTTTATTGGCTGTAGATCATTATCCGTCAAATCATCAAAAATTCCTGGGTCAATCCCGCCGCCAGAAGCGGTTGGTTTCCGAGCAGGGGAGTTGGTCGCAGGATTTGGTGTGCCGCCGCCCGATGCATTGGCTGCGCTACCAGCAGGCGCAGCGGGTGCTTTGAGCTGTTTACCGCAGGGGCATTTGACAACTTTGCCTGCAGCCGAGTCGGGAATAGAAAGAACCTTCGCGCAGGCAGGGCATTTGATTTTCATGAGAGGGATGCTGTTTAGAAATGAAAGTCCGAAAACGGAGTGTCGATAACCGCTACAAAAGGTTATTGCGTTGGTTGCAATGAGGATCAAGAGCCGGAGCAAGAAATCTTGGTAAAGAGCTCGTTATTGAGAAGTCGGTAGGAAACCAGCCTGTTGTCTGTCTTTGACTATTGGTTTCGAGGACTCGCTGCGATTGATTCGTGTTTTGGACGGTCATCCGGTAAACCTGAAGCAATTCTTTCCGTTAACTTATTGAGCCAATCCGAGAGATGAGTCACGGCGTTGGGAATGACTTGAGGTCCACTTGCTTATAGATTGCACGCATCCCAGCAGCCTCTTGGACCCTTTTCAGATCCGTTTCGTTCAGGTTCGTAACCGATTCAATTTCTAGAGTGGATCGATATTCCTGTGTGCCTGAATCCCGTTTAAGCATCAAAATGGTCTCGAGCGGAATTTCACCTCGATCGGCCAAGTGTTGATTGAGAGTCATTCTGCCAAAGGGGGGTGGCCCAAGTCGGCGGACGAGGTTCAGACGAGCGGCAAGGTCGACAAACTTTGCAAATTCTCCTGCGACGGCCGGCGAACTCGCCTTTTGGCTTGTCATGTGATATTCAAGACTCCCAAAAGCGATCCGATAGCCCTGAACAAGCTTGCTTGGCTCCACTGACGCATTGATTCCGAGTTGCGTTTTTTGATCTTCCGTCGAGGCGGCAGCTCGCGCTTGGGCTGTGACCTTCACCAAGTCATCTTCGGTGACCGACGCTTGAACCTGCGTTTCGCGATCCATGATCGTCACCAATTTTTTGCCTGAGTCAAAAATGGTGACAAAACGGGTATCGAGTTGGGGGAAGTCGTAGATCACACCTTCCTGAAACAGAATCAGGTGTTGTGATGATGCATCAACACTTTTTCCTGAATAGACCTTTGTGGTTACTCGAAAGGTCTCGCCACTTATGTTTCGTGAAGCCATCAATGTCATCATCGAAATGACAACAAAAGCTACGGGAAATCTCTTGTTGCTTCTGCTGAAATGAGTTTGCTTGCAATTGCTGCATGCCGAGTTATGCCGGGGGTGGCTGATACCGGAGCTTGTTTGGCGGGTATGGTGACCGTCTAGCGACATGATGCTCGATGGGCTCTGGATGAATGATGAGCTCGGGTTGAACGATGAGCTCGGGTTGAACGATCGCGGTGGGTGAGTGATGGCGGTGGGTGAGTAATAGCCATCCAGCTCTGCAGCGATCTAGCTTTAACGATGGAAACAGCGTAGAAAAGCGGAGCGGTGGCCGCCAGATCAATGGTCCTGCTTCTTTCTCGGAACGGTGATGTGAAACCATGCGGCGAACGCTCTTTCTAATCCCTCATGAACTTTTTGGCCTGCCCGTTTTTGGGTTTGGTTGGGCGTTGCTGGTGCTCGTAGCGGTGATTCTGGTTCGCTGCCTCGTTGCACGGCGAAGCGGAGCGAGCGTGGGGCAAGTGGTTAATTCTGAGGGATTGCTTTGGGGGATTTTCGCTGCGGTCATCATTCTGGTTTTACCTCGCATTGAATTGACCAACCTTGACGGCGCTCCGGTAGGAATGGCGATTCGCGGATACGGCGTCATGTTGCTCACGGGTATCGCTTCGGCGGTGGCACTGGCCGCCTATCGGGCCAAGCGTCGTGGTATCGATCCCGAAATCATTCTTTCGATGGCACCTTGGGCGTTCATCGGCGGAATTTTTGGTGCTCGGTTGTTCTACGTGATCCAGTACCGCGATCAATTCATCGGATCTACGCGCGGAGAGACGATAATTAACATGATGCGTTTCACTGAGGGTGGGTTGGTGGTCTACGGTTCATTCATTGGTGGCTTTTTAGCGGTGGCGTTTTTTGTTTTTGATCGTCGTCTTAGCCTCCTTCGATTCGGCGACATCATTATTCCCTGCCTTTTCTTGGGGCTCTTTTTTGGTCGTGTCGGCTGTCTATTCAACGGTTGTTGCTATGGGGGGCCATGTGAAGATGCCAGTTACGCACTTTACTTTCCTCCGAAGAGTCCCGTTTATGAGCGACAACTGCGAAGTGGTGAGTTGATCGGTTTGGAGTTTGAGAAAGCGTCCGGGAAAATCACCTCGATCGAAGCATCTTCACTTGCCGAGCGTGCCGGGATTCCGGTGGAGGGAACGATTCAAGGCATCGGAGACGAGTTGTCGTATCTTGCCGAGGCCTCACGCGAGATTCCGGCAGAGCAGGCACTACCTGGGCTGCGTGTTGATGTGGATGGTCAACGCTATCGCTGGTCACCCGATGAGTTGCCCGAGTGCGCGTTACCGGTTTATCCGGCGCAGCTAATCAGTAGCTTGTCAGGGCTAACGATGTGCTTGTTATTGTGTGGCCTGTCAGCTTTACCACTAAAAGATGGTTTGCTAATGATGATCGGATTCTCCGCCTATGCTTTACTTCGTTTTGGCTTGGAGATCGTCAGGGTCGATGAATCAGGCCAATTCGGTACAGGCTTGTCGATCTCGCAAATTGTCAGCCTCGTCGTCCTATCCCTTTCCATCGGCGGTGCGTTGTGGATTAAATTGAGGGCAGGAGAGGTCGGGAGTGAACCCAGCTGACTCGATTTCGGTGTTCACGAAGAGGTGACGGTATCATGAAGCAACGCGATTTGCAGCCGGAAATCATGGACGATCCGAAGTTGCCGGTGCATGATCATCAGCAAGCCCTCAGGGGACTCGCTCGCTTGAACCGTGCCAGTGGGATCGAATCTTCCATGTTTCGGATGATTCGAAGGTTTCTTCGTGAACGTCCCGATCGTCGCTTGAGAGTGCTCGATGTCGCAAGTGGCTCAGGGGATGTTCCCATTGCGTGGGTGCGCCGCGCACGCCGAGAGGGTTGGCGACTTGATTTGACCCTTGCTGATAATCGGCAGACGGCGTGCGACGAGCAACAACGTCGAGCTGCCTTGGGGGATGTTTCGGTTCAATCGATCCAATTGGATTGTTTGGCCGGTTCGTTGCCGACCGGTTTCGATGTGGTGACTTGCTCTCTCTTTTTTCATCACTTAACCAATTCGCAAGTCTTTCAACTCCTTCAAAACATGCAGGCATCCACCAGCGGTGGCTTGCTGTTGTGTGATCTGGAGAGAAGTCGATTGAACATGGAGTTAGTGCGGATCGCCTCGAGGTGCCTGACGCGATCACCCGTGGTGCATCATGATGCAATTACAAGTGTCCGAGCGGCATTTACCATGAATGAATTTCGAGAGATCGCTTCCTCGGCTT
The DNA here is from genome assembly GCA_938045805.1 of uncultured Rubripirellula sp. Taxonomy (GTDB): domain Bacteria; phylum Planctomycetota; class Planctomycetia; order Pirellulales; family Pirellulaceae; genus Rubripirellula. The sequence goes on along the minus strand of CALIBL010000036.1, from coordinate 64,865 downwards.
TGGCTCGACCTTTCGAGATGAAGAGGGTGTTCCCGTGCCGCTTTGTGCTGGCAACTACCGAGGCGACGTCAAAAAGTCCTGTGCCGGCGATTGCTTGAAAAGCTAGGACCCAAAGATGAGTCAACCTGTTCTTGTGATTGGTGGTGGAGTTGCCGGTAGCGTGTGTGCGTTGCGGCTTAGGCACCGTGGGGTTGATGTTCACTTGGTCGAGAAAGAGCGATTTCCGCGTGCAAAGGTGTGCGGGTGTTGTATTGGTGGCACTGGAATCAGTGTTTTACAGCGGGTCGATTTAAGGGATTGGATCCTGGCACACGGTCAGCCAATTCGAAAGTGGATTGGATCACTTGGCGGTCGATCGGTTCAGATTCCACTTGATTCGGGCATTGCCATCTCCAGGGAACGTTTGGACACGGAATTGCTTGCGCGAGTGGAACGCAGTGGTGCGGTGGTTCACTCCCCCGTTTCAGCTGCGGTCGATTCCATCAGCGACGAACATGTTTGTGTGACCTTGAAAGGTTTAGACGGCTCGGTGCAAGCACAGAAATATTCGGCAGTTGTATTAGCGTCGGGGCTTAATGCGAGCGGAAGCAAACGGATGTTACCATGGACTGAATTACCCCATGGGCCGTTCGGTGCGTCATTCTTTGCCAAGGTGGATCAGTGGCCCACCGGGGTGATCGGAATGGCTTGCGATCGTGAGGGGTATGTCGGCGTGGTTCGGTTGGAAGATGGTCGAGTCGACGTCGCGGCAGCATTGAATGCAGGATCCGCAAAGCTTGCAAAGGGATCGCCGAAGAATCGCATCTTGGAAATGCTCGAGCGGAGTCATCTGCCCATCGGCTCGATCGAAGTTACTTCCAATGTCAGGGTCACTCCACCACTGAGAAGGTCGCGGCTCTCAGGTCGTGGCCGGTTGGTCGCAATCGGAGATGCCTCAGGGTATGTCGAGCCTTTCACTGGCGAAGGGATGACATGGGGGATGATGAGTGGATACGAGCTTGCTGATCTGATTGCTGATTCGCGAGGTGAATTACTAACGCTCGGCGAGCAGTGGTGTCTCCGGCAAAGGCAGTTGTTGGGGTCGAGGAGGCGAACTTGTCGCTTGTTGACGAGCATTTTGCAGAATTCAGCCGCGCGGTATGGGGCGGGACAGTTGCTTTCGCGATTTCCCCGTTTTGCCACGCCGTTGATCGCTCACCTCAATCGCCCTCCAGATTGATGCGATCGGAGGTTCATGTACGTTCTGCTCAGTGATCGAATAGCGACGCTGGTCTGAGATGTCGGTCTGGCTTGGGTAACGCGATTTTTGATAAATCTTGGGGCATGGCCGAGATTTCACCCAAGCACCGTTCCTGTCCGACGACTCCATCCGCAGATGTTGTGGACATTGAGGGCGTGGCTTTGGAACCCGAGACGCGTCGGGCAGTCGCCGCATTACCAGGGCTCGATGGGCTACGAGGGTTGGCAGCGATTGGAGTTGTTTTGCTACACAGCTGCGTTCCCTACATGACGCCTTCCGTCCCGGGGCTCGCTTGGTCGGTTACCGATACACCGCACTGGCTCGCTTCACAGTGTTTTTGGCTGATTGAGCTCTTCATCATGCCCGTCTTTCTGGTGATGGCGGGCTATTTTGCATGGCAGTCTCTCCAACGCTCACACGCGAAGCAGGTTGTTCGGTCGCGAGCACGTCGCTTGCTAATCCCACTTGGTTTTGGTGCGATTGTGGTGTTACCTGCCGACTTATATATCTGGCTGTCCGGATGGGTTGCTGATGGGAAGATTCCGCTTCGGAAGATGAAGAGTCTCAAATTTGAAGACGGCATTGATCAAGATCTTTGGGGCCTCAGTCATCTTTGGTTCCTGGAATACTTGTTTCTCTACGTCCTCGTCTTCGCCGTCGCTTACTCTGTGTGTAAACGTTTTCCTTCGATCTCCGATTGGTTCCGTTCACCTCGAAGATGCTTCCTCGCACTATACGTGGTCGCGAGTGCCACACTGGTGATCGCTCCGGAGGTTGTCTGGGGATTTCAGCATCGGTTTTACCCAGTGCCTAGCAAGTGGCTCTACAGTGGAGCGTTTTTCTTTGCGGGTGTCGGCTTGGGTAGTTTTGACTGCGGGTTGAACCTTTTGGCAAGGCATGCGACTAGGTATGCCGGGTTTGCCGCTGCAATGATCTTTCCCGCGATGCTAATCGGGCAATGGCATGTGGGAGGTGGGGATCAGAAGACTGCAACGATTGTTCTTGCTCTTACGACTACCGCAGCTGCAAGTCTGACCACCGCAGCACTACTCGGCTTCGCCGCGAGGTTTCGTCAGCCGCTTGCTCAACACTGGAACTACCTCGCTGCGGCCTCTTTTTGGATCTACTTGGTCCACCATCCGTTTTTGGGACTCATGCAGATTGATCTCAAATGGTTGCTACCGCAGGTTTCTCCGGTTCTCAAGGTAATGATCGGTTGCATCGGTGCCGTGTCGTTGTCATTGCTCACCTATGAAGTTTGGGTGAGAAAAACTTGGCTCGGGAAACTACTTGGTTTTGATTACCGGTGGGAGCAAGAGGCTAGTACCGACCGACTGCAAGTTAGCTCGGAATTGACAGGTGCAGACAATCTGCAGATCGCAGCATCCGAGGGCCAAATCCTGCCTCTTCCCTCTGGAGGTTCGTTGCCGGCCAATGGTACCGTTACGGTTCCGAGTGAAAGCGCGGGGCGCAAGCACGCTGCCTAGCTGTTGTGGCTGATGGGTGGAGACTTCACACTCCACTTCTCAAGCAAATCCGAGATCATCGAGGATAACAAGAAAACGCTATCGTGACACACGGTGACAGCCGAAGCGAGCGATGCTTCTAATCCTTAATGGGGCTCACAAAATTACTTGGTTTGAGTGCAAGCACCGAGCACTTGATGTTGCTCAAGATTTCTTCAGCTGAATTGCCCGTGATCATGCCCGCAATCCCTGAGCGTGCAACCGTTCCCATCACCACAAGATCTACCTCGTGGTCAACGGTGTAATTTGGAATGACTTCTGCCGGTTCACCTTTGATGATTTCTGCAGCCGAGTCATGATCGCCGCAACTCTCGAGGAAGGCATTGAGACGTTCTGAAACGACGCGTTGGGTTTTCTCTTCGAGTTGTTCAAACATTTCTTGCCCGAGTCGCCCCTTGAGCATCTGCTCGTTCCAGATGTACCACGTGTGCATCGTTGTGAGCTTTCCTTGGTGGTACTGATGAATCTTTGAGGCGAGGTCAAAGACTCGTTGATTCAACTCCTTATCCATTGCATCATCCGATGCGGTGTCCACACATGCGAGGATGTGCTTGAAGACCGGTGTCGTATTTTGTGAGACAAGCCAAACGGAACATGGACACTGCCGCAGGAGTCTCGATCCGGTGTTTCCAAAGAATCCACTGCTACGACTGTCGGTACCCTTGGCGACTCGCATCACGAGGTCATGTCCACCGTGGTTTACCTCGCGAATGATTTCGACCGAAGATTTTCCTTCCAGCACCTTCGTGGCGACTTCTAAGCCGGATTCACGTAGTGGTGCTGCAAGTTTCTCAAGAGCTTCAGCCTTTTCTTGGACGAGCAAATCATGGAGATGCTGGTGATCATGCATCGCTAGTTTGACGGTCCATGCAAAATCAGGTGCCACGTCAATGATGGTCAACTTTCCCGAGTTCTTTCTAGCAATCTCAGCGGACTCGCGAACAATAGGATGGTCGCTAAGCCTGGTGTCGGTGGCAACAAGAATGTTTTTAAATTCGTTCATCGTCGGAGCGGTATGAGGTTCGAGAGGCTGTTGGGTTTGGGGATGACCGGTCATTTAGTACGGGGCGCTGCCATTTGATCCGGTGTGGCTTGGGCGATTGGTTGTACCCCATGTTCTGACCGCCTCCGTCACCGGAATTATTACCACTTTCCAGTACGGAGGCCACCGCTAGCACTACAGTAAAGTCAATTCTCGCGACCGCGGCATCACTCAAAACGCAGGTCCGCACTGTAACGCATCGGTTCTAATCAGTCGTTTCCGCGGTCACGATTTTCGCATCCGTTAGCTGGACTCGTTATTCCGATCTTCCAATCTGGACTCTGCACAGATAGGAATCAGCGGTGATGAAAAGCTCTTTTTCATCGGGCCCGAACGCGCAGTTGCTTGTTCTTCCGCCGGTGATGATGCGTCCGAGCAGTTGACCTTCTGGAGTGATAATGTAGATGCCACCGGGGCCACTGCCAAAAATCAAACCACTCGAGTGTACAGCTAGGCCATCCGGTAGACCGGGATATTCACCCATGAATCGCTTTGCGTCATAGAGAACCGAACCGGATCCGAGTGTCTTGTCCTCAAGAACGGGGAATGACATCCAAATCGGATTGGAAGGATCACTTTGGGCGACATACAGTTTGGTTTGGTCGGGTGAAAAACCGATTCCGTTGGGCCGATCTAGTTGTGTGCTCACGAGAGTTAGTTGCCCCTGCGGACTCAGTCGGTAGACGCCACAAAAGTCGAGTTCTCGTCGTGGATCTTTTTCTCGATTTGGCAGCCCGTAGGGTGGGTCGGTGAAAAAGAGGTTTCCGTCACGATCAAAAACGAGATCATTCGGGCTGTTGAGTCGTTTGCCGTTGTAGTGATCCACTAACGTTCTTTTACCACCCCCAGGAGTCAGAACGGAAACCCTTCTGTCACCGTGTTCGCAAAGGGTTAGACGGCCGTTTGGATCGAGTGTCAATCCATTGGATCCCGGTTCAAGTCCATAGTATTCAACACCGGTGTAACCACTTGGGTTCATGAAGACTTCAATGCCATTTTCTTCGCTCCATTTGAAAATGGTGTTGCGAGGGATATCTGAGAACAGCAGATGTCCCGTGTCTCGATTTCCAACCCAAACAGGACCTTCCGACCAAGTGAATCCCTTTGCGATTACCTCGATTTTTGTCCCCGGTGCGATGACATCATTTAGCTGTGAATTGAGTCGTTCAATTTTGCCAAGCGTTCCGTAATCGGCCCCAGTCGCTTTACTCGGTCTAAGAACTGGAAACAAAGTGATAACGATCAGTAGAAACAGGCAGTGATATCGCATGCTTTAAACCTGTGGATGATGTGGATCACGAAAAGCGAAGGAATGGCAAAACACGGTGAGTTAGTTTTAATCAGCGACGTGATCGTAGCACGCCGCGAGGAGCCAATGGAGCGTCAGTCGTGATCACTTTCGAGAATTGAGGCCACCAATGCCGTCCACCCCGTCTGATGACTCGCTCCAAGTCCGCGTCCGGTGTCGGCATGGAAGTATTCGTAGAACAGAATCGAGTCTTGCCAATCAGGGTGCTCGTGGAACAGCGGGTCATCTCCATTTGATGGTCGGCGCCCGTTCTGACCGGTCTCAAACAAGGAGACCAGTCTTCGCTCGAGTTCTTTAGCGACTTGCATCAGAGTCATTTCATTTCCGCTACCGGTGGGGCATTCAATCTTGAAGTCATCACCGTAGAAATCATGGTAGCGTTTGAGTGATTGAATCAGCAGGAAGTTCATCGGGAACCAGATGGGACCCCGCCAGTTACTGTTCCCGCCAAACATTGCGCTATCACTTTCACCCGGAACATAATTGACTTGATGTTTCTGTCCGCCAAATTTAAAGACGAAAGGTTTTTCACCGTGTGCTGCCGAAAGGCTGCGGATTCCGAATGGCGAGAGGAATTCTTTTTCGTCGAGCATGACCTCAAGGAGGCGTCTAAAGCGATCTTGCGATGGAATCGCCAAGAACTTTCTTGATGTTTTGCTCGTTTGATGACACTCCTGCTCGAGGTAGGTCATGTGGTCATCTAATTTTCCACGGTATCGAAGGAACCAATCGGTTCTCTTGCGGAATCCCTTGAGTTGATCAATCACGGCATCATCGAGGATGACCCCAGTGGTCAGAGGTAACAAACCAACAAGCGACCTGACGCGAAGTGGGATCGATTTCCCATCGAGATAAAGATGGTCGTAGTAGAATCCATCTTTGTCATCCCAAAGTCCCGTCCCGTCCATGGTGTTCATCGCCTCGGCGATGGCGACGTAATGTTCAAAAAACTTACTCGCCATGTCGCCGTAGGCCACGTTGTCTTCCGCGAGTTCCAAGGCGATTCGCAACATGCACCCACAGTAGAAAGCCATCCAAGCGGTACCATCGGCCTGCTCAAGATGACCTTCGGGAAGTGGCTTGCTACGATCAAACACACCAATGTTATCAAGCCCAAGAAAGCCACCGGCAAAGATGTTGTTTCCTCGAGGATCTTTGCGATTGACCCACCAAGTGAAGTTGATCAGCAGCTTTTGGAAGGCTCGGGCGAGAAAAATTTTGTCACGTTGTCGTGGTGGTCCGGAGGCTTTGTAGACCTGCCAAACACCCCATGCGTGAACCGGCGGATTGACGTCTCCCAGATCCCACTCGTAGGCGGGAATTTGGCCGCTGGGGTGCATGTACCATTCCCGAAGGAAGAGGATCATCTGTTCTTTTGCGAACTCAAGATCGACCGTGGCCATCGGCACCATGTGGAACGCTAGATCCCAAACTGCGTACCATGGATATTCCCACTTGTCGGGCATCGAAATCACATCGCGATTGAAGACATGCCGCCAATCGCTATTGCGTCCATCCTTTCTTGACGGGTGGCCCGTAACCCCGTTGGGATCACCGTCAAGCCAGTTGGAGATCGAGTAGTAATAAAACTGCTTGGTCCATAGTAGGCCAGCGTAGGCCTGCCGCATGATGTTTTTTTGCTCGTCGCTCAGTCGCAAAGGGATCCGCCGATCATAAAACTCATCGGCTTCAGTAATGCGTTTGGCGAAACAGTTGTCGAAACTTTCGTCAAACGCTCTTTGGGCAAACTCTTTGGGTAGACCGTCGCAGTGGTCAGTGATGAAGTTCGTATTCGCTCGCGTGAGACGCAGGCGAATGGTTTTCGATTCCCCCGAGGCCAATTCAAGGGCAATCGATGCTCCGCATTTTGTCCCGACGTGATTTGGGTTAACTGCATCATCCTGAGCGTCAACGACATAACGGTGAAAGGCGTCTTTGTAGTATTCCGATTCGCTCGGTAGATCCGGATGACGCTCTCGATTGGTTTCGTTGTCGGTGAATAGCCAGCACGGCGGCGTCGCAGGTGAGGCTTTTTCTTTCTTGTTCTCGGTGGCTGTCGAGATCTTTGATGATACTTTCGACGGTGATTTTGGTGGAGCCGATCCCTGCTGCGTTGCATCGCAAGCAAGCCAAAATTGGTCCAGCGTTTCGTGGTTCATCTGAACCACGCCGTCTTGCAGTTTCATCGTTGGGCGAGTCGTGCAACCCTCGTCGGTGCATTGCCAAGTCCAAGTGTTGCGAAACAGCATTTGTGGCAAAACATGGATTGGAGCGGTTTGTGGTCCGTGGTTGGTGATCGTGATTCGAGCCAAAAGATCGTTGGGTGATGCTTTGGCGTATTCCGCAGTCACATCGAAGTACTTCGCATCATCAAAGATCTTGGTGTCAAACAGTTCGTACTCTCGCTCCTTGCGAGTACGACCCATGTTGACTTTAACCAATTCCTCGTAGGGAAATCGTGCCTGCGGGTACTTGTAGGATGCCTTCATGTAGGAGTGGGTTGGAGTGCTATCGGTGTAGAAATAGCACTCCTTTACGTCCTCGCCGTGATTCCCTTCGGGACCTGTGATTCCAAAGAGTCTTTCTTTGAGGATCGGGTCGTTACCATTCCAGAGGGCGATTGAAAAACAGAGTCTCGCTTGCCGATCACAGAATCCCAGCAGGCCATCTTCACCCCAACGGTAAGCTCGACTTCGAGCGTGATCGTGAGGGAAATAGCTCCACGTGACGGTTCCACCCTCACTGTAATCCTCGCGCACCGTGCCCCATTGCCGCTCTGACAAATAGGGGCCCCATCGTTGCCAGTTCATTTCTCGCCGTTGAGCTTGCAAGAGCCGATGGTCTTCGGCGGTCATCTGATTGGATGTGGATGGGGTGTTCACTGAGATTCAGTTCTCAAGGTGATGAGGAATTCATTGTGATCCGATTCGCAGTCATACGAGTCGCTGTCATACGATTCGCTGTGATCGGCCTCACAATGTGTCAGCGCTAGGCGTCAGAGTCATCGAGGAGATCAACCGCTGCGAATCGTTGCCCTTCGAGCATCGCAAGGCTGGCTCCACCGCCTGTGCTAACGTGGCTCACTTGGTCGGCAAACCCTAGTTGATCGACTGCGGCCGCACTGTCTCCACCACCGATGATGCTGATTGCATCACTATCGGCAACGGCTTGTGCAACGGCTTTGGTGCCCGCGTCCATCGGTGGCTTCTCGAAGACACCCATCGGTCCATTCCAAACCACGGTCTTGGCGTCTTTGATAACCGCAGCGTACTTGGCCGCTGTCTCAGGACCAACGTCCATCCCTTCCCATCCATCGGGGATCTCACCAGCGGCTACTACCTGCTTGTTACAGCCTGCGATGTTTCCAAAGTCATCACCGCAGTGGGTATCCACGGGTAGATGAAGTTTGTCTCCGCCCTTGCTGATCAGTTCTTTCGCCAAGTCGACCTTGTCTTTCTCAACAAGGCTATCACCAACTTGACCGTCTTTAGCAAGTGAGAACGTGTATGCCATGGCGCCACCGATCAACACCGCATCACAGATTCCCAGTAGGTTGTTAATGACATTGATTTTGTCGCTGACCTTAGCGCCGCCAAGAATGGCAACAAAGGGACGTGCTGGGTTCCCGATGGCATCGGTGAGGTACTGGATTTCCTTTGCAACAAGATGGCCTACCACGCGAGGTTTACTCGCCATCGCTTCGGGAACCGCAACCATCGAAGCATCACTTCGGTGGCAGGTTCCAAACGCATCGTTGCAGTAGGCGTCAGCCATCGCGGCGAGTTTGCCAGCGAATTCACTGCATCCTTTTTTCTCACCCGCGTTGAAGCGAAGGTTCTCAAGAACGAGGACTTCTCCATCCGCGAGCGATTTGGCTTTGGCCTCAGCATCTTCACCCACCGTATCACTCGCCATGACGACTTTGCTGCCGAGTAATTCACCGAGCCGGCTTGCGGCGGGAGCTAGGCTGAATTTTTGCTCAAATCCCTCACCAGCGGGACGCCCTAAGTGGCTCATCAAAATCAAACGGCCACCACGGTTGATTACGCTCTGAATACTCGGAAGAGCCATGCGAATGCGACGGTCATCGGTGATGGCCTGATTTTCATCGAGTGGCACATTGAAATCGACCCGCATCAAGACGGTATTCCCCGAAACTTCAATCTGATCAATTGTTTTTTTGGCCATTAGAAAATGCTCGCATTCTGAAAGTGGCTCACGCTCCCAAACTGGGCACGATTTGCCGAAATAAGAAGGGTCGGCCGATCGGCCGATTTTGGTTGTAATCCATGCGTGACTTGAGTCAAAACAGCACGCAACAGGCGGATTATCGAAAAACCTGGCCGAGTGTCGAGTCCCACCAACGTCAAGCTGACTGAATGTTGTGATTTTCTCAATTCTCCCGAGCTTGGTGGCCGAAAAACCCACAAAGATGGCATGCGTGCTGGGTCACCTCGTGGGGAAAAGGCGTCTTGACGGACAAGGTGCTTGTTACAGGAAGGTGGTCGTTTCACAGCGGGGCTTTACCAAGAAAATCCATCCACCGCGGTTGGGCTTTCTGGGGGAAGGCGGCATCGCTCACGCCATAGGATCAGGGGGAATCGGTGCCGGGGGGAATCAACCGAGAATCGTCGGCGATCTGTTCGCTAGGTACGCTGCTGCGGTGCGCCGTAGCCTCGGTGCTCCTGATTTCTTGTGGGTTGGCCATTCCCACGGTTGGACGTCACGCTTCGGCGACGGAACCTTTTCGACTTTTCCGCATCAACCGATCCAATCCAAGTCCCTACGACCAACGCCAGCAAATCATTTCTGAGCTGCCACTCGATCGGCTCACCAGCGATGCAAAAGACAAGATCCTGTCAATTGCAAATTCACCGACCCTCTACCGTCGGTTGCCCACCCAAGCGATCGCTTGCGATCCGGAGATGTTTCTTTTCTTGACTCGACAACCCGAAGTGATGGTCGGTGTGTGGGAGTTGATGGGAATCACCCAGGTGCAAACAGAAAGGCTGGATCCCTATCACCTGCGTGCGAACGATGGGAGTGGCACTCAGTGTGATGTCGATCTCGTTTACGGCGACACATCACTCCACCTTTACACCGCGGAAGGGAGTTATGATGGACCGATGGTCGCTGGAAAGATCCGCGGTCGGGGTGTCTTTGTGGTTCGCAGCAGCTACGCAACGGGAATTCACGGGCAAACTACGGTGACCGGAACGATCGACTGTTTCGTGCAGATCGATAACTTGGGGGCTGACCTGATTGCGAGAACACTCAGCGGTCTGATTGGTCGCTCGGCCGACTACAACTTCGTTGAAACCGCTCGCTTCATGTCTCAGGTCTCATTGGCTTCGCAGCAAAATACGGCTGCCATGATTGATGTTGCAAAACGTATCTCGCAGGTGGATGCAACAACCCGTCAAGACTTCATCGATTTGATTGGCAAGGTAGCTTCAAAACCTTCTGCCAAGGTCTTCCGCGAGCTGTTCGAAGAAGAAGACGGTGAGGTTCCAGCGTCGCTGCTCGATTCGAGCGAGATGGAGGGGCGGCGAGCGTCTTTGGAACCGGAAACCTCGCCGGTCTTTCCAGCAGCAGATTCCCCCGATCGTACGGCTTTGTCACCTGGCGAAACGGTAACTCGCTAAGACCGTTTTAGCTGATTTTCCCTCATCTCAGGTTGCGGCGACCGGCCTGTTTCGATTCCGGTCTGTCTTCGGTTGCTCTTTTCGATGAGCAATTGACCAACGGGAATTATGCTGAGTTGCGATTGGTTCAAATCGCAGTAATGGGTAGGTTGTTTCCTGTTTGTGAAATTGATGCCTATTAGGACGAGAATCTTGTATGGATGCGAAACGGGTCGTATCGGTTGGAGAGTATCGCTGCGGAGCATCTGAGCCATTGATGCTAATCGCGGGGCCGTGCGTTCTAGAGTCGGTGGACCAAGCGATGCGGATTGCCGAAGTGCTTGCTGTGCTGAATCAGCGTTCGGATCTTCAGGTCGTATTCAAGGCGTCATTCGATAAAGCCAATCGCACAAGTCTCGATTCCCATCGCGGTCTGGGCATCGAGGAGGGCCTGAGATGTCTCGAAGAGGTTGCAAAGCGTTCGGGACTGCCTACCACCACGGACATACATTTGCCTGAGCAAGCAGCAAGTGTTGCTCAGGTTTGCCAACTGATTCAGATTCCAGCATTTCTCGCTCGTCAAACCGATCTGCTTGTTGCCGCAGCGAAGACGGGAATCCCGTTGAATGTCAAAAAGGGGCAATTCATGGCGCCCACCGACATGCGTTACGTGGTGGATAAAGTGATGGGAAGCGGCGCAGCAGGGGTCATGCTGTGCGAACGCGGGACCTTCTTCGGTTATGGAAGGCTCGTCAATGACATGCAGGGACTTGTTCTGATGCGTCAACTCGGTGTGCCGGTTGTTTTTGATGCGACTCACAGCGTTCAGCAACCCGGCGGTCTCGGGGGAGCCACTGGTGGAAACCGGGCAATGGTGGAACCGTTGGCGCGAGCCGCAATCGCGATCGGTGTGGATGCACTCTTTTTTGAAACACATCCTGATCCTGAAAAATCACCCAGCGATGGCCCCAATATGGTGCCTTTGGATCAGTTTCCACCTCTCATTGATCGCTTGCTGCGACTAAGGGAAACCATTGATCAGATCGACTCGGCAGATGATCAGAATGGTGTTTGACGGTGAACCTTTGGTGTTGAGTAGACGTAACACCCATTACCGTTTTCCAACTCGGTAAATTCATTTAAATCGGCACACGGCTTAGAGCCAAGGTTTTCCGAGAGGCAGATGGTTGGATGGTGTCCCTTTAGACGGAATCGTACGTAGAATTTCGCAGTTTTCTCGTACACTTTCACGAAGTCTGAGTCGGTCTGCCTTTTCTAAGCCCCTCGGTGCATCGTCCGGCCAAAAAACGTTCGTCCCGTTATCCCTCGGAATGGTCCAGCAAGATGAGAGCTCTTTCGCACTGCTTAATGCTTTCCACTTTGGTCGTCGTGATCGGTTGTGGTAGTGATCTCGAGCAGGCTCGGAAAATCCAGAGTAAGCGGCAGAACGCGATGCAGTCTCAGTCGCAGCAGGATGACTTGGGAGAGGTCTTTGAGTTGCTACGGACTTACGTGGAGCTCAACGATCAAAAAGCGAGTCAGCAGATGGTTTATCATCTCAATCGCTGGAAGGCGGATCGTGTTGTGGAAGAGGTTGCGGTGCCGGAGGCATTCAAGTCGGTCCAGGGATTGTTATCACCAGAGGAATTCGAGGAACGCTTCGGTTCAACCAATTTTCAGCTCGGTGACATTCCCCATTTGCGAGACTCCTATCTTTTTCGTCGCGTGCTGGAGTGGGCTGACCGGCCACAGAGCGACGATCCGCTATTGCAATCGTGGCTTGCGGGGAAGGCCGAAGAGTTAGGCGAAAGTGAAGCCAATAAACTTCGCACGGTCACTCGCCTGTTCGATTGGACAGTTCGCAACGTTGCCTATGAACCGATGGAGGTTCCGACGAACGGTCTCAACTCGCCAGACATGCCATTTGGGATGGTCTTGCAAGGGGCGGGGTATCGGCAGACGGACTACTTAACGTTGTGGCGAGGGATTGGTGATTCGCTCCAGCGTTCAGGAATCTTCACTCAGTTATGTCGTCAAGCTGACATCCCTGCGTTCGTTCTCGCTCGACAAGACGCCGAATCGGGTGAGTTGATGCCGTGGTGTGTTGCTGCGTTGATTGCGAATGAGGTTTACCTGTTTGAGCCCAATTTGAGTACATACATTCCGGGGCCAGGGCAGGAAGGGATTGCGACGCTGGATCAAGCACGCAAGGATGCTTCGGTGATGCGTCGGCTGAACATCCCGGGCTTTTTCGAATACCCCTTGTCAAAAGATGACGTGCAGCAGTCGATCGCTCTATTGAACTATCAACCTGAGGTTGTTTCAGCTCGCATGGCGTTCCTGGAGTCCGGACTAACCGGTGATCGCAGGTTAATCATTCATCGGAATCTTGATGATTTAAGTGACCAAATTGATGCTGTGCCGGGAATCGCTGGAGTTGCCATTTGGGACGTGCCCATCAAGGCGGATTTGTATCATCAAAAGATGCTTGAAGCTTCCGAGCGAGATCCGATGTTGGCATTTTGGTATCGCGCGACGTGGGCGATTCTTGATGCTCCAATTGATATGGCTCGTGAATTATCGCTCGGGCGTTGGAGGCATTTACATGGTCAATTCAGCGATGAGGAAAACGGCGATTTTCAGGGAGCGAGAACACTCTATCTCGCACAGCGCGCACCTGAGTTCGAAATCGATAAGCTGAGCACGGATGTCGATTTACAGCAGGCTTACGGCGTTCGTCGGGATCTGGGCATGGATCAACAGCAGTACGAGAATCAGTTAGCTCAAGCCCAGCAAATCATGAAAGGTGGAAAACGCACTGCGACCTACTGGATTAGCCTTCTTCAGTACGACGATGCACGATATGAAACATCCGAGAATTGGTTTGCAAAACGTGTTCTACTCGAGTCGCAGTTGTCATTGTGGGAGCCTTCAGCTCGATACAACCTCGCTCGTTGTTTAGAGCACCTCGGGGAATCTGATCGGGTAATCGAAATTTATAAAACCGATGGCGACCCTCAGGAACACGGAAATCGTATTCGAGCTAGACTTTACCAGCGATCTTTACCCGAGACAGCGGAAAAGGATCCTGCCTGAGTCGATCGCTTCATCCATCAACCGCGAGTTGTTCAATTCGCACGTTTTGAAGTTCCTTGGCAATGTGGGGAAACGCCTGATCGACGATCCCCGACTCAGCAAGCTGCGCGAGTGATGCTTCAGGCGGGATCGAGCAGGATTTTAAAATCACTAACTCGCTCGCATCAATCCCCCAAGCCAGTAGTGCAGCAATTGAATCCGTTGTGGTCTTCCAGTTTTCGGGCAGCAGTTCACTTCCATGTGAATTCCAAATGCTACTCTCGCATACTGGCGAACCTGAAGATCGGTAGAAAGTGTCAACCCGAACTAACGTGATCTTGCCAAGGGGCGGGGGATTTTGAATCCAGTGTTCGAGTTCTTCAACTCGCTCAATGGTTGGCCAATCGAGACGCTGCTTCATGATTTCAAACGTGTGCGAGAGCAGCTCCACACAACGCCAGTGCGTCGTTTGTTCTTCCAGCGGTACGACCGCGTCAATCTCTCGGATGGAGTTGATCAGTCCACCGCCACCCACAATCGCCAGGCAATGAGCGGGGGGAGCCGTTTCTTGCCATCGCTGAAGTCGAGATTCTAAGTCGGGACATGTTAGAAAGCTGCCACCGAGTTTGATGACACGTTTCATCATTTCAGTTGTCCTTGACCAAGGCCACCGCTCGATGTCGTGTTGGATCGTTCTGCTGATAAAAGGTGCATCTCAAGCAGTTTGGCAGTCGCGACAGCAGGAGCATTTCTCGCACCGTCAATGCCAAACAGATCAGCAAGACGTAATGGATCGGTCGAAGGTGGTAAGGAAATTAGGTCGTCCGCGTGGCCGCTAATCATAAAATGATCTCGCGACCCGTAACGTTGGCTCAGTTGATTGAGGCCTTCAGCTATCTTGGCTTTGGCGGTTCGGTGAATTTGCTCAGCAAGATTTATCGCTTCTTCTTGGCGAACCTCATGCTCGCTCAGTCCGATCATTCTTGCTAAGCGATTGGTGGAGTTGCGAATGGTGAGAGAGGTGCCATCCGCGGTGTCGCAGTCGGTCTCTGACTCTGGAAGTATTCCAAGCAACAGACGCACATCGGCCATGGTTGCGAAATGTTCTCGCATCACTGGGATTTCTTGTCCGCGGTAAGTCAGCTTATCCACCAACATCGCGACCGACGTCCGTTCACCGCCGACGTACACAAGGGACCCTTCCGCAAGTCGATCAAAGTCAGTGATTGCTGATGTTGCTACTTTGCCATCAGCGATAGGAATGAGATCAGTGGTGGTCGACCCGATATCGATCAAGTAGAAATCTGTAGCTTGGACTCTTGCGACATAATTACCCAGTGCGTGCCAATTTGAAGCGGCAAGGAGGTTTTCAACGCCTCCCGTTGCTTGTGCAGATAGGAATGCACCGTCCACCGCGTAGAAAAGTGGACGAGGTAGAGCAAGTCGCTCCAACGCTTGGCACACTTGATTCACGATATGTTGAACCCCACTGACACGATCAAAGAAGCAGTCAGCAAGTTCACCCGTCATGGTGATTCCGCAACCCATTAATTCTCCCCAAGATTTCTCGTGGAGATCATGAGCCAGTTGATTAGCTAGTTCTTTGTAGTCTTTCCACATTGGGAAAAAAACGGAGCGAGTTTCAACTCTTGATCTCAACAAAGAGCGATCAGGGTCAGTCGCCTCTTCCCCTTGGATGCATGCGTACTTGATGTTGGCTCCGCCGATGTCAATTCCAAGCAGTCGGTGAGCAGGAAGGGCTGTCATGAGGTTCGGTCAGCGTTCGATGGTAGTGCTAAGGATCCGTCTGCATTCCAGCAAACCAGTGGTTCTTGCTCGCGGCATATGGTGGATCCGAATTCTAGATCAAACAGGCTCGCCGCAAGGTTGCCCTTGATGATTTTTCTTAAACCCACGTAAGAGGTGGTGACGCGTGGATTGATCTCAATGACATAGTCATCCTCCTGTGCATCCCCGAGGATGAGATCAAGTCCGACAAATCCACGCCTGCCTTTCGGCATTGCATCCAAGGCTTTCATCGCAAGGTCTCTTGCCCGGACTTGCAGGACTTTTCCTAGTGGTCCTTCTCCACCGAGGTATTCGAATGTCCCCGTTTTTAATCGCTGGGAGACAGCGGGGAGTACATGGGTTTGTTGGTCGTTTGAAATAACAGCAACGGAGACATTCTGGCCAACGACTTTTTCTTGCAGAACTTGATCACGATCAAGATCATTCAAGGCGTCTGGGTATGCATCAAAGCATTGGATTCCTTGGGATCCGCAGCCGTCATACGGTTTGATCAGATAAGACCGACTCTGGTGATTCGGTTCGGGTTCGCGTTCTGTGGCAAGATGTTTGACCGTGTCGTTTGGCGTGTCACGAAGCCACGTCGTGAATGGGTGAGGGACGCTTGACTCATGAAAGTGTTTGGCGGTCTGTCGCTTGTCACTTGCTGCTTTAATGAATTGATTGCTCGGAGCAACAACTTCTATGTCGTTGTCGCGAAAAGAGCTTGCAATTCGGAGCAGCGTTGCATCTGTCTCAGGTGCAATGACGAGAGAAAAATCGCAAGACCTGGCTACTCGCTCCCACTGACGAATCAGATCCGCTTCGGAGTCGATTGACACACAAGGATATTGGTTGATCCGATGGGGATGGAGAGCCGAAAGGTGACCATGCAGAGGAGACGATGTTTCATCGAAAGCTGCGGAGTCGACAACCGTGGTCACCTCCGCGAATTGCGAAACATCCTCGATTAATGCGGACAACATTGCACGACCCTCACGTAGAAGAGAGGGTTGGATTTCAGACGGCGAGAGTGTTCGCAGGCCACCACCGCAAATGTATTCGCCGATAAAGATCTTCATCCGCGGACTCTTTCTAATATGGACGCTTCATGTCATTCACGTCGCACCCCAGATCTGTCTGCGGAATCAAACTGGTGGTTGTCCGCTACTAGAAAATGCCGAGATGATCCCGTGCTTCATCGGTCATCTTTTCTGGAGTCCAAGCAGGTTCCATCACCACTTTGACTTCGCAGCTTGCGACTTCTTCTAAGCCTTCAACCGCGTTCTTCGCTCCGGAAACCAATTGTGGACCCGCGGGGCACATCGGACTGGTCATCGTCATTTCAACATTCACGTCATGAAGACCTTCCTCGTTTTCGTCACCCACTTCGACCACATAAATAAGACCGAGGTCAACGATGTTCACGAATAATTCAGGGTCGATCACCTGTTTGAGTGATTCACGAACCTTATCTTCTGCTAATGCCATAGCATCCCCTAGGAATAATTAAAAGATGGAGGAGGAAAAGTAAATAGGCGAGCAGCGAATGTAAATTTCGTTCGCTTCAATGTAATCGTCGGTCAATCATACTCTCGCACTTGCCTAGCAATCGCATCACCTAACGCGTCCCTAACACTATCGATTGTGATTCGGTCAAAAATTTGCTGGAAGAACCCGCTGACAATCATGCGTGTCGCCTCTTTCCGTGTGAATCCGCGACATCGGGCGTAGAAAATCTGTTCTTCATCGACTTTGGCAGTCGTGCTGCCATGAGTACAACGAACATCGTCTGCCTCGATTTCCAGACCTGGGATCGAGTCAGCTCGAGCGTTGCTGGAGAGGACGAGGTTGTCATTGCGTTGATAGCCGTCGGTCTTCTGGGCTTCTGGATCAACTTTGATCATCCCACGCCAGACAGTGCGGCTGTTGTCCTGTTGAGCCGACTTGTAAAGGAAATCACTTCTGCAGTTTGGGGCTTTGTGATGCTGCAGGGTGTGATAGGCAATGTGTTGTCGAGCTTCCGTAAACATCACGCCATTGACTTGACTGTTCGCTCCAGGGCCGACAAGGTCCACGGATTGATTCACCTTGGTCAACTGTGAGCCCATCGCAGCGAGCGTCCATTGCAGGGTTGCATCGCGATCGACGGTGGCTTTCTGCATTGCGAAATTAAAGGTTTTGTGACCCCACTCCTGAAGGTTCACATAACGCAGGTGTGAATTGGGCTTTTGGATGATCTCAATGCCGCCGAGGTGCAAGCCACTTGCGGAAGGATCCAGGCAGTTGCATTCGTGAAGTAGTGTTGCTTCGGCACCTTCTTCAAGAATGACGAGCGTGTGTGTGGTGTCTGTTCCGCCGCCTGATAGAACACTGCCAATATGAAGTGGTTCATCAATCACCACTCCGCGAGGCACGTAAAGGATTTGTCCGCCAGCCCACGTTGCTGCATGAAGGGCCGCGAATTTGTCGTGCTCCGTGTTGGTGACACTGAAAAGATATTCACGGACGAGATCCGCTTGGGATTCGCAATGATCTTCGAGCGAGCCAAAAAGGACACCACGTTCTTTCCACGTCTCTTTCAGCGAGGCGTTAACGATTTGGCTGTCGAGCGTTTCGATCTGCCCAGCCGTCTCAACACCTGCTCGCAGTTGGTGCGCCTCGGCAACTTGTTCTGGCTCCACATCCGATGCAACCGAGGAAGGGATTCCGAATCGATTGATTTGGAACATGCGGATGTCGGTGCGCAGCCACTCTTCGTGGCGACGTTCCGGCCACTGCATGGCTTCGGCCTGATTCCACGCCTGCTGCCTCATCTCTTTGAGCCATTGCGGTTCTTGACGTTCCTGCAGGAAACTCTCGAATCCCGCGGCATCAAAAGTGGATAGCGTCGTCGTTGTCATCTTGGGTTTTGCGTTTCAAAAAAGAATGATTGTGTGGGTGCCCCGTCGCCTCGTGCATGCTTGGTCGATTGGCAGAGCGAGTGTTTTTAGCAACACGCGGTTCGAATTAGCCGACGCTGCCTTCCATCTGTAGTTGAATTAGGCGATTCATTTCGATGGCGTACTCCATCGGAAGTTCTTTGACGAGCGGTTCAATGAACCCGTTCACAATCATGGTGCTCGCTTCCTGTTCAGTCAGGCCGCGGCTAAGCAGGTAGAACATCTGCTCTTCACCAATGCGCGAAACGCTCGCTTCGTGTCCGATCTGCACATCCTGCTCAGCGATTTCAATGTACGGATAAGTATCGCTACGACTCTCTGGATCAAGGATCAGGGCATCGCAAACCACATTGTTCTTGCTGTTGTGAGCGCCGGGGTCGACCTTCACAAGCCCTCGATAGCTACTTCGGCCGCCGTTTTTGCTGATACTTTTGCTAATGATCTGACCTGTTGTATTGGGCGCTTCGTGTACCAATTTGGCTCCCGCATCCTGATGCTGTCCACCGCTAGCGAATGCGATCGATAGGATCTCACCGCGAGCGCCAGGCTCTTTCATGTGAACCGCTGGGTATTTCATGGTGAGCTTACTGCCGAGATTACCGTCCACCCATTCCATGGTGGCGTCTGCGTATGCATGAGCCCGCTTAGTCACGAGGTTGTAGATGTTGTTTGCCCAGTTTTGAATAGTCGTGTAACGGCAGCGAGCGTCCTTTTTGACTACCACTTCCACAACTGCACTGTGGAGGCTTTCGGTGGAGTACATCGGTGCGGTGCAGCCTTCGACATAATGGATGCTCGCTCCCTCGTCCACAATGATCAGGGTTCGCTCGAACTGCCCCATGCTTTCGGCGTTAATCCTAAAGTAGGCCTGCAGTGGGAAGTTGATGTGGACACCTTTGGGAACGTAGATGAACGATCCACCCGACCATACCGCGCTATTAAGCGCCGCGAACTTGTTGTCCTCAGCCGGAATGATTTTTCCAAAGTATTCCTTCAGCAGTTCGGGATGCTCGCGAACCGCGGTGTCGGTGTCGGTAAAAATGACTCCCTGGTCGGCGAGGTCCGACTCGAGCGATCCATAGACCACTTCGCTCTCAAACTGCGCCTTAACCCCAGCCAAAAACTTCTTTTCCGCTTCGGGAATCCCTAATTTATCGAACGTGTCTTTGATCTCTTGAGGGACATCATCCCAACTTTTTCCTTGGCCATCGGTTGGCTTGAGGTAGTAGTAGATATCCTGAAAATCAATATCGATGCTGCCGCCCCATTTGGGCATCGGTCTGGATTCAAAGATTTCAAGTGATTTAAGTCGAAACTCACGCATCCAATCCGGTTCATCCTTGATGTCTGAAATCTGATTGACCGTGTCGCGGGTTAGACCCTTCTGCGCCTTAAAGACCCCTTTCGTCTCGGTACGAAAGTTGTACTTGTTGATCTCGCCGATGTCTTCTTTTTCTTTGGATGTTTGAAGATCGGGTGCCATGGTAAATCCTATCGGCTGTCGCGTGTGACTCGTGTTGGTGTGACTTGCAACCCGCATCGCGTTGTTGCATTTATTTTGCTTCTTGGGAAATGCCGCGATTAGGCGGTCGCCTCCTCCGCGAGCATTTCCTGATTGGCCGCTTCGGCTTCGGGGTAGGTCTTACGAATTCGGTCGTAACCGTTTTCGTGCAATTCGTCCGCGAGTTCTGGGCCACCGGTTTCAACGATTCGCCCGCCAAGCATCACGTGGGTGAACTGAGGTGGGTTGTGCTCGAGTAGCTTGTCGTGATGGGTGATGATCAGAAGTCCCATTTTCTGGTGACCAATCTCCGCGATGGACTCACTAGCGAGACGAACCGCATCAGCATCCAATCCACTGTCTGTTTCGTCGAGAATCGCAAATTTGGGCTGCAGCATTGCGAGTTGAAGAATTTCAGCACGCTTCATTTCCCCGCCCGAAAAGCCGTCGTTGACGTATCGCCGGGCGAACTCGACATCCATTCTGAGGTGAGCCATCCTGTCCTTAAGTTCCTTGCGGAATTCTCGCATCGGAATCAACTCTTCACCTTCCTTGCGATCAGGGCGACGGATATTTGTGGTGGCGTGCCTGAGGAAGTCGGCCATCTTCACACCAGGGATTGCCATCGGACGCTGAAACGCAAGGAAAATCCCAGCGCGTGCTCGCTCATCGGCTTCCATTTCCAACACGTCTTGATCATTCAAGTGGATCTTCCCGCCGGTGATCTCGTAACCGGGGTGCCCCATGATTGCGAGGCCAAGGGTGCTTTTTCCGCTCCCGTTAGGGCCCATCAAAGCATGGGTTTCTCCGTGTTGGATCGTCAGATTGACACCGCGTAGAATCGGCTTGTCCCCGACGGTGACGTGCAAATCTTCAATCTTCAGAATGTGGTTCATGTTTTGGTCTAAGTGTTGGTTGATGAGACGTTGTCTGTTTGTTGATTCAATGTTGAATTAAGTTGTCAGTTCACAAGTCGCTTCTCGTTGCTGCTGAGACGCCGATTGCAGTGCCTGTGTTGGTTGTGGGTGTCGAGACCGCCGAAAACTGACAGCAAGTATCGCCGTCAAGCCTGCAACTGCTAAGCTGCATCGGTTGTCCCAATGCTTCGGAAAGCATCTTTTCCTCAAGCCGACACATCACTCGGTCAGTCGATTCGTCGGTCAGGGTTGGGTAAGGACAGGCATTAATATCAAGAACCGGCATTTGCCCGTCGCGGGAAACTTCCATCGGGATTTTTCGATTTGCCATTGATTCGGAAAGTCGCTGCAGCCGATCTTCCAGGCTCACGGAATGACCTTGTCGACCTTCTTCGGGAGATTTTACTTCGGGCTCATCCATCCCCAAATTGGCCTGAGCAGCGAATTGTTTACCGAGACGTTTGGCTACGGATGCGAGGATTTGATCACGCAATCCTTCATCCTCTAACGCGATCACCTCGCGCCACAGGGCATCCGCAAGGTCGCTGGGATCAGCGCCCGCTTTCTCGTGCCCGCTCGAGGTCAGGTGGTAGCAGAAAGTGGGTCTGCCTCGCCCCGAAACGACTTTCTCTCGTTCGATCAAGTCTTTATCCATGAGTCGATCGAGCCGCTGCCGCACTGCGGTTGCAGTAACACCCAGATACTCGGTGAGTTCACCGATCCCCATGCACCCCTCAACCCGCAAGGCTGCAAGCAGCTCGCGGTCCACCGAACGTAAGTCATCCGAGTGATTGGACGGCATCATGATCAGTCTGGTTGATGAGTGAAAAAGGGTAAGTGTCTCTCGGGCCCACCTTTTTGGGTGGTCTGGTAAGCGTTCTGATTTGTCAGATTTCCGACCATCCAACCGATCTGGCGAATGGGTTTGCGACCTCCGAACGAGAATCAAGCTCTGTCGAGCACAACCGATACTGTTACTTAGTGTACGAATTTTGACAACGGGTGTTGTGAAAAAACATGCGAGCCTTCTGCAATGAACGAAATAGCGATGGAACAGTCACCGCTGTTGATTGGATTACGTCGTCTTTTACGCTCTAGAGATTTACTCCGATGGCACAGAGTTTATTCCCAAAATCGGCTACTTCATCGAGTCTTGGAAGCTTGCAGCGAATCCGCTCGAGTGTGTCATCACCGCCCCTGATGCGTGGTGGGCTCGGTTGTTAAGCTTTCTAAAGTTGGAACGATTTTTACCACGCCTCTTTAAATTGATACTGAAGCCATGAAAGCGGTCGCCGTAACACCGGGAACTCCCAATAGCGTTCATCTCGAGGAGATTAGCAAACCGTCCGTTTCGGATATTGCGGGCGGAACAGGGGTGTTAGTTCGCGTTTTGAAAGTTGGTGTGGATGCAACCGACCGCGAGATCAACGAGGCGCTTTATGGTAATGCGCCGGAGGGTGATCAGCATTTGGTGATCGGCCACGAGTGCTTCGGAGTAGTGGAAGAGGTTGGCGAGAACGTGCGGCGGGTGAAGCCCGGCGATTATGTTACCGCGACAGTGCGGCGTCCGGGTGGTTCGATCTACGATTTGATCGGCACCAATGACATGACGAGCGAAGAGGAGTATTACGAGCGAGGCATCAACCTGCGTCATGGATTCATGACCGAGTACTTCGTGGATGAAGAGGAGTACATCGTTCGGGTACCCGAGGGCTTGCGTCATCTGCACGTTTTGATGGAGCCGATGAGTTGCGCTGCCAAGGCGGTCCACCAGGCATACGAAGCACAGGCTCGAATGAAGGTTTGGCGTCCCCAAGTCGCCTACGTTTTGGGGTCAGGGCAGATTGGGTTGCTTGCGACGTTGGTTTTGAAACTGCGAGGTCTCGAGGTTTACACGCTCGCTCGCGGAGTCGCACCAAATCTTAAAAGCGAAATTGTGACTGGGCTCGAAGCGACCTACGTGAGTACCGCCGAGACATCAATGGCTGACTTGGTTACCCAAACCGGTCGCCCAGATCTGATCATCGATGCGACCGGCAGCAGCCAACTCGCTTTTGAGGCGATGGAGCATCTCGGGCTCAATGGCGTGCTGGTTTGGACAAGTATCACCGGTGGTGATCGTTCCATCGAAGTGCCCTCGGATCAGATTAACCTCCAATGGGTTTTGGGCAACAAGTTGTTGCTTGGTAGTGTGAATGCAAATCGTGGTCACTTCGAAATGGGGATCAAAGATTTAGCGCTCGGTGAAATGATGTTCCCCCGTGTTCTCGAGAAGATCCTTACCCACCCAGTCGATGGCCTTGATTCTTACGAGGAGATGATGCGTCTGCTGGTTGAAGACAAGTCGGCCCTCAAGGTCTACGTCAACGTCGCAGACGAGTAACCTGTCCAGTCGGTAGGCCAAGTTGATTGAGCGCGTTGGAGGGTGACGAATCGCTCGGCCTATTCTACTATGGCTTGAGCGGATAGTTCCTGTTGCCATTGATCAAGACATTGAATCGCCGCTCTCATCTGCTCTTCATCGATTTCATGCACATTGATCGGGCGTCCGATGTCTCGAAGCATCGTGATCGTTAGGCGTCCACCGAGGTGTTGCCGGAATTCTTCGAGCCCGACAAGAAGTTCGTCGATTGGATTGATGGCGGAGTGCCAGAGCGGTATTCCGATTTCGTGCAGGCAACGACAAACTCTCCTCGCTGCATCGGTCGGGAAACCATAAACCAACGACGAATAGATGCAGTCGATCGCGACACCAATCGCGACCGCCTCACCGTGACGCAGTTCAAAAGCCGTCCGAGGCTCTAGGCGATGAGCGGACCAGTGTCCGAAATCAAGTGGACGTGCTTCAAGCATCTCAAACGGATCACCACCGCTTGTGATGTGGTCAAGATGCAATTGGCAGGAACGACGGATTGCGTTCTGAGTCGCTTCGGGCTCGCGATGGCGAATCTCGCTTGCACCCTCGACGAGTCTCTCGAATTCTTCAGGGTCCTTCAGGAGGGCCACCTTGACCGCCTCGCTGAATCCGCTGCGAAAGTCTCGGTCTGGAAGTGATTCGAGTAACCTGGAATCATTGAATACAGCCCAAGGCACCGCGAAAGTCCCCACCCAGTTCTTTTTGTCAAAGTAGTTAATCGCATTTTTAACACCGACACCCGAGTCAGCCTGTGCAAGTGTGGTGGTGGGGATTCGAACGAGTCGGATCCCTCGGTGTGCGATTGCGGCTGCAAATCCCACTGCATCCAGCACGGCCCCGCCACCGATAACAATCACATAACTTCGGCGGTCGAGGTTGGTCGCGTTGATGCCTTGCAGCAGCGACCTGATTTCATCAAGGGAATTCTTGGCGGTCTCGCCCCCATCAATCCAAATCGTGTCGCTAACCAATTCAACGTTCGTGTCGGATTTGAGCTGCTCGGCCAATCGTTCGGCGTTGGGTCGAAGTGCTTTCTCTGACACCAGCATAACTCTCGCCGCACCGGTTTCACCTGCATCGAGTAATTCGGCTAGGACTTGATAGTCGTGACCGCAAACGTCACCGGTGGTGCGCAGTCGATGGACGAACGGCACCGAAAAGGTGATATCGGAGTGTGAAGATGCGATGCGATCAGGCATGGAAAATGATCATTCAGAAATCAAACGCTGGCGGGGAGGGTGATGAGGTTACATTGGCACATCAACCCTATTACGGCGGTGCCACGATTCGCGGACCAGATTGGGCCGGATATTCTAGATCGAATTGACCGTCCGCGTTAGCCGTAGCGTTAAAACATTCAATCGGTCGCCGGCGTTCAGTCACTACGGAGTTTGATTCTCCCAACCTCGCCAAAGCCAACGCAGAGAATCCGGGAAGATGGCTCCACCGTGCTTCCCATCGTGCCCGCCCTGACCAAAGACCAGCTTGTAGTCATAGTCTCGAAATGCAAGAGCTTTAGCCATCTGTTTATTCGCTAGAGGCCAGTTCCCAAACGGGTTGTCCAAGTCATTTTCGCCGTCTTGCAGGAAGACGCGAATCGGTTTCTTTTCGGTTTTGCGAATCATCGGGGGGTAATTGTGACCGCCACGCAGGTCCACAAAACTACCGATGTGACTGAGAACCTTGCGGAAGGAATCGGGGCGATGCCACGCGACGGTGAACGCGCAGATTCCCCCGGAGCTATTGCCGCAGATGGCCCGCAATTCCGGGTTCTTGGTGATCCGGTAGTCCTTTTCAATCTCCGGCAGCAGTTCATCAATTAAGAACTTCGAATAGTCGGGAGTCATGCTGTCGTATTCAAAACTTCTGTTTTCTGGTCTTGGACGCCAGCCACGTGATTCAGGCAATTCGCTCTTGTAACCTGGGTCCACCATCACAGCGATCGTTACCGGCATGTCACCCTTTGCGATCAGGTTGTCAAACACCACAGGCAGGCGAAAGTCACCTGTTTCACCCTGAAAGGCGTGACCGTCCTGAAAGACCATCAAAGCAGCCGGTTTCGAACCGTCGTATTGCTTCGGAACGTAGATCGAATAATGACGTTTCGTCCCAGGAAAGACCTGACTCTCAAGCCATTGGTGCTGAGTGACGGTTCCTCTTGGCACGGATTCGTTTCGTACCGAGTCAGGTCCATGTTCATTCTCTGATTTTGTTTCTTGCGCGATCATGGCCGATGGACTAACTGCCATCATGCAAAGGGAGAGGATGATGTTGGCTTTGCGATGAAGTTGCATGGGCTGGTGCGATTGAATGGAGTGATGTGCCATGAATCAAACCGGAGACGATTTACTAATTCGTGGATGTGATGGGCTTTGCGCGGTTTCACACGATTTGTTTTGAGACAGTATCGTCAGCGTTTTGTGGTCGGCCTGCAAGATGGGACAGTGCTGCTGCTCCGGTCAGCGAATCATTGGAGGGACCTTTTTCAAACGAATACATGTCATGTTAATGAAATGGCTGTTTTCATTTGAAAACCTAAGAGAGGAACAATAAGTTTTGACCCTCGTGCATCAAAGGTTGCGCCTTCGTGGTAGCTTGATCGCCGTGGGACGGTATGATTTGGGAAATCTCGATCCCAGCATGATTTTTGGAGCGGTTTTGATGCAGTGGCGAAGACTAGGTGGAAGCGGTTTGGTCGTATCCGATCTCTGTATGGGGACGATGACTTTTGGTGGGCAGTGTGATGAATCATTAAGCCACGCTATCTGTGATCGTGCGAGTGACGCAGGGATTGATTTTTTTGACGCGGCAGAGCTTTATCCTGTCCCACCAACGGCGGAACGCTTCGGAGTCACCGAGGAGATATTTGGACGTTGGCTCAAAGGCAAACCCCGAGATTCCGTTATCGTCGCAACCAAGGTTACAGGTCCTGGTCACGGTTGGTTCAAGCCACCGGTTCGTCACGGTAAAACCGCACTCGACCGGCGTCAGATCATCGATGCCTGTAACGACTCATTGCGTCGATTGCAGACTGACTACATCGATCTCTACCAAACGCACTGGCCCGATCACGGGATGCCATATGAAGAGGTTTTAGGCGTACTGACAGAGCTCAGGGATGCGGGCAAGGTTCGCGTGATTGGATGCAGTAACGAATCATGTTGGGGCCTGATGAAAAGTTTGTGGGAAGCAGATCGGTGCAAGGTAGACCGCTACCAAACCGTTCAGAACAATTTCAGTTTGATCAATCGCCGCTGCGAAAGCGAGTTAGCACAAGTCTGTCGGCGCGAACAAGTGAGCCTCTTGCCCTATTCACCACTCGGTGGCGGCGTGCTTTGCGGAAAGTATCAGAGCAGCAATCCAGTGGGAGCAAGATTCAGTGCGTACCTTGAAACCGGCAATGATCGCCAGAAAGCGATGGCGAATCGGTTTGTCAACGCAAGAACCCTTGAAACGACTCGTCGCCTGATCGAGATTGCAGACTCAATCGGCGTCACCTCAACGGCGCTTTCGATCGCTTGGAGCCGGCAACATGATTTTGTTGCGTCCACTATTTTTGGCGCGACTTCGCTCGAACAGCTCGATGAGTCTCTCGCTGCTCGTGACTTGATATTGGATCAGGAGACGCTTGATCGAATTGACGAAGTGGACCGAGAGATCCCTAATCCAATGACCGAGGATGGACTGCGTCGGCTTTAGCGATCAGTCAGCTCTCAGCAGATCGCATTACGCTCGGCGATTCGTAGCTTCGCGCTACGGCTTCGAGGATTGTTGCGGACTTCTTCGTCCGTGGGGCGTAACGGTTTCTTCGTCAGTGGCGTCCAGCGTTCATCGTCGCGAAATGCTTGTTTGACCATGCGATCCTCGAGTGAATGAAAGCTGATGATCGCCAGCCTGCCTCCCGGTGTGAACCAATCTGCTGCGGATTGAAGCGTTCTTTCCAGTGCACCAAGCTCGTCATTGACAACGATACGCAAAGCCTGAAAAGTTCGCGTCGCCGGATGAATGTCATGGTTCCGAGACCTCGGGACGCATTGCCTACACACATCGGCCATTTGACCAACGGTTTTAATCGGATCTTCGCGTCGACGTCGTGCCACCACCTCCCTCGCGATACGACGACTGCAACGCTCTTCACCAAACCGATAAATCGCGTCTGCAATTTCTTTCTCGTTGCTCCAAGCGAGCCATTCGGCTGCGGTGTGTCCCGTCTCCTGATCAAATCGCAAATCCAACGGACAGTCTTCGTGAGTGAAGCTAAACCCGCGTTGGCGATCTGCGAGTTGATCACTGGACAGACCAAGGTCCAGCACCATGGCATCGATTGCCTCAAGTTCCATCGCCTTCAACGCCTTAGGGGTCTTTTCGTAACTGCCGACGAATAGCGTGAGGCGTGTATCCGTGATGGGATTTTGATCGTGGTGCTTGCTGACCTGAGGATCGCGATCTAGGCCAATTAGCACCAGGTCTTCATCCGCGTTTGCGGCGAGCAAACGTCGAGAGTGCCCACCGGCCCCGAAGGTGCCGTCAACGATGACTCGAGGATTGATTTCGATGAGATTTGAAACGATCTCATCGGGCATGACCGAGACGTGGCAAGGTTCGTAAGCTGCCACGGGTTGCTCGGATGAATTGGGATCCAAGGGACGGGTTCGCTGGTATTTGGGTTGAGGGTGTGCCCGAAAGGTTGACTCGGAGCTTTAACGCTCACGCAGACCGATAAGCTCCGAGTGCGGCAGTATCGGTGGTAACTGACGTCAGCTCAAACTTCGATAGCTTGAGCGTGTTGAGTTCCACCGCTTTGATTGGATCAAACCGTCTCAGTGCACTGCAGGGCTTGTTCCATGTTTTTCTCAATCTCTTGCAATCTTTCAAGGCCACCACCACCCACTTCGGCTGCTAGCCATCCGGTGAACTTGATATCGCGTAGTGCCTGTTTTACTGACGCCCAGTCGATATCGCCTTCGGTGATTTTGGTGAAGCGATTGTCTTCTCTTGAGAATCCCTTGATGTCGAGCTTTTTAATTCGGCTACCGAGGGTTCGGATCCACGCTGCGGGATCACCATACTTCCAATGGTTACCGATGTCGTACTGGACTCCAACCCATGGCGAATCCAAGTCGTCGATGAACGCTGCAAGTTTGTCTGCCGATTGGTCGCTGCCACCTTCGTGATCATAAAGGAAGTCATTCCAAACATTTTCAATGAGGATGGAGACTTTGGTTTCTTCGGCCACGGGTAATGCTTCGCGAATTGCAGCAACGGCTCGTTCGTAGACTTCCGCATCGGTGCCATCTTTACCATGCGCTGGGACGAGGAGCATCGTATCGGCACCCAACGCGGCGGTGTCGCGTAGGCCTTGCTTTAGCTTGCCGAGGGCAGTCGCTCGAACGGTTTCGCTGGGGTCGCTGTGACGTTCACCCCAGTGGTAATTTCCAACGGTCCCGTCAATGATCAGTCCGCTTGCCTTGGAGGCTGCTTTGGCCGCTTCAGCATCCACACCCGGCACCGATAGTTCAACGCCCTCAAACCCTGCTTGTTTCGCCAGTTTGAATTTGTCCGTCAGCGAACCCTCCGCATTGATCATTCCAGCTTTAAGTGTCTTTCGGAGCCAACCGGTCTTTTCCTCAGCGACCGCTCCGGATACGGATTGCCGTGTCTGCAACAGGCAGGCACCCGCAACAGCCGAACCGGCTACCAAGAAGTCTCGACGTTGTAGTTGCTTTGGTCGGGGCATTTTGAAATCCATGACGGGAGAATTTGAGAAAGATTGAAGTGATGGAAATTTTGCGTGAGCGATTTTGTTCACGCCCGAATGCTTCTTCCGAAGATCGCTAAGAATACCAAACCCGAGTCGCGCGGTGGGTGCGGTCAGGCTAAAAGATCGTGAACCACATTCCCATGCACATCTGTCAGGCGAAAGCGGCGTCCCTGAAAACGGTAGGTCAAACGTTCATGATCGATACCGAGCAGATGTAGTAGCGTTGCCTGAAAGTCGTGGACGTGCACCGGATTTTCCGCAACATTGATCCCGAGGTCATCGGTTTGACCGTAAGAGATTCCCGGTTTGACTCCACCGCCCGCCATCCACGCGGTGTAAGCGTAAGGGTGATGGTCGCGTCCCCATCTCGCGCGGTTGTTGATGTCACCCTGCAGGAATGGGGTTCGTCCAAACTCTCCCCCCCAAATAACAAGCGTGTCATCGAGGAGTCCGCGACGCTTAAGGTCCATCACCAACGCAGCACTCGGCTGGTCGGTGTCTCGGCACTGATTGTAGAGTTCCGTGGTCAAGCTGTTATGTTGGTCCCATCCTGCATGCATCAACTGGACGAATCCGCAGCCGCGTTCTGCCAACCTTCTCGCAATCAAGCAGTTGTGCGCGAAGGTTCCCGGCTGAGTAACACCCGGCCCGTACATGTCTAGTGTTTCTTGTGACTCATCCGAGAGATCGGCGAGCTCTGGGACGCTTGACTGCATCCGAAAACTCATTTCGTACTGGGCAATTCTGGTCGCAATCTCGGGGTCACCAAATTGATCAAGTTTCATCTGGTTGATCGCTGCAATGTCATCCAACCAATCCCGCCGCATTTCGCGACTCATGCCATTAGGGTTTGAAACGTAAAGAACCGGATCACCACTTCCACGAAACTTTACCCCTTGGAAACGGCTCGGCAAGAATCCGCTTCCCCAGTAGAAGTCGTAAAAGATTTGTCCGCAGGTTGTATCTTTTGTAATGCTCGTCATTACCACGAATGAGGGTAATTCCTCGGTGGCTGAACCAAGCCCGTAGGAGAGCCATGCACCCAGGGTGGGACGACCGGGCATTTCAGCACCACTGAGATTGAAGTTGATCGCCGGCGCGTGGTTAACCTGCTCCGTGTGCAGACTTTTAACAAAACAGAGCTCATCCGCGACCTTGGCTGTGTGAGGCATAAAGTTACTCACCCATGCGCCCGATTCACCGCGTTGGGAAAAAGGCTCGACGGGAGCGAGCAGAAGTTTTCCATCGGCCGCACCGGTCATCGTGCTAAAACGTCGATCCTTGATGTACGAAGTGGGTACCGGCTCGGTGTGGCGTTGTTGTAATTCCGGCTTCCAGTCAAAGAGATCAACGTGTGTTGGCGCTCCATTTTGAAAGAGGTAAATCACGCGTTTCGCTTTGGGCGCAAAATGAGGCAGCTCAGGTAACCCACCAAAGCGAGGTTGAACCGAGTCAGTGCGGCCAACTTGAGATGACCCAGATTCCTTTCCAATGTCAGTCTTCTCATCGGCGAGGCCCTCTTTTCTCAAAAGAGTCGCGAGCGCCGCGGTTCCGATTCCGGACGCGGCACGCCCGAAAAGACTGCGGCGATTGATTCGCTGTTGGTATTCAATAAGCGGGTTCATGAGTGCTTATTTATCCTTTTTGACTGCGGCGTTCGCGTCTTGTAACTGTCCTGATTCTAATAACCCATTTAAGACGGGAGCGCAGTCCTATTCACGGTTTAAGGTTTCATCGAGATTCAGCACAGCAAGACAGAGGCTCGTCCATGCCGCATGCTCCGTGGCCAAGATCGACTCGTCTCGGGTGGATTCTCCGACTGAAATTAATGCCACCGCCGACTCGCCGTCCCTCGAGAATTGTTCTCTGGATCGATTTAGGCCTTGCTGAAGAATTGCTTGTTCCCTCTCGTTAGCGTTTCTCGCGAGCAGTCGATTCAGTACTAAGTTGATGCGATACGCGTCCGTTACTTCACTTAAGCCCTTCTCATCCTGCTGTGGATGTGTTTGATCTGCCTCAATCGGCTGAGTGAGACACCAGCTTGCCAGTTTGCGAGCTGCCTCAACGTAGGTCGTTCCATTGAGTGTTTGCAGTGCGTGTAGCGGTGTATTGGTTCTTCCTGACCTCACCGTGCAAGTCTGTCGTGACGCGTTATCGAAAAACATGGTGGGAGCGATGATTCGTCTCCAAAACACATACAAGCTTCGTCTGTAGAGTTTTTCTCCAGCGTCTTGGCGATACTGTTTTTTACCGAATGATGCTTCTTCCCATACGCCTTCGGGTTGATAGGTGTTGACTGATGGTCCGTCGGTGACGTTTGAGAGTAGGCCACTAGCGGCGAGTGCTTGGTCACGAATCATCCACGCAGGCAAGCGATATCGAGGTGCCCGCGACAGCAGTCGGTTTTCCGGATCCAATTCATACATATCGCTTGATGGAATGATTGAACTCTGCCGGTAAGTGTGGCTGGTGACGATCAAACGCACGAGTGCTTTGATGTCCCATCCGCTATCGATGAAATCACGTGCTAGCCAGTTCAAAAGTTCGAGGTGAACAGGGGTTTCGCCCTGTGTGCCAAAATCCTCGGTGGTCTTTACGAGCCCCACGCCAAAAAATTGTTGCCAAAAGCGATTGACGGTCACCCGTGCGGTCAGTGGGTGATCGGGGTGAATCAACCATTGAGCGAGGTCCAGTCGGGTGAGTGTTGTACTGTCTTTTGTTTCTTGCGAGGTTGAGGGGGCGGCTTTGAGGATGCTGACCGGGAATCCCGCGGACACCTCCTGCTTAGGCTGATTGTATAAGCCCCGCTCAAGGATGAAGGTCTTTCTTCGCTCAGACTGGTCGGCCATTACCATGACCTTAGGCCAACTGTTGCGGTTCCTCTTAATTTCCTCACTCACGTTTTGCAGTTCCGTCGTGAGTCGCTGGTAATCGCCATCGCTTTCCCGATGAGCTTTTTGGATGAGTGAGTTCTGTTCCGCAGTGCGGACCGCTGAATTGATATTCAATGCGGTAAGTAATTCGGCGTTGGAATCGGTAAAACCAAGGTCGGATTGATTGCTTGTGGAGATTCGGAATCGTCCGATGTTATGCTTCTCATGAACTGAATCATGTGCAAGGGTGATTTCAAGCTGTTGTTGATCTCCCAGTTGAATAGCCGGTTCGAGTCGAAAGACCGCTGCATGATCTTTTGACACACGGCCTCCCTCATAAACGGCCCATCCGGTATTTGGGGCACCGTCGAACGCGGCGGAAATCTTGTGTGTTCCCTGCTCAAACGTCGCTTCGGAGGATGCAATCTTTAAGGGTACCTCGGATCGCTCACTTCCGTTCTTATCGACGGTACGGATTTCGAACTCTGTTAAAACGAAATTACCACTATCCGCGTGCGATAAGCTGTTCTGAAATGACTCATGCCGCATGACTTCGAGTCGGACTGCGGCGATGGTCTGTTTTCCCTCTCCGTTAAAGGTCACTCGATAGGTGTCGTTTTTGGCGGGGTCGGCGACGTCTTGCTTCGTCCTCGCGAGAATCGATCCATCATCAAGTTCCATTAAGTCTGATTGAGCGGCTTCCATTTTTACGACGCGCATCGTGGACCAAGTCGGGGCGGTAGCTAATCGCTTGTTGGTTTCTTGTTCCCAGTCAGCTTGAAGGGCTGCTAAATCCTTTCCGCGTTGCTCGAGTTGTTTTGATTTTTCATCTCGCTGCCGCTCAAGTTTTTCGACCGATTGTTTTTGCTCGTTGGATGGAGATGCCAATACCGGCGGCGTCTGAGCATTTCCTCCACCACCGTTAACGCCTGTTTGATTGAAAAAGGCAAAGAACCGATAGTACTCATCATTCAGCAGCGGATCATACTTGTGGTCGTGA
Organism: uncultured Rubripirellula sp.; assembly: GCA_938045805.1. Classification (GTDB taxonomy): domain Bacteria; phylum Planctomycetota; class Planctomycetia; order Pirellulales; family Pirellulaceae; genus Rubripirellula. The sequence goes on along the minus strand of CALIBL010000036.1, from coordinate 31,854 downwards.
CAGCGACAGCAATTGAGTGTCATGCCGAGCCAGATGGTGCCCATGGTTTCGGTCATGTCCATGACGTATTCAACACGATTTTCTTCGGCAATGCGTCCGCCTTCGCCATTGATCATGTGATTACGATTGAAGGCAGTCGCTAATTTCTGATCGTGGGTCGAGTTGGGTAGCAGGTCACCAGCGATCTGCCAAAGCGTGAATTGGTCGTAGGGTAAATTCTGGTTGAAGGCATCAATGACCCAGTCTCGCCAAGGCCACATGGTTCTCTCCCCATCACCCTGATAGCCGTTGGTGTCGGCGTACCTAGCCGCGTCCAACCACTCCCACGCCATCCTCTCGCCGTAGTGCTTCGATTCCAAAAGTCGGTCGACTAGCTCTTCGTACGCTTTGGGCGACGAGTCATGAAGGAATGCAGCAGTCTGTTCTGGGGTAGGAGGCAGTCCGGTCAGGTCGAGTGATAGTCTTCTTATCAGGGTGTGGCGAGGCGCTTGTTCGCTCGGTGACAATTCACTCGATTCGAGTTTTCCTTGGATGAATTGGTCAATCGGATTGTGTACCGGGTCGGTTGAATCTTCACGAAGCAGGGGGATCGCTGGCTTTTTGATCGGTTGAAAAGACCACAAATCTTCCCAGGGCGCTCCCTGATCGATCCATCGTCGGAGGATTTCGACTTGCTGTTCGCTGAGTTCACGATTCGATTCTGGCGGTGGCATGACTGTATCCATGTCATCCGAGATCAACCGTTGGTAAAGTTCACTCGTTGAACTGCTTCCTTTGTCGATCACACTCCACGCACCGTCGGATGTATCCAATCTCAAATCAGCCTCTCTCTGCTGATCATCAGGGCCATGGCAAAACGAGCAGTTCTCGGACAAAATGGAACGGACATCCCTCGCGAAATCGATTGATTCGTCGCCCCGTGAGGTTGTCTGGTGAGTGATAAAGATCAGCACCAAACTGAGTGATCGAATCGCACAGTTCGCACTATCAAAATCGCGAGCCTGGCGATCAGGGGTGTTGGCTGGCAACATGCTTTCAGAGGTTGAGGTCATAAGTGAAGGTTTTGCAGCATTTGGCAAGATCAAAATAGCTTTGCAAGCTTCGCATTAGTTTAAGGGATATTGCTGCCGCATGTTTGTGATTTCAACCTTTCCGGCTAGGGCTGCACACGCACGGTGCGGCGACCTGCGATGAGAGACTTAATCTTGAAGCGTAATCAGCAGTTCGCTGTCGCTTCCACACCTTTACCGGGGAGTGAAGCTTATGACAACGAACGCCCGCTGAACATTCCCGGCCGCTATGACGGCATGACGCTATGGGAAGTGGTGCTCGATTTATTCCCACAAATTGCGGCGAGTCAATGGGATGAATGGTTCTCGTCCGGACATCTGATGCAGGACAGTCTCCCGGTTCGTAGAAGCCGTCGGGTTCGCGGAGGGGAGAGTTTCGTTCATCTATTTCCTGCCACTGTTGAACCTCGTGTGAATGCGGATATCAGGTGCATATGGGAGGATGATTCACTTGTCGGATTGATCAAGCCCGCGCCCCTTCCGGTCCACCCTTGCGGTAGATTCAATCGCAATACATTGAGCTATTTTGTGGATGAGGTATTCGGACGCGACACCTTGCGTCTGATTCATCGGTTGGACTCTAACACCTCCGGTCTGATGGTACTCGCAAAGTCTCCAGAGGCGGCATCTCATTTAGGTGAGCAATTTGAATCAGGCGCAATCGAAAAACAATATCTTGCTCGCGTGATCGGTGTTCCTGATCGCATGACATTCTCTTGTGATGCGAGGATTGGACGCAACCGAATTGATGCCGGTGGTAGAAGCGTGCAAGAGAAAGGGCAGACTGCGGAAACTCTCTTCACGGTGCTCCGTGATTTTTCCGATGGAACGTCTTTGGTGCAGGCAACCCCAAAGACCGGGCGTACCAATCAGATTCGGATTCATCTGTGGGAGGTTGGCTTTCCAATTCTTGGTGATCCAACCTACCTCCCCGAAAAACAAACGTGCGCGAGGCAAACTCTTTCCATCGAAGATCCGCCCATGTGTTTACACGCTCATTCATTGCGGTTCATTCATCCGCACTCGCGCTGCGAGACGAAGTTGGAAGCAGAAGTTCCAAGCTGGGCGTCGGCCGGTTCTAGCGACGGCCATGTCGCAACGTTCTAAGGTTAACAGCGAGATTGGGGGCATCGCTTGTTGATGCAACCTGATTCGCGTTCCAGCCTGACAGGGTTTTCAGGAACCGCCTCGATTGTTTGGTCGCAGCTATTTTTTAGCTTTGAGTTCTGCTGCCTCGGACTCCAACTTTTGGATTTCATCCTCCAGTTGTTTCAGCTCCGCCGGGTCATCTGCCTGTTCGCGTGATCCCGCTAATCGAGGGCGAAGCGTCTGTAGCTTTTTGTTAATGACGTCGAGACGCTTCTTTGATTTTTTGTCCATATGATTACGTGGTCTTGTTGTGGAAATTGAATAAAGTGTCGGTGCTGCAGATCAACTCAAAGTTTAGCAGACGGTTGTCACAATGGGATGGCCGTTGCTTCGCTTTATCCATCGCAAACTTGGTTTTGGGAACCAGTCAACCACTTTGATGGTCGGGCGGTAATCATGGGAACTCTAGAACTCAAAGAGTGCAATCACGAAGTGAACCGAAAGGACGTAAAGAGTGGCCCACAGCACGGTCGCAGTAACAGTCGAACTCACATCACTGGCCGATTGTTTTGGTCGCACTCCTCGATAGAAGGCGATTGCAGCTGTACCGAGACCGCATAAAAGATTTTTGCTGAGGACCCAGAGCCAGCCCTCGGACAATGAGAGATCTGCTGATCCCCCTGAGAGTCGCGAATGAAAGTGCTGCTGCCAGAAGTGAGCTCCGATTTCTTGGTGGGAATGGAGGAAGGTGAGCAGACTGACCAGTTTTGCCGCCTCAAATGCGAGCCACTCCAGCAATGGAGTGGCGATCAGGAAGGCGATGAGAATGGGGGTGAGCAGGTAAGTGCTTGTCTTTAAACCCAACGTCCGAAGTGCATCCGTTTGCCCACCATATTGTTTCACACCAACATCCGCGGTCACTGCTGCCCCGCATCGTGCGGCAATTAGGATCGTTGCCAAAATGGGTACAAGAATTCGGTATAACGCGAAACCAACGGAGGCGAGAAGTTCGTCAATCAGCAGCGGTTGCGTGTAGAGACGAAAAGGTAGAAAACGAAACGTGAAAAATGTCGCAGTGAAACCGGTGATCATTCCCGCGATGATCAGGTAAACCCAAGCGGAGGGACCGGCAATCAATGCAAGGTAATGGGAAGTGAAACGAACTCCCCATTTCCACTTTGGAAACCAAGGGATAATTTGTACGGGCAGCGAACAGGCTGCTGTGACCACGCCGCCGGTGGCGCATAGAGTCTGGTCAAAGATCTTGATGACCGGGTGCTGGCGGTTGGTTGCAGATGGTTCAGTCTCTGGTCGTAGGCGGTTGAGGCGATGCTCGATCTTAGACCATGTGTCGCGTTCGAGTCGCTCTAAATCTTTCGTTTCCGCATTGAATAGGATGACTTCATCCGCAATCGGAATCAGGGTGGGATAGTCGTGAGTGACAATGACACTCGTGCGCCCCTGAGTCTGATGCGTGGTGCGAATCAGTTCAGCAACTTTGCTTCCACTGGATGAGTCCAACCCTGAAGTTGGTTCGTCGTAGAGGATGATGCTGGGGTTACTTGCGAGTGTCCTAGCGATTGCGAGCCGTTGTTTTTGCCCACCGCTCAGGTTTCCAACCGCGACATTTTGGGGTACACCCAGTTCCTCCAGCCATTGCTGCGCTGTTCGTGTTCTGACAGGGTCTTGTTTCCTTGAATTTGTCTCTCTGTCCTGGTGGCCGTGAGCTCGTTTGGAAGGGTGGTCGAGGGCGAATTGAACGTTCGATTGACAGGACAGTTCATCGAATAATGCGAATTGTTGAAACACAACCCCAACATTGCCAATGGGTGTGAGAGGTTTGCTTCCGTGCCGGTGTAGCTCAATCTCGCCCTGCCATTTTAGGCTGTCACCGGTTTTTGAAAGGAGACCCGCAAGTGTGCGCATGAGTACCGATTTCCCCGCACCACTCGGCCCCACAATAACAGTGATCTTTCCGGCTTGGATCGTCTCACTTGCATTTTTTAACAGCGGTTTTCCCGCTGCCGTGATCGATAAATCGTGGAGTTGCAATTCCATCGGGGGATCAAGTTGGGAACCCGTGGATAACTTGGTTGAATTTACCACCGCTCGCTCCCTTGTTGGGACGATTCGGTCGTATAGATCAACGGATAGGGCATCCACTGCGTTGCGGCCCGGAGTTGAGCTTGCGATTCATCCGTTCTCGGGATTGCGACGATCCAAAGGTGGTCCTTGCCAAGGATCTGATTCCGCAAAACCCTTGCAAAGTCGGGGTTGATACCGTCTGTTTCCGAACCGAATAGATCTTCTCCGATTTGCCGAACCACCGGTTCCAGTCGCTCGCTGTTCTTGGCGATGATTTGTTGGGCTTGTTCGCTTTTCCACACTCCTTCAAGTTTGCGTCGGAGCGAATCGTTCTCCATGATCGATTCACGAATGAGGGTTTGGATCAATTCGCGTGTTTCTTGATCATTGGCTATTTGGCTCAGGCCATTGGTCATTTGGTCACGGACAATCTGGCTTGAGGTGATATCCACCAGCGATTTTTGTATTGCAATCACGATCTCATCAGTATGACCTTCAAACACTGGGATGGCATCGTTTTCGACAAACCGATCCCATTCCTGCTGAACGAGGTTCTTCTTTGGGAGGGGAACTTTGTCATAAGCTGCTCGCCATCCAAAACGCCACAGCGAAGCGCGATCCCAAAGTTCCCTTCCGATTGACTCCGCAACGGGTTGTGCGTGCGTGCGAACGATCGGTAGCAGTTCTTGCTTGGCGAGAGGGATTAATTCGGGTTCGATATATTGTTGGTTCCAGCGTTCAAGTAATCCGTCGATCTCCTCTTGATGGCGAGTGATGGATTCGCGTAACCCACTTTCGATTTCAGGTATCGCTGCACTGAGTGTTTGTTGGACGACAGGAATCAGTTCCTGAACAAACGCTTGTCCATGTTGTTCGATGATTAGATTGATTCGTTCTGCAATCTGTTGGCGTTTCGGAGGTGGTAGCATCGTTGAGATCACCTCGCTTAGTTGGCCGCTGTTCCGGTAAACAAGAAAATCCATCTCTGACTGACGGTGTATCGAACCGTAAAGACGGATATCGCAGGTTCCATTTTCGGCATCCCCAGTTTTGGTCACATTGGTGACGATACCGTGCTGTTGCCACCCTGTTTCTGTTTCCACAAAGACAGGAGCGTTGAGTTTTGTGAGACCCATTGGATCTTGGATCGTTAATTCAACGTCCTTTTCCAAGAACGGATGGATCGAAGCAGCGTTGTTGGCCAAGTTCCAGCCGCGCTGAACTGGGCCTGTTAGGAGTATCGCGAGCAACGATACCCAAACAGCCAGACCAATCAGACGTTGGTATTTAGTCTGCATCGTGTTGCCTGTTGGGTTCTGGTCTGAATCGGATGTGTAATGGCTAGATTTGATTCGGGAGCGAATTACCAATTGGTATTTCGCCTGCGAGAAATCAACCGAAAAAACCACTCGGGTGAACCATGTCTTAGTTGATCGACCACCACCGCAATGATGATGATGCAGCCGATGATGATCAGCGTGTATGTGTTCGGAATGGAGAGTAGCCCGCAACCGTTTCGGATGACCGTGATGATTAATGCGCCGATCATGGTGCCGACAATGGAACCCCGTCCGCCGCTCAGGCTTCCGCCGCCAAGTACCACCGCAGCGATGATCTCTAGCTCTTTTCCGGTACCATCGCTCGGGTTTCCGTTCTTGACGTCCGCAAAATAGAGCAGGCCGCCGATGGCTACAAAGAAACCCGCGAGTGTGTAAACCGACATGATGGTCAGTGGTGCGTTGATGCCGCAAAGTCTTGCAGTCGACTCGCTTGATCCGAGTGCAAAAACATTGCGTCCAAAGACGGTGTATCGCATCAGGATCCCTGCTGTAACGGCGAGGATTAAAGTGATGTAAACACTCGAAGGGATTTTAAAACCAACCTCGAATCCGAAAAGGTTCAAGGGGGGGATTAAGTAGTTTTCCGCGATCCTTCCCGTGTAGCAGAGGCTCAGCCAATCGGGAATATTTTCCTTGGGTGCGTAGACAGTTGATTCACCGGAAAGGATCTGACCGATGCCAAGATAAATCGTCATCGTACCGAGGGTGACAATAAACGGAACCACCTTCGTACCGCTGATTAATGCTCCATTGACAAACCCGCAGGTGGCTCCGGTGGCCGTCATCAGTAATAACGCAAAAGCAACCCAAAGACTGAAGTCAACACCGCTAGACGCAGCGGCTGCATCGACCGTTGCATTGGGAGCATGCTTGAGCATCAACGCTAGCGTCGTGCCACAGAGTGTCAGGGCCGTGCCAGCGGAGAGGTCAATGCCGCCAGAAATGATGATGATCGTCATGCCGAACGCGGGTACAGCGATCAACGCCGCGCTGTTGGTGATCACGCGAAAGTTTCGCAGCGAAAGGAATTGACCTTGTCCCCAAGTGTGATCTGCCGCCCAAAATAAACCCACGATCACGATTAACGCGATCAGCGGGCCAAGTTTCCAAAGTTGCTTATTCAGCATGTTGTCTTCGAATTAAATTGAGTTGTGGATTTTTCAGATGCATCTGTTTGGTGCAATCTGAAATACCCCTTATGCTTGTTTCGGCTATTTGGGTTTAACGCTCCGAGCTCGTCGCGACGGCCATAATACTGTCTTCGGTCCAGTCTTCCGCCTCACGGATTTCTCTCAGGTTTCCACGTGCCATCACGCCGATGCGGTCACAAACGGAGAGGAGCTCAGGGAGATAAGAACTGACGAAGATGACCGTTTTTCCATCGGCTGCCAGTTCACCCATCATTCGATAGATCTCTGCCTTGGTCCCCACATCGATTCCCTTAGTCGGTTCATCCATGATCAGCACTTTTGCATCTTGATGCAAGATTCGTGCAATGGCGACTTTTTGCTGATTACCACCGGAGAGTTCTGAAACGTTCTGGTATCCCGAATGTGCTTTTACTTCAACCTTTCGAATCAATGCTGAGGCTGATCCGTCTCGTTCTCGAAGGTTTAGAAGAAGTCTGTTGACGTAACGTCGCAGCGAGCCCATGGTCGCATTTTCGATGATTGGTAGTTCCTGCGCCAGCCCTTCACGCTTTCGGTCTTCGGAGAGCATCCCAAGTCCGGCATTCATGCGCTTCTTGACAGATCCTGTCACGATCCTTCCATCAAGTTCGATTGATCCCTCGACAAGATGGTCCAGGCCAAATAGCGTCCGCACCAGTTCGGTTCGACCCGATCCAACAAGCCCCGCAAGTCCAAAGATTTCACCCGCTCGAACTTCAAACGTCGCCTTTTGTTGCGAATGGTAGCCTCGCACTCCGTTCACTTTGAGGCGGGTTGCCCCCGGTGTGTGTGGAATCTGAGGGTAGAGATCTTTGACATCTCGTCCGACCATTAAGGAGATGATTTCGGAATCTGAAATCTCGCTTATACGACCCTCACCTACCGCTTGGCCATCCCGCAAGACGCTGTAGCTGTCAGCGACATTTCGAACTTCTTCGAGGAAGTGGCTGATGTAGACGATTCCGATTTTGCTCTTCTTGAGTCGCGAGATGATTTCAAATAGCTGTGCCACATCTTTTTGAGGTAACGAGCTGGTTGGTTCGTCAAAAAGAATGATCTTTGCATTACTAACGAGCGCTCGTGAGACTTCGATTAGCTGTTGTGTGGCAACCGATTGTTCACCCACGATTGCGGTTGGGTTCAACGAGCCAAGTCCGACCGTTTGAAGCGTTTCAATCACCTTGTCCCGCTGCTGTTTCCGGAAGAGCATTCCAGAACCCGTCCCGCTTTGTCCCAGTAGCAAGTTGTCCTCAACACTCAGGTCTGGTGCGAGGTTCAATTCTTGATAGATCATCGCGATGCCAGCGTTTCGGGCGTCGAGGGGACCCCGTGGTCGGTAGGTTGCACCTTGAATGGTGATGTGACCACTGTCCGCGCGATGGGCACCGCTGAGCACCTTCAGGAGTGTACTCTTGCCGGCACCATTCTCGCCAATCAAAGCGAGCACTTCTCCCGCGGTGACATCGAGGCTGACTCGATCAAGCGCAACGGTGGGTCCGAAGCGTTTGCAGATGTCCTTCATCTGAAGGAGTTTATGGGCCATGAATTTCTCGCGATGTCCTGAGGCCAAGGTCGCTTACTCAACGATCTCTGGCTTCAGCAGTTCTTGCATTCGACTTTCCGACATGTTGTCCGGAGTGGCGATGTATTCTCCGGTTGAAATGAAGGGTTCGGCCGAGTCACCAGCAAGCGATCCAACCATGGTCATCACCGATTGATATCCCATCTGAACAGGATCTTGTAGAACGATACCGCTGCATGAACCATCTTGAAGTGCTTCGATCAACGCGTCGCTGGGATCGAAGGCAATCAGTTTGACTTTCTCTGTGAGACCCGAGTTGCGAAGTGCTTCCAGGGTGCCATTCGCGTTGGGTTCACAGACGGCAAAGATGCCCGCAAGACCGTCCTGATGAAGTTGAAGTAATTGGTCAACTTTCTCTTTGGAACTGGTAGCGTTATCACCACCACGCTGGTCTGATGAAACAACTTTGATTTCTGGGTAGGCTTCAAGTCCATCGAGGAAACCCTGTTCACGCTGTTCGGTGCTTTCGCTACCTGCGATGTATCGGAGCAGAATCACGTTGCCTTTTCCACCGATTGCTTCGGCCATGGCGTCTGCCGCCATCTTGCCACCTTTGTAGTTGTCGGTCGCAACGTAGCTCACAATCTCTGGTCCCTCATCGAGTCCACTGTCGAAAATCACGACGGGGATACCCTCTTCAATGGACTCTTGAACCGCATCGACCAAACCACCCTTCTGATTTGGAGCCAAGACGATTCCATCAACCTGGCTGGTGATCATTGTCTTCACCACTTCGATTTGGCTTCCCGTGTCGCTTTCGACAACCGGGCCACGCCAGATAATCTCAACGTTTCCTAATTCGCTTGCCGCTTTTTCGGCACCAAAGTGTACCGACTTCCAAAACTCGTGGCTGGTTCCCTTGGGGATCACAGCGATTCGAATGGTCTCTTTTGTGGCTGCTCCGCTTTCACTTGAGGTGGTGGACGAATTGTTGCCGCCACATCCGGCGAGGATGCTGCAGGTCAGTAAGAAGGCTGCGAGAGCGATGATGCGATTGTGCATGTAGCGAGTAAACATCGGCTAATTATTTTGGGAAAAGTAGTGGTTGTATTTGCGATCCAAGAGCTTCCCGAACTTTTTGTCCTTGAGTCCCGAGTACTGAATCAGTACGCACGCATGAGCTCGATGAAGAACAGAAGCCCTACCGGCAACCAAGCCAGATCTGACAGTGTACCGGTTTTAGGGTCGGTATGTTCCGCATTCTGGCAACGGCTCTAGGCGTCTTGGGCTGCAGATGATGGGGGAGTTTCGCCCGTCATGATGTCAAACTCCTGTCGCAGGCTCGCGAATATCGGACCAGGTTGGCCGTCCGCGACTGGTTGATTGCTGATTGAGTTGGCAAACCAGATTCCCCCGTCGGTACCCATGAGGATAACTTCGTGGGCTAGCAAGAGATGTTCGATTTCGATTGGCTTCTTGACCCATGCAATCCCCAATTCTTCTGCTAGGATCTCGGTCATCAATTGAGTAACCCCCGATAAAACCTTCTCGGAGGGCGGTGTCTGAATCGTGCCGTGAGTGACGATCGCGATGTTGGAGGTGCTGGTTTCGGTGATTGTCCCGTCTTGATCCAAGAGAATACCGAGTGACCCGGGGCGATGTTCTGCGGCGAATCGATCGGCGAGGTAATAGTGAACTCGCGATCTCGTTTTGATTGATCTGGGCCAGCAGGTGGTGGCTGGTTGTTGAACATCCGAAATGATTAGCGGTTGGCCTTCGACGCGATGCCTCGCGATCCGATCATGATTGAGGAGGTTAAGGTGTAAGCCGAATGTTGGTTGCTCACTGGTTGGTTCTCCTGGTGTGGCAAACATCGTCAGACCAACGTCGCCTTGCTGGTCGATCAATGGCTGATTCTTTTCGAGTAAATCGTTTAGGAGTCCAATGATTTGTGTTGAGTCTGGGAGACCTGTGATTGCCAGTTTTTGTGTGGTCCAGTCCCATCTTCGAAGGTGGGCTTCGAGCGAAAAGATTCTTCCCTGATAAGTTCGCAATCGCTCCACCGCCGTGATTGCTTGACGAAAGCCACCATCGTCGACGCTGATTCGCATCTCGTGATGAGGTAGCCATTGTCGATGCAGGTACCCGATTCGTTCCTGTTTTAATTCCATGATTCGTTTCGGTTTTTGCGGGGGCGTTAGTTAGAAAGTCTGCCAAGCGTTTAGTGCAAACGCTGCCGCCAGTCGCGGTCGCTGTTGACGCCAAAAATTTTTATTGGCCGTCATTCACTCCGATGCAGGTTGCTGATCGATCAGAGCGGCAATTTCTCGACCTGCGTGACATGACTTTTGGAAGTAGTAAAGTTCATCGTGTTTGACACCGATGGAATCGGAGCAATCACGTGAGAGAACGGGAAGTGAAGACCCGTCATGCCGAGGAGCGAAACTTCTTGGCCCCGTATACCCCAAGGCGAGGCGTCCCTGTACACGATCGATTAACCAGTAGCGTTTCAAGACGGCATCTCGATGGTTGTACAGCAGTGTTAGGCGATCGAGGTTCTGGGTAGCAAGTCGATGATAGCCGCGTTGGGCAAGCCAGAGACTGTCGATCGCGGGTGCAATGAGTGCTGCGTTGAAGGGGCCGTTCAGCGTCGCTTCCCCTCCTATCGCTGCGCCGCCAAGTTCACCACCAGCAGCCGCGTGTAAGGCACCCGTGACAACACGACCGCCAAAGCTGTATCCAACAAGTGTTGTGGGGATGCGATTACTTGCGTGTTTTCGGAGTAACCACCCGAGGTACAGGCCTTGGCCTTCGGTGCGGTTGGCCTTCAGTCTTGCATCGTGCACCAAGATGCCATTTTTGTCACTCTCCCAGCTCCAGATTACCCAGTCCAGAGGTTGCTCCGCTTCTTGATTCGACACTTTGGAGTGGACCAGGCGACCGCGTTCGATGGCATCTTCTGCGGTAAAGCGATTGCCGTGTACATAAATCACCGCTCTCCGTCGCTCGGCAAGTTGACCGATGAATTCGTCAAACTGCACGCTCTCAAAGAGATTTTTTGAATTCAGTTTTGAAATCTCAAACGCTGGTTGCTCCAAGGAAACCTGAGTCGCTCGAGAGACCAAGCTGCGAGTACTCAGCAACCAGATGCGATCCTGTCGGTCTTTGGTTTGTGGATCGGTTAGTTCCTGGTGGCGGTGATCACTCTTGGTTTCGTTGTCTTGCCCACAGGAGATCGTTCCCGTGCCAAACAAATGCATGGCAAGGATCAACGACGCAATTTGGACGACGTTTGAGGACCAAGAACGCTGAGGCATGGGTGCCACTATTTCCTACATGTGCGAGAGGGAAGAGGGAGCCGACCGCTGTCATATTGTTGCCGAAAAAAAACCGCGTTGCATTTGCACATCACAAAACACGACGTACTTTTGATCGGTTGAGCAGTGAACTCTGCCGAAAACGCCCTCTTTGCATATCGAGGAATTTGAGATGAATCGTCGTGTAATCACCATTGTCCTGCTTGTAACGGTTTTGCCGTTAGCTTCCGGATGCAGTGGCATGAAGAATTTTATCTTTGGTAAGGGCGCTCGGTGCGGAATGTGCAACCGTGGTGCTACTTATGCTCCAGCCGACCCCTGCGGATGTCCCCCGGGCACGCACGCTTACTCGGGGATCGGAGAGTCGGTCTGCGGATACGATCACGTTGATCCGTACTCCGGTGCGAACTCAGACGGTTTCAGCGCCCGTAAATTTGACTCGGATGGTAGCCAAATCATCTGGGAAGAAACCAAACCCGCCGAAAAAGATCTGTAAGTCTGTCAAATTTGGTCTGTACTTCGGCCAAGTTCGTCGGATTGGTAGCGACGTTCGTTTCTCGTGAGCCCCTGCTTCTTGGTTTCATTTCGAGCAAACTGCTATCACGATTCCTCTCGCTTTTCTACCGCCCGATTCGGTAACCTCATCTACAATGGTGGACCGGCGGACAATGGCGAGCTGTTGGATGCTGTTTTCGTGTACACTCGAAAACCTCAACGGTAAATTGGAATGCGACGAACGATTACTTCCCTTGGCTCGAGCTCACGGCGTTTATTTCTTCGCACAGCACCTGCTCTAGGCTTAGCTGTCGCCGGTAGATTTACCGGCAACCTCAGAAGTTTTGCTCATCCCTTGAAGCCTCTCGAAGAAGACGGGGACTCGGATCAGGGCAATTCAGCGGAAGACGGTGATCCCAATGAAGAGTCGTCTGCGGAGCCGACGAGGTTGACTTACGAATCACCTCAAAGTCAGCTTTGGCGAATCGGCTTGGTCTTGGAAACGCCCGTCACCTGCACCAACGTTTTAGCCACCTTTGCTGTACCGATGGCTTGGCCAGAACAAACCGTTGAAGTGGTCGGACGGACGATCGACCCCGCGGTCACAAAGTGGGATGTCAGGGATTTGCCGGGTGGGGCGAGGCAGGTGGTCGTGCAGATGGCGCGAGTTCCAGCCGGATCGGCGGTCAATGCGGTATTTGAATTCAAAATTAATCGATCAAGAATCCTTGGCCCCGATCAGACAGCGGATCTGGTGATTCCAACTCGGCCCTCCCGGGATCTCCGACTTTTCATGGGCAATAGTCCTTACATCGATGCGACCCATGGCAGGATCAAAGCAGCGTCGCGCGAGCTTGCTGAGATGGAAGCGGAGAACGACTGGCAGCGAGTTGAGCAGATTTACGATTACGTCCGCGAGAAGGTGGAGTATGTCGAGGGGTCGCTGAAGAATGCTTCCGAAGCGTTAACCGACGGGCGGGGTGATTGCGAAGAGATGACGAGCCTCTTTGTGGCTTTGTGTCGTAATGCTCGAATCCCAGCTCGGATGGTTTGGATACCAGATCACTGTTACCCCGAGTTCTATCTCGAAGATGGCGAGGGTAATGGGTTTTGGTTTCCTTGTCAGGCAGCTGGCACGCGTCAATTTGGTCGGATGGACGAGTATCGTCCCGTGCTGCAAAAGGGCGACCGATTCAAGGTTCCTGAAAAGAAGGTTCCGGTGCGCTATGTCAGCGAGTTCTTTCGTTGCGACCGAAAAGGCAAAAGCAATCCTGATCCCATTTTCGTCCGCGAAAAATTAGATTCCATCTAGCAGATGTTTTGACGGAATTCATTGCCACAGCGAAAGCGACCGCTAGCCAGCGTGAAGGCCGCACCTCTCTGTAGAGAAGGAGGTGTGCAGGCTCGCGGAAAGGGCGTTGTTCGCCTGAAGCGGTGCTACTTCTTATCTGAAGCCTCGCCGTTCTCTCCTTGGTTGCCAAGGGTTGGATCCTCAAGTGTTGCGAGGATGATCTCGACGGTGATCTCTTTGCCGTCACGATAGATTTTGGCTTTCTGGGTCGAGCCTACAGGCAGGCGTTCGATGACCTCTTGAAGCGCACCCGGATCCCGAACTCGCTCACCCGCAAACTCCATGATCACATCGAGGGGTTGAATCCCTGCTCGCTCGGCGGCCGAATTCTCGATGATCTGGTAAGCAAGAACTCCAAGGCCCGGCGGGAGATTGAAACGCGAAGCAATCTTCGGGTTCAGTTCGGCCATTCTTACACCAATCGCGGCACGGCGAACCGCACCGTGGACTGCGAGTTCATTCGCGATCCAGTAAGCTTGATTGATTGGAATCGCAAATCCGATCCCCTGATATCCACCGCTTCGGGTCGCGATTGCGGTACTGATGGCGACCACTTTTCCATCGAGATCAATGAGCGGACCGCCCGAGTTGCCAGGGTTGATCGCTGCATCGGTTTGAATCAGACGCCCCCGATTGATCCTCGCGATGGTTCTGTTTTTGGCGCTAATGATACCGGCACTGACGGTTGCTTCCAGCCGAAAAGGGCTACCGATTGCAAGCACCCAATCACCGATTTCCAGCAGATCGGAGTCTGCGATTTCTGCGTTCTCAAAAGGTCGTTCGCGAACAAGTTTCAAGGTAGCGACATCGCTATCGGCATCACCACGTACTTCAGTCGCTTCAATCTCCGTGTCATCGGCGAGTTGGACAACAACTCTCTGAGCACCCGCGACCACATGATTATTGGTGATCACGCGCCCGTCCGCTGAGACGATGACACCACTACCCACTCCGGTTAGCTCTCGGCTGGTGTCTGCTGGCTGTTCCTTTTCACCCTCGTCGTTCCCTTCCTCCGGATTGACTCCGAATGCTTCTTTTTGACCGTAGGAAAGAATTGTTACAACGGCAGGTGTCGCTCGTTTTGCTGCGGTTCGGAACGCTCGAGACAGGGCACGTGGTCCGACAAGATCTGCTGGCTCGACGGTGGTTGTTCTCGGAGGGTTCCGACGAGAGTCATCGTTCTTAAAAATCCGTCGGCCAAAGTCTTGAGCCTGACCGCCAAGACCAGTTGCTGTGCAGCACGCGAGAAGTGTCAAGAAACGCAGCGCTGGTGATTGAAGCATCCGATGTCTCGGTGAGGCAGCAGTGGCGACCGATTGTGGCGCGTCGGGGAGTTGGAGGTTGGAATGGGGACTTTTCAACCGTGCAACTGAAGTATGAATGTTCACTATGACCGCCTCGATCGGATTGATTGCTCTTGAACTATTCTCTAGTGTAGGGAAGTGGGCAGTTGTCGTGCCAGAGTGGGAATTCAACGGGACCAATTCGAGGTGGCGTGAAAGAAAAAACCGCCAGCGATCTCCGCGGGATGCGCAAAGCCGCTGCCATCGATGGATACTCGCCATACACGATCGACGCTCCAGCCGGTCGCTTCGAGGTCAACACGTAGTTCTCGTTTGGAAAATCGATGCATGAACATTTTGTCCAAGCCACGATAGGCATAGTAGGTATCACCAAATTCAGACTCTTTCTCTCTTGTTGAGGTGAGCCAGGACTTCAGCAGCGCCCGAATTCCACGGTGCTCTCGGAGTGCCGCCCAGCGATGGTGAACATGAATCAGTAATCCACCGCCGGGTTTGATGATTCGGTTGGCGTGCCTGAGAAAACTGCGTCGGTGGGTCCGAGTTTGAATCATCCCCAGTGTGCTGAATAGACAGATACCGTGATCAGCAGTGTCCTCAGCGAGGCATTCAAGCTGAACGAGGTTTGCGCGAAGTGTTCCAATTCTGGGTGAATCGGCGGCCGCCTGTTTTGCGTGAACCACCTGCAGCATCTGTTGACTTAAATCGATCCCGAGCACTTCATAACCCCTTAAAGCGAGGGGGAACGCGGCACGTCCTGTCCCGCATCCGAAATCAAAAACTCGCGAAGTTTGGGCTGCCTCGGCGGTTTTAGATGTGGGTGTGGAATCTTTTTTTATTTCGGGAAGGATTTCCCGCAGAATCGATTCATCTACCCTGCATAACGGAGTATCCGCCACAAACGCGTCATAATGGTCGGCAATTGACCGATCAGTCACGTAATCCCAAGTTCCCTCTGCGACTCCAGTGGGCCGTCTCCAACGTGCAACGCTACCGGACAACCCGCAGTTTTTACCTGACCGAGCAGGGGGAGTCTTTGAGGGCCACTTCGGGGGCTGGTTCACTTTTGGTTTGCGTTCCTATAATCCTGCTCGCCTCGGGTGGACCCGAAGCGATGTTGTGATCAATCAGCCGTTGGACGCGGCTGCTGGCGGAGCGGGTTCAGGCCGCATCCTGACTGCTTCGATGCATCTCAAGGTGCCAGTATACGAGCACCCAGAAACGAACAACCTGCAAAATACTTCAAATCGCACCAATATACGGGAGCATAGACATGATCAAGGTCGGCATTAATGGCTTTGGACGAATCGGCCGAATGGTTTTTCGCGCGTCAGTAGGACGTGATGATATTGAAATCGTGGCAATCAACGACCTCTTGGAAGTTGAGTACCTCGCCTACATGCTGAAATATGATTCGGTTCATGGTCGTTTCTGCGGCGATGTTTCAACGGACAATGGCAAGCTGATCGTCAACGGCAAGGAAGTTCGCGTCACGGCGGAAACCGATCCAAGTAAGCTTGCTTGGGGTGATGCGGGTGTGGATGTTGTCGTTGAATCGACCGGTATCTTCTTGACCTCTGAGTCGGCACAGGGGCACATTGATGCGGGTGCGAAAAAGGTCGTGATGTCAGCTCCATCCAAGGACGACACTCGTATGTTCGTCATGGGGGTCAACAGCGACAGCTACAACGGAGAGCAATTCGTTTCAAACGCTTCTTGTACAACGAACTGCTTGGCTCCTTTGGCTAAGGTTCTCAATGACAGCTTCGGTATCAAACGCGGTCTGATGACGACCGTTCACGCCGCGACCGCAACGCAGAAAACGGTCGATGGTCCTAGCCGCAAAGATTGGCGCGGCGGACGCGGGATCCTCGAGAACATCATTCCCTCAAGCACCGGAGCTGCAAAAGCGGTTGGTAAGGTGATTCCTGAACTCAATGGCAAGTTGACCGGTATGGCTTTCCGAGTTCCAACGTCCGATGTCTCGGTTGTTGACCTCACCGTTGAACTCGACAACGAAACTTCATACGAAGACATTTGCGCTGCGATGAAAGCGGCTTCCGAAGGTCCTCTCAAAGGAATCCTCGGTTACACCGAAGAAAATGTTGTGGCAACCGACTTCCGTGGCGAAGTTTGCACGTCCGTTTTTGATGCAGGTGCAGGCATCCAACTGGATAAAACCTTCGTCAAAGTCGTGTCTTGGTACGACAACGAATGGGGTTACTCCAACAAGGTGCTCGACCTTGTTGCTCGAATCTCCGAATAAATAAGCTTGAACGCACCGCCGCCCATGTAATCAGTCTTACTTGATATTTTCTGACTGAATCACGACGACGGCGGGGTGCCCTCAGCAACCTCAACCATCAAATAAACCCAGCGGGAGACCGTTGGGTTTTTTTTGGGACGTCTCCCATTGGGAATCGATTCCTGATGGAATTCTTTTGTGGTAATCCGTAAACTGGATTGCATGAAACAGATCGTTACCGTCATTCGTCCGCATCTCGCAGAATCGCTGCTCACCAGTTTGAGGAGGGCACCGATTGAGGCATTGAGTGTGATGGAGGTCAAGGGTTACGGGCGACAGAAGAATTACGTTGATGAGTATCAGGACACGGAGTACTCAGAAGCTTTCGTGCCGAAAATCGAGATCACTCTTTGGGTCGATGATTCTCGATGTGATGAGGTCATCGAAAAAGTGGTTGCCGTAACGAGAAGCGGACGGATTGGAGACGGTAAGATTTTCGTGATGCCGGTATCCAATTTCTTGTAGATAGTTGGCGGCTATTTGCTTTGGAGCGTTGATTGCAGATGCCGTTACCCACCGAGATGACTGCGAGCGTCAGGCTACTCCCCGAGGTTTCGATTGCCGGGGTTTCGATTACCGGCTAAGTCCGGAATTTTGAAAGGTTCGAAAGATGCAGTGGCCTGTCCTACCAGATTACGGGTGTATTTTTCGCTGGCCTCAAGACGGGGTCGAATTCATCCATCCCGATGATCGAGAGGTCGCTTTGCGGTGTTTTCCAAGTGAGCGAGTGTTCCGTCGTGAAAAATTTGATGGCGAGTATTACCACTACTGCTACGGTGAGGTGAACTTTCGCTTGAAACCGGTCATGTGGCTGAAGGTGAAAGAGGAAGGATTTGATGTTGGTGATCAGGTGGAGACGGTTGGGGTGGGTCTTGAGCGAGATCGCTTTGTGGCGCAGATTTGGGGCGTCTATTACTTGAGACGCAAGGGGCGTCTCGTTTACCGGCTCAGACGCGGCGATCAGGAAGTTCCGCATCTGTACACGTCGGATGAGATCAAGCAACTCACTGATAAATCAAAAGTGGAGACGCGGGAGGGAATTCATCCGCCGCCAAAGTGGGTGGGTGAGACTCAAGATCGTCTCGCTGTGCTCGATGATTTGAAAGAGGATGATTTGAAAGAGGATGATCAGAGCTCGGGTGATGTTGGCGACCGCGATCTCGCTCATTAGGAATCTATCGGTCACCTCTCGGGCCAGAGAGCCATGAGCAAACGAGAGTCAGTTTGAGACTTAACGACATCTCGTCGATCATCGCGGTTTTCGATTAGCTTACGCGAATCGGGGTGCTCTAAAACATCGCTCGGTAAGATTCGATGGAACCCGTCCTGACGGGGATCGATCACGTAGAAGTAGCAGTAACTGATTCCCAATGGATGTTCGTTTAGATCGAAGCAATTCACCGTGCATCGGCGATAGAGATCAGACTCATTGGGCTGATTGGTTCCCTCGATGCGATCAAGTTGTTTGATAACTTGTGGCATTTGGGAAGCTTCAAAACGCCATACTTCACCCAGCACGCGATCCTCGCCGGTTTGGATCGCTGGGTAGTCTTGACGACCATAAAGTGTCGCAAGAATCCAAGCGGTGGTGATACTCTGGGGAGTCTCTGGCCAAAGATGCTCACGGCACTGCCCCCGTTTGAGCGTTCCGTAGACAAAAAAGCTTGTGGGTAAGGAGGATGACATCTAGGACTGATTCTGAGGGAGATGGCGACCGAATGCGGGTGGGAGCTTCGTGGTGAAGCATCGAGTAAAGATTGGGCTCCTTCCCAAGTCGCGTTTTGGCGATCATGATGACAGCGTCGATGACTCGTGATCGACTGCTATTTGGTTAGCTCCGTTTGGCGGCATTTGGTGCGTGGTTTAAACGGTACCATTATTTTTCCTGAGAGCGTCTATGTCCATTGATCCCAATTTTTCTGCAGCACTTGAAGCAAATCAGATTGAACTGGAGGAGTCGGTCGCGCAGAAACTGGAGCTTTACGCGAACACGATGTGGGAACTCAATGAGAGCTTGAACTTGACTCGTCACACATCTTGGGACCTCTTTGTGGGGCGTGACCTGCGGGATTGTTACCATCTTGCACCGCTACTTGCTTCCGGCGAGGAGGTGTTGGATCTTGGGAGTGGAAACGGAGTGCCGGGAATTCCGCTGGCGATCATGAGGCCTGATATCGAAGTCGCGTTAGCTGAAAGCGTCGCGAAGCGGGCCGGAGCACTGAATGAAATCGTGTCCGATTTGGATCTGCCGGTAGCGGTTTACGGGGCGAGGGGAGAGGACCTTCTGGAGGATTTCCGCTTCACCTCAATCGTCTCCCGTGCGGTGGGCAGTTTGGCTAAGTTTTGTCGATGGGTGGCTCCGCACTGGGAAAATGTTGACCGATTGCTGCTGATCAAGGGGCCAAAGTGGGTCGAGGAGCGTGGTGAGGCACGACATTTTGGTCTCTTGAACGGACTTGATCTTCGAAGGGTGGCCTCTTATTCGCTCGGTGAAGCGGAGGAAGAGCGAGAAGGTGTGATTTTGCAAATCTCCCCTCACGGACGTGATCTCACGCGATTGGAAGTGGCGGTCGATTGACGTCGAAGCAACGCTAGGCACGGTGGCTTGAGCGTCGGTTGTGATGGCTCGCTCAGGGTACCGGTGAAACCGGTTGATCTGATTTTGCCTCGGTGGACGGTCTATTCGCCTGCTCGGGCGAGTTCGCATCTTCGACGCTTCAGGTCAGGTGAGTAGGATTGGTGGGGTGCTAGGGTCGTTGCTACGCGATGATTCGGGCAAGTGTGTTAGCACTAGGCGATTCCATCGAGATGGGTCATGCTAGACCCGAATAGAAAGGAACGAGGTGATCCAATTCTGTCGGTCACCAACCTCGTTCGAACATGCTCCCCAACCAAGAACGCAAAAGCGGTTAATCAATCCAGCGATGTCGGATTACAGTCTTACGCATCTCAAGCAGCTTGAAGCTGAAAGTATTCATATCATTCGCGAAGTGGTCGCAGAATTTAAAAAACCAGTGATGCTTTACAGCATTGGTAAGGATTCAGCGGTGCTAGTTCACTTGGCTCGCAAGGCGTTTTACCCCGCCAAGCCTCCGTTTCCGCTTCTTCACGTCGATACGACTTGGAAGTTCCGGGAGATGATTGAGTTTCGAGAGACTTATGCTCGGAAGGAGCTCGGTCTTGATCTGCTCGTTCACATCAACCATGACGGACTGAAGCACGATATCAAGCCGTGGGAAGACAGTGAACGGCACACCGAGTTGATGAAAACTGACGCTCTCAAGGCTGCTTTGGATCAATACGAGTTTGACGCCGCATTTGGCGGCGCCCGTCGTGATGAGGAAAAGAGTCGGGCCAAGGAACGTGTCTTCAGTTTTCGAGACAAGTCACATCGTTGGGATCCCAAGAATCAACGACCCGAATTGTGGAACCTCTACAACGGTCGCGTGAACAAAGGGGAATCAATTCGGGTCTTTCCGATGAGTAATTGGACGGAGCTCGATGTTTGGCAATACATCCATCTCGAGAACATTCCCATTGTGCCTCTTTATTTGGCTGCCGAGAGACCCGTTGTGAATCGCGATGGCGTGTTGCTGATGCGTGATGACGACCGCATGCCGCTTTTGCCGGGTGAGAAGGAAGAGACAAAGATGGTGCGTTTTCGAACGCTAGGTTGCTATCCGCTATCGGGTGCCGTGGAAAGTGAGGCGACGACGTTACCCGAGGTGATCCAAGAAATGTTGCTTGCCAAGACCAGCGAACGGCAAGGACGAATCATTGATCAGGATGAAGGCGGCGCCGGAATGGAAGAGAAGAAACGACGCGGATACTTCTAAGTTAGGTTTCGCTCCAATGCGTATTCCTTAGGCTGGATCGCTAAACCAAGACGTTTTCACCCCAATCTTTATTATCGAAATCACAGTTCTATCATGAGTCATCAATCGGACCTGATCGCTACCGATATCGAAGCCTATTTGAAGCAGCACGAACGTAAGCAACTGCTGCGATTTATCACCTGCGGTTCGGTGGACGACGGGAAAAGTACGTTGATTGGTCGCTTGCTTTACGACAGCAAGATGATCTACGAAGATCAGCTGATGCAACTCGAAGCTGACTCGAAGGTGGTTGGCACCACCGGTGGCAAGTTCGACCCCGCGTTGTTAACTGATGGCCTCAAAGCGGAGCGTGAGCAGGGCATCACCATTGACGTTGCGTATCGCTACTTCAGTACCGCAAAGCGGAAATTCATCATTGCCGATACTCCGGGGCACGAGCAATACACGCGGAATATGGCCACCGGTGCAAGTACCGCTGATTTGGCGGTCATCCTGATTGATGCACGCCACGGTGTTCTCACGCAGACTCGGAGACACAGTTTCATTGTTTCGCTGCTAGGAATTCGCCATGTGGTGGTGGCCGTCAACAAGATGGATCTAGTGGACTTCAGCGAAGAGCGTTTCAATGAGATCTGCGATGAGTATCGTTCCTTTGCTGCTCGGCTTGATCTGCCCGATTTGCACTTCATTCCGATCTCCGCGCTCGACGGTGACAACGTGGTTGATCGCAGCGAACGCTCTCCGTGGTACACCGGTAGCACGCTGATGAACTTTCTCGAGTCGGTTTACATCGGTAGTGATCGGAATCTGAAAGATTTCCGTATGCCAGTCCAGTATGTAAATCGACCGAATCTCGACTTCCGCGGGTTTTGCGGCACCATCGCATCGGGCATCATCCGGAAGGGTGAAGAGATCATGGTGTTACCGAGTCGGCAGCGTTCCAAAGTGAAAGAGATCGTGACGTTTGACGGAGCGGTGGATGAGGCGTTCACCCCGTTATCGGTAACTGTCACGCTCGAGGACGAGATTGATGCGAGCCGCGGTGACCTGATGGTGCGTCCGGGGAATCTTCCGCAGAGTCGCGAGCGGGTCGAAGCGATGCTCGTTTGGATGAACCCGGATGCAATGGTTCCCGGTAAAACGTACCTCTTCAAGCACACCAGCCAGACCATTCCTGGCAGTATCGATACATTGAAGTATCGCGTGGATGTGAACACCCTACATCGCAGTCCGGCACCGCAACTGGAACTGAATGAGATTGGACGCGTCAGCATTTCCCTGACCGCCCCGATTCATTTTGATGCCTACCGCAAGAATCGAAACACGGGTGCCTTCATCGTGGTCGATCGTATCACCAATGCGACGGTCGCTGCCGGCATGATTCTCGACCAATCCTCCGATTCTGGGGCACGGTCGGTTTGGGATGACGAGGAGTCGTCCAATGATGGACAGATCGACGTTTCGGCCGTATCTGCTGAAGAGCGAGCAGCACGGTTTGGTCAGAGCCCCGCGACGATTTTGCTGACCGGTTTAACTGCGAGTGGTAAGACCGTGATCGGTCATGCCGTTGAACGTAAACTGTTTGAACAGGGGCGTGCCGTTGCGATGATCGATGGAGAGTCGGTGCGGCGAGGGCTGAGCCGTGATCTCGGTTTCAGTCAGGAAGACCGCAGCGAGAACCTTCGGCGAAGCGGTCACCTCGCGCATTCACTCAATGATGCGGGGCTGATTTGCATTGCTTCGTTTGTTGCTCCGGTGGAAGAAGTTCGGCAGAAGGTCGCCAAGTTGGTCGGCACGGAGCGTTTTCTGGTGGTTCACGTGGCGACACCAGTAGAGGTTTGCCGACAGCGTGATACCAAGGGGCAGTATGCGAAGGCGGATTCGGGAGAATACGGTAGCTTCCCAGGTGTTTCTGCAGATTATGAACCACCGGTAAAGCCTGATTTGGTTGTCAACGCCGCTGAGTCATCCGTTGACCAGTGTGCTGACGCAATTATCGAATTGCTGAAAGAACGTACACTGATCAAGTGATCGAGGAATGATCAGTTGTGTTTTGGCAAGTGGAACGGCGGCGAACAAACCCAGCCTTAACGTCCAGGTTTGCTCATCATCAGCTTGTAATGACCTTCACCGAGTAGGTCATCGAGTCTTTCACGCAGTTCCGGCGTGACATTGACTCGATACTTATTGCTTCGCATGTGCACCACCTCACCCTCGGTCATCTGCATGCTCAAACGCATCTCCTGCTTTCCCGGATAGCCTCGAAGAATCTCCCTGACTCGAGTAAAGGTTTGTTTGCCGTGCTCATTTTCTTGGAGCGTGATTCGCAACCCGTGGGTAAATTTAGAATCAAGTTCATCCAGTAGTGTCAACTCGTCAATGATTAAGTTGGCCTCATCACCACCCCCACGGCGATCAATTTTTCCTTTCGCCAGCACAACTGCATCCGCCACCACTCGCTCGCCGCAGTCCACAAAACTTTTGGGCCAAACAATGCAGCGGATGGAGCCCTGCATGTCTTCAAGATCAAAGTTTGCGTACTTCGTCGGGGCTCCAGGCTTTGCGTTTTTGGTATGACTAAACTTGATCGAACTGATCATCCCACCCAAGGTGACTTCTTCGCGATCTTTGGTATCCGCGAGTCGATCAGAGGTGTGTGTTCGAAATGTTGCGAGTTTTGTTTCGAATTCCGAAAGTGGGTGACTGTCGAGGTAGAATCCGAGGACTTCCTTTTCGGAAACCAGTTTTTCCCGGTCGGGCCATTCTTCCATCTCTGGTAGCGGCGTCGGGGCAGTGTCGTTTGCCGCACTGTCTGTCGGATCGTCAAAGGCACCAAAAAGACTGGCTTGGCCACTTTTCTTATCGGCCTGCATCGCGGCGCCAGCCTGCACTGCCCGTTCAATGACTGCGGTGAGTTGGCTGCGATGGGCGTTGAAGCAATCCATTGCCCCCGCTTTGATTAGCGTTTCAATGGCGCTTTTGTTGCATGACGAAGAATCGACTCGTTCACAGAAATCAAAGATATCGCGGAACGGGCCATTCTTCTTGCGTTCTGCTTCAATTGAAATCGAGGTCGAACCTCCGCAGCCTTTGATCGCCGAGAGAGCAAAGTGGATTTTACCATCCGCCACCGAGAAGTCTGCGGCACTGTGATTCACGTTAGGTGGCGAGATTTCAATATTCATGCGGTCGCAGTCTTCCATGTGTTCAACTAACGCATCTTTACGTTTGAAGTTTCGTCCCGAAATATCGCTCGAGAGCAGCGCTGCCATGAATTCAACCGGATAGTGCGCTTTGAGGTAGGCGGTTTGATAGGCCACCAGTGCATAGGCGGTACTATGACTTTTATTGAAACCGTAACCTGCGAACTTCACGATGAGGTTCCAGATCTCCTCCGCATCTTTTTCTGAGAGGCCATTGTCAACACTTCCGCTGATGAAGGCGTCGTGATTCTGAGCGATGAGTGCTTCCTTCTTTTTGCTGATCGCCTTGATGCAAGTGTACGCATTAGCGAGCGGGATTTTTCCCAATCGGTTAAGAATCCGCATCACCTGTTCTTGGTAAACCATGATGGAGTTGGTTTCTTCGAGAACTTCCTTGAGCACCGGGTGTTTGTACTCGGGTTCTTGTCTCCCGTGTTTGATGTTGACGTAATCATCGACCATCCCACCTTCGAGTGGTCCTGGGCGGTAGAGCGCGGCGGTCGCGATGATGTCGGTAAAATGGTCGGGTTTCATTCGTTGCAGGAGATCGCGAATCCCTCCCGACTCGAGTTGGAAGACGCCTTTCGTCTCGCCCCGTTGAAGCAACGCGTAGGCTTCTTTGTCATCAAGCGGGAATTTCAACGGGTCGATTTCTTGGCCGGTAGTCTGTTGGATCAGTTGAACGGTTCGGCTGAGGATGGTGAGGTTTCTGAGTCCGAGAAAGTCCATCTTGAGCAAGCCGGCCGCCTCGACGTCGCCCATCGACCACTGAGTGATCACGTCTTGCTTGCCGGGAACTCGAGTGAGAGGCACGTACTCATCAAGTGGCTTATCGGCGATCACCACCGCTGCTGCATGAGTTCCGACGTTTCGAGCGAGTCCCTCGATCTTCATGGCCAAATCGAGCAGTTCGCGTACTTCCGGATCACCGTCATAGGTCATCTTCAGTTCGCCGCTTTTCTCCAACGCTTTGGCGATCGTGATCTTGAGTTCGTCGGGGACCATCTCCGTGATCTGATTAACTCGGGCGAGCGGGACTCCGAGGGCACGCCCCGTATCCTTGATGGCCGCCCTTGCCGCAAGCGTTCCAAAGGTACCAATCTGGCAAACCATCTCACTGCCGTAACGCTCTTTGACGTACTCAATGACTTCGCCCCGACGTTCTTTCTCAAAGTCGATATCGATATCCGGTGGTTCGGTGCGACTTTCATCGAGGAAACGTTCGAAGAGCAGGTCGTACCGAAGCGGGCAGACATGGGAAAGATATAGGGCATAGCAAACCAACGCCCCAACACCGCTTCCACGGGCGGTGGCAGAGATGCCGTTGCTGCGTGCGTGGTGAACGAAATCCCAAACGATCAAGAAGTAAGTGGGGTAACCTAATTTTTCGATCACGCCGAGTTCGCGATCCAGTCTCGCCAGCACTTCCTCGCTCAGTTCACCATCGATGATTCGGTCGTCTTCATCCGCATATCGTTCAAAGAGGCCTTTGAGGCATAGCTCGCGGAGATACTGAATCGGTGTTTTCTCTTCGGGACACTCAAATTTGGGAAAGAAGTATTTGCCGAGTTGCAGGTCGATATCGACGGTATCTGCAATCTCTTGGCTCCGAGCTACCGCATGTTCCAAACCCGGAAACTTCTCGTACATCTGTTCCGGACTGCGAAGGAAGAACTGATCGTTCTCCATTTTCATTCGTGAGGTATCCGTGCGGAAGCGACCGGTGTTGATGCACAGCATGATGTCTTGTGCTTCCGCGTCCGTTGGATCGACGTAGTGGGTGTCGCTGGTGGCGACCAGCGGTAAACCCATTCGGTTTGCCATCTCGACCGCATTTTCCAACTGCAACCGTTGTATTTCCACATCGTTATTCATGACTTCAATGAAGTAACGATCCTTGAAGACTCCGTGAAACCATCCGGCAATTTCCTTGGCTTCTTTCTCGACCTCAGCAGTGTCGATCCCTTTGATCACCGCTCGGCTAAACTCACTGCTGACACATCCGGACAGGCAGATGATTCCCTCGCTGTATTTTTCGAGAATCTCTTTGTCGATTCTTGGCTTGAAATAGAAGCCTTCAAGTGAGGCGGCGCTAGCGAGCTTCACCAGGTTTTTGAAACCGGTTCGGTTCTTTGCCAATAGGGTTAAGTGATAGCTCGCTGCTTTACTGCTCGACGCACCTCCCTTGTCAAAACGGCTGCCCGGCGCGATGTACGCTTCATATCCGATGATCGGATTGATCCCAGCACCCTTCGCTTTCCGGTAAAACTCCAAGGCGCCGTGCAGGTTGCCGTGGTCAGTCAGGGCAAGTGAGTTCATCCCGTGGTCGACGCATCGCTGCACCAGTTTGCCGATGTCCCCGGCACCATCGAGGAGGCTGTAGTGGCTGTGGCAGTGCAGATGGGTGAAAGGCCGCGGCGTGACGATGGTTTCGTTCGCACCGGGGGTGATAATTTCACTCATGGATGATTCCTTCTCCCAAGACACCTTTGAGTCACTTGATCGTTCTTGGCTCGCCAAGTTCCTCCGTCAAGAGAAACAGCAAGCGTCGCAGTCGATTCGTTCGCCACGTAGTTTGACGGGTAATCGCGCAGAATAAAACCGGCGTAAAATTGAGTTTGGCAGGTCACACCAGAGGTGTTTGTACCGACCTGCCGCAGGGGAGTCATTTAGCTCGTTGGTCATCGGGAGGCGGCGTTTGACGATTTTCCTGTCAAACAAGGATGAACTTGTATGAAGTTTTGGGAGCGTAGTGGCGTAATCCGCCCTGTTTCGTGTAAGCTACGGTAAGATTCGTCCCCTGTGGCGAAGCCCCGAATCTTTATCGTTCTTCGGACCACAATTTCTCTGATCCCCGGACGTTATCTCTGTGCTCAAATTGCTACTCATACCCGTTCGTCTCTGTATTGGCTGGGGTTTTTCGCCTCGGCTTCTCGGCATTCTCGGCGCAACCATGCTCGTCCTGCTGCGGATGACCATTGGATTTCATTTTTACAGCGAGGGGACCGACAAACGGATTTCTGGCAAATGGTCCGCCAAGCCATTTTTCGCTAATGCCAACGGGCCTTTCGCGGAGCATTACCGCGGGATGGTTTGGGATTGGGACGGAAGCTACCGGCTAACTCCGCAATTAATCATGATCCGATTTGCTCAGTTTCGCGAGCAGGCAGCCACCCATTACGGATTTTCGGAAGCTCAAAAAGCGGAAGCTCAGAATAATTACGCTCGTGCGGTTGAACTCTACGAGTGGGTATTGGAGTCGAACGCTTCGGACCTTGAAGAGTTTGAAAAGGGGCGAGACTGGATGAAGGGAGTCTCGGAGAAGACATCGGTCAACGACATTCCTGCTGGCGTTGGCAGTTTGGGCGGGCAGCGCGGGACGCTCATTCGTGATTGGCAGAGCAAGGGCGCTGCCGCACTCAACGAGATTGACAAGATTTGGGCAAGCTACGAGGTCGATCAGAATCGGGTTGCGACGCGGGAGCAGGCAATGGCTTCTGGTTACCTCGCGATGATTAAACCTCGAACCGCACTGATGGACACGAGTCAAATTGACCGAATCGTGCCCTACTTTGACATTGCGATTGGTCTTTGTCTGCTGTTGGGGCTTTTTACCCCTGTTGCCGCGTTGGCGGCGGCCGGTTTTCTCGGTTCAGTGTTTTTGAGTCAACTGCCGCCAACTTCCGGCCCGAGTTCAAACTACTACCAGTTGATTGAATCGATGGCGTGCCTTGTCTTGGCGGGGACCGCTGCCGGTCGCTTTGCCGGCTTAGATTATTTCATTCAGCTATTCATCCGGCGGGTTTTTGCTCCTGAGGAAAGCCGCCTCAATTCCTTACGAATCAACTAAGATCAAACCAGCACACTTCAACCTTCAGACGAGATAAAGAACCATGGTGGATAAGTTATCCAGCGAACAACGCGAAGTGGGTAAGCACAATTACTACTCTGCAGTGGGTAGCTACTATGACGTGAATCGCAGAGATTTTCTGCGAGGCATCGTTTCCGCTGGTGCCGTGAGCGGCGCAGGACTCGGTGCGATGTACTTTGGGTATGGCAAAGTGACCGATCCCGTTCGGGTTGCCGTGATCGGTACCGGCGACGAGGGAAACGTCCTGATCGGTGGGTGTAACCCAGAATATGTCGATGTCAAAGCGATTTGCGACATTCGACCCTTTGGTCAGCACCGCGCTTTCCACGGCGATTGGTCCAGTTCTTCCGCTCTTGGACGTCGTCCCGGCCTGATCAGAGTGGCCGGTTACAAGGACGAGGCGGAGGCCAGAAGGAATGTGAAGGTCTACGACTCCACCAACGGTGGGATCATGGCTTGCTTGGATGATCCAGACATCGAGGCTGTGATCATTGCCCTACCGCTTTGGCTTCACGCATCCGTTGCTGCTCAAGCGATGCAGAAAGGCTTGCACGTTTTGACTGAAAAACTGATGGCTCACAACGTGGCTCAGTGTAAGGTCATGTCGCGAATGGCCGCGTCAATGCGAGACACCAACGGCCATCCCATTCATCTCGCAACAGGCCACCAACGCCATTACAACGTCAAATACCAAAATGCCGTCAACCTCATTCGTTGGGGACTTCTCGGACAACTGCACCACATTCGCGCCCAGTGGCATCGCGGCAACTTGCCGGGTGGTGATAGCTGGAAGATGCCGATTCCTGGGGGCGAGAGAGATGCAAATGGAAAGATGTTTGATCGGATCGCTGGTGACATTCGATACCGCGAGAACGCGTTGAAGTCCGCAACGAACCCGGACGACATCGTTCGCCTTCAAGAGGAACTGGCACTCTTCAAAGCTTGGGACGCCGATAAGGCGATCGACCCCAAAGACTTCGGCTACCAAGACTTTTCGGTTGGTAACAAGATGTTCTCCGCAATGGATGAATTACACCGTTGGCGGTTGTTTGAAAGAACCGGAGCAGGTCTCATGGCCGAACTCGGATCTCATCAACTTGACGCTGTTAGCATCTTCCTTAGCTCCCTTCGGGATGACGGCAAAAAAGTGCATCCTTTGAGCGTGCATGCGGTCGGTGGGCGACACATCATGCCAGTTGACCGAGATGCCGGAGATCACGTTTATTGCATGTTCGAGTTCCCCGGGCCTGAGTATTCCAAGACGTTTGATGTCGGGTACTACGACCGAGTCGAGAACTATCCGGAAAGCGTGCGTAACGATAGCACGAAGCAGATGGATCGAGTTGGGTCGGTAGCTGGCTACGATACTGACCCCAACAAGAAAGTGGTTGTCACCTATTCGTCCATCAACGGAAACGGCTTCGGTGGCTGGGGAGAAGTGGTCCTTGGTTCCAAGGGGACTCTGATCCTCGATAAAGAAACGGATGTTCTGCTCTATCGCAACAGCGATACCAGCAGCAAAGTTGGTGTAGCCAAACAAGCTGGCGGGTTCGCTTTGGACACCAGTGCAAGCGGCGATTACGCTGCTCCCGTTGCTCAGGCTGCCGATTCCGGGCCTGTGTCGAGAGGGTATCGAGAAGAAATCGAACACTGGGCATACTGCATCCGAAACCCAGATAAGGAAAACCAACCCCGCTGCTATCCAGAGGTCGCAATGGGTGACGCCGTCATTGCTCTCGGAACCAATGTCGCATTGAAGAGAGCGGCGAAGGGCGAGGGTGGCTACCTGCAATTTAAAGAAGAGTGGTTTGAGGTCGACAACGATGAAACCCCTGACGGTAGTGACATCGCAACCGAAACCAAATTCATGAATAAGCCAGTTGCCTAGGCAACGTCATTCGGCTGAACTCAAACTCTTTCTCAACTCCCGCGTCTCGATCGATGCGGGAGTTTTTTCTTGCTGTGGCAATCTTCATCGTTGCACGAAAAAAGGGACGTCACTCAACGTGACATCCCTTCTAAATGATCGCAATCGTTTTAACGACTGAATTACTCTGCTGCAGCTTCGGCAACTGGAACTGCTGCCGCAGGGGCTGCTGCAGCGGGGGCTGCCTCAGCAGGAGCCGCTTCAGCTGCAGGTGCTTCCTCTGCAGGAGCTTCCTCAGCGGGTGCTTCTTCAGCGGGTGCTTCTTCTGCCGGAGCTTCTTCAGCAGTGGTGTCTTCAGCTGGAGTTTCAACAGCCGGAGTTTCCGCAGTCGCGGTGGTGTTGGAGCCAGCTGCCGAATCGCCGGCTGCAGCGCCGGAGTCTTCGGAAGACGTTGTGGTGTCTAGGTTCAGATCGTCAGCGGTGGGTGCAGCGGGTGCACATCCTGCGATCACGGTAACAATGGCCAAGGCTGCGACAGCCATCAGGCTAGTGAGGAAAGTCTTCACTGGGAGTTAACTCCATGGGAGTGGGTAAAGAAATGTTTCTGTGCGAGTTTGTCGTGTCTGAAGCCAAATTCTGAGGGTAAGAGCCTCACCGACGGATTAACTGCAGACTAATCAAGGTCGCCGGGGCAATCCGCATAAGTGAGTGTTCCCTCCGACTCTGTAACTCTAATCTACTGGCGCCCACCAAGGAAATCCAGCGGTGGGGAGTTGACTTATGGTGTTGAAATAATTCAACGCCATGCGGCTCCACCGAAATAACCCACACTTTCGGAACCTTAAAAAAAACGAACTGGGTAAGGTTTGCCGATGGTGGTCGAGTTTTCTGGCTGCGAGTCCGATCAACATTTTCAACGCCGAAAGCCTAATCATCGAACAGCGGAGCGTGTAAATCAACTTCGAGGATACCACACCCGAAGTTGGAGCAACTTCCGAGCACGCTCACGGGATGATCGATCGAAAAGGGTTGGGTTTCTCGTCCGGTTTTGTGTTCGACGTTTATTCTTCTACCCGAGTTTCTTCCATGCACACGCTCTTAATCTCTGATCGGCGGTCGACGCGTTCGCAAGACCCGCGGGCTCTTTCGGTTTTCTGCACCATTGCGGTCATGATGTTTTCGCCCTTGGCAGCGGTTTACGCCGATGAGTTCACTTCGGAGTTGCGAAGTGCTGCGAAACCCGTTGAAGTGACCATTGGTCAAGAAATCGTGATCAGCGGTCCGCAAACGCAGCAAAATGATGCTGCCGACAACCAAGTCGGCGCGGGACAGATTGCTACCACCGATCAAAAGGCTGCCGCCGCACAGGACAATGCTACGCCTGATCAGTCTGTGGTCATCGAGGATGCTTCCGCGGTCCAAGCGACCGAATCGAGTCCAAATAACTCTGAGATCGGAGATGAAGCGGGGAAAGAGGAGATTGCCACTGATTCCATTTCGCAGGCCGGTCCTCAGGCCGAAGATGGTGATGTTTCTGCAGACAGTGATGAGATAACGGCGTCGGCGGATGCACAAAACGTGGGGCTTGAGTCGGTTGGTGAAACGGTGGTGGATGTTGCCGATGAATCGGTCGGGCCATCAGAGGAACTTCAGGAGGTGATCGAAGTACTGCACGCCTCCGCGGAGTCAGCCGAGAAGTCGGTTGAAGCGAGTTCTGAAACCGCCTCGGAAAATCCAGAGGGATCCTTTCTAAAAATCATGGAATCGAACCCTTACGATCAGGGGAGCCCAATGGTTGAATCGCAAGAGATTCCTTCGCCGAGCGATCTCGCCGTCGCTGAGTCGATGATCGCGGAGGAGCCAAGTCTTCAGGATTTGCGTCGACAGCGAGCTGCAGAAATCGCTCGACTTCGTGCCCTCAGGCTTCAACAACAAATTCGCAGTGGCTATAGCCCGCTGCGTCCACGCTGGAATGCGATCCCTATGATGTCATCACGCTACACGCGGCCGGTGGTCTACGTTCCTATCTACGT
>CALIBL010000035.1 GCA_938045805.1 uncultured Rubripirellula sp. | reverse complement strand
GATGAATATCGAGCCACCGAGGGGATGGCGGAGCGGTTTAAAGGGACCTTTGTGATTGATCGTTCGATCCCTGTCGGCTACCAACCTGGGGTGGATATGAACACTCGAGATGTGGTGATCTTTGAGAGTCTGGATTAGTCGATGAAGCGGATTTCGTTTTCTGATTCTTGGCTTTTTTTATAAATGCCAAGAATTTCTTTGGAATTTTTTTCTCCGGAAAGTCCCGTTTTTTCCGGCTTTTTTGTGTTGGTTTTGATTGCGTTCGGCAGGCGGTTTTTCAGTGAAAAGTTGACATCGGTTGAATCGCTACTACCGTAAATGTTGGCTTTGTGGGGTGATGTCCCAAAGCTCGGCAGTCGTCAAAGATTGCCATCTTGATGAGAGGCTATGTAACTCACTTTGATGCAAAGTCCAAGATGAAACGGGGGTTTCTATTTTGGGCGTTGGTTCATGTTTTGAACCTGAATCTTCAGGGTGACAAACCGTGAAGTGTTGTCGCACGCGACGCTTTGCGAATATTTACATTAGCACTGGGGGATTCAGTGATGCCTATTCATCACTCTGCGCTCTTGCGCGCACTGCTGGCGATATTTATGTTGCCGTTTTTCTGTTTAGCTAAGGATTTTCGCACGAGCTCAGGTTGGCCTGCTACTAGGTCTCAAGGTTACAAATCTCAAGGTTACAAGTCTCAAGGTTACAAGTCTCAAGGCTACAAGGCTCAACCGCGTCAATCACAGGTTTCGGGTACCGATGCCAAGCTTCGTGCCGTTCTTCAGGCCAATGGGGTTGAGGCGATTGATACGCCTGCGCAAGATCCGAAGCATGCCGCGTTGGGGAATTTGCTTTTCTTTGACCGTATCATTTGCGGCAACAACGACACGGCGTGTGCCACATGCCATCATCCGCTTACCAGCACCTCAGATACGCTTTCGTTAGGCGTCGGAACCGGGTCGCCAAACATCAACGAGGTCGGGATTTTTCGTGTGATGGGCGAGGAGCGTGAGTTCGTGCCTCGAAACTCACCCGACATTTTCAATCGTGGATCGGTTCATTGGACCTCGATGTTTTGGGATTCGAGAGTTTCGACTGCAGGCGGCGTGGCTACATCGCCAGCCGGTGCGGCATTACCTAGCGAACTTGTGAAGCCGCTTCAGATCCAGGCGATGTTCCCACCGACAAGTCGTGACGAGATGAGAGGTTCACATGAGGATGTGTTCAACGGTAATGACGTCGCTGCGTTTGCGGATGACGATTTCACCGGCATCTGGGGGGCGTTGTCTGCTCGTGTCATGGACAACGATATTTATCGATCCATGTTCTTGGATGCGTTTCCCGAAGTTCCTGAAGCAGACCTTGGTTTTCAGCATGTCGCGATTGCACTGGCAGCATTTGAAACTGAGGCGTTTGGGATGGACGACAGCCCGTTCGATGAATTTTTACGGGGCAATACTCAGGCGATGAGTCCTGCTGCGAAACGTGGTGCTCTCTTGTTTTACGGCAAGGCGGGCTGTGTCGACTGTCACTCCGGTACTTTGCTAACTGATCAGTTGCATCACAATCTTGCCGTTCCACAGATCGGACCAGGAAAGAATCCACTCACGGGTCTGGACCACGGACGAATGGGCATCACAGCTGATCCAGCGGATGAGTTTGCATTTAGAACGCCGCCTCTTCGGAACGTGGCAGCGACCGGACCATGGATGCATAACGGAGCGTTCTCGAGCCTCGAGGATGTGATCGAGCATCATCTCGACCCAAAGAAGTCCCTTCGAAACTACCGGGCACGGTGGCAGTTGATTCAGCCGGATTTGATTCCAACAGTTGTCAATGGTCGCACGATGCAGGATTGGATGCTCGATACTGCAGAAGTCGTCGATGTTGATTTAAGCAGGAAAGAAAAGAGTGACTTGATTGAGTTCTTGCATAGTCTCACCGCTCCTGACCTTGCGGCGCGCCTGCAGGCACTCATTCCTGCAGCGGTTCCAAGCGGAATGCTTGAGAATGGATTGGGAGAGTGATTTCGAAACAGGGCTGATCTTTTGATCTGGCTCATCGGTAACGACTGTTTCCTCCAGTCGGTGCAGGCACCGGTGTCTTCGGGCATCGGTGCTTTTTTATTGATAAAGATTATCTGCTAAGATTCATTAAGCGGACTGCCTCTTCTCGTGGGCTGACCTGGGAATTCTTTTCTTGCTTCAGTTCGTTGTTGAACTGCTCCTTCCTGTTACATGATTTGAAATGTTCTCTCGATTATTCCTTTCATGTTTTTTGCTAATGTCGCTATCGACGGATTCCATAGCTGAGCAGACGGAGCAACCAAGTCACGGATCGCTGGAACCCACTGAAACCAAATATGTGGCAACGTCGCAGTGGATGAAGAGGCTTCCCCAGGATGCACTGCTGTCTAATCTCTCGATTCCGGGAACTCACGATAGCGCTGCCTTGCACAATGGTTTTTCGTTTGGCTTTGCCCGCTGCCAATCATTGACGTTGAGAGAGCAACTGGATTTGGGGATCCGGTTCCTAGATATCCGTTGTCGACATCAGAACGATAGGTTTCAGATTTACCATGGCGTGATCAATCAGCGCATTAGCTTTGCTGAAGTAATGCAGGTTTGTGATGCATTCCTCGATGAAAACCCATCCGAGTGTTTGCTGATTTCAGTGAAAGAGGAATCCAAGTCAGAGGCAATTACACGAGACTTTCAGGCAACTTTTCTTGAGGAGACCAAGCCATATCGACAACGTTGGTACACCGCTGAAGTGACACCGTCAGTTGGAACCGCCCGAGGGAAGATTGTTTTGATTGACCGTGTTGGGAATCTTGGTGGATTGAATTGGGTCAAGATGAACCTGCAGGATGACTATCAAGCGTTACCTGAGGTCAAGAAACAGAAAATCGCACAGCATTTGGATGCGACGCGAGACGGCGGTTTCGACCAGTGGTTTCTAAACTACGCCAGTGGAACCGTGCCAAGTCGTCTCATTAACCCCGAATCTTACGCTTCCCTCATCAATCCTTTTCTTCTCAGTCAAGTAAATCAACGGCAAGGCGATCGTTTGGGGGTCGTGGTAATGGATTTCCCGAGCGAAGAGATTGTTGAAAAAATCATTGAATCAAACCGCTTTCCGAGAGGCCAAAATGTTGACCGTGAGTGAACAATCAAGGTTTGGAATCTCCGTTTGAGTTGGGGAGTTCCTTTTGCCATTGTTCCCACTGCTGCATGATCCACTTTCGATTAGGTGCTTCGTCGGTGATGAGAAACCGAAAGTGGGAAACCAACGGGTTATCTTTAGTGATGAGAAAGCTTTCTTCCACACATCGTGAGAAGCAAAAATAAGGTTTGCTTGGGTGCAATCTTGCTGCGTTACTCGAGTCCTGAGTGCGGTTGGCGTGCATCATCGTAATGCTGACTGGCTTGCCCTCAATCAAACCATTCATGCTTACCCACCTAGTTCTCTGATGATTGCCAGCGATTCGATCCGCTGTGTGTTCATTCACAATCGTGCAACCATTGACTGCGGGCCAATCTGGTGGTGTTGGATCCTGAACACTAAGCCAGTTTACAGGCCCACGCACCGCAAATCCTCCGTATCGATTTTGGTGGATCATCAAGGGTGTATCGGTGATCGCTGACTGGGTTGATTGTAGATCAAACGAGAACACCGAATCTGGACGGTGATCTGCCGTGATTCGCCAACGCTCGCGGAGGACATCAACAGTGTGAGGTTGCAGTACTTGGTGAACCAAATCCACCTCGAATCCAATAAGAGTTTTCTGAGAAAAAATCTTATTCACACGCTGATGAAGAACCCTGCCCGTTCCTTTTGCGAGATTCCAAAAGTCTACTTCGTGACCGTTCCATGAAGTGGAGACCCAAGCGGAGAAAATGCCTTGTTGGTGGGGGTGGTCGAATGGAAACGCAGTTGTGACAACCTTTCCTGAGGGGGATCCGACCGGATGCAAGAAACCGCTTCTATGGTAAATGGGGTCAATTCCATCAGGGATAGGTGGCGAGCGTTTATTGTAGGTCAGGATGGTTCTCTCACCTGCTCGAATCGAGATGGTGTCACTCGTGTGATCGACCGTCAGGAGCTCGTTGCTTAGCGTTGCTGGTGTTTCACCTTGGGTGAGTATTTGTTCGAGCTTTTTCTGGTTGAAAAGCGGTGTCACTTCCGGCAAGAGCTGGATCACGTTTGCGACGACCAAACTAGCGACTGCTAGACTGCCCTCAGCATTCAGGTGTGTGTGGTCGGCACCCTTATCTGTCATTGGCTCAAATGCGCGATACGCGATCGGACCCATCTTTTCGCACTGTTGGATGCTTTTTTGGTGCAAGTCAATCAGCGGTACATCATGACTTTTTGCAACCGCTATCGTTGCATCCGCATATTCACGAAGGCTCTCTTGGATAGTCCCATCTGAATTCCAACGTCGTCGCGTCAATGAAGTCACGAGGATGGGTTTGATTTGTTGATTTCTCGCCTCTTGTATGAAGCGGATGAGATGGGTCCTGAAATCACCGTCCGCCGCCGATTCCCGTTCTGGACCTTTGCCTGGTTGGTCGTTGTGACCGAATTGAATCAGCAAATATTGTGGATTGGCATCGAGGCACTGTTTCCAAAAACCTTCGGCCCGAAAACTGCGTGAGCTTCGTCCACTTTTTGCGAAGTTGATGCATGTGGTTTCATCATGCAGAAGTGCCTTGAAGCCATTGCCCCAGCCAGCGTGGTCCGTGACGGTTGAATCTCCAGCCAGGGCAAAGAGTGGGCGTGCTTGATTGACGGTTC
Organism: uncultured Rubripirellula sp.; assembly: GCA_938045805.1. Classification (GTDB taxonomy): domain Bacteria; phylum Planctomycetota; class Planctomycetia; order Pirellulales; family Pirellulaceae; genus Rubripirellula. Next base: position 352,737 of record CALIBL010000035.1, on the reverse strand, counting down.
CTTGGGGTTCTTGGTTCTGCGCGGATTCTTGCAATCCCTGGTGGTTTTGTGCTTCGGAGTTGTGGAGCGCGAAGGCAGAGTTCAGCAGGGCGAGCAAGAGAGTGAGAATAGCAGATCGGTGCATGTTGTTAAATCAAGCGATAGTTTGAGGTTGTTTGGCATCGAGAGAATGCCTGATTTTATCTCTCGATGTTGTTACACTCTTCTCGTTACGTTTTCCATTCGATGTTACCAAACGAACGCAAGTAAGTATGGTTTGATGCTTTACTGATTGCCAGTCAGCCTTGAATTTGAATTCGTATCCATCTTCGGTTGAGTTGCTACCTTTTGAATTGGTTTCAGATGAATCACCCATCCATTATGGCGAGACTGAAGGTCATCGCTGCCCTTGGCATTTTCTTTAGCGTAATGATATCCACTTCATCCTATTCGCAGGAGACAGTGAAGCAGCCTAACGTGATTCTCGTCTTGATCGATGATATGGGGTGGGGCGATCTCGGATGTTATGGAAACGATTTTATTGACACTCCGAACATTGATCAGCTTGCCGCGGACGGCGTTCGCTTTACTGATTTTTATGCAGCGGGGGCGGTCTGTTCACCGACTCGATGCGCGATTCAATCTGGTCAAAATCAGGCCAGAATTGGGATCACGGCACATATACCAGGCCACTGGAGACCGTTTGAGACTATCACGACACCGCTCACCACCATGGCGTTGCCTCTTGATACCGTCACCATCGCTGAGTCGTTAAGGTCAAAAGGTTATCGCACTGGTTACATAGGGAAATGGCATTTGGGAAATGCCCCTGCGTTCCAACCTGAGTTTCAAGGTTACGATGTTTCGGTTGTGATCAATGGGCCTCATTTACCCGGACGTTACCGAACTCAGCGTAAGGACGTCCCTCAACCTAAGTCAGATCAGTATCGAACGGATTACGAGGCGGATCGGGCAATTGAATTTATCAATCAGGATTCCAACGATCCATTCTTCTTGATGGTTTCTCCTTTTGCTGTTCATATCCCATTAGGGGCCATGTCTGAGAAGGTAGAAAAGTATCGGAAGCGAGCTGCTGCAACGGATCGGGAATTGCCAAATCCCATCTATGCGGCGATGGTTGAACATTGTGATGACATGCTTGGACGCATTGTCGAGGCGGTTGACCAAAGAGGGGCGACCGGTGACACAATGATTCTTTTTACCTCTGATAATGGAGGCCTTCATCGACGTTATGACTACCGCGAAGCGGCCGATGACATTGTTTCGAGCCTCGCTCCATTGAAGGGAGAAAAAGGGGCTCTGCACGAAGGTGGTGTACGGGTGCCTTTGATTATCAAGTACCCGCAGTTGGTGCCGCCCGGAGCTGTGTGTGGGGAGCCCGCGATTAGTTATGACTTCTACCCGACGCTCGTGGAGCTTGCTGGCGGCGAGTTGCCGAAAAATCAGACCATTGACGGTCACAGCTTAGTCTCGCTGCTGAAGAAACCGGATTCGACGCTTCCTCGGGATTCGCTTCATTGGCACTACCCCCACTTTCATCACGATCGACCTGCGAGCAGTATTCGTGAGCGGGAATGGAAGTTGATCGAATACCTTGATGGGAGTGGAATGGTTGAGCTGTATAACTTGCAGCAAGACCTTGGTGAAACTACAAACTTGGCAGGTCAATACAAGGGTCGGACCGCCGACCTGAAAAAGAAGTTACATGCGTGGCGGCAAAATGTTGGGGCGCGGATGCCGTACCCCAACCCGCATCATGATCCTGCTCGTGCCGGTGAATGGTGGAGCATGAAAACGGGCAAGCCGATCGATAGTGACGCACGTAAACGCTTTCCACCAACGGAACTTGACTGATCCGTGCTTGCGGACACGCTTCTTTGAATGGACTAGGCGAGTAAGTCGTTAATGACTTCGCCGCCAAATTGCGATAGCTGCTTGTAACGACCCGCATGGAAGTATGTCAGTTTGTTATCGTTCAGTCCGAGGAGATGCAGTAACGTGACGTGAAGGTCACGGATTGGGTGGACGTTCTCGATTGCTTTTGCTCCAAATTCGTCCGTTGCACCCACGATACCCGGACGTACTCCACCGCCCGCCAAGAGCATTGTCATCGCTTGATTGTTATGTCCGCGCCCAAGGGAATAAACGCCACCGCGTTTATTGTTGTCCGGGGTACGACCAAACTCGCCCGTCCAGATGACCAAGGTGTCTTCGAGCATTCCTCTTTGCTTCAAATCTCGAATTAGAGCCGCGAAAGGTTGGTCGACGCTGTTGATACGCGCACTGTGACCCCGCTGGAGGTAGTCGTGACTATCCCAGCCACCACTGAAGATTTGAACGAAACGGACACCATTTTCTACAAGCCGTCGCGCCATCAAACACTGACGACCAAACGCTTGGGTTTCTGGGCGATTCATGCCATACATATCAATCGTCTGTGCCGATTCCTGTGAAAGGTCGATCACATTGGGTACTTCGGTTTGCATACGAAATGCGAGTTCGTAGTTCTCCATCCTCGCCATCAATTTTGCATCTTGCTCACCCAGATTTTCAAGATGTTTTTGGTTGAGCCACGCTAGCTCGTTTAAGGTCTCACGTTGATGTTTCTGGTTCTTGTGTGCAGGTGGTGCTAGGTCGAGGATCGGGGATCCTTGGGGGCGAAGTCGCGTGCCTTGATAGTTTGGTGGCAGAAAACCATTACTCCAGTTAGTCGGTCCGCCTTGCGGCATTGCTAGTTCGGTCATCACCACATAACCAGGCAGGTTTTGGTTGATGGTTCCTAAGCCGTAGTTGACCCATGCACCAAGTGCAGGATCTCCACCCAGTCGGCTGCCGGTGTTCATATGAAACAAGGCTTCAGGGTGATTCAGTGATTCAGCTTGGCAGCCGCGGAAATTGCACAGCTCATTGGCGATATAGGGATCAGCTAAGTGTTGCCATTGATCACACATTTGGATCCCATGGTCACCCACGTTGCGGAACGAGAAAGGGCTACCCACAAAGAATTTGAATCCTTTCTCCAGACCACCAGTAAGTTTTGATTCCTCTTTGTGTCGCTTGGTTAGTTCCGGCTTGGGGTCAAATGTATCCATTTGCCCTGGACCGCCTTCCATAAAAAGCATGATCACGTTTTTCGCCTTTGCTGGATGCATTGGCGGTTTGGAGGCGAGTGGGTTCGAACGATCTTCGCCTTGCAGCATCGACGTGAAAGCTAAAGATCCAAGCGTTGAACCAAGCCCGTAAATGAATTGTCTGCGTGATGGATGAAGCATGCTGATCTTTTTGAAATCTTGTAATGTTCGATGTTGTTCGTGCTTGGGGGGCGTTACTCAACGTAGATGAATTCGTTCGTGTTGAATAAAATCAGGCATATGTCTGCCAACGCACGCACTTGTTCCGAAACTTGGTGAGCTTTGGTGTCTTGTTCATAGTTTTCAAAAACAGGAAGGATCTCTTCGTACTCAAACGGGCGACCGGTGAATTCTTCTACAAGAGAACGAGTGATCTGTGTTGGGTATTCTTTGATAACAGCATCTTTCTGGTGATGGTACTGGATCATGCGTGATCCATAAGACACTAGACGTTGCTGCTCTTGCTCAGAGGCTTCGCGCTGAAGAATGTTTTGGAAAGCGAGATTGATCATTTCTCTGCTGACAGTAGCGGATATCGCTTGGGATGATTTGCCATCCTCTGCCGAATTGAGCTGCTTCATGATGAGTTTCGCAATCGCTATCGATCGGTCATTCATCATGTCACTATTGAGCAACGCGAATGTTTGTGGTGTGACAGCCGCTGATTCTCGCATTTCGCAAGATTCATTTGGATTAGGTTGATTGAAGAGTTCTGAGAAAGGGTCGGCTTGGCCACGTACCTGATAGGCATAGACAGAACGCCGATTGCGAGTTTCTGGCGTTGGTGACGGTTGGTAAGCAGGAGCAATGGAGAACTGGATCATGCGAGGTTGCAACGCCACTTCCATATTGATTTCCGGCATGACGGGTAGTCCGCCAATCTCATGAGTGAGTTCCCCAGTGGATTGCAAGATGCTGTCTCTGATTTCCTCGGCCATGAGCCGTCTTCGGGGGAAGTGTGATAGGTAGTCGTTGTTGGGATCAGCAGTTGCAACTTTTTCTCGGCTGGGAGGTCGAGTGGATCTTTTATAGACCGATGAATTCATGATGAGGCGATGTAGGTGTTTGATAGACCAATCGTGATTGATCAGTTCGTGGGCCAAGAAGTCGAGGAGCAATGGATGAGTTGGTTTTGCGCCTTTTGCACCAAAGTTATTCGTGTTTGCGGCAATGCCTTTGCCGAAGTGAAACTGCCAGATTCGATTGGCAATACTGCGAGTTGCGAGCGGGTTTGCTTCATTTACAATCCAGCTTGCCAGTTCGGAGCGTCTTCCATCGATGGCATCCGTCAGTGTGTACGGTCGTGATGCATTGGTGTTGGTCGGTAAGGCAACTGCGCTGAGCACACCAGGGATGACAGCTTCCCCGAGAGCTGTCAGTGCACCGCCCACGAAAATGTTGCTGGTGGTTGTCGATCCCTTCTGCTTTTTGCGATTAATTCGAAGCATTCGAGCGCCATTCCACGCAAGGATCGAGCTATCGGCGTTGTAGACAGATTGTGCCATTGGCTTGAAACGTTCTAGCCGTCGATTCCAAATCCATTCATCTTGCTCACGCACTTTACGCTGTCCCTGTTGGACATAGTCCAGCCCAACGTGACGTGGCGGTTTCACTTCATCGGGATCGCTCTGCCGTGCCTTCTCATTTTTGTAAGGAAGTTGATGCTCCTCGTACCATTGTTTAGCTGCCGTCTCTTGCACCTCGATAATCTTGTCTTTTTCGCTGGTGGCGTATGCAAGCATTTTACGCACGTGTGTTTCTTCATCCTCGAAGCGATTGCGATTCTCATCGGTGAGGAAAGGGATATTCCGCTCGGCCATCTGGGTTGTGCCGAATGCTGAATAAAGTCGATAGTAGTCCCTCGTTGGAATTGGATCGAACTTATGATCGTGGCATTTGACACAGCGGAGCGTTTGCGAGAGGAATGTTTGACCGGTGATGTTGACTAGGTCATCGAGGTAGATTTGTCTCGCCTCATCATTCTCAATCATGGCGTTGTCCCACGGTCCGAGTCGCAGAAAACCTGTGGCAACTATCCATTCCGCTTCTTGTTGGTTGTAGTCACCATCGATCTGCGCCTTGTGTATTTCATCCTGAGAGAGATCCAGTCTTTGCCTCAGTGAACGATCGGCCATCTCGTCACCGGCGAGCTGCTCTCGAACAAATTCATTGTACGGCTTGTCCGAATTAAAGGCTCGTATAACGTAGTCGCGGTAACGCCAAAGATTCGAGCGTTCATAGTCATTGGACATGCCGCCAGTATCGGAATACCGAGTGACGTCTAGCCAATGTCTTCCCCAGTGCTCGCCGTATCGTGGACTTGCAAGCAATCTTTCAATGAGATCGTGCCATGCTTGACCTTGATCTGTCGCGTAGTCTTGCTGGAATTGTTTAATGTCCTGATACGAAGGTGGAAGGCCTGTTAGATCGTAGGTTGCTCTTCGTATCAGTTCAGCGGCTGTTGCTTGGGGAGCACTTTGTAGGTTGAGTTGACCCAGTTTGCTGTTAACCAATTCGTCAATGATGTGATCCGAATGACCTGTAGCTTCTCTGATCTCATTCTCAGTTGCTAACGGTAGGAATGCCCAGATATCTTGTCTCTGATATCGACGATTGGTCCACTGTTCTGATTGCCCACCACTGGTGGCCACTAAAACTCCGTCAGCATTCTCTAAACTCGCTGTTGCCTCATCTCGAATCTCTTTCTGCCGATTCTCGCTTGGCCAAGGTGCTCCCATCTTGATCCACTTTTCAACATCCGAGATCTGCTCAGCGGTGAGACGATCATTCTCTTTTGGGGGCATCTCTGAATCTTCCCACTTGATTGCACCTACCAAGTAGCTTTTCTCTGGGTGGCCAATTTCAATTGCGGGTTCGCCGGTTTCGCCCCCTCGAAGTAAGTCTTCGAGAGTTAGAATGCTGAAATCACCTTTCAGGTCGTCTTGGTCGCTGCCGTGACAACCAACGCATTTTTCTTGAAATACTGGCTTGACCTTTAGAGTAAAGAGTCGATCACCAGAGAGCTGAGGAGTAGATGATTGGTCTGGTTCGGCCGCGCATGCTGCGGTGGCTAACGCAAGCAGTATTCCTGCAGCGATTGTTAAAAGAGATCGTCCGAGGATTTCTTTATAGATCATTCGGGTTTCCGCTTTTGATAGAGCGATTCGATTTCAGTTGGGTTCAAAGGTTCACTGTAGTTCGCCAGCTCGTCCATGCATCCGTTAAGTTTTCGTGCAACGAATTTAGCGTTACTGCGGTAGCGTGGATCATTCCAGTTGCATATCGACGCATCACCGATATTAATCTTATCAACGACAGCAAATTCAGGTGTTTTTTCAAGGTGATGGCCGTTTTGTCTCGCCTCTGCTACTTCGGGTCGGTCAATCCTCTGGCGTTCTCGACGAAACCGGCTGGCCTTTGGCCCAAACCGGTTTGTTTTCCGTCGCCGAGATCTTGTCTCGCAATGCTCGCCAAATCGATGAGTTTTTGTACGATTTCTGGATGCTTCTCTGCGAGGTTCTGGCTTTCTCCGATGTCATTTTCCAAATCGAAGAGTTGAGGGAATTTCATTTTCTCGCCGCCACGCACCTGAGCCAAACGAAGCTTCCACTTTCCAGATCTGACGCATTCCAGCGTTTCACGAAAGTAATAGTAGAACGCTTCATGTGGTGACTTCACTCCCGCGTGACCCTGAATGAGTTGCTCGATATTCTTTCCGTCAATGGTTACGTCGGGCGGAGGGGAGGTTCCAGCAAGAGCCGCAAAGGTGGGTAGCAGATCCATCGAAGTTACCAGTTCACCGCATTCTTTACCCGCCGGGATTTTTCCTGGCCAACGCATGACGTTGCAGACGCGTTGTCCACCTTCAAAGGTCGAGCCCTTTCCGCCCTTGAGAGGTTCGTTGTGTGCTCCGTGTCGGGTTGCCCCGCCGTTATCGGATGTGAAAATGACAAGTGTGTTCTGATCAAGTTTTAATTCTTTGAGTGATTCTAAGATGACTCCCGTTGACCAATCAATTTCCTCGACTGCATCACCCCACTTGCCGTTGTTTGACTTACCCGCAAATTGCTCCGAAGCGTATTGAGGCCAATGCGGCATCGTGTGGGGTAGATAAAGGAAAAAGGGTTCGTCCTGATGTGCTTTGATGAACCGGACTGCTTCTTGCGTGTATCGTTGTGTGATTTGTCTTTGATCGGGTTCCTGCTCGATGACCTCTTCATTCCGCATCAGTGGAAGCGGTGGGTAGCGATACGGTTCGGAGCGAGAGTCGTGTCCCATATCATTGGAGTAGGGGATACCGAAGTAGTAATCGAATCCTTGGCGAGTGGGTAGGAAGAATGGTTGGTCACCAAGATGCCACTTCCCAATGATCCCAGTTGCGTAACCGGTATCTTTGAGTACTTCCGCAATGGTTGTCTCTTCTGGGTTTAAACCTCGTTTGCCTCGAGGGAAAAGTACCCACTGACCGGAGTGGTCCTGATGAAGGTTCACCCTTCGAGGATAGCAACCCGTCATCAACGAAGATCTTGATGGGCTGCAAACACCTGACGTAACATAAAAGTTTGTGAACTTAGTGCCTTGCGATGCCATTGAATCGATGTTCGGGGTTCGATGAAGCTTCGATCCAAAGCATCCGATGTCACTGTAGCCGAGGTCATCGCAGAAAATGATGATGAAGTTTGGCTTCTTTGCCGCACGTGTTTCCTCCGAGCGAATGATCGAGTGACCAAATAATGCTAGAAGTAACGCGAAAGCAATCGATACAAAGCTCTGACGATTGAATAGCATTCTTTTTCTCTGATGGAGGAAGTTCTGTATTGTCGATCCTAGAATGATCTTTACCCGAAATGATTCAAGGGTGTTCAGTATCCACGACGGACGCGGTTTTACCACGAAGGTTGAGAAGCCAAAATGTAAAGGCGCTTATCAGCGTGGTGGGGGCAAATACCATCGCGAAACTTAGCCCAAAACGTATCGCCTCAGTGAAAGCTTGTATTCCGCCTGCCCGCTCAAAAGCGAGTGCATTCAGGAGGGCAAAGCAACTTCCAAAGATTATGATTTGGACGAGGCTGATAATCCAGCAAGCCAAGATGTAGAGGAATTGGAGCTTGGCTTTTTTGCGAAAAAATAAAATTGAAGGCAAGAAGGTCACCGCCATCGCGACGTAATTGATTGGAACGGTGATCAATAGACCAATCACGGGAAAAAAGATCAGTGACATGGGGTTTGCCTGCTCGCTGCCTTCGGCTCCTGAGGCTTGAAAGAGAAATCCAAGTGCGGTGATCATCAGAATGGTCAAGATCGGTCCAGCCAAGGGGCAGGCAGCTAAAGCAATCCAGAAATGATGTTGGTTTGAGGAAGCGGGTTTGGGAACTTGCTTCTGTTGCAAAGTCGCCTTCGTGGCGGAAGCAAAATGATCCGTGCCATTCTGCTCTTCATCGCGCAAGATGCCATGCGTTTCAGGAGGTGGTTGGTAAGGATTATCTTGCATCTTTCAGGTTGGCTGTCGGATCGTTTTGCGTGGTAGGATGAGATGAAAGTTGAGTCTCGTTAGGTTTTTTAGCACCGCTGATTACATTACAGTTTAGGTCAGTTCATTTCGCGATGGTTCGATGCTGTTCTGATTTACAATTAAGCTGTTCTGATTTCGAATTAAATTCTGGCGTCGGTACAACGACGGTCCGTGTTAGCAAGGGTAAGGCATGTTGGTGAGTCTAGCGGAGCGACATTTCAGCCAAGCTTTGGTTTTTTGTGGGTTCAGGGCATTACCGGCAATGCTGATTTTGGCAACGGTTGCAATTTTGACTTCATGGCGACCGTTGATTGCAGAGGAAAGCACCGAGGAAAGAAACAAGCAGGAACCCCATAAGAATATTCTGTTTATTCTTGTGGACGACTTAGGGTACATGGATATCGGGGCGAATAACCCAAACACGTTCTATGAGACACCCAATATCGATCGGCTTGCTGCGAGCGGTATGCGTTTTACCGATGGTTACGCCGCCAACCCAGTTTGTAGTCCGACTCGGTATAGCATCTTAACCGGACGCTATCCAACTCGAGTCGACGCAACAAATTTCTTTTCTGGCAAACGCTCGGGTCGTTTCCGTCCAGCCCCGCTTAATGATCGGATGCCCCTTGAAGAAGTAACGATTGCGGAGGCCTTGAAAGAGCACGGATACAGCACGTTCTTTGCCGGGAAGTGGCACTTGGGACCCACTGAAGAATACTGGCCTACCAAGCAAGGTTTTGATGTCAATCGTGGTGGTCATCGCGGTGGAGGCCCTTACGGCGGTAAAAAATATTTCTCGCCATACGAGAATCCTAGGCTCACCAATGGCCCCGACGGTGAGCATTTGCCCGATCGTCTGGCTCGAGAAACATCCGAGTTCATTCGAGAGCACCGCGACGAGCCGTTCTTGGCATATCTCTCGTTCTATTCAGTTCACACACCGTTGATGGCTCCAAAGCAATTGGTCGCAAAGTACCAAGCGAAGGCAAAACGCCTGGGTTTGAGTGACGAGAATGCTTTCGCGGAAGAGGAACAGGTTTTCGGAGATCAGCCTCGACGTGTTCGGATTCAGCAAAATCACGCAGTTTATGCGGCGATGGTCGAATCGATGGATCGAGCTGTTGGGAAGGTTCTTGCCTGTCTCGATGAATTAGGGCTAGACGATTCTACCGCTGTCTTCTTTATCGGGGACAATGGCGGTTTGAGTACATCGGAGGGATCGCCCACTTCGAATCTGCCTTTGCGAGGTGGGAAGGGGTGGATCTATGAGGGCGGAATTCGCGAAGCGTTCCTTGCGAGGTGTCCTGGGGTCAGCAAGCCTGGGAGCGTGTCGTCGGAACCTGTTATTAGTACCGATTTTTACCCAACAATCCTTGAATTCTGCGGCTTACCGCAGAAAGACGAGCAGCATCTCGACGGAGTTTCGTTGTTGCCTCTGATGAAAGGTGAGCCCCGATTGGATCGGGAAGATCTATTTTGGCATTATCCGCACTACAGTAATCAGGGGGGATTTCCTGCAGCCGCGATTCGCAGGCGAGACTGGAAATTGATTGAACGCTTCGAGGATGGTCGCGTCCATCTGTACAACCTCCTCGAGGATCCAGGTGAATTGCGCGACCTTTCCGAGGCATCCCCAGACCTAGTGCGATCCATGCGGGATGAGTTGCATCGCTGGTATCTCGAGGTCGATGCAAAGTTTTTACAGGAAAAAGACGGGCGGCAACCATGGCGTCCCATGCCCTTCTAGCCGCTCGGTTAACTTTTCGCGTGGCAATGATTGAAGTTCTGTATTGATTCTGTCGATAATGGCGATTAGAAAAAGTCTAGATGTTTTCCGCTGGATCTTTCTTGGGTCATGCTGCTTACGACGTGAGATTCACCGAGAAATAGATGGCGGACATCTCTGGGTTTTGATTCAATTGGACGGTCAGCTATACTGTTGAGTTGAACATTCACAGAAGATCCAAAAGCAATGGTTCGAGTTTCCTACACATCCGAGTACCGCACTTCCGCGAGTCGCGTGATTGCTCATGCATTCATGCTGTTACTTGGTTTTTCTTGCTGTGGGATCACCGCTCACCTTCCGAGAGCAGCTTTCGGTACCGAAAGCGAAGCGGAAATGGAAGAAGTCGAGTCGCGAGAATTGTGCTGTTCTCAGTCACGATCAGATTCGCGAAGGTCATCAAATAAGCGTGAAGAGCGAGTTGATCGTCCGACTGGGTTTCAGCTATCCGCGCGAATCATCTCTTCCGCCCGACCTGTCGTGATCGGGCATCGCATTTCTATCGATAACTTAGCCCCCATTCGCTGTTAGCGGGCACGTCGCGTGTCGATTTGTGGGGAGTGAGAGCTGTAGGTCTGAAATAACCGACGGCGTAAGCTCTGAGAAGAAGCAGGCAGAAGGTTGCATCACCGCAACTATTCTAGGCGCTAAAGCTGGACCCAGATGCAGTGTCGCTTTTTTCGCTTTACGGCGAGGAATAGCTACGACGAATCGAATTCTTACTCTAGCTGCCGAACAAGCGGATGTTCCTGATTTTGGCAACCGCATCCGCGGACTTCCAACCTTCAGGGTTTTTCTGCCTGTCTCTTCGTGAGAGCTGTTTTCATTCTCCGTCCGCTGAATTTGTGAAGTAGATATGGGAAAATAATGTCAACAGTTGAGATAAAGCAGGGTTATTCACCGTCAGATTTTATGCGTGACTTCGTGTCCGGTTTGGTGGTATTTCTAGTGGCAATACCGCTGTGTTTGGGGATCGCGCTTGCGTCCGATGCACCGCCCCTGTCGGGGTTGTTGGCGGGAATCGTTGGGGGAACGGTTGTTGCCTTGTTCAGCGGTTCGCACACCAGCGTGAGTGGACCCGCTGCCGGTCTGACCGCAATTGTCGCTGCACAGATTGAGTCGCTCGGGACACTTGAAGCATTTTTCTTGGCGGTAATGATCGCGGGAATCATGCAAATCATCTTCGGCGTTTTGAAGGGTGGCGTATTATCGTCGTACTTCCCTTCAAGCGTGATCAAAGGATTGTTGGTCGCGATTGGTGTGATCCTCATCCTGAAACAGATCCCTCATCTTGTCGGTCACGATAACGACTTCGAGGGAGAGATGTCATTCCAGCAGCCAGATAACGAAACAACGTTCTCTGAGCTTGGCTTAACGCTAGGTGGTGATGTTCACCTTGGGGCGCTTGTCATTGGATTGATCTCCATCGCATTCTTAATCACTTGGAGCAAGATTCCGCGGTTGAAGGCTTCGCTTGTGCCTGCACCCTTGCTTGTGGTGCTTTTGGGAATTGGCCTAGCGGTTTTATTTCAGGGCTTTGGTGGTCATTGGGCGGTTGACGGCAATCATTTGGTCGAAATTCCGGTGAGTGAGAATCCCAAAGAATTAATGGCTTCTCTCATGCATCCCGACTTTGGGAGGCTGGGTGATTACTCGATTTATATCGCGGCATTCACGATCGCAGTCGTGGCGTCTTTGGAGACGCTACTGAACCTAGAGGCGGTCGATAAGCTGGATACGCAAAAGCGTAATTCGCCACCGAGTCGAGAGTTGATCGCACAAGGTTTAGGGAACATGACCTGTGGATTGATCGGTGGACTTCCCGTCACGTCTGTGATTGTGCGTAGTAGCGTCAACGTCAACTCCGGATCAAAGTCCAAGGTTGCTGCTCTGGTACACGGTCTCTTTTTGATTGCCAGTGTCGTGATTTTGCCAGCCTACATGAATATGATTCCGCTCTCAGCGCTTGCGGCAATCCTGCTCGTGACGGGCTTCCGCTTGGCGAGTCCAGCTATCTTCAAGCAAATGTGGAAAGAAGGGAAATATCAATTCATTCCATTCATTGTGACGGTGATTGTGATCGTCCGAACGGACTTGCTTGTAGGAATCCTTGTTGGCTTGGCGGTTGCACTTCTCTTTATCCTCATCAGCAACGCGAGAAGGCCTTTGCGACGTGTCATCGACACGAAACTACTCGGTAATGTGACGCACGTTGAATTGGGTAGTCAGGTGAGCTTTCTGAATCGTGCGGCGATTGAGGGTGTCTTAGAGAATGTGAAGCCAGGTAGCCGCTTGCAGATTGACGCAACGGATTCCGACTACATCGACCCAGACGTACTCAGTCTTGTTCGCGACTACCGCAATACTGTTGCAGACAAACGGCAGGTGTTGGTGAATCTCGTTGGCTTTGAACGCTTTCCTGAATTCGGAGATCCCATTCAGTTTTTGGATCATTCGAACAAGGAGACGCTAAGTCAACTAACAATCGGTGAAGTGCTAGAGGTTTTGGCTGACGGTAATCGACGCTTCTCTGAGAATCGCCGTTTGAATCGAGATTTAATGCGGCAGGTAAAGTCAACCGCTGATGGGCAGAGCCCAATGGCTGCAGTTTTGAGTTGCATTGACTCACGAGTGCCGGCCGAACTGGTTTTTGATCTTGGTGTTGGTGATATTTTTAGTGTCCGTGTTGCCGGCAATGTTATTGGTACCAAGTCTCTCGGCAGTCTGGAGTATGCAGTTCAGGTTGCCGGTGTGAAGGTGGTTCTGGTCTTGGGACACACCCGTTGTGGAGCAGTGACTGCGTCAGCCGAAATGGTTGCAGCTGAGACTAATGTTACTGAGGCTACTGGTTGTAATAACCTCGCGGCAATTGTTGACGAAGTGAAGCCATGCGTCATGGAAAGGCTGGAGTTGGAACGTCAACAATTTTTTGATGCGGATACGGGTGAGGTATCAGTCAGTGAAGAATTGGTTGATCAAATTGCCGAGGCCAACGTGATTCGATGTGTGCAGCAGATGCTTCAGAAAAGTCCGGCGATTGCCGATGCGGTTAACCAAGGCAAGGTAGCTGTGCGAGGTGCGATTTATGACGTGAAGACCGGACAAGTTAGATTCCTTGAATCGGAGTGATCCGTTAGTCCGGTTGAATACTCGAATAGGCACGTCAGTTGACGACGATCTTCTTGGAGGAGGTGATCGAAGTTGGCTGACGTGCTTTTTTTGTGATGATGCTATCGACTATTTGTTGAATCGTCCGGTGTTTTGACGTGGCTCAGGATCTGATTCCTTTCATGATCTACAGCAGATCCGTAAATCCTACGGATTGCGATGTATGTGACGTTGAGATCTTTTACAATGTGGAGGTCTTAGTCACCCAATCGGGGAGTAAATGCCGTGATTCGTATTGCACATGCGTTTTGTTTTGTTGGTCTGTTCTGCGTGATACCTGTCGTTGGATTTGGAGAAAACCTGATGAAGATGGATTTGCGGTATCAAGTGATTCAGTCTTCAGATAACGAGTACCGTGCGGAGAACCGCAATGAAGATTGGCTGCCTAGTCAAACCGCTGTGATCGTCTGCGACGTGTGGGATTACCATCACTGTTACAACGCAGTAAAACGGCTCGAGCAATTCGCCCCTCGCCTTAACGAAGTGATCGTCGAGGCAAGAAAGCAAGGGTGCGTCGTCATTCATGCTCCGAGTGATTGCATGGATGCGTACGAGAACCACCCTGCGCGCCTCAGAGCTCTAAACACCCCCAAAGCGAAGGTTCTTCCCGAAAGAATAGGTGAATGGTGCAAGCAGATTCCATCTGAGGAGAAGGTGGTTTATCCCATCGATCAAACCGATGGTGGTGAAGATGATGACCCCCAAGAACATGCAAAGTGGGCGAAGCAATTAGAGCAGGCGGGACGCGATCCAAGGAGGCCGTGGCGTGAGCAATTAAGCACCGTAAAAATTGATCCCAATATTGACTACATCACTGATCGTGGTGAGGAAGTATGGAGTATCCTTGAGTCGCGAAAGATTAAGAATGTCATCCTTACCGGAGTTCACGTGAACATGTGTGTGCTCGGACGCCCGTTCGGTCTGAGGCAACTTTCAAAAAATGGGAAGAATGTCGTCCTGATGCGAGATATGACGGATTCGATGTATAACCCCAAGCAATGGCCCTATGTCAGCCATCATGAGGGAACAAGACGAATCATTTCGCACATCGAACGCCATGTTTGCCCAACGGTCACCAGCGATCAGCTAATTGACGGTGAACCGTTTCTGTGGCCGGACGAGCAGAATTGACAATTGGATGAATAGGCCGATCAGTCGCGATGATGCGTCCGGCACAATTTAGCGTTGAATACTGATGAACTGATGCCATTGATAGTTGTCCGGCAACTGCTCGCTGGAAGCAAACTCTAGATGCAAGATTCGACGGTGACGCGTCGTGTGAGGTTCAGACGCTCCACTGCAATGTGATAAGAGCGGTCGCATCGCCAAGATCTCACCTCGTTCTGCCAAAATCATTTGTGAGTTTTCGATTCCCAATCCCTCGCATTCACGGTGCTCATGTGATTGAGGGATGACACGCAGCGGACCATTCTCGCGGGTGACCTTGTCCAGATGGATGCGGAGCGTCAACATGTTTTGAAGAATCGGGTCGGATGCGATGACATGAGGAGTGCCAGCTTTCACTGTCGGGCGGCTAAAGTGACGCGATTCGACTCCGTGTGATGCCACGGCGATCGCGGTGTCCTTGTGCCAGCCGAGCGCCCAGGTCCGATCTGGCGGTTTATCGAAATACAGGATCCGCACCAAGCCAAAACGCTCGCCGAGATGCTCGGTCAGGAACGACTCAATCACGCCGCCTTGCCAAAAGGTTCGAAGCATCGGAACATGATCAACGAGATTCCTGGCGGCGTACACGTGTCCCCTGCTGCTACTAGCGAAGCTGTCAAGTCTTTCGACTTGAAAAGCGGCTTCACACTCATGGATTAGCTCATTGATCAGTGCCGCTTCCGCCAAGTCAGGAAGCATGCAGTATCCATGCTTTATCAGATGTTCGGATGCCAGTTTCGATCGATTTTGTGGCATGGTGAAAGATCAATGGAGGGAGCCAGTCATTAGATCGTGAGGATCCACCGAGTGTCTTGTCGCGTTTGGTTTAGGTCTCAGATCTTAGCTAAGATTTTGGATCATCTCTTCAAAATACTTGCGTTGTTCAATCAGAGCCTTGACCTTATCCGATGGGTTCGTTCTCGCCTCGAGTAAAATCCATCCTTGGTACTGCACTGACGCAAACAACTCCAGCAGTTTTTGATAGGGGTACTTGCCTTCGTTTAGTTCCCTCACGTGAACGGTATCGCCAAAGCGATGCTGAACCATCTGGAAGTTTTTCTCGAGACCTTCACCTTCTAGATCTACGTCATTCGAATTCCAGCAAATGGTCGCGTTTGTGTGGTTCGCAACCTCAAAGATGTCCTTCATGACCGGTAGGCGACTGGTTTCTTTTCCGTGAACTTCCACGCGAATCTGCTGGCCATATCCTTCGCCATATTCCGCAACGACATTCAAAGCGTTACCGATTTGTTCAATTGTTTTTTTGGGTTCGGTCCCTTTGCTGAATCCGTTGGGTTTCACTTTGACCCCTGATCCGCCGCAGTCGTGCATCAGTTCGATATAGCGTTTGGTTAGGTCAATATTCTGTTGGAGTTTTTTTGGATCGCTTTCGTGATACTGGGCATTGGACCCGTAGCCAACAAGCTCAACCGGACTATCGGCGAATCGCTTTCTTACGTCATTGCGTTCCTGTCGACTAAGTTGTGGTTCGACGCCATGGGCGTGTTCGGTTCTCAGTTCAACGCCGAAGATACCCGCCGTTTCACATGCTTCGAGCAATTCGGGCAGTTTCATGTCTTTTCCCCACAGGTAGGTCACCAAGCCTAGGCTCATTAGCGGTTGATCCGCCGCATTAGCTAAGGTTGATGCGTGGGGTAGTGCGGAGCTAATGCATCCGGTGATGAGCGATTGTTGGATAAAGGAGCGGCGTTTCATTTGATCGTGTGACAAAGGGTGGCGTTGGATTTCCGGTGCAATGGACGTCGGCTAGGACCCGGATCGACAGCATAACGTTTTAGCAAGTCTTTTACTGAGTAGAAGCAATGACGGCCTGGCTTTCTGTCGGTCCTCAGCAGATTGTTGTCGCGATAAGTCGTTGAGCTGTTCTCTCTTCGGTACTTTTTCAGCTTCGGGGAGCTTCGGATTTTTGAGGGATGCCCGAGCACGTTTATCGTTTCACTTCGATTTGGTGTTGGTTACTGATGCTGACTTGAGTGTAGTGTGATTTCTGTGGGTGATGATGAGGCCAACGTACTCTTGAGGATTTGGTGATGTAGCTTGAGCGTGATACAGTACGCATCGAGCTGAGCTTCAGATCGCGGATGACTTGTGGATTGGTGTTTCTGTTGTTCTCTCTTTTTTGTTCTCTCTTTTTTGGGTTTTCGCTACTTCTTGATTGGCTAATGCGAGATCGGCTAATTTCCTTTTTTGCCGCCGCGAACGATTTCCTCCTTTTGCGAGTGCGAATGATGCGTTGGTGTGGCCTGTTGCCTTCTTTTTTTGTGTGCTTTGGTTTCGTTTTTGGACAAGAGCTCGTTGCCCATCGAGGTGCTTCAGCCGACGCCCCCGAAAACACGCTCGCGGCGTTCAAGCTTGCGTGGGAGCAAGGTGCGGATGCGATTGAGGGGGATTTTTACCTAAGTGCAGATGATGAGATTGTGTGCATCCATGACAAGGATACGGAACGTACAGCTCCAGAGCAGCCTGTTCTCAAGATATCAGAATCGACGTTGGATCAATTAAAACAATTGGATGTGGGTGCGTGGAAAGACGGGCGATTCAAAGGGGAGCGAATCCCGACGATTGAAGAAGTGTTCGCAGTGGTTCCTGAGGGAAAGAAGATCCTTATCGAGATTAAGTGTGGACCCGAGATCGTGCCTCACCTCAAGGCAAGACTTGCGGCGTCTTCCCTTGAGGACGATCAGGTTTTAATTATCTGTTTTAATGCCGAGGTGGTGCGGGCCGTCCGTGAGGCAATGCCGCACTACAAAGTCAACTGGTTGACAAGTTATCGACAGGTGCCAAATACCAATCTCTGGTTTCCTGATGCGGATTACGTGGTCAAGCAATTGAATGAGTCAAAAGCGACGGGCTTGGGAACTCAGGGTAGGACCCAAGTTGTAAATGCTAAATTTTGTGAGGAAGTCACGCGGGCTGGATTTGAGTTGCATGTTTGGACGGTAAACGACCCAAAGGATGCGGCATATTTTTCTAACTTAAAATTTGACTCAATCACCACGGATCGACCACGATTCATTCGCGAATCACTTGCGAAGGATGATTCGCCAACAACTTCATTGCAGTCAAAGCCTGCTTACCGGATAGAACGAGAGGTCGTGCAAAATGGTTATGACGGAAAGCGATGTTGGGTCCATGCTCGGGCAGGTGTGGTGAGGCATCCTAATGATCAATCCGTCTCACGTTTGGTACTCACTTCCCAACTTTTAGATGTTAAGGGGTCTGACACCTTTTCAGCGATCAGCTCTTCTGCGAGTGAAGATATGGGTGAGAGTTGGTCGGGCTTGCGCGCACAAGAAGGTTTTGCACGTTGGAAAGTAGGTCAGGACATGGAAGAAACCATCTGTGATTTTACGCCGACTTGGCATGCGGCGTCTGGATGCCTTCTTGGGACTGGACAGTCGGTACGCTATCGCGACGGAAAGGTGATGAAGGTTCGACCTCGTTACACCGCCTACTCCATCTATGATCCGACGGCTGATTCTTGGTGCCCGCCGAAACGTTTGGAGATGCCGGATGCGACTCGATTCACCAATTGCGGTGCGGGAAGTGTTCAGCGTTTTGATAAGCCGGACGGGACGATTTTGTTGCCGGTTTACTTCAAATCACCCGAGGCAAGTGACTATTCGGTGACGGTCTGTCGATGTTCATTCGATGGGACGGAGATGCGGTATTTGAGTCATGGCGATGAGCTGACAGTTTCTGGAGGGAGGGGGCTTTATGAACCTTCAGTGACCAAAGTTAACGGTCGTTTTTTCCTCACTCTACGCAATGATCATACAGGGTATGTGTGCAGCAGCGAGGACGGACTTCATTACACCAAGCCAATTCCCTGGCTATTTGATAATGGAGAAAGTCTCGGGAACTATAACACGCAGCAGCATTGGGTGGATCACGCTGGAAAGCTCTATTTGGTTTACACTCGCCGTGGTGCAGGTAATGACCATGTCTTTAGAAATCGAGCTCCGCTATTCATGGGCGAGGTTGATCCGATGACCTTGCGAGTTCGCCGATCCACCGAGCAAGTGATCGTTCCTGAACGGGGCGCTCGCCTCGGAAATTTTGGCGTGCTGAAGATTGATGACAGCACAACTTGGGTCGTCGTTAGCGAGTGGATGCAGACGTGGCGTCAAGCTTCAGTGGTGATGCCAGTGGATAACCCCTATGGTTCGGATAACAGTATTTACATTGCCAAGATCAAGTGGAATGCACCATGATATGCAACCACTCCTGCCATGCCTCACGCCCAATCTTGTTTTGAGCGTGAGGCGTCTTGATGCGATGGTTTCTAGGCAAGCTGAAGGGTGCTCCCTACCCCAAGGTAGTCGTCGCTATTTTGCTTACAAGATTTCGAACACCGCTTCGACTTCAACCGCAACTCCGGTCGGTAATGCAGCAAATCCAACGGCACTTCTTGCATGATAGCCATCGGAATCTTTTCCGAAGATTTGGTGAGCGAGATCGGATGCGCCGTTGATGACCAAGTGCTGGTCAGTGAAATCGGGGGCCGAGTACACCATGCCGAATAGCTTGATGACTCGCAGGTTGTCCAGAGTTCCATGGGTTGCGTGCACACTGCGGAGGATTTTCTTGAAGCAATCTTTGGCTGCTTCGTAACCCTCTTCCACCGACAGGTCTTTGCCTAGAACACCCTTGAGGTCGCTAACATGACCGGAAGTGATCAGTTGGTTACCGCTCTGAATGCAAAGATTCAGATAACCTTGCTCTTGTGGTTCTAGTGAAACACCCAGTTCGATTGCTTTGTCTTGTGCACCCATGCCTGTGTAATTCCTGTGTTGTTGAATGAGATGAAGTCGTAAGGTTGTGATTTGATTATTAAGGATTCGCTAGCTGTCGATCGATACCGCGGCGACCGAGTTGATTGTTTGGGTCATGCTTTGGATGCGATGGATCTTTCTGGTGATCGATATCTAGGTGTTGATCGTCTAGCAGGAAATGTTAGCAGTCACATGAGGTTTGTGTTATGGGTGATTCATTGGTTGATTTTGAAAGGTAAGCCAGCAGCGGCACGATGTCTGAGTTTATTGCTGATTCGCGTTGTGAACTAAGGGCTTGAGCGATGGGCCACGGTGATGGAAATGGGTGCAGATGTGATATGACCCCTTTGTGTCTCAACGGTCTCGGTCCCAGCTTTCTCTTGATTGACGACAATCTTCCATGTCCCAGGAAGGGGAAGCTTGATGGGATTGCGACTGCCGTTGAGTATGACAACGATTTCGTCCCATTGGTCGTCATTGGCGGCACCGTGTAATCGGTAGGCGTAGACGCCTTCTTGTTGTGTTGTTAATGGTTGGAAGTGCCGATCAACTTCCTGCTTTGTCGTCATGCGGAACGCTGGATGTTTTTTTCTAAGATGAATGAGTCCGCGATAATATTGGTAGGTGGAAAAGTTTTCTGTCTTGAGATCCCAGCGTATTGGGTTGACGTTCGGTGCGTTGGAGTTGTAACTGTTTTTGACTCCGTTTTTCGATCGCAGGAATTCATCTCCGGCGTGTAGGAACGGGATGCCTTGCGAGGTGAGGACAATTCCAGCAGCGAGGCGATCCATTTGCTCGCGATCTTCTCGGCTTCGCTGCGGAGTGGAGAGTTGGATCTTGTCCCACAGGCAGTGATCGTCGTGTGCTGAAACGTACTGGATTGTTTCAGTAGGATTTGCGACGGGAATGCCATTCGCGGTGATTTGCCCTTTGAGATTGCCCATGAATTCTTCGACGCCGTTCCTCGGAGTTCCTGTCTGGACAAACCCAGGAGCTTCGGGATCCCAGACGGGGCCCTTCACCGTGTCTCTCGTTCCATCGTTGAATGCAGCAATGTTGGTTCCACTGACATTAGCTTGTGTCATCATTTGCTCGGCAGGAAGATTCCCTTCCATGGACCAGCCTTCCCCATAGATCAGAACACTTGGATTGATCTTTTTTGCCTCGCGGTAGACCTCACGCATCGTTTTTCGATCAATGAGTCCCATCAAGTCGAATCGAAATCCATCCACGTGATATTCTCGCATCCAAAATTGGATCGTATCCACAATGAACTTGCGAACCATCGGTCGTTCGGTCGCTAGGTCATTACCGCAACCACTAAAACCACTGTATGAGCCATCTTCATTGAAACGGTAAAAGTGATACGGCGTGACCCGATCGAAGATGGATCCGGGGTTAGTTCCAGTTGCTGCCGTATGATTGAAGATCACATCCAAGACGACACCCAAGTTTCTGTTATGACACGTTTGGATAAGTTGCTTGAGTTCTTTCTGGCGAGAAAAGTCATGGGGATTGGAAGCGTATGATCCCTCTGGAGTTTGGAAAAACATGGTTCCGTAACCCCAGTCATACCAGTCGTAGTCATCGGCAGTTTGTGTTTCGTCACCGAAAGGATAGTCGTGGATGGGCAGCAGGTGGATGTGTGTCACCCCAAGTTCGCAGAGGTGATCAATCCCCGTTGAAAGACCCGTGTCGTTGACGGTGCCCGGTTCAATGGCACCAAGGTACTTGCCCCGTTTTTCATCCGATGCTCCAGATGAAGGATGAATCGTAAAATCTCGAAGATGTAATTCATAAAGGAGTGCGTCGGTGTTTTGAGTCAGGGTGACAAAGCGATCAGAATTCCAGTCACTTGGATCGGAGCGACTGAGATCCGCGATCACGCTTCGCTCGCTATTCGCCGTGCAGGCTCTGGCGTAAGGGTCAGCCACGATAACTTTGTGGGCTTCGCCGGTTTCAAGATTATGATGTTCAATCTGGAAGAGGTATTCGATTCCGTGCAGGTCATTTTTAACTTTGCCCGTCCAAGTGCCAGACTCCGCTTTTGTCATTTCAATCTGAGCGTGCGGCGCTTGTTCGCCCGAATGAAATAACTGGATCGTTACCGACTGAGCTGTTGGCGACCAGACTTTGAACGTTGTTGCTTGCGGCGTATAGGTTGCTCCAAGATCATCACCACCGTAGAAAGGAAGTTGGTCAAAGCCAAGACGTCTTGGAGGCAGGGTTTCTGTGTTGCTCCCGGTTACCGCGTTTGAATTCACCGAGGGTGTTATAACTCCTTCTTGGCCATACGTGTTTGTGATCTTCATCATTGCCACAGCGGAGAACATGACGAGCAGTGGAAGGACGAAGCTGCTTTTGATGCAACTTGGATACCCACTGCGTTTTGCATCGATGATCTTGAATCGCATGAAATCGTGCCCAAAGGAAATTGCGATTGAGGGATTTGAGCTAAGCGTTATTTTTCGCTAAGGAATCCCCTTGCCTCCAACCAGCCCTGTAGCTGTCTTGGCCATTCCGAAACACGGAAGTCCGACGGACGCATACCGTAGCCGTGACCGCCCTTGGTATAGACATGTATTTCTGACTCCACTTTGTTTTCGCGGAGTCGAGCAAAAAGCGAGGCAGATTGGGCGCCTCGCATTGCGTCGTCCCATGTAACCGCGAGAAACGTTGGTGGAGTCTCTGGGGTGACGGTAACAAGCGATCCTAAGCTGCTGTCAGTGCGGTCGTTGTAACCTTCGCCGAGGTAAGCACAGTAGATGGGGCAAATGAAATTTGGACGGCAGTTTTCTTTATCCGCTTCATCAGTTGGTGAATAGCACTGTGTTTCGTACTGAACGCCAGACATGACCGTTAGGTGACCCCCGGCGGAAAATCCTAGGGTGC
Source organism: uncultured Rubripirellula sp. (assembly GCA_938045805.1). GTDB lineage: Bacteria > Planctomycetota > Planctomycetia > Pirellulales > Pirellulaceae > Rubripirellula. Next base: position 330,288 of record CALIBL010000035.1, on the reverse strand, counting down.
CAATCCGATTCGGGTCGAGGTTCCACGTTTTTGCACGATGTCTGACGAGTCGGATTGAACGTTGAATGTCCTGCATTGGTTCCCAGTGAATCTTTTCAGGATTGCGCCGGGGTACACGGTACTTCAGGACAAAAGCGCTGACGCCAAACGAGTTGAACCACTTCGCCACTTCCACCCCTTCCTTGGGCCATGCAAGAATGTTGTAGCCTCCGCCAGGGCAAATGATGACACCACAGCCATTCGCTTTTTCAGGGTTGGCTGGGAACACTGATAGTGTGGGCTTATCAACAAATGCGATGCGTTCGTCCGTGGTTTTTGCGGCCAAGGCTGCAGCTGTCTGTGGATCGATTTTGACAGCGTCCCCGGGCAGTCCATTTGGCCAAAGATTGATTTCTTCCGCTTGGATTGGAAGAAACGCCGCGAATGCAATGGTGATTATGATCGAAAGATTCGTAAATTTGTTCATCGATTCCTAATCATGGTCGAGGGGGAGGGGAGTCGGTTTGATGTTGTTTGTCGTCAAAAGCGATGACTTAACTGAATCTGCACGCTAGTCGAAAAGTCCATACCTGACGATGCACCAGAGGGCTTGAATTCCATCTTTCCAGCCAATCTTTTTTCCTTGAGCATAGGTGCGCCCGGAGTAGCTGATTCCGACTTCGAAGATTCTTAGTTGCCGCCGAGCGACTTTTGCTGTGATTTCTGGTTCGAATCCAAAACGGTTTTGCTGTAACGTTGGCAGGATGCTTTGCAGTGCATCAAACGTCAGCATTTTGTAGCAAGTTTCCATGTCTGTGAGGTTCAGGTTGGTGAACCCATTGGAGAGCATGGTAAGGAATTTGTTACCGAGGTAGTGCCAAAAATAAAGCACTCGGTGTGGGCGATCCCCCAGAAAACGGCTGCCGAATACCACATCCGCTTTGCCCTCGATAATCGGTTGGAGGAGTCTTGGGTATTCGGCTGGATCGTATTCTAGATCCGCATCTTGAACGACCGCGACGTTGCCACGGACTTTGGCAAAACCGGTTCGTAATGCAGCACCCTTTCCTCGGTTGCTGTCGTGGAAGGCGGAGATGATCTGACTGTTCGTGTGATCGACGTATTTCTCTTGGATCCGTTGGATCACATTTCTTGAGCGATCGCTACTGCAATCATCAACCAGAATGATCTCTTTGAGAATCGGAACCGCTGCAACCTGTTCGACGATTCGCTCCAGAGTTTCCTCTTCGTTGTAAACAGGGATGACCACTGAGAGTAAGAACGGTTCTGGAATCTCGAAGTAACCGAGTTGTTTGCATGCACTCTCGCCGAGTGTGCTGCGCAACGATTCGTACCAACTTGCGCTGAATGGCTTATGTCCACTTTGGGAGCCATCGGCGGGCGTATCGGATGGAGGCATTGGATTGGTCATCTGCTGGGCTTGAACGCCGATCTATGCAATTGGCCGATTTGGGCAATCGGCTGATCAACGCGATCGTTTGGTCTGGCAATCGCGTCAACGATCACTCGTTGTGATCGCAACCTCATTGTGGGTATGGAGGGTTGACGCACCGATTGCGCCGTTAGGATAAACCGGTGCAAACCCTGCGTCAAAAGAGCCACGACGTTGATTCATTGGGCTGGTTCGAAAAAGGGCGTTTGACCGCTATATTAAGCGTCGCCCAAAGTGGAATCGCGTCGGGTACGGTTCTGGGCGGGTAAGCGGAGAGAACAAATAGCGACGAGTGGAGAATTGAAATGCGACATGGTGGATGGGTGTTGATGATGGCGATGACCGGATTATCGCTTGGAATGGCTCAGGAGCCAAAACCTGCCGAGCCTGCTCGTCAATCTGATCAGGATTCAACGCCGCCGATTACCATAGCGCTCAACGGTTCCCCCGTGATCGATGGGAAGGTCGATGATGTTTGGGCCAAAGCAAAGGAAGTGCAGGTTCGAAAGCCTGTGAAGGATTTGACAGTTGTGGAGAAGGAGCAGATGGCGACCGCAACGGTAAAGTTGTTGTGGGACGAGACCCATCTCTACGCCTTGTGGGTGGTCAAGGACACGAAGCTCTCCGTAGATCACTATGAAGATTGGCAGCAAGATTCAGTGGAGCTGTTTCTCGATCGGAACCTGAAACGAACGGTTTTCTACCAGTACGACGACGCTCAGTATCGCGTCAATTATGAAGGGAAGGTGTCGGGCCAAGGCGAAGGATACGTGGCCGAGGATCTACAAGCCGCTGCGTCTGTGAATGACTCTGGGTATGTTGTCGAAATGTCAATATTGATCCCCGGTCGAGTGATGGAGCCGGGGCACAAGATGGGTGTCGAAATGCAGGTGAATGATCATCGCGGCGGCCAAGGGCGTGATGCTGTCACCAAATGGAATCACGATGAAGACGATTCTTGGGAGAATACTTCCAATTTTGGGATCGTTGAACTGCAGTAGGATGGCCTTCAAAACTGAATGACTGATCTAACGGTTTCGTTGGATCTTGATGTTTCTTGCCTAATGCAGACCGGAAACGCTGCGGAGAGATCTCAGCACTTTTCTCTTTCGGGACCGGTAGCTACCTGTGTTTTTTGTGAAAACGTGCAAGAATGTCGTTCTTGGTCGCTTTACCCTGAATTGTGTACAGTTGCACGAACGAGTGGCAACGCGGTTTACACCACGGGCTTGGTCGTTGTTGGCCGATGGCAACCACGTTGAGATACCTTTAGCGAATCACTCAGAAGTCAGACGAGATCTTTCGGAATCACCATGAGCCAGTCCTCAGAGAAACGCGAATACGTCCTTCCACCGATGGGAAGTAATCCGTCTAGCACGCAAGCTGGAACAACTCCTGGGAGTTTTGCTTCGCCACCAACACTTCACCCTGGAGTCGAGGGAGCGAGAACCTTCTCGTCACCGGATACTCCCGGCATGCCTGGTGTCTCTGAAAAAACCGCTTGGGATTTCCTGCCCGCGGGATGGAGTACTCGCTTGGTTCCTGCAGGCGAAGAAGTTTCGTTATCTGAGTATGTTGCTTCTGCTGAGTCGGTTTGTTTTGGGCAGTCAGATCATCGTGTGCGGCAAGTTTTTCTTCCCGCGGATTTCCAGCCGATCACTCAACTCGAATTTGCCAGAGTGGGAGTGATAACCAAGGAGATGCAGAGAGTTGCTGAACGGGAAGGTCATTTGACCGCAATTCAGGTGCGCGAAGAGGTAGCTGCGGGACGCATGGTGATCCCAGCCAATACGGTTCATCTCGGCCATCATCTGGATCCTATGGCGATTGGTCGTGCGACGAAAACTAAAATCAATGCGAACATGGGAGCCTCCCCCGTCTCCTCAAGCACGGACGAAGAAGTTGAAAAACTTCGATGGGCTGAGAAGTGGGGTGCCGATACCGTGATGGACTTATCAACCGGCGGTGATTTGGATGCGTGCCGTGAGGCAATCATTCAGAATAGCAACGTGCCGATTGGGACCGTTCCCATCTACTCAATGATCATCGGTCGCAAACTCGAGGACCTCACTCCGGAAATCATTCTTGAGACCCTTCGTCACCAAGCTCAGCAGGGTGTTGATTACTTCACGATCCATGCCGGAGTGCTTCGCGAGCATTTGGAGTTTGTTCGCAAGCGTCTGATCGGGATTGTGAGTCGCGGTGGGTCACTGCTTGCGAAGTGGATGCTTGTGCATGGTAAGCAGAATCCGATGTACGACCACTGGGAAGCCATTTGCCAAGTCATGCGAGAGTATGACGTAACGTTCTCGATCGGTGATGGACTCCGCCCGGGCGGCTTGTCAGATGCCACCGATCAGGCACAACTTTCTGAATTGGCCACCCTGGGGGAACTCACTGAGCGTGCTTGGAGACAGGGTGTGCAAGTCATGATTGAAGGTCCCGGTCACGTGCCTTTCGATCAGATCGAGTACAACATGAAGTTGCAGCGGCATCTGTGTCACGGTGCTCCTTTTTATGTTTTGGGCCCATTGGTCACCGATATTTTCCCCGGATATGACCACATCACGAGCTGTATCGGTGCTACTTCTGCCGCGTATCACGGCGCGAGTATGCTCTGCTACGTCACGCCCAAAGAGCACCTCGGTTTGCCGAAGAAAGACGATGTGAAACAGGGCTGTATCGCCTACAAGATTGCCGCCCATGCCGCGGATGTTGCTCTGGGAATTCCCGGAACGCGTGATCGGGATGATGAGCTCACCAAGGCACGTGCGGCGTTGAACTGGGAAAAGCATTTTGAGCTTAGTTTTGACCCCGATACTGCTCGAGCTTTCCACGATGAAGATTTGGATGTCGATACAGATTTCTGTGCGATGTGCGGACATGATTGGTGCAGTGTCCGAATCAGTAAGGAGATCCAAGAATTCGCATCTGGAAAATCAGAGGACTATCAACGCGGGAAGGCCAAGGTAACGGCTGCTTTATCCAGCGAGCAGGTGGAGATCTTAGAGAAACGAGGTGTGCTGAGCCCTGAAGAAATTCATAAGTTAGCCAGCAAGACAAAAAAGGCGGTTGGCGGTGGTGAGGGTAAGGCTGCATGCCACAGTGATCATGCAGGCAGTGGTGAAGCTCAGCAAATACAGCAAGACAGCCTGCCCGTTCTGCCAAGTTAGAACCGTCGCCCGTTTTGGTCACTCTTTTCCACGCGGTGAGCTCGGAGATGATTCAACTAAAAACGCTGTTCCATTTTCATGGAGCAGCGTTTTTTTGATGGCTGAAGGATGCTCGCGATTCAATTTTGTTTTGAGGCTAGTTTCAGCGTGAGCCTCTGGGATCGGATAAACTGATGGTTTGTTCGAAGGTGCCGAATGATGCTGGATTTGGTCGATCCCGACTCTGACTCCGGTTCAAAATGCGATTCTGGGATTTGATGATTCGTAGGTGCGTCAATCTTTTAGATGGGGAGCGAGAATGCGGCGTTTCTTGACTGCAGTGACTTTGAGCGTTTTGGCCTGTTTGTTTCTGGGTAACGGGGTCCTTGCTGAAGAATCATCTTCCGAGACCGATGTGAGTGATTTTTTGGGAAACCCCAGTTTCGAGGCTCATCAGGTCTTTGGTGATGAGCGATTTCCCAATGTGGTTGTGACCAAGCGTGGCACGGTTTTGGCAACATGGGGCTCATCGCGAATTCGCGTGAGGAGAAGCGAGGATGGTGGGGTGACTTGGGGTCCCGAAATCACCATCGCCGAAAAAGGGATTCACGGTGGCGGTACCATTGTGGATGAATCCACTGGTGACATCTTGGTGTTTGTCGAAGCGAAGCATCCTCCCGCCCCGCTGAATATTTATAGAAGCAGCGATGATGGTGTTACTTGGAAGGCATCTGAATTTGTGATCCATGGTGACGGTGAGGGTCGCGTGCCCTCAATGCACATGAATGAACACGGTGTCACGCTTTCTCACGCACCGCACGCTGGGAGACTTGTTCGTGCCACGCGTTTTTATGGCGAGGGGAACCGTCCCGAAAGCCTATGGCCAACCCACTTTACCAATGCGATCTACAGTGATGATGGTGGCAAGACTTGGCAGGCGAGTGAGCCGTTTCCTGAGAACGGTACGGGTGAGGCGACACTGGCAGAATTAAGTGATGGTACCGTCTACTACAATTCGAGGCGGCACTGGGCACCGGAGGGTAAGAACCCACGAAGGCGTTGGGTTGCTACTAGCGGAGATGCCGCTCAAACATGGACTCCCGCTTCCATTTGCGAGGTGCTTCCTGATGGACCACAAAACACAAATTACGGATGCATGGCGGGCTTAGCTCGATTGCCGATCAAGGGGCGTGATATTCTTGTTTACAGTAATTGTGATGATCCCTCATCAAGAAAAAATGGAACGGTTTGGGTGAGTTTCGATGGCGGTAAGCATTGGCCATTGAAGCGTTTGGTGGAGAAAGGGGCGTTCGCTTATTCTTCTCTCAATGTTGGTCGTCTCGGCACGGAGACCAATGGATGGATCTACTTGCATTATGAACATGCCGGGTCAAAGGTCGCTCGCTTCAATTTAGCTTGGTTACTTGAAGGTGACTCAACTGGTGATGGTGATGTTCCTCCCTGGGTTCTCTCTGGGCATGCCAATAGCCAACGACAAACCTCGGGACAACGTGTTGAGTGATGACCAAGTTGTTGTGCAGGTTGGCTTTGAGATTGAGCAAGTTCAATGGGCTGTGGGTTCTGTTGGTCTTGTGCGTATTTTGCGCACCCATGCGTGCCGATGAAGCAGACTTCTTTGAAAAGAAGATTCGCCCTCTCTTTGCTGAGCATTGTTACGCTTGTCATGCCGACGGTGCGAAAACCATTCACGCCTCGCTTTTGCTTGATTCAGTTGAATCCATTCGGCTGGGTGGAGACAGTGGGCCAATTGTGCAGCCCGGGGATCCTGATGCCAGCTTGATCTATCAGTCGCTCGTTGATGCTAAGGGCCTGCAAATGCCGCCCGAGGGTCGCCTGCCAGAGCAGCAAATTCAAGATGTGAGAAGTTGGATTGCACGCGGTGCGGTGATGCCTTCGGAGGAGACCGCACGGGAGATGATCAAGGGTGAGATTGATTATGAATCCTCGCGGCAATTTTGGTCTTTTCAGCCTTTGGAGATGGCACCGCTACCCGAGGTGCATGGTGCCGAGTGGCCTGAGCAGCGTCTTGATTATTTCCTCCTTCGCGGCATGGAAGCGGCTGGGTTGTCCCCAAGTCCGAAGGCTGATCGTCGAACGCTGCTTCGTCGAACCTACCTGACGCTTACCGGCTTACCTCCGACTGAATCACAAGCCTCCCATTTTCTGAATGACTCGCATCCCCTCGCGTTCGAGAGGATGGTTGATCGGCTGATGGCGTCACCCGAATACGGACAGCACTGGGCGAGGTGGTGGTTGGATTTGGCGCGGTACACCGACCGGACAGCGAGTTGGTTATCTCAGGAAGGGCAGGCATTTTACTATCGAGATTGGGTTGCAGATGCTTTGAACGAGGATGTGCCGTATGACGATTTTGTGCGTCGTCAATTGGCCACCGATCAGATGGTGAAGACGACGGCAAAGGATCTCTCGGCACTCGGGTTTCTCTCATTGAGCCCGACTTATTGGAAGGAGCTGAAGTTGCCATGTGAAATCATTAAGGTGATCGTGGCGGATGAATGGGAAGAGCGAGTCGATGTTGTTTCCAGAACCTTTCTTGGTCTGACTGCCGCTTGCGCGAGGTGTCATGACCATAAATTCGATCCCGTTTCCATGGAGGATTACTACGCGTTGGCAGGCGTTTTCGCGAGCACACGATCCGTCGCAAAGCCACTCATTGAAGATGCGATGTATCAACCGGTGGAAACAGCAAAAAAGAAAGTTGCTGAACTACTGTCGGACGTTGAGAAGTTGAAAAAAGAAACCAAAGAAATTCAATCGAAAGAGTCCGTAGATGGCGGTGCCAAGGCTACAGACCTAGAGATGCAGATTGCAGCGATGCTAAGGGAGGTAGAGGCGATCAAGCGGGAGACGCCATACTATGATGCACCGCTGGTTAATGCACTCACCGATGAATCGTTGTATGTGGTTCGAGCCGGGGCGACGCCCCAAGATGGTAGTCGGCTTGAGTATCGACCAGAGTCACGAGATCTACCTTTGTTCATGCGAGGTAATCCAAATCGTCCCGCTGAGATGATCCCAAGAAGATTCCTACAACTCTTTGGGAACGAGCGTCCATTTGAAAAAGGCAGCGGCCGATTGGAGCTAGCCGATGCGATTTTTTCAGACGCCAAGGATCTCGCGGCGCGAGTGATCGTTAATCGAGTGTGGTTAGCTTTTTTTGGTCGAGGCATTGTTGACACACCCAGCAACTTTGGGATCCAAGGTAGTCCCCCGACTCATCCTGAGTTGATTGATGATCTCGCGTTTCGATTCATACAACAAGGTTGGTCTTTGAAGCGTTTGCACCGTGAGATCGTTTTGTCATCGACTTGGCAGCAGAGTAGTTTGGCAACCGACTTTGCTTTGTCAAAAGATCCTAACAATCAATGGTGGGCACGGATGGATGTTCGTAAGCTCACGTTTGAGCAATGGCGAGATTCGATGTTGCTCGGTGCCGATAGCCTGCGAAGCGAGATCGGTGGAGAAGCAAGTTCGCTTGAGGATCCTCGGAACTATCGGCGAACGCTGTATTCCACCATTCACCGTAGGGACATGTCGACAACGATGATGATTCATGATTTTCCTGATCCAACTCAGCATAGCCCCAAACGCATCGGAACGCTGACACCACTTCAAGGTCTCTATGCACTCAATGGGCCACTCATGCTTCGTCAGTCCTCGGAATTATTGGAGCGTTTGAAGCGACAGGAAATGATGTCCGTGGAGGATTCGGTGAAAAAGGTTTACGGCTGGCTTTATTTTCGGGAACCCACTCAGGATGAATTGCGTTTGTCAATGCAGTTCTTAGGGCAGGCGACTTCGTCGGTGACAGATCAACGTTGGCAGCAGTACTTGCATGTTCTGTTGGCATCGAATGAACTTCAGTTTCTCGACTGAGTTGGTTGGTTCTTTTAGTGTGAAAGAGGCGATGAGGGAAGTCGCAGCTGAGGAAAGAGAGTTAGGATTCAAGAAACAGTGTTGGGTGAAGCATGAAGATTGTTAACGACCATATTTCCAATCGACGCTCCTGGTTGCAACAGACCGGTGCGGGTATGGGGATGCTGGGCGCATGCCAAGTTCTAGCCGATTCGTCTGAAGGATTGGCTGACCTTCGCGATCAGACGAAGCTGAATGGAACGCACTTTCCGCCGCGTGCAAAACGAGTGATTCATCTGTTCATGAATGGTGGGCCGTTTCAAGCTGATCTATTTGACCCAAAGCCGGCGCTTCAAAAATACGAAGGTCAACGACCCGCATCTGCCGACTTGTTAACCGAGCGACCCACCGGTGGGCTTCTACCTTCGCCGTTCAAGTTTGAACCTCGAGGTCAAAGCGGTTTGCCAATTAGTGAATTGCTGCCTCAGCTATCGCAACACGCTGATGATCTTTGCGTCTTAAGGTCGATGCATGCGGATAATCCAAATCATGGTCCGGCGTTGCTGCAAATGAATAACGGCACAATCTTGCCGACGCGTCCTAGCATGGGAGCATGGTTTCTGTACGGATTAGGAACGGAGAATGAAAATCTGCCCGGTTATCTAGTGCTGTGCCCTGGTCGCCCGGTTCGATTCTCGATTTTGTGGAACAGTGCTTTCTTGCCATCCGAATACCAGGGGACTTATGTCAATCACTCAAGTCTTGATCCCGACACAATGTTGCCAAATTTGAAAAACAGGAGTTGGAGTCATGATGTTCAGTCGCAGCAATTATCGCTTTTGCGAGATTTGAATGAGGGCTATCTTCGTTCAAGGAATGATCATCCGTCATTTGGAGCGAGGCTGCAGTCGATGGAAACTGCATTTCGTATGCAGTCGGAAGCGAGGGACGCGTTTGACTTAAATCTGGAGACCAAAGCGACATTGGATTCTTACGGCGAGGGGCATTTCGCCAAGGGCTGTCTTCTTGCTAGGCGAATGGTTGAGCGAGGTGTCCGTTTTGTGCAGCTGTATTACGGAAATGGGCAACCGTGGGATACTCACAGTAACCATGACAAAACCGTTCCAGGGCTATGCAAACAGATCGATCAGCCGATATCCGCTTTGTTGACGGATTTGAAGCAGCGAGGTCTTCTGGAAGATACGTTGGTGGTCTGGGGTGGTGAGTTTGGAAGAACGCCGACCTCAGAGAATGGCAGTGGTCGGGATCATAACCATCACGGATTCACGATGTGGATGGCTGGTGGAGGTGTCCGCGGCGGGATGTCTTACGGAAATACCGACGAATTTGGTTTCAAGGCAGTTGAGAATAAGGTCCACGTCCACGATCTGCATGCCACAATCTTACACCTGCTGGGTTTGGACCATGAGCGTTTGACATTTCGTCATTCTGGGCGAGATTTTCGATTAACTGACGTGTTCGGTCGAGTGGTTCGCGATATCATCGCATAAAACCACTGGAGAAATTAATTTGATTGGCTGTGTATTTCGAACACTTTCGGCGGGTCTGTTTCTTGTCGGATGGTTTCAGGTTGACACCAAAGCTAAGGATGTAGTGGTGGCGGAGGTTACCCGTGGAACCGCAACTCTATCCGCTCAGCAGCACTCAACGCCGTCTCCGATTGTTTCCTATGACTTCAATGAGGGCAAAGGAAATGTGGTTCATGATCGTGTGGGGCAATTCGAGCACGTTGATCTTGTGATTCGTGATCAGGCGTCAGTGAAATGGATTGCCGGCGGGTTGCAGATTAACTCAGCGGTTGAATTGGTCACTGAAGCCGCAGCAAAGGAGATGATTCAGACGCTTAAGAAATCCGGAGCCTTTGCAATCGAAGCTTGGATTGAGGTTGATGAGTTCTCGCAGTCGGGGCCAGCCCGATTAATCTCGCTGTCGAAGGATCCGAGTCACCGGAATTTTACCCTTGGCCAGGATGAAGATCGTTTTGATTTCCGGCTACGCACGACCAAGCGAGATCGTAACGGGATGCCATCTACCGCTGCTCCAGAGGGAAGTTTGGAGGGTGGGCGAGTTCATGTTCTAGTCACTCGGGGCAGTTCCGGTGAGATGGACGTGTACCAGAACGGACATCTGCTCTCACACGCTTTGGTACCCGGTAATCTTGGAAACTGGGACGAAAACTTTCGATTGGCGGTGGGGAATGAAGTCGGCGGTGGTCGTCCGTGGGAGGGCAGGATTTTTCGTGTTTCCATCTACGATCAAGATCTTGACGAAGGTCAAGCGTTTCAGCTGTATCAAGAGGGCTCAGAGGGCGAAGGCCGATTATCAGCGGAGCAGATCAAGCTGGCCGAGCAGCACCAGTTTTTTCGCGACCATGTTGCGCCGCTTTTGTCGAATCACTGCCTCGAGTGTCATGACGCCGCCATTCGCCAAGGGGAACTCGACCTGTCTTCAAAGAGTGGATGGCAGCTGGGCGGTGACAGTGGTCCGCTCATGGCTAATGGTGATTCAGAAGGTGCGGTAGATCCTAGTGGTAGTCTGATCTGGGAGAGGGTGGTTTCAGATGAGATGCCACATGAACGTGCACCGCTGAGTGCCGAGGAGAAACAGACTCTTTATCGCTGGTTGGTTGATGGAGGTGTTTGGGCGTTTGAAACGATTGATCCCGCGATTTATCGGCATCGTGCCCGAACCGGTGAGGTGTGGGTGCAACGTCTCACAATCGATGAGTACATTGCCACGGTAAAAGCAACCTTTGGTGTTGATATTGAAGACGAAGCGCGAAAGTGGTTGCCAGCTGATGTTCGGGCGGATGGCTTTAGCAACACTTCATACAACATGAGCGTTGATTTAAAGCATGTGGAGGCATATCAGAAGCTTGCTGAATCCGTCGTTGAAAAATTAGACGTGTTGAAATTCGCAGCAAGGTTCGGGAAAAGTCGGAAGTTGTCGACCGATGACACCATGCGTGAACAGATCGAGAAAATCGGTCGTTGGGTGCTGCGTGGCCCGATTAGCAAGTCGGAACAGATTGATTACAGCGGAGTCGCGACGACGGTAGCGAGTGTTGGTGGCGATTTTGAATTGGCGATTGCCTGTGTGGTAGAGGCCATGATTCAGTCTCCGCGATTCATTTATCGAGTTGAGTACCAGCGTGGGAGTGGATTGAGTCGGAAAGTGAGTCAGCACGAGATTGCGAATCGGCTCAGCTATATCCTTTGGGGAGCTTCGCCGGATGAAGAGTTGGCGAGTCTTGCTGATCGAGGCGGACTACGGGATGTGATCGTGTTGGATCAACAGATCGATCGGATGTTGAAGGATAACCGAGCGGTTGAGCGTTCACTGAAGTTCATTGAAGATTGGCTTAACCTGGGACGTTTGCAAAACCTTAGGCCTGATCCCGAGCGTTTTCCCGAGTGGAATCAAGTTTTGGCAACGCAGATGCGACAAGAGACGCTCGATTACTTTGTTGAGGTCATTTGGACCCAAGGTCGACCTCTTTCAGATTTGCTCAATGCTCAATTGAGCATCCTTGATCCTGAACTAGCTGCCTTCTATCAACTACCCGCCGGTTCGACCAAAACACAAAACTTAGCGGGTGGTCAACGCGTTCGGTATGATCTTTCAAACGTGTCGGGTCGTGGTGGGATCCTCACGCAGGCGAGTGTATTAACGATCGGTGGGGACAATGCGTCGATGGTTTCGCGAGGGTTGTTCGTGCTGCATGATCTTTTGCGCGGGGTGGTTAATGCGCCACCTCCCTGCGTGAACACGACGCCTCCGGCGACCGCTCTGGGGCTCACGCAGCGATCAATCGCAGAGGCTAGGATTGCTGACAGCACATGCGGGGTCTGCCATGTGAGGTTCGAGCCACTTGCCTTTGGTCTGGAGAAGTTCAACGGTATTGGTGCTTACCATCAAACCGATCGACACGGAAACCAGCTTCGTGACGATGGAGAGATTCTCTTTCCCGGTAAAGCCGACCCGGTCAAGTACGAAGGTGTCGGTGAGTTGATGGATTTGTTAGCCGCATCGGAAAGGGTGAAGCAGAGTTTGACGTGGAAGGTTGTCCAGTTCTCATTAGGGCGGCCGTTGACTGCAGTTGATGCAGAGCAGGTGGAAGCCATTCATGCAATGTGTCAAGAGCGTGGAGGTGGATATCGTGAGTTGATGAGATCGTTGATTCATAGTGACTTGGTGCAGAAGATACAGACGGAGCAATCGCGATGAGTGGGCAAGTCAATCGAAGAACGATTCTCAGGGGTGCTGGTACGATCGCAGTGGGGCTCCCTTTTCTAGAGGAAATGTCCGGCAGTGCTTCGTTTGCCTGCAAAGCCGGAGAGAGCGATGTCGTACCTAAGCGTGCGTTCAACCTTTTCTTCGGACTTGGGATTCCCTCGCCTCTTCAGCAGGAGGGTTACGACGGAGTGTTGGAGCCACTGAAGCCACTCAAAGACAAGTTGTTGATTTTGCGTGGTGTGGATCATCTTCGGGCTGACGAGAAAGGAATCAATGCTCATTATGACGGTGCCACGGCTGCCTTTACCGCCGAGCCGCCCGATGGCGAGGCAAAGGCTGGCGGTCCTTCCATCGACCAAGTGATTCGTCATGCCGCTCACCCTGACGGTTTGCCGTCAGGGATGGTACCGACGTTGGTTGCTGGGACGTTTTTTCGACGCAGTCGAGTGGGTCGCTATGTGCATAGCTACAACATGAACGGCACGGTAGCAGCGACGATGCAAGAGAGACCGCGTGATCTGTTTGAGCGTGTTTTTGGACGAGTGGATCATCTCGACGGTTCCGATCCACGTCGGCAACGCCTGCGTCGCAGTGTTCTTGATTCTGTTCTCGAGCAGTACAAGCACATGGTCGGAACTCGCTCCCCCCTCGGTTCAACTTCCAAGTCTCGCGTGTCTGAACACCTTGATCGAGTCAGAGAGTACGAGCAGCGTGCTTACGGAGTCCAGGCTCGCATGGCGGGTGCTCCGGACACGCCAGATCGATCGATGCTTCTTCACGGTGGTTCAGCAGATCCCGGTGGCGAGGGGATCGATTTGACTGTTGACGAATTGGTTTCTGAATGGCGACTGATGGCTGACCTCTATGCAACGGCGGTGAAGATGGACCGCGCGAGATTCGGTTCTCTCACGTTTCTAGCGGCGGGTGAGAGAATTCGTCTCAAGGGTGATTATCACTATCAAGATCGGAAGTTATTTGCCTTCGATGATGCGGGACAGCGTCAAGCATCGGGTTCAAAGGGTTGTAGCCACGAATGGTGGCACGAATTTCGAGAGAATCAAGCGAACGAAGCGTTGAGGGCACACGCGCACTTAAAGATGAGAGAATTGGCCTACTTCTTGCAGGCATTAGATGGACCTGATGCAGTTGATGGCAACGGGAAGACCATCTTGGATAATTCTCTCATCACGATTTCAACCGAGTCGGGTGATGGTCGTCATAATGATGTTCAGCGAGAACTCTCCGGTGTGTTTCATGCCATCACCGGGGCAAATGGTCGGTTCAGCACCGGGCAAATCTTGGATGTCAATGCGGAAGGCCTTGACGTGTATAACACCGTGACCGAAGCGATGGGCGCAAGTTATCGCATGGGTCCGAAGGATCGCGTGCATCAGCCAACTCATGGTTTGCTGACTTGATGCGGGGAATGTATCGGCTTTTTTTCACCACTCGTTTTATTGGTCAGCTTGCTTTTCAATAACCACTTTTTTGGGGCCGCTGCTCGATCGTTTGATTGCGTGCTTTAGCAGGCCAAATAATCCCCATCCAGTGATCATGCCCAGAATGTATGAGCCGATGATCACGGCGACTTTAGGGATTTGAACGGACCCCGCAAGAAAGCTCACCGTAATCGGATCTCGGTTTTGTAAGGCAAAGACTGCTACGGCGCTAATGGCAAGGACCGTAAAGATGAGGTAGATCCTACTCATGTGATTCTCCGCTTAATGTGAATTTTTAGTGAGGCGAATTGAAGATCAAGTGAAGGTGTTGGTGGGATCGGTTCAAGCTGCCGAATCGCGGTAATCATTTTCGCTATACTCTTGCTGGTTGAACTGCCTCTATTTGCTCCATTAACGACTATCGTAAGTGACCTAATGTATAAGAACTATTCGGATCAGTCACTGCTGCAAGTTTGTGCCGCAGTTTGTTTTGCGTTATCGATTCTATTCAGCAATTCAGGACGGATACTGACAGCTGCCGAAGTGATGGAGATTACCCCGGAGACAAGGCAGCCCATTTCCGGCAAGGAAGCAGACTGGATTGACGGTGACTATGTCCTGCAAAACGAAAATCTGATCGCGGTCATTGCGAGGCCTGGGGCGTTGCGTGATGCGAACATGACGGTTAGGGGAGTGGGCGCTTGCTTGATTGATTTAACTCGACGGGAAGAATGGTCCGATCAGCTTAGTTGTTATTACCCAGGAGCCGGTCGGTATCTGTTTCATGACGCTGGCTCAGTGGAGTTTGGAGTTGACGAGAGTGGAGAAGCTTACTGGAAATGCCAGTCCTCGGCGTCGGTTGCAGGCGATGGAAGTGTTGCCGAGCTGGAATATCGATTAGCGAACGCAGATCACAGCATCAAGGTATCGCTGACGATCAAGGAGCCAAAGAAAGACAAAGTTAAGCCGATTGACGGTGTACGTGCGGATCGCACTTTCGCGTTCAAGTCCATCGAATCAGAGGGTGTAGCGTACTGCGAGGATTTCAGTTTTCGCCAAACCTATGGATTCAAAAATATCGTTTCCCAAAAAGCCGCCGGATGGAGCAGTGATCGAATGCGGCAGCTGCTTTATGGGGCTGAGGCACTTGAAGAGCTCGAAGAGTCTGGTGCGGTGCGTTGGCGAACGGAAGTGATTCCTGCGGCCAGTCCACTGGATCTTTGGGGCATTCTAAAAGGTGGTGCCCCGCAGGAAATTTCAATCGTGGGAGCGGTAGGTGATCAGCCACGAATTGAGTTGAGATTGGACGATAGTGATGAAGCGACTGGAAAGGTAACCAAGTCGTGGATGGTTTCGGAGTCCGGTGTGTCAACGGTTCATCTGCCACCGGGGGAATACAAGCTGATCATTAATGCGATCGGGCATGAAGAAAAACAGGTCGATTTGCAAGTTGGCACTAAGGCTGCAAAACATCAGTTCCAGGCGGGCAAAGCAACAAGTGTTCGACTCACCGTGACCGATGAGCAGGGAACAGGAATACCTTGCAAAGCCACATTCTTTGGGAAGCAGAAAGCCGATGGTTCAGAAACAGCTAACCCTGTCTTTGGGATTGATAGTCAAAGTGGATCCGTTGGTAACTGTGTTTATTCTGCTGATGGAACCATTCTTCGCTCGATCCCAGCGGGGGCCTACGATGTGCTGATTAGTCGGGGGCCGGAATATGATGTTGAATATCGCGAAATAGAGGTGAAACCGGGGCAGCAGGTCACCGTCACAGCAACGATGCGTCGGGTTGTGAACACCACAGGCTGGGTGAGTGCCGAATTGCACAGTCACAGCAGTCCTTCGGGTGATAACACCTCAGATCAGTTGGGGCGAGTCGAGAATCTTCTCTGCGAACACCTTGAGTTTGCGCCCTGCACGGAGCATCAGCGGATTGAATCGTATGACGATCAATTGGAGATTTTGGGAGCAATGCACCTCATGGCAACCTGCAGTGGCATGGAATTGACAGGCTCCCTCTTGCCGATCAATCACCAGAATGCCTTTCCGCTCAAGTGGTCACCGAGAAAGCAGGATGGTGGCGGGCCACGAACCGATAACCAAGATCCAGTGAATCAAATTGCCCGCTTAGCAATGTGGGATGAGGGATCGGACAAAATTGTTCAGAGTAACCATCCAAACATGAGGCAAATGCTAACGGATCGTAACCTCGATGGAGAGGAAGATGGTGGATTCGCAAAGATGCTCGACTTCATGGATGTGATTGAGGTTCACCCGCCCGAATTGATTTTCCTGAATCAAGAACAGACCGATGCTCTGAAGAATCCAGATTCAAATCGTATGTTGCCATGGATGAAATTGATTGCCAGTGGTCGTAGGATTCCGGGGGTTGTAAATACTGATGCACATTACAACTTTCACGGGAGCGGGTCACTCAGAAATTGGATCCGATGCAGTACGGATGTGCCATCTGAGATCAAAACAGCAGAGATGACTCAGCGTCTCGAGTCGGGTCAAATCGTGATGTCAACAGGACCTTTCATGACAGTAAAATTGAAGCACCCCAGTACGGATCGAGTAGCGCAAATCGGGGATACGATTTCCCTGCCGGAAGGAAAAGCTACTTTGGACGTTGAAATCCAATGTGCGAACTGGCTTGATGTGAATCGTGTCGAGGTCTTCATCGACGGGCAGATGCAACCCGAGTTGTCCAGGACACGTACGGATCATCCCGATCAATTTGGTCAGGGAGTGGTTAAGTTTCAGCAATCTTTGCCGATTCAAGTGGAGTCGGATGCGTTTATCATTGTCGCGGCGATTGGTGAGCGATTGCAGTTGGGACGTGTGATGGGGGATAAGGAAGGGAAACGCGCCCCGGTAGTAGTTAGCAATCCAATCTTTATTGAGGTTGAATCAAAATAGTTCCGAAGCGAAATTGGCCTATCCGAAAAGAATTTGAGATGAGAATCAGAAAGATCATGTGTGCCCTTTTGCTTTGCGCGGTGGTGTATGCCTCCACCACGACCGTCCATTGCTTGGGGATGAATCCACCACAGGGAGTCCACCTGTTTGTTCTCTCCGGTCAATCAAACATGCAAGGGCACCGTCCTGAAGAGGCGTTTTTACCAGCGGTTCAAAAAGAGTTTGGCGAGAGGGGAGTGGTTGTGGTGCAGGATGCTCTTGGTGGGCAGCCGATCCAGCGTTGGTACAAGCAGTGGACCTCACCGGCAGGTGATCAGCCAAAGAGCACCGGTGACCTCTATGATCGACTTCTCTCGAAGGTTTCCAAAGCGATTGAGGGTAAAAAATTGGCCTCCGTCACCTTCATCTGGATGCAGGGTGAACGTGACGCAAAGATGAAATGGTCATCCGTCTATGAGAAGAGCCTTCTCGGTTTGCATGGGCAATTATGCAGCGATTTAAATCACGAAGATATTGGCTTCGTGATTGGTAGGCTGAGTGATTTTGATCTTGATAATCGGCGTTACCCCGATTGGACTGCTGTACGAGAGATACAAGTTAAAGTTGCTAATTCTAGTCCAAGGTTTAGGTGGGTCGATACGGATGACCTGAATGACGGAACGAATCGTGCGGGACGCCCGATTACCAATGACCTGCATTATTCCGCTGAGGGGTATCGGTTGCTTGGTGAACGATTTGCCAAAGAGGCAATTGATCTTGTGAAGGGTCAGAAGTGAGAACAATTCATCTTGGCGTCTCATGATCATGATGCCTGTTGTTAGTTGTGCCTTTTAGCAATGATTCTGTGCGTCGAGTGAATGAATGAAGTTCTCTTGTCTGATTCGATCTTCTCTTTGCCTTGCTCGCGCACTGCAATTGCAATCTTGTGATGACGCCGTAGATCAGTCGAAGCTTCACCTTTTGGTTCTATCCCCAAGAGAGAGTTCGCTCGGTCAACTAGTTCGGAATCAGGTCGAGAGAGAGTGTCCGGGTGATTATGAAATCGTCTACCTTCAAGCTTCTGAGGGGGTTTCCATCGAGCAGGCCATTCATCACTCGGTCAGAAAGAATGGATCGCGTTTGCTATGTTTTTATCATCAGCAAGGCGATCAGGCTTTTGAGCAGAGTGTGTTCTCTGGCTCGAAAGTACTGACGTTATGGATCAAGCAGGAGGCAGAGATTCATGATGGTGGTGCTTCTCTGATTCCCGTCATGCGATCACCTAGCAGTACTGTCAAATCATTTTTTGAGATTCGGGGTTGGACGTTTCGTGATCCCGTTACTTGGCCTGATGATGATTTTTCTTCCCAGCAGCTTAGCGTGAAGATTGATGAGATTGCTGCTCAGAGTGACTCTCCGGTCAGTCATCAAGTTGTTTTATCAGACCTGGGGGCTCTCGACGCCCGCCATTCCCATTACGAGATTTCTCGGTCATTGATTCTTGACCAGACACGTCATTTCGTTGTCATTGCCCGAGACGGAACGTCTTATGCAGAGGTGTTGTCAACGGCCATTCAGAAAGCTGCTAATCGTGTTGCACCATCGATGGAGCGACAGGAGCGAATCGATTTGGCCAATGATTTGCAAATGGGATCTGAGTTGAATCTTGAGTTCATCGGATTGATGGCAGCCGCTTCAATGCTTGCGTCATTTGGTTTATTGCAGAATTCCGCTTCAGTGATTATCGGTGCGATGCTGATCGCCCCGCTGATGACACCAATACTTGGAGCGGGGATGGCATTGACTCAGGGCAATCGTCCGCTATTTCGATCTTCACTTTTTACCATCGTACTTGGTTTTTTGAGTGCGTTGATTTCCAGCATGATCTTTGGGCTCTTGTTCACGGTCTTTCGTGAGCCGGTGATCACGGATGAAATGTGGGCGCGTTGTGCTCCATCGCCACTTGATCTATGTGTTGGTCTGGTTGGAGGTATCGCAGCATCGTACTCCCGAACCCGTAGGCATCTATCTTCGGCTCTAGCGGGCGCTGCGATTGCAGCCGCGTTGGTTCCGCCTATTGCGACTGCAGGGTTGCAAATTGTATTCATGGAGTGGTCAGTTTCGCTCAGGGGAACACCGGTACTTGGTCCTCTGTTGTTGGTTTCGGTGAATGTGCTGACAATCATGATTGGATCATCTTTCGTGCTGTGGATTCGTGGTATGCGGCAGGAGGCCACTTCGAATCATCCATGGGTATTGAGGTCGCTCGCCTCGCTGGCGCTGTTGGTGATCATGATTCTAATTTGGATGCTGCAGCCGGTCGTTTTTGCATAAAGATTATAGGTATTGTGATGTTGCGATCTTTCTTCTTGTTGTCGATTGTGTTTGTGGGGTATCTGGCAGTTGCTGAGGACCTACCGCAAGTCAACGTAAGTCACCTAAGAAAAGTTTTCGATAACGGTGAACACAATGCGTTTACCGATCTCGTTAAGTTTCGGGGGCAGTATTACCTGGCTTTCCGAAGTTGCCCTGACGGTCACATGGTGCATCCCACTGCCTCAATCATTGTTCTTAGGAGCGATGATCGCTTGAACTGGGAGAAAGTGCATCAGTTTTCTGTTCCTCTGCGTGATACTCGGGATCCTCATTTTCTAGTTTTCAAGGACAAGCTTTTTGTTTACACCGGAACTTGGTACAGCGGTGAATCGACGATTGCAGTCAAGGATTATGACTTGAATTTGCATTTGGGATATGCGGTGTTTACCCAAGACGGCGACCATTGGTCAGATCCACAGATGCTCGAAGGTACCTTCGGGCATTACATTTGGAAAGCGAATGAATTTGGCGGCAAGGCTTATCTCTGTGGGAGACGTAAGCATCTCTTTGACGTGCGACCGCGGGGTGAGGGGCCAGATGTAGAATCCGCAATGCTAGAAAGTGAAGATGGTCTCACATGGCGCAAAACGGGATTGTTTCAGGAGACTCGAGGTGACGAAACCGCTTTTCAATTCTTGCAAAACGGAAGCGTGGTTGGGATTGCCCGGCGTGGTGGTGACGCCGCAGAGATTGTGCGTTCCGACCCTCCGTATGATTCTTGGGAACGAACGGATTTAGATCGCTACATCGGCGGACCCCTGCTGGCCCGCTGGGGCGACCGATGGGTGGTCGGTGGTCGAAGGGTGACCTCCGATGGGCCACGAACCTCCTTGTGTTGGCTGCAAGACAATCAACTACATGAGTTCGCAGAATTACCGAGCGGCGGTGATAACTCCTACCCGGGGTTGATTGACCTAGGTGAAGGTCAGGCAATGGTTTCCTGGTACTCAAGTCATGAACGAGATGAAAATGGTAAGGTGGTAACTGCAATCTATCTTGCCGATCTAACGTTGAGTGCTCAATAGCTCTGCGTTTCGAAGCGCCAATCCTTCGAGCGTGTTAGGGTCTTCCTTCAGTGCGATTGAAGAAGATCACAAGGTTCTTGGTTTGACGTGCGGCCGCAATGACGTCAACACGACCATCTTGGTCCAAGTCACCAATCTTGATGTCTTCGACCGCGATTTGTTCAGCGGATAAGACACTCTCTCTCCATTGCTTACCTTGTGAATCCAGTGGGGCGAAGAGCTTGATGCCGGGAATGCCGGGGTCATTCATGGCTCGCCAGCCCACGATGATTTGATCGGAGCCGACGCCAAGGAAATCAGCACAAGCCAATGCATGTCCGTCTTTGAGCGATTCGCTGAGTACCTTGCACAATTCCCAGAGCTTGCCTTGCTCTGCAGATTGGCGGTACGTTGCCGCAATTGACCCGTGCATGGGTTGGATTGCAACGATGAAACGATCACCACCGGGAAGTCGCCCGTCTCTGATTTCGCCCGCGAATTGATCAGTAAGTTGAGTTGCCTGCCAATTGGTAGATTTCTCATCTTCCGTGATTCGATCAAGGTGCCAAACACCCTCTTTTGCGGCGATGATGAGCTCGTCCTCTGGGTCATCATCCCAGTTAACGACATGAAAGTTATGCGACAGATGTAGGAAGTCACAGATGACTTCACGTCGCCAAGGATCTTGTGGGTTCTCGGGGGGGAAGTATTCAAGCAACTTCAATCCGGCTCCATCCCCGTTGACACTTCCGCGACCGCGAAGTGGCTTGACCACCAAACGCTTACTGTTTTCGGGACCGGTAATCCAATGCATCCGGTGTGTACTCGGTTCATTGTAAAGCTTTTGTGGTTTCCATAGCCCCGAACGATCCTTGGTTGGAATGAGGTAGTGGACCGCACCGTCCTTTACGCTTTCGCGATAGTTCCATTGTCCTCCCACTGCGATTTCACATTTTCCGTCTCCATCAATATCTTTCGCAGCGATGCACACGTTATCTCGCTCCGTCAGGTCGCGAGCGATGACATGTTTTTTCCATGAAGGGTTTTCGTACCATTGAACGGTACTTTTGTCAGCCAAGATAATGTCAGGTCTGCCATCACCGTTGACATCCTCAATTTGCAGGCCGTACCCAATTTCAATCGTATCGATCGTTAACGTTTCCCAGACATCTTTTGGCAACGGTTCCTGTGCGAGAATCGCATCAGCTGTGACGCATGCGACGATGAACAGGTACACGACATGCTTATTGAAGAGCTGCATTGCTGAGTACTTTGTGCATATTCTCATGATGACGATCCGCATTAGTGAGAGCGAGGGAAGGTGGGGTATTGATGTGATTGAAGCGGATTCTGCTTGATGCTAGCGAAGAAGATCGGCCAACGCTGATTCAATTGATTCAGCCCATATCTGATATCCCCGTTCACTCAGATGCAGTAGGTCCGGCATGATCTCTTTTGACAGGGTTTGATCATCGTTTAAAAAGCGATGGCCAATATCGAGGTAATGGATATTCGAGCCATCGGCTAATTTCGAGACGATCTCGTTGCTCTTCTCGTTGACGATGCGTCTCGCATCATCCTTGGTCGCACCTCGCGGAAACGTCCCAAGAAGTAAGATTTTTGTATTCGAGGTTTGATGACGAAGGATTTTGACAATTTCCGTTACTCCCTCTGCGATCTGCTCGGGGGAATTGCTGCCAGAGTTGTTGGTGCCGATCATGATCACGGCAGCTTTTGGCGAGATACCTTCCAGATTCCCATTCTGTAACCTCCAGATCACATGTTGAGTGCGATCACCGCCGATACCTAAGTTGACGGCATTCCGTTCTCCATAAAACTTTGCCCACACGCCCTTACCTCGTCCCTCCCATCCTTGAGTGATTGAGTCGCCGATAAAAACCACATCAACGTTTCCCTTCGCGACTCGTTCGTTCATCGACTGGTGCCGCTTCATCCAGCCACCTTCACGCGGTACGGGACGAATCGCATCATGCTTTGCTGCGTCATCCTGCGCTGAGGCGATCGTGGGTGAATTTGTGACCGTGAGTAAAGACAAAAGCAGTAGTGCAGCAAATCGATACATCTTGCTGGTGATCCTGATGAAGAAATGGAAGGAGGAGACGACGGAACGCCGCGTGAATTTGTTCACTGATGCTGTTCACTTCGAGTCGATATATTACCCGATTTAATTCTATTTGGTGGCGATTGAAAGTAGGCCACGCTCAGAATGCAAAGTTTGTCAGTCGATCCGAGGTAGCGAGCAATCGGCCCGTTAGGTTAGTCTGAGTCGACGGATCGAGTGGTGGTTTTGGGGAGGCGAGGTTTCGCGATATCTTCGTTCGATTAGAGCGAGTCTGCTTCCAACCGAAATTGCATCTTTGATGGTTGTTTGGATTGTTTCGAGCCATTTTATGTACCGAAGTACCTCGCGTAGTGAGCAGCTTTTGCGTCCGGCGGATTTGAATTCGCCGCTGTCAAAAGATGCAAAGATCACCAACAACACTCGCTACATCTACTTCAAGCAGATCGCTCTCGGTGGAAAGTGTGTAATCCAGACGTGTAAGGATCTCAACTTGGGGAGGATCGTCTGTTACAAGACTTTGCGACCTGAGTTTGTTGATGATCCCTATGAGAATGAATTATTTCTTCGAGAGGCAAGGATTACGGGGTCGTTACAGCATCCAAACACCCCACCGGTCTATGAGGTCGGTTATGACACTCGAGGTCACTATTACTTCACAATGAAGTTGGTCTCCGGGACGACACTCCGCGAGACGCTTGACGCCATAAAATCTGGCGCAAACAAGTGGGATCTACAAAAGCTCATTGATGTCGTGATAGAGGTGGCGGAGGTGCTCAATTACGCCCATACCCATCGAGTCGCACATTGCGACGTGAAACCAGAGAATATCGTTTTGGGGGATTTCGGCGAAATCTTCCTTCTCGATTGGGGGATCGCAAAGGTTCTCGATGAGCCGGAGGAAGAAGGTGAGGACGCAAACAGCCTCCACTCGCGACGACCCACTCAGGCTTCCCCGCTCTATATGTCCCCTGAGCAGGTCACCAATCTTGAGGTCGATGAAAGAACAGACCTGTACAGTCTCGGTGCAATTTTGTTTGAGATTCTGACACTCGAGACTCTTGCGTGGGGCGACTCGCTCGAGGAGATAATGAACCACACGCTGCATTCTAGGCCACCCTCTCCCAGCGTGATCGTGACGGATCGGACCATACCGAGTTCGCTCGAGACGGTTTGCCTGCGGTGTTTGGAAAAAAATCCTGAGCATCGAATTCAGTCAGCAATGGAATTGATCCAAGAACTCTTGTATTGGCTTTACGTGGATTCACGCCATCGTCCGTTCTAGGATTCGTAACTGGATCGACCTCGGATTGAACGATTGTGAGGAATCAGGCTTGCTTGGTCAGCACGGTGTTTTCAAGGTTCGCTAAACTAACGTCTTGGTTCGACCGGTTTTAGCGGGATCCTATCATGCGTCTAAACGCTGTGCTTTTTTTCATTGATCGATTCGTCCTTTGTGTGATACTTGCCATCGGTCTGTCACAAGATTGTCTCGTTGCGCAAGTGGTTAAGGAGTTAGGTGATGCTGAACTCTTTGAGCAGCATATTCGCCCGACTCTAATAGAGAATTGCCTTGAGTGTCACCATGAGGAGCAGGACTCGGGCGGTTTGTCGATGGAGACGCTCAGCCAGTTCCGGAAAGGCGGAGATCACGGATCCCTTGTCGATCAAAAGCAGTGGACCCAAAGTCTATTACTGCAGGTGATTTCAGGTGATGGTGATCTCAAGATGCCGCCGGATGGCGAGTTGAGTCCATTACAGGTGGAGTCAATCAAGAGTTGGGTCGAGCATGGTGCGAATTGGCCGGAGGGAGTGACTCGCTTGGCTGGAGAAACTCATGGTGCCACACTCGCCGCAAACAATACGCTTGGAGACCATTGGGCCTATCAGCCAATTTCGCATATCGAGGTTCCTGTTCTCGAGAAAAATCGCGAGGTCAATGGTTACAACGAAATTGACCACTTCCTTCTGAAGAAACTTGCTGAGCATAGTCTTACCTATTCAAGATCCGCGGATCGTCGAACCTTGATTCGCCGAGCTACCTACGATTTGCACGGTCTTCCACCGAGTGAATCGGAGATCAACGCGTTCATTCAAGATGAAGCACCCAACGCATGGGAGAAGGTGATCAACCGATTGCTCGAATCGCCAAGGTATGGTGAGAAGTGGGCAAAGCACTGGTTGGACTTGGCGAGATATTCAGACACGAAAGGTTACGTTTACGCAAGGGAGGAACGTTTTTGGGTGCACGCCTGGGTGTATCGTGATTGGGTGATCAACGCTTTCAATCAAGACATGCCTTATGATCGGTTCCTTCAATTGCAAATTTCCGCGGATCTATTGGATTCGGAGCCAGCAGATTTGGCTGCAATGGGCTTTTTGACACTTGGGCGCCGCTTTCTCGGAGTTCCACACGACATCATTGACGATCGAATCGACGTTCTTTCCCGAGCAACGATGGGCATCACCATGGCATGTGCACGATGTCATGACCACAAGTATGACCCAATCACAATCGAAGATTATTACGCGTTGTATGGCGTGTTTCGAAATTGCGAAGAACGATTGATTGCCATTTCTGAAAGATCAGAGATGGATCATGAGTTTATTGAGGGATTGAAGCAGCGGGAGGTGAAGCTATCGGAGTCGCTGAGTCGTTATCGCAAAGAGGCATCTGATCGTGTTCGGGGTCGAATCGCCGATTACCTCGAAGCTCAACTGCACCTGGAAGATTTCCCCGAGGCGGGGTTTGATCAGATTTACGTTGAGACGGATCTGATACCTGAGTTCGTGAGACGTTTTAGGGATTACCTCGATTTGCAGGGAGATAAAAACGATCGTCTATTTAAGGCATGGCGACAGTTCACGGAGACGCCGGCGCAGACGTTTCAGGAGAGAGCGGCTGAGATCTGCGAACAGATACAAGAATCTAGTCTAGGCGAATATCATCCTGAGATCGTTCTGCGATTTACACAGCCTCCGAGAGACATCGGCGAAGTCATCACTCGCTACGCGGATTTTTTTAACCAGGTAGTCAGTTCCGATAGCAACCCTAGGGATGCTACCAATGGGCAGTCGACGATGAGTGAAGTCACGGATTTCCTTTTTGGGAACCAAGGACCGTGCGAAGTGCCTGATGAGGCGATTACCCACATTGAACGCTTTTTTCCGACAAGTCAAACCGAGGAACTATGGAAACTTCAGGCAGAAGTTGATCGTTGGATTTTGCATGCTGATTCATCTCCGATTTTCACGATTGCACTGAACGACCGAAAAGGTGAATTAATCAATTCGCATGTGATGCATCGAGGAGATCCGAGGCGTCTAGGGAGTCGCGTGCAACGCGGATTTCCCGAAGCTTTTCGTTCATTTGACTCTACTCCAACGGTTTCACGTTTAAACCGAATCAAGGGCAGTGGTCGGTTAACCTTAGCAAGGTCGATCACCTCCTCAATGAACCCATTAACACCCCGAGTCGCCGTTAATCGGATTTGGGCGAATCATTTTGAGGCCGGTTTGGTGCAGACGCTGAGTGACTTTGGTAATCGGTCCGATGCCCCGTCTCACCCGGAATTGTTGGATTGGCTAAGTCGTCAATTCATTGAAGGTGATTGGAAACAGAAGCGGATTCACCGCCTGATTATGATGTCGACCGCTTACCAGCAATCCTCGCTCGATTCCCTAGCGGGTAATCTTTCTCGGGCCGAGACAGTGGATCCGGCCAATCGACTTATCTGGCAATTTCCACGGCGACGTCTCGATTTTGAAGCGATGCGTGACTCTATACTCTTCGTGACGCAGGGAGATATTTTTCAACCTGGAGGTAAATCAAACGAACTGTTCACCAGTCGGAGTCGAACGATCTACTGTCAAACGGATCGGCAGTTTTTTTCCAGTACACAACGCACCTTTGATGTGGCTAGTCCTGATCTCTCTATTTCTCGGCGAGCTGAAACCACGGTGCCTCAGCAGGCTCTCTTCTTCCTGAATCATCCATTTGTGCTGGAGCAGGTGGGGGAATTGGTAAACGATTTAGAGAGCGAGCTTGTTGACGATCGAATTGATCAACTTTACCGCCGTCTACTTGCCAGGAATCCATCGGCGGACGAACGATTGTTGTCGCGAGAGTTCATCCATCAAGCATCCATTAAAACCAAGCTTGATTCCGAAGGCGGCAAGTCGGGGCCAGAGGATGCTTGGTCCTATGGGATGGGAGCTTTTGATTCGACCACCAACCGGGTGACGGATTACCAAGACTTACCTCATTTCTCAGGGGATGCTTGGCAGGGAGGTGCAGCGTACCCTGACTCATCTCTTGGATGGGTTCAGTTAACAGCTCACGGGGGACATCCTGGGAATGTTAACTCGCACGCATCGATTCGTAGGTGGACGGCCCCGAAGTCGATGACGGTCAGCATTGTGTCCGAATTGGTTCACGAACCGAACGTTGGCGATGGGGTACATGCTGCGATCATTTCAAGTCGGCAAGGCTTGGTGAAGCAAGCGGATGTTTTTAATAAGACGGTCGGGATGAGCGTTGATAGACTGCAGGTGGAAAAGGGAGAGACCGTTGATTTTCTGGTTGATATCGGAAAAGGATTGAATAGTGATCAATACCTCTGGGCTCCAAAAATTATTGAGATCGATGAGAAGGTTGAGAGTGGAGGTTCGTCCTGGAATGCGACGGAGCACTTTAGGGGAACACCTTTCAGAGAATTGGATCCTTGGGTCGCGTTCGCTCAGGTTTTGATTTCAAGTAACGAATTTATCTTTATCGATTGAGGCGCGTGGATGATTGTCCCAGAATCAAATCCCCATCGAAGCTTTTCAAGACGCTCACTCCTGAGTCGATCAGGATTAGGGTTGGGTGCCCTCGGTCTATCGAGCCTTTTTCAGACAAATGGCTCAACACAGGACTCGGTCGTAACTGGACCCATGACCGTTAAGGAGCCTCATTATCCAGCGAAAGCCAAGCGAGTCATTCATTTTTTTCTCAATGGCGGACCATCACATGTGGATACTTTTGACCCGAAGCCTGCTTTGGTGAAGTACCAAGATCGGACGGTACCCAATCTTTTGCCAACCGAGAGAAAAACAGGGGTCGCTTTCCCTTCTCCCTTCTCTTTTAAGCGTTACGGTGAGTCTGGTCTGGAAATCAGTGAGTTGTTCTCAAAGACCGCTGCATTCGCTGACGACATTGCCGTCATCCGATCCATGTATGCACAGGTTCCCAATCATGAGCCCTCATTAATGTTGATGAATTGCGGAGATTCGATTCGTGCAAGGCCAAGCCTCGGTTCTTGGACTCTCTATGGTCTCGGGACGGAAAATCAAAACTTGCCAGGATTCATAGCGATGTGTCCCGGTGGTTATCCCATCAAAGATGCTGAGAACTGGCAGTCTGCATTCCTTCCAGGTGCATATCAGGGCACGTTCATTGATACCAAAGAAACCCAAGTTGATCGCCTCATTGAAAATATTAAGCATTCACACGTCAGTGATCCGTTGCAACGACGTCAGTTGGAATTGCTCGGTCGATTGAATCGATCGCATTCGATTGATCGATCCGATCACAGATTGGAAGCGAGAATTGAATCATTTGAATTGGCGTTCAGGATGCAGGGTGAAGCGATGGATGCCTTTGATCTAAGCCGTGAGACTCAAGAGACTCGAGAGCGATACGGCAATCATGTTCATGGCCGCCAAACATTGATTGCGCGTCGGCTCGCAGAGCGTGGGGTTCGATACATCCAGCTCTGGCATGGTGCCGGTCAGCCTTGGGATAACCATGACAATATCCAAGCGAATCATCGACAATTAGCGAATGAGATCGATCAGCCAATTGCCGCTCTGCTAGAGGACCTCAAGCAAAGCGGCATGCTAGAAGAAACATTGGTGATTTGGGGCGGCGAATTTGGAAGAACTCCAACGGTGGAGTTGAACCCTCAAGGTAAATCGAAATTAGGAAGGGATCACAATCACTATGGATTCTCGGTGTGGATGGCAGGTGGTGGAGTAAAAGGGGGAACGGTTCACGGCGCCACCGATGAATTAGGTTTCAAGGCATCCGAGAATCCGACTAGCGTGCATGACTTGCACGCAACAATCCTGCATCTGCTCGGATTCGATCACGAGCAGTTAACCTACCGTTATGCAGGAAGAGATTTTCGTCTTACCGATGTACATGGCGATGTGATTATGCCAATCGTCGCGTGATTACCTGCAACGACCTGCACTGTTCAGACCTCTAGGCCAGTTCGGCCGTGAGCGGAGCTCGGGATTTATCACTGAGTTGAATCAAACATTGACCATTGTCAGGTAAAAAATCGACGCCGGCGTAAGATTCCAGCAGGTTATTGACCTCCATCACTTGCAGCACTGAGTCGAGGATCTCGGGATCGCTTTTCGCGATGTCATTAAGCTCTTTGCCCACAATATCAGGGCGTGCGGCAGCAGCTTCTGCCATCTTTTGCGATACCCTGTAAGCTGTTTCACTCTTAATGAGCCCCACACGGTTTTCACCATCTTGCTTCATTGCACTGGTAACTTGCACCAATCTCTTGACCACCTTATCTGTGATGTTGTGGACCATTTGTTGGTCAGTGAATTCGACCTTTCGGATATAAACTGAGCCGAGCTGATACCCCCATTGCTCAGAGAGTGGTGAAACCGTCTGTCGCACGGTTCGGCTTAGGATGTGCCGATCTTCTAGCATCGTTTCCATTTCAAGGTTGCTGAGCACGGAGATGGTGGAGCTGGTGACATTAGCCCGCAAAGATCCATCTGGATTCGCATTGGTGAAAAGATAGGCCTCAGGGTCTTTCACCTGCATCTCGTACCAGATGCCAACACCCATTGGAGTACCTTCCTCCGAGTTGATCATCTGACTGCGCAGGTAATGCTGACGGATTGAGGTGTTGACGGTGTATCGTTTTCCGAAGAAAGGAACCAGCATGGCGCGGGGGCCAAAATGAGAGACCGGGAAGGAGAGTCCGGCGGTGTCAATGGTTCCAATCACTTTACCAAATAGCGTGTAAACATGAGCTTCACATTCACGAACGCAAATGAACAGCCCAAATACCTTTGCAATTTGCATCAACAATGGGATGAATAGCAGACCCAATAAAAAAGTAAAAACTTCCATGACCACTAACCTCCGATCTGCTGGTTTGCGGGTGTTGTCTGAACGATGCGATTAGCTCGCTTGAATAGAGGGACGCGTAGGTTGCGGATGTAGGCTTGCAAGCACTTGGATCCTCCTTCTGATTTAATTCCAGATAATGTTTTTGCCAATTCGCGTAACGGAGCTACTTCTGCCTGAGCGTTGTTGGATGCGATCTCAACCGCTCTCGCGCTCATTGTGATTTGTTGTTCCGAATCTGCCCGTGCAGTACTGATGTCCGCTGCAACTTGGTTTCGTGTGCTATTGATCGCGGAGAGAGCTCGGTCAACTTCGCTGGGAGGGTCGATCTCGGTGATCAGTGCAGCATCGAGTTCGATACCGTAACGCGCGACGGTGTTTCGGCACTGCTCTTCCATGTACTGATTGAGCAGAGGAAGGTTCTTTCGGAGGTCGTTGATGGAGACGCCTTCGGAGAGTTCAACCGAAGCTTTTTCGCCTTCTCCCCCGTCAATCTCATTATCGGCGATCAAGCCTTGACCTTTGGGGTCGGTGAAATTGGCGATTCGCTCTCTTAACACGGAGATGAAGTACCCCATGACATGTTCCAGTGGACTCGCGACTCCGAAAAGATAGGGGTAAAGATTCGTCTCGCTGACGCGGTATCGTAGTTGGCCATTGACCCCCGTTGTTAAGTTGTCTTTCGTGACAGCTTCGATGGTTGTCTGCTTCTTGGACGGGTCCCATGATAAGTTGACTGCCTGCGTTGCGACGCTCACCTTATGGACTTGCTGCCAAGGCATCTTGAAATACGGTCCGCCCGGACCGATCACTCGCAGTTGGGGATACTGGTAGCGTTTCGCCTCATCCGTTACCTCGTCACTCTCTGGGGTTTGCGAGGTCGGCAATTTTTCCGCGGCACCAAAGCTGGTAACAACCGCTCGCTGATCCGGACGCACCGTATAAAGGCATCCAATGAGAATTCGCACGAATGTGAAGGCCACGATTCCTGCAATGAATGTGAAAAAAGCCACTGATTCCTCCCTAAATACCGAACTAAACGTGTGTCTCATCCTCGGGAACGATCGTGGATAAGCGTCTTGGGTGGATGCTTGCTGCAAGACTCAAAAAAGAGTCCGCTCATCTGAACCTGCTTCTGCAGTCTACGTAGTATACCGGTTTTGCGTAAGCGCCGCTGAACTCGCGTGATGCGGTGCAGAATGGTAGTATCCGTGGTGAATAGATGGACGCCCATCTCGGCTTGCCCGTAAACTAAGACAACCGTGCTCTGGGGGTTTGTTCCAGATTGTGGGCCTCACGTTGGCTGATCGCCGATGGTCAGAAATTTATAGATAAGATCACCGAGGTTTTAATTTCATGAGCGAACGGAAACCATTTGCGAAACAAATAAGCCTCGAAAAAGCTGTCAGCAGTGCAATTCTTCAACTGGTGCTTTTTGTACTGTGTCTCGGATGTACACCACGAGAGACGTCCGAAGCTGATGCGACCGCGCAGCAGAGTAGCAAAGCCAGTCCGAATGATCTTCAGTCTACTGGTGGGGGCATCGAATCAGGTGAGGCACGCAATCCGATCGTTGAAAGCGATTCGCGAACGAATGACACGGTGCCTTTGACGGGTGAACCAATTGGTAAAATCGCACCGAACGACTTAATTACACTCAATGATCCGGCCTCAGATGAGGGTGATTCAATTCAGCTTGAGGAATTTGTGGGTGATGAGCGGTTTGGTGACCTATTCGAAGAGGTAATTCCTATCTTGGAGGAGACTCGGGATCTTGTTGATCAACACGCTGATCTGCCCGATAGGTCTCGATTGCCCTTTACGGAGGACAAGCAATCCAATTCCGCGGCGATCAACGAATTACTCGATGCGGCGATTGTGATCTTAGGCAACTCTGAGGTTTCGGATTACAGGCAGCAGATTCGAGACGCGAACGATGCCATCAATCAAAGTCATGAGAATATTGCGGACTATCGGCGCCAACGTGTCTCCGCTCGATGGGCTAAAGATCAAAGCCAGATTGATAGAGTGAACCCTTTTGAGTTGTCCAAAGAAGCTATCGATGAGCAGATCGAGAACGAACAGAATGAAATTGAGCAGCAGAAGAAGAAATTGGTTTCTTTGAAAAAGCAATTCGCTAAAGAATTATCAAAAATAGGCGTGGTCGTTGATGAGGAAGCTGTTGAGTCTTTGTTGTCGTCAGTCTCCGGTGATGACATCGTTTCGATGGCGGTTGTTTTTGAGAACATCAAGAACGTGACTGCACAATTGCAGAATTTGACACAGGAAAGCGGTGAGGCCTTGGATGTTTCTAAACGCTACTACGGTATGTATGTCGTCATGGTGCATGTCATGGACCGTATTCAAAAATCTTTTGTTCGCGATGTCCGAGAAAAGCATATACCCAAGTTGAAGCAGTTTTCGAAGCAAGCGGATGAGAACATTGCCCAAGCTCGTTCGATTATCGAACTCAAGGGGGGCGATCCCGTGTTGCTCGCTGCCAACATTGAATCCAACAAGCTAACTCAGGAAACTGCGGTTTTATACATCGACTACTTGCAGCGGAACGCTGCATTGATTGAAGCCGAGAATCGACGCGCTCAAAAGAATTTGGCGACGGCGATGAATACTTACAACACAGTGAAGTTATCGAGCGATGTGGCTTCTCTGATGAAAACTGGACGGCGAGACTTTGACGCACTGATGAAACTGCAAATCCCGCCGCTGCGTGAGTTTAGTAATGATTCGATCAGACGCGAGTTTGAGAGAATGACCGTGGAGTTGCGTTCGGAGCGATAGTTGACAATCTCCGTAGGAATTGAATTCAATCCAAATCTTTGTTTCTCAATGAGTGAAGCATGGCAGATGATAGCCCGTACGTAATCAACACCACTGATCAAACGTTCGACGTTGATGTGATTGAGCGATCACGTCTCGGTCTGGTGGTGGTTGATTTTTGGGCACAGTGGTGTGCCCCCTGTCGAATGCTGGGCCCGGTACTAGAGCAGATTGCCACGGAGGCGAACGGCGAATTTACACTGGTGAAGGCTGAGACGGATCATAATCCGAATGCGGCGACGCAGTTTGCTGTAGGCGGTATCCCCGCCGTATTTGCCGTGTACCAAGGAGAAGTGATCGATCGCTTTGAAGGCGCGCTTCCCGAATCTGCGATTCGCGAATGGCTCTCCGGCCTTGAGGGGCAGAGTCAACTGCTAAGAGCGATTGCACTGGTGGAGTCAGATCCCAACGCAGGTTTAGAGCAGTTGCGATCGCTTGTGAGTGAGGTCGAGCGAGATGATGTTTTGATCCGGCTTGCCAAAGTCTTCTGGGACAATGGTTGTAGGGAGGAAGTTCAAGCGATTTTGGGTCGCCTTGAGGCTCGAGGTTTTTTGGAGCAGGAAGCCGAGCAGCTTAAATCCATGTTAGCTCTTGAAAGTCATTCTGGTGGCGATGCTGATGAGATCCGAGCAAAAGTTTCCGCCGCGCCAGATGACCTTAGTTTAAGGTTATCGCTCGCTAAAGCATTGGTGGGTGGGAGCGAGTACGCCGAGGCGTTTGATTTGTGTCTCGACTTGGTAGAACGGGATCGGCTCAACACGGGTGAAGAGGCGAGGGCACTCATGGTAGAGGTGTTCAAGTCACTACCCCCAGAGTCCGAGTTGGTAAGCGAGTATCGCAGGAAGCTTTCGATGCTCCTGTTCTGAGTCCAGCGTCTGGCGACTTTCTCTTTGGTCACGGCTTGTAAATCATTTAGTCGCCATCGTTTTGGTTAATCTTATAGCTGCGCATTTTTTCTCGCAGTGTGCTGCGGTGTATCCCTAGCAATTCGGCTGCTCTCATGCGATTGTTTTTCACGAATTGCATGATGGTCCTGATCAAAGCTGGCTCCAGCATTGAAAAAAGCTGCGTTTGAAGCTCATTTGCATTTGGGTCAGCTAGCTGTTGATGAGTCCATTCGGTGACCATTGCATCAAGTGAGGGAGATGCATGGGGTGAATGCTGCGTTGGTGGTGGAGCGGATTCTGGAAAATCATCAATCATTAAAGCTCTTGTGCCAGCGATCACTGCGGCATGTTCGATAGCGTTTCTCAACTCTCGAATATTTCCCGGCCACTCACGTTGGGTTAGTGCGTGTATCAATTCAGGTGTTAATTTTTCGCTCTGGTGTTCACGGTCGATGCACTTGAGGAAATATTCGCATAGGGGGCGTATGTCTTCAGACCTCTCTCTAAGTGGCGGCAGTTGAAGGTGGATTCCGTTAAGCCTGTAGAAGAGGTCGCGCCGAAATCGCTCTTGCCTGACTTCTTCATTTAAGTCTCGGTGCGTTGCTGCGATGATTCGCACGTTGCATTTCCGAGGGGTAATGTCGCCTACTCTGGTGAACTGACCCTGTTCCAATACTCGAAGTAATTTGATTTGAATGCGAATCGGAAGGTCGCCAATCTCGTCCAATAGGATGGTGCCGCCTTCAGCCCTTTCGAACAGTCCTGTTCGATCTTCCACTGCACCGGTGAACGCACCTCGGGTGTGTCCGAATAGTTCGCTTTCAATCAATTCTTCGTTGAATGCAACTGGTGCAATTGGAAGGTAGGGTTTTGACGATCTTTCGCTGTAACGATGAATGGCTTCAGAAACCAATTCCTTTCCTGTGCCTGTTTCACCGGTGATAAGTACCGATAGGTCACTATTTGCAACTAATGCGATTTGCTTGAAGATTTGCTGCATCGCGAGTGAAGTTCCAACCAGCGTAGCAGGTTGTTCCCTGTTTCGTTTGATTCCTGAGTTTTCTCGAGAGACAGCGTGAGTGGAAAGCAGCCGATTCGTGATGGATTCGACATCTTCTAGCGAGAAGGGTTTGATCAGGTATTCACTCGCTCCATTTTTGACGGCGGAAACAGCGGTGTCCAAATCACCGAAGGCAGTCATCACAACAATAGGTTGGTTTGGATGGATTGAAACGAAATCGGGCAAGGATTCGATCCCGCTTCGTTTAGGCAACCGAACATCAAGGAAAATTAGGTCAGGTCGTGTCTCTCTTGATCGTTCGAGGCCTTCTTCAGCTGATGATGCTGTGACGACTTCATGGCCTTTGGACTTAAGCATTCTTTCAAATGCCCAGCAAATCGCTGGTTCGTCATCCACAACCAGAATGTTTTTCGAAGTTTGTGTAGTTGATGTCGATGGCTTGCTCATGATCGCTTGTCATACGTTATGTTGCTTGGCGCGTTTTGCAGCTGAACCGAAAAATGGTTTGATCGTCCAGTCGATCATGGGTAACGCTACCACCTAGTTGCTCAGCAATCTGTTTAACTAACGCCAGACCGAGTCCCATGCCTTCCGGTTTCGTGGTGTAGAAAGGCTGAAAAACCTCATCGCGTAGTTCGGTTGGGATACCGCTACCCCGATCGACGACTTCAATTTCGATCATTTGGTTCTCTAAAAGTAGACCTCGGATGGAAACCTTGGAGCTCGCTTGGATTGCATTGAGAATGAGATTCGAGATTGCCGCAATGAAGAGGCCCCCATTATCCACGCATTGATCAGAGGGGATTGGTTCGACTGCCCAAGATAGCTCCACTTGAAGATGCTCGGCCACGCCACGGTGCGTGGCTTCAATTTCTCGAAGGCATTCGGCGATGCTTTTCGGCTCGGCAGGTTGCTGTTCGCCGGATCCCACCAGCGTGATTCTTCTCACGTAATTCTCTGCAATTTCCAGTTGGCCTAACGCAACATGTACCTCATCGATTCGACCACTCTCGCACGACTTAGCGTGTAATTCCATTGCCATTCTCGCACCAGTGAGTGTATTTCTTAGTTGATGGGAAATTCCGCTGGCCATTTGGTGTAGCAATTGTGAACGCTGCTGTTGATGGATCTGGTTCCAGAGTTGTCGTAGTTGCTCGGCCATCCGATTAATGGAAAGCGAGAGTTTTCCTAGCTCATCACTGGAGTGATTGACGAGCCGAGCTTCAAAATTTCCACTCGCAATCACTTCGACCTGAAGTTGTAATTTACGAATTCGATTGATGATTCGAGTTGATGCAATGAGCATGACAACGGTGACCGCGGCGATGGTCGAGAGTCCTGTAAGAAGCGGAAGTAAAGCGGCTCTCCAGCTCGACGCACTAAATTTTTGGTGACTAAACAGAATGACAACCCAATAGTCGGCATCAACCCCAGGAGCATTCGGTTGCCGTTTGAAACTCGCCGCGAGCCACGTCTGCTTCTCTAATAGCGGAGTACGGATGAACCGTTCTTCTCGACCGACAGTTTTGGTGTCAACGAGTTGAGACATTAGTTCATTAAAATCTTGTCTCCACTGCTTTTGTCTCCACAGGTTTGGAGGTAATTCAATCGTACTGGAGACAAGTTCTCCATTATTGCCAAGCAGAATCCATTGAGTTTCGGTCAGTTCTGCCAAACTAGCCAAGACCGACTTGGTAAGCGGGTAGTTTGCTGCATTGACAGTTCGTTCAATGGCAGAAAATCGTTGCAAAAGTTCGTTTTGACTACGGGTCTGCCCGATTTTCCATGAGGAGAACGCGACCGCTAGACTCGCGATCGCCGCCACCGCGATGATCGGAGAAATGATCTGAAATCGTAGATTGGATTTCGCGAAAACGTTCACAAAAGATTCTGATTGTTGGGAGCTGGTACAGAAGAACGCTCCGGAGGAATGTTGCCGTTTACGGTGCGCTAGAGTTTATTTTGGCGGATCTTTCGCACTCGTGGCGGATTTTTCGCCACTCGCGGTGTTTCCTTTGCCAATAAAGCCATTGAATCAGCGAGATCTTCACTTATGTTTTTTTGGCATTGAATATGCTGTTGTGGGACACTCTCGATGTGTGGGGTGAACCAGATTTGATACAGGGTCAGTCTTAAAAGCAACCACCACTATCGTGTGGTTCACAGATGAATTGTCAATTACGACGCGAAAGATGAATTATTGGTCGCCTTCTCTACAGCACCGAAAATAGAACAACGCACTCGATGGTCACCCTTTGCTGATCGTGTCGTTCGGCATGGCTTTACACTTGTTGAGTTACTGGTCGTGATGGCAATCATCGGGATCATGGTTGGCTTGTTGCTGCCTGCGGTGCAACAGGCGCGTGAGGCGGCACGCCGAACTTCTTGCGTCAACCATCTAAAGCAGATTGCGTTAGCTTGTCACAACTACCAGAGTGCTTTCAGAAAATTCCCCGCTTCTGCCACGTTAGATCTGAGTGTGCAGTCAACCGGGAATAACGGATCATGGGGTGTGCATGGCCGAATTCTTCCTCAATTAGAACAGGGGAACCTGTACAGTCGAGTTGATCTGTCTCTAGCTTGGGACGGTCAAGCTGCCATTGATGGTGTGCAGATTGAGACCTATGCGTGCCCAAGTGATCCAGGCAGCGGGATGATTCGTGTGTTTGATGACCAGCGTCCTTCTCTCTATCCAACCAATTACGGTTTCAATTTTGGGACCTGGTTCGTTTATGATCCGCAGCGTCGAAAGGGCGGAGATGGGATGTTCCATCCAAATGCTTTTTTGAGCTTCCGAGACTGTTTAGATGGTGCTGCCAATACGCTATTGGTAAGTGAGGTGAAAGCCTGGACGCCGTACACCCGTAACGGTGGACCAGTCACTACGGTGATGCCACAGACGATTGAAGAGGCCGAGGCGATCGTTGCTAGTGGATCGCAATTCAAAGAGACGGGGCACACCGAATGGCCAGATGGAAGAGTGCATCATACGGGGATCACCGTCACTCTCACTCCGAATCAAAAGGTTCGTTACGAACGCAATGGCGTAGTTTACGAGGAGATGGATTACAACTCTTGGCAGGAAGGTAAAAATGGGATTGCTGGCCGACCCACTTACGCCATGATCACATCTCGGAGCCATCATGTCGGCATGGTGCAGTCGGCTTTAGTTGACGGATCCGTTCGTGCGATTACTGACTCGATCGACCGGACGGTGTGGCATGCACTTGGGACTCGTAGCGGGCGCGAGGTGATCGACAATGAGAAGTTCTAATCTTTGGGCTGCGGGTGATCTATTGTTTTGTCTCTACTGTCATTGAACCGATGCAATAGAGATGCTTTTCACCTCTCAAAAATAGCTGGCCATCGCTGGCTGCGGGCGACGAAAAGATCCTTTCTCCTAACTCGTTCTCTTGAACAACCTCGGCTTCTTTCGCAACGCGAATCACTTTGGTTACTCCGTCATCGTCGGTAAGAAAAGCGAGAGTGCTGTTGCAAACGAGAGATCCGCTGTAATGTCGACCCATTCGAGTTTGCCAATAGCGTTCTCCGCTCTGAGTGTCGAAGCAGTTGGCCGTGCCACGATCGTCAGCGACGACCAAGAAGTTTTTGACCACGACTGGGGAAGGAACATAACAACGAACGTTAGTTTCGTGCCATCGAATATGCGTGTCAGTCACGTCACCGCGGCCTTTCGGGTTCACTGCCATGACATGATAGGTCGGAAATCCTCCGACCACAAAAAAATCCTTCCCATCATCAACCATGGATGCGACGAATTGTTCCGTTGGGCCTTCCACATTCCAGAGCGGTGAACCGTTGGACGGGTCAAAGGCGGCTAAGCACAAACTCCCCGATAGAACCAATTGGTCCTGACCCTCGATCGTCCGAATGATTGGCGTGCAGTAGGAGCGAGTTCGGTGCCGCCGCGGTTGCTGCCAAACGGTACTCCCGTCTCGACGATCAAGAGCGATAAGGTAGGAGTCACCGTCATGATCACCGTTCAAAATGACTAAATCTTTGTAAAGGACAGGATTGCTGCAGAATCCATGAGCCGAGACAAAAGGGCCAACCCGTTTAATCCAGATCTGATTGCCATCGAAGTCATACGCTGCCACCACCATCTTGCCTGGATAGATCCAACGCTCACTCCCAACATTCGGAGCGAGCACTTGCTCGTCACCGACTTCTAAGAAGCTCACGTAGATGTATTCGCCATCCGTTGCGGGAGTTCCTGAGGCGAAGCTGTTCAATGCATGTTTGGCTTCAAGTCGCGATTCAATGACAGTGTTTTGCCAGACAATGTGACCATCCTTTCGATCGAGGCGAATCAGTTGTCGCTGGGCTGATCCATCCAAGCAGGCGGTAACCAAGATTGAATCTTTCCAGACGATAGGACTTGAGTGTCCGTTACCGGGAATCGCGGATTTCCATTGAACGTTTTCACCCGTGATGCCATTCCATTTGGTTGGTACTTGGTCATGGATTGTGCCATCTCCACGTGGCCCTCTCCAGGCTGGCCAATCTTCAGCCGTTGATGGTGAAGAAAACGCCAACACGATACCGACCAAAACGAGCAATTTAAGGAAGTTTTGGCAGTTGTGATTTCTCATCGGTTCATTCCGTTGTGTTGATCGTCGCTTAAAGAGGGCTGCGATGACACGCAAGCTCCGCCATGGTCTAGATCACGTATCGAGAGTCAGAGCAGTTTCTTTCAAGTCTCTGACGCCTCATTATAGGCCGATAGCTGCACGGTGCGGGGTAAGCCTCGCAATCTAGCGTATTGCTGTGGAGCAGATTTCGTTGAATCGTGATTTCTCGGAAGAGTCAATTCATCATTGGCCGCACGATTATTCCAGCTTTGCGGTGTGGGGTGATTGACAAGATTGTGGAGTGCCGGTTTTGACGGATGGGTCGAGTGTAGTTTTGCCGCCAACGGAATCAGTTGGGTGAGTGTTCACCACGGGTGAATTGGATCCTTCTTTTATCCGATCTCTAAAACGTGCCGGTTTGATGGTGACCGCCCCTCCCTCTAAAGATATTTGATCCAATGTTTCTGCCACGTTTTCGATTCAAGGTGTGTTTACTTATCGTCACCGCTCTGGCGATGATTCCCGTCGCCTCGGTTCGTGCACAGACAAGTCCTTATTTGCGAAGTCAGGTAACTGCTCCCGCCCCAATTCCAATTCCGGGTTCGGGGACGCAGATTGTGTACGTCGGTGACACGTTCGAAGATCCTGAGTGGAAATTTGTGCATAACATGCCAAAGAGTTCTCGGGAGCAAAATGAACGCACCTATGGACCGATGGCCTATTCGACCAATCGCCGATGGTCTGAGGGTCCCGAACGAGGGCAGCCAGATTCTCTGATGATCATTCCCACGCCACCCGGAGGTTTAGCCGGTAGCGAGCACGCACTTCAGATCACCACGATGCACTCCGGTGTTCCCGGTGAACAGTCGTTTGATGTGCAGCAAGATGACCTGATTCTTAATGTTTCCACTCGCATTGGGTCATCAATCCGAGCGAGCGAGATGCCGAACTGCGTCGTGCGACTTTATCTTCCCCATCCCGATGTTTGGGAAGACCGAACCGGGCCACATTTCGGTATGCGACTGGGTGTGCGAACGACAGCTGAAAAGCCGCGTCAGGGGCTCTTCTCAATTGGAACCTCGATGCAGAATGAGCCTTACTGGCCTGGGATATGGGTGCATTTTCGCAGTAAGACCTCCCGTGGGATTGATAAGGATTCGGTTCTGCTGAAGGTGCGGGCAAACTCGCTTGGACATGACTTTCCCGTCAAGGAAATACCGGCCGAGCAGTTCGGTTGGTGGACCTTTGGAATGTCGGTGAGCGCTGATGGCAAAATCCATTATTTCGCCCGACAAGGCGTGGAAGATCTGACGTCAAAAGACCTAATGGTCAGTCAATTCCCGTACGGTTATGAAGCCGAACGCGTGACCTCTTTTTTCTTTAACATATGCAATCGTAATGATGGCCGAACTTGGTCCACACCCTTCGTGATTGACGACCCTCAGTTCTTTGTGGTCGACTCAGCACGCATCGATCAGATCGTTGAACGGAAAGTTCAGTACGAAATGCGTAAAGCCGAAGCAGCTACAACATCGAAGCGGTAGTCCCTCCTAAAGGTAATTCATTCAGAAGGCCGCGGCGACAATCTCGATTTGTTGTCGCGGTTTTTTTATCAAGCTAGGATTGCTTGTACCACTTCACCATGGACATCCGTCAGTCGAAAATCACGACCCTGAAACCGGTAGGTCAGTTTTTCATGATCCATCCCGAGTAGATGAAGAAGTGTCGCATTGAGGTCGTGTACGTGGACTGGATCCTTCGAGACGTTGAAACCGAGTTCATCGGTTTCGCCATGGACGTGGCCTGAGCGAATTCCACCTCCCGCGATCCATATGCTGTAGGATCGATTGTGATGATCTCGCCCATCATTTCCTCCTTGCACCATTGGGGTTCTGCCGAACTCGCCGCCCCAAACCACGAGTGTGTCGTCTAGAAGACCCCGTCGCTTCAGGTCAGTGACGAGTGCTGCGCTGGCTTTGTCTGTTTCCTCGGTGTTTTTCTTGATGGCTGCTTTAAGGTTCCCGTGTTGATCCCACGCTTCATGGAATAGTTGAACGAAACGCACGTCTCGTTCAATGAGACGCCTTGCTAAGAGGCAGTTCTTTGCATAACTAGCTTCGTTAGGATCCTTGATGCCGTATTGATCCAAAACTTCTTTTGGTTCTTGGCTTAAATCCATCAGTTCCGGTGCACTCGCTTGTAATTGGTATGCAAGTTCGTAGCTCTGGATTCTGGATGAGATCTCCGGATCCCCGAAAAAAT
The DNA here is from genome assembly GCA_938045805.1 of uncultured Rubripirellula sp. Taxonomy (GTDB): domain Bacteria; phylum Planctomycetota; class Planctomycetia; order Pirellulales; family Pirellulaceae; genus Rubripirellula. The sequence continues at coordinate 289,006 of CALIBL010000035.1, read as the reverse complement.
TGGCCGATGATGCGTTGAGTTCACGCAGTGCATCCAAGCTTTGCCGCTGAGAGGTTCGATCCATTCCCGGGGGATTCGACAGGTAGAGGACGGGATCGCCAACACTACGAAAAGGTGTACCGCCATACATGGTCGGTAGAAATCCGCAACCGTAGTTACTTGCTCCACCACTGGTTCCTTTTGCCGATGTGAGGACAACAAAACCAGGAAGGTTTTCAGCTTCGTTGCCTAACCCGTAAAGAGTCCAAGAACCAAAACTAGGACGACCGAATTGTTGCGATCCGGTATTCATCATGATTTGCCCCGGAGCATGGTTTACCGCTTCGGTGTGCATGGAGCGAATCAGGCAGATGTCGTCTGCGATCTTTGAGGTGTGAGGCAATAGTTCACTAAGAACCATGCCGCATTCACCTTGCGGAGCAAAATTGTACTTGGGTCCCAGTAATGCTGATCGGGGATCGATGAAAGCGGCACGATAGTTCTCTAGCAACTCAGCTGGCGGTAATTGGCCGTCACGTTTTGCAAGTTCCGGTTTATAGTCGAACAATTCAAGCTGGCTTGGTGCCCCGGCGTGAAAGAGATAGATGACACGCTTCGCTTTTGGAGTGAAATGAGGCTTCTTGGGAGCCAACGGCCTAGAGTCGTCCCGCTGGGTTGCTGCATCCGCGTATGAGGTTGGCAACTTGAATCCGTCATGATGCAGCAACGAGCCAGCAGCAATGCCTGCAACACCAAGCCCGCATTGCTGGAAAAAGCATCGGCGCTTCGTGTTGAGAGCGGCTTGATTTTGATGATCTGAATGCATATCTATCGATTAGTTTTTTGAAATGGTCTCATCAAGGTTGAGCAGTACCCGTGCGGCGAAGGTCCAAGCTGCCGCATCTTGGGGTGTTGCATCTTTTGGCAGCTCGGGAAGTTGGTCCGCGTTTCCGGTGGTGATCATGCGAGGATTGAGCCAGCCCTCAGCGACTCGCGTCCGCTGAGCACTCAGTAATCGCATGACGCTTTGCTCTTCTTGTTCGGTTGGCCGACGCGAGACACAAAGCAGGTAGGCGTGTCGAATGCGGTCTTCGTCGTTAGCGGGAGATTCTCGTAAAATGCGAAGTGCCAGAGCGCGGGAAGCTTCGATGAAGATGGTCTCGTTCAGTGTTGTGAGTGCAGCGAGCGGCGTATTGGATCGAACTCGACGCACGCAGGCCGTGTCTGCATTGGGCGCATCTAAACTCGACATGGAGGGGTCAGGCATCGATCGCTTCCGAAAGCTGTAGACGGCGCGGCGATATCGGTCGGGTCCGGTTGCTGGTTTCCAGTAACTCGGATAGACGTAGTTGTAGTCGAGGACGTTTTGGGGGACGGGTGGGATGACCGACGGGCCTCCGGTTTGATGATGAATTAAGCCTGATACGCTCAGTGCAATGTCGCGAATCACCTCAGCATCCGCGCGAAATCGAGGACCACGCGCCAAGTAGGTATTTGTGGGATCTTTCTCGTAGGCTTCGGTGCTAATTTTTGATTCTTGCTGATAGGTCTTGCTCGTTAGGATTCTTTTCAGCAGATGTTTGCGACTCCAATTGTGTTCCATTAAATCGACAGCGAGCCAGTCAAGCAATGCTTGCTGCAGCGGCGGTCTGGTTCTCATTCCCAGGTCTTCGCTGGTCTCAACTAGGCCATTACCAAAGATCTGTTGCCAGATTCGATTCACCATCACGCGAGCGGTAAGCGGCGATCGTGAATGGGTTAGCCATCGAGCAAATCGTAGGCGATCCGGTTCAGCTTCGTTTTGCTCCATCGGGTGTAGGAAACTTGGAACGTGAGGCTCGATGGCTTCTCTTGGCGAGTCCCAATTGCCTCGGTCAAGGCGATGAGTGATTCGTTGTTTGGATTCGGATCGTTCTTGGAGATGGAGTACGGAGGTTCTCGCGTTTGGGAATGTTTTTAACGCTTCAAGGATTTTGCCGTTTTCTTTTTCTGCCAGAGGGCTCTGTAGACGCCATGCTGAAAAGACATCTGATACTTCGTTGAGAGTACGTTCGCCAGGATCTTTGTTCATGGCTAGCACCGCGTCATGACCGACTGCGGGAGCCTTTGGAGCGGGATCCGAAGTGAGGCTGATGCGGCAGCAGCCGACCATGTCGCTCATTCGCATCACCACTTTGATTTCACCCTGCTCCGGTAGTTTGATTGGTTCTTCAAGCTGAACCACAGCTACCGAGGAGGCGTTGCGCTGCCCAACGCCTCGGTCAGATTTCCACTGTGTTTGGTCATTGCCATCGATCAAGTATTTCACCGGACCAACGGCTTTCTTTCCATCTTCCTGTTGCTCATCTTCCGAAGAGTAATCAGCAGTTGCATTGGTCAACTTCAGTTTTTTCCATTCGCCCGTTGGTGTGTCACGATGGAGGACTTCGATCTCTCTGATCGCCCATGAGCCGATGGAGTTTCTACCAGGACCAGTGAAGGGAAGGTCCGAATGTGTCAGGATCTCAAGTTGAACCCCAGTGATTTCGGTGTTGATGGATGGTTTTCCGATGAGGTACACATCCGCACTTGTGTGACCAAGCATCAGGATTGAAAGGTCGTCCGCTTCATGGACTGGATGGTTCAGGCCGCTAACGCTGTTCATGTCATGAAAACGAACGGGCCTCCAATTCGCTAGTTGCGTTTTGGTTTGAGTCTCGAAAGATTTGACTTGTTGCTGCCAATCAGTGATTCGGGATTTGATCTGGTTTTCCTGTTCCTGAGTTTCACTCTTGATTTGGTCGATGGTCGCCAGCTGTTGGTCCGTGTAGATCCAGCTTTGAGCTTCGTAGCTGTTATTCAGAAAAGCGAATAAGCCATAGTATTCGGTCATGCTGATCGGGTCATACTTGTGACTGTGGCATTGCGCGCACTGAGTGGTCATGCCGAGTACTGCTTTTCCGATGCAATCAATTCGATCAAACATCTCCACCATTCGGAATTGTTCCGGAATGATTGCTCCTTCTTCATTGATCATGCTATTGCGAAGGAATCCAGTTGCAACGAGGGTGTCTTGATCGCCATCGGGTAGCAAGTCACCCGCAATCTGCTGAATGATGAATTCATCAAAAGGCAGATCGTCGTTAATCGCATTGATCAACCATTCCCTCCAGATCCATTGCTCCCGCTTCAGGTCTTTTTCGTATCCATTGGTATCGGAATAGCGAGCAGCGTCCATCCAGTGACGGGCCCATTTTTCGCCGTAGCGAGGACTGCTCAGCAGCTCGTTCAAGGTTTCATCAATGCCAACTTCTTTGAAGCGAGTGAGTTGCTCCGGCGTTGGTGGAAGTCCGATGGTGTCAAGGTAAAGGCGTCGGCAAAGCGTGTGGTCGTTTGCCGCGGGCGCATGACCAAAGCCGGCAAGTTCTTGAACTTTGCCGACCAATTGATCGATGGGATGTGCCGGCGATCCGTCGTGATCATTTTCAGCAACAGAGACTTTTTCAGGGGGGACAAACGACCAATGGGTTTCATACTTCGCGCCGTCTTCAATCCATGTGCTCAGTAGGTTGATCTCTTCGCCCGATAACCTTGGATGTTCTGGGCTCGGAGGCATCCGCTCAGATTCATCATCCGTCGTTAGTCGGCGGATCAATTCACTACGGTCCGGTTCATTCGGGACGATGGTTGGGATTCCAGAATCTCCCCCTTCTAAGGCCGCTTGCCGCCGATCTAGGCGGAGACCGCCTTCGCGGGTGTTTTCATCCTGGCCATGACATTGGAGACAATGTTCCGCAAAGAGTGGCTGCACTTGCTCGAGATAGAGACTCGTCTCGCCGTCATCCGCATTGCAACTTGCGGGGCTGAGGAAAGTTGGAATCAACAGGCAAATAGGGAGACAGGATATTATCGATCGGTTCACGCGTTCTGCCGTGGCTACAAATAATGTGGCGATATCAGGTTTGCGTCGATGCAACGGTGCGCAGGACGTACGAAAAAGCATCACTCTTGTTATGGACATTCTAGTCGAAAGGGTATTTCCCCGCCGAAAAGGATTCACAGTAATTATTCCTAGAATACACACCGGTTAGCCGGCTCAATCGGCTCGGGTGTGCCGTATGATAAGCGGCGTTTTGTTGATCTGTAATGTAAGAGTGTGAGAGTGATGGGAGTTTATCGCCGAAACCACCTGCTGCAATCGGTTTTTCTTTTCTGGAGTTAAACGAAGTGAGAGAGAACCAGCTTCGTCACCTGCTTTCTGCGGGGCGACCTACTCTCGGTACTCGGATTTTATCCTCGTGGCCGACGGTAATTGAATTGATTGGACGTAGCGGCATGTTTGACTACGTGGAGTTCAGCGCTGAGTATGCACCTTACGACCATCGAGCCTTGGAAGAAATGGGGAGAGCGATTGAGCTGTTCGATCATTTGACCGGCATGATCAAAGTCGAGCAGGAGTCGCGGACTCACGCGGCAGTGCGTGCCATCGGTTCCGGTTTTCAGAGTGTTTTATTCGCTGATATTCGAAGCGTTGAGGATGTCAATGAATGTATCCAGGCCGTGCGAAGTGAGCGTCCCATATCAGGTGGGTTGCACGGAGTGAATCTGCAGCGAGCCAATCTTTTGGATGCTGGCACTGAGGATTGGGCGAACGCATTGGATCAAATCGTGATCGTTTTGATGATCGAGAAGCGTGAAGCTTTCGAGCAGCTTGATCAGATCCTTTCCGTTCCTGGAGTCGATATGGTGCAATTTGGACCAGCAGATTACGCCAATAGCATCGGTTTGACGGGGCAGTTTAATCATCCTGATGTGCAGGCGGCGGAGAGATTGCTACTTGAGAAGGCACAGCAGTACGAAGTTGCCGCACGCGTCGAATTAATCGACTCTTCCGACGCCAAAACCTACATTGATATGGGAGTTAAGCATTTCAATCTTGGTTTTGATGTCCGCACTCTTTTTGACTGGTATTGCCGTGAAGGAGAGATGATGCGGTCATGGTTTAAAAAGGTTCAATAAAGAACGTCTAAGATTCATGATACGCGTCGCGAAAAGCATCCTACGCAACGCTACAAAAAGAAGTTTTGTGATGAAAAAACCACTAAACGTTGAATCCATTACAGTCAGACACTCTCGCCGAAGGACAGGAATCTACTCCGTGATACGGTTGCTTCTTTTTATTCAACTTCTAACAGGCTTTTCGACTCTTCACGCTCAAAGCATCAACTCGTTTTTGTCCGCTGACGATTTGCAAGCCGCAAATCTGTATGCCGAATTGCAAGCACGTGCTTTTCAAGCACTCGATGCACGCGACCATGCGTTATCCAAAATCAAAGAACCTCAGGCGATCAAGTCTTACCAAGAACTTCAGCAACACCGGATGATGGAAAGTCTTGGCGGTTTACCAGAAGCCGGACCGCTGAATTCACGTGTGGTCGGCATGATCGAGACGAGGCAATACAGAATCGAGAAAGTGATTTTTGATAGTCTCCCTAATCATCGCATCACTGCAAATTTTTATTTGCCTCAGCACGCGAGTAGTAAATCAAGGGTGCCGGGAATTGCAGTTTCAAGCGGACATAGTAGGACCGCGAAAACCGCAGATTACAACCAGCGTTTCGGTGCCATGTTTGCGATTCATGGAATGGCTGCATTAGTGTTCGATCCGATCGGGCAGGGTGAGCGATCACAGATCCTCGAAGACGACGGAGAAGTTGCCTATGGGGGAACAACTACCGAGCATTTGTTACTGGGGATTGGCTCCACCTTAGTTGGTAAAAGTACAGCAACCTATCGAGTTTGGGATGGCATGCGAGCGATTGATTATCTGGTATCTCGACCTGAAATTGATGCAGAGAAAATCGGTTACACCGGGTGCTCGGGGGGTGGGACTTTAACCAGTTACGTCATGGCTCTCGATTCACGTGTCGCATGCGCTGCACCGGCATGCTACTTAACCACTTTCAAAAAGCTGATAGAAACCATCGGGCCGCAGGATGCCGAACAAAATCTATTCGGTCAGCTAAAAGTTGGCTTAGACCAACCAGATTATGTCTTGATGCGTGCACCCAAACCGACGTTAATCAGTTCGACCACCCAAGACTTCTTTGATATCGACGGAAGCTGGTTGAATTTTCGTCAAGCAAAACAATTCTATGGTCGGCTTGGTTTTTCGGAGCGGGTGGATCTGGTGGAGATCGAAGGACCGCATGGGGTTCAGCCAGAAGGACTCGCGACAATCACACATTGGATGAAGCGTTGGTTACTTGGTGTTGACGAACCGGTTGATCCGATTGAACTCGAGTTGCAGGATGCCGCTTCGCTCCTTTGTACCGCCAGCGGTCAGGTCTTGACGAGTCTGCCTCGTGAACGATCCGTGATTGACATGAATCGAGAGATCAGTGAAGTACTCTCTGAGCAGCGATCGGTGAAGTGGTCGGCGATGGACTCAGAAGAAAAACGCAAGCTGGTGAGTGATGTTTTAGGTGTGAATTGGAGCCAAGTTGCTTCCCCAAAGTGGCTTTCGCGGGGCGCTGTTAATTGGCGAAAGCATCAAGTCGAATGTGGTCTGGTGGTTTGTGGCACCCGACAGGTTCCAACTGCGATTCTCCGATGTGAAAAACCCACATCGAATTGGACAATTGTACTTCACGACAAAGGGATGAACGCCGCTGCCAGTCTTACCGACGAAGTTCAGGATTTGTTAGACAAAGGTAAGAATGTTGTTCTTTTGGATCTGGCGGGGCAAGGAAAAACCGTTGAGACACCAGCCGACCCGATACTCACTGATTGGAAAACTTATTACTTAGCGTATCTTCTCGGTGATTCGATGGTGGGTCTGCAAACTCGCGATGTTTTGGCAGTGATCAAGTTGCTAACCGAAAGGGGGGCTCTTTCCGAGGCGGTGGCTGATCAAGAGGTTTCCGTCGCGATCTCGGCGTCGAACTTATCCACTTTGGTTGCGTTGCATGCAGGAGTCATAGCGGGGGGGCATGTAGACGAGATCACGCTCAGTGAGTTGCCCGCATCATGGTCTGACGTGGTTGGCCTGCATGCTCCGACAGGCGTTTTAAACTCCGCCGTACACGGAGTACTTCGCCATTACGATTGGCCCGATCTGATCGAAATAACGGGAGCTGAAGCGGCTCGCATCGAGACGCAGTCAGGGAATTGATCATTGTTTGATGGCGAGCAACCTTTTCTAAACGCGGTCTTTATTCAACACCCGTTGTTACGGGCGTTGAAATCCATCCGTTGACTCGAAGCCAATCCGTACCCCGGTCTTTCCACGATCCGATCGCTGAATTTGGGCGTGAGCGAGTGCCGTAACCGTGGCCACCGTTTTGGTAGACATGTAGTTCTGCCGGAATATTGTTTTGCTTCAAGGCTGCATAGAACATCACGGCGCCGAGCGATGTTGAGGCATCATCATGTGTGTGAACGAGGAACGTGGGAGGTGTGTTTGAATCCACCCCGATCGGCGAGATCAAAAGCTGTTTGGCGTCGTCGTAAATGCGCCAAGGATAAATCAGGATGCCGATATTTGGACGATGAGATTGTTGGTCGATAGCGTCCGCTGAGGGGTATGAGGCATCCTTGGCCGTCAGATGGATTGATGCGACTTGTCCACCTGCAGAGAACCCAAGCAGGCCAATCTGCTCAGGGTTGATCTTCCAACGATCCGCGTTTGCTCGAATTAACCTTATGGCTCGTTGGCTATCCTGTAGGGGACGTTTCCACGCTTCTTCGCGCGACTCGCTAGTGCGATAACGAAGGACAAAAGCTGTGATTCCGAGATCGTTTAGCCATTTCGCCGCTTCCGAACCTTCAAGGTCGGTTACCACGTAACGAAATCCACCGCCCGGAAGGATCAACACTGCTTTCCCGTTGGGTTGTTCAGCAGGAAAGACGTCGAGAGTCGGGAAAGTAATTTTCTCAACTCGCGTGATAAGTGGATTGTCAGTTTTGCGAGTTGCGAGTGCGGTACCTGCGTCTCTGGTGTTCTCTCCCGGCGCATATTGGTCCCAAAGTGGAAGATTCAACGATGGCTCAATGGCGTTGGGCGATTTCTCTTGGGCGATGCAGTCGCGACCTTCAAGGATCAAGAGTGAGGACAGTATCAGGATGCAGGCGATCGTCGCCGAGTTCATGTTTGGCATTGAATCTAAGTTTGTTAGACGGAAGCAAAAATCAGGAGGGTCGACTCGAGACTCAATCGAACCCACCGTTTCATTAGATCAAAGTTCGGGTGGAACTTGGTCCACCATCAAAATCTTTTCGATTGCCTCAATCGTGACTTGTGACGGCCGGAAGTTTCCGGGGCGATTCCCTTGGGCGATCATCAATGGCGTCCAACCGTCTTCGTTTGCTTGATTCCAGACGTTTTTGGATGCGCCCCAATGGTGGAGTTTTCTGATTAGACTCGGCCAGCTTTTGAACGCCGCCCCGTGCATCACCGTTTTGCCTTGATCATCGATGTCATTGATCTGAGCACCAAGGCTTAGTAGGTATTCGACAGTTTGAATTGCATCCTCTTCGGTGCCAGCTGACTCATCTCCGTCGCTTAGGACTCCGATTCCCGTAGCGGCAAGTAGCGGGGTGACGTGATCTTGATTTACCAGATGTATGTCTGCTCCAAATTCAACCAGAAGTTTTAACAAGGGTAAGTCTCCACTTTCGGCTGCCAAAATGCAGGGGGTGGCATCGGTGCGACTCAAGCCGCTGTGGCGAGTCGACTGTTTTTTATGTCGGATATTGACGTCTGCGCCACGTTTGAGAAGTTCACGCACCAGCGCGAGACTGCTAACTTTCCCCGTAATATCCGGTGGCGGGTCACCATCACCCCGAATGGGTTTGCGAACCCACGTGATGGCGTGCAACGGCGCGTAGCCGGTTGAAATTACATTCGGGTCAGCACCTTGATCAAGTAGTTCGATCGCCAATTCAAAGTGTCCGTTTTCGATTGCAAGTAGCAGTGCAGTGGTTCCCTGTGCGGGTCCCTTGGAGGCTTTGCGCTTCACTCGCATGGATTCATTGATATCGAATCCTTCTTCGAGAAGCCTGAGTACGGTTTCGATCTTTCCTTGGCGTGCCGCAAAAAAGAATGCGTTGAATCCGGAAGGTAGCGTAATACGAGGGTCCGCGTTGAGTTCAAGGAGTTTGTGCACCGCTGCTGTATTTCCTTCGGCGGCTGCCCACATGATTGCGGTCTGACCGGAAACTTCCGTCGCATTGACCTCGGCGCCGTGCTCAATCAGGACAGAAAGGAGTTCTGGAGATCCGGTGCGAGCTGCCGTCATCAGCATGGTTTCACCGCCACGCAAGCCGAGCTTGGGATTAGCGCCGGCTCGCAAAAGCTGGCGTGCTGCGTCAACATCACCGGCGCAGCAGGCAATCCACAAAGCGGGAACCTCGTATCGGTTTGTTGCGTTGGGGTTGGCTCCCGCAGATAAAAGGGATTCGATCCAATGCGAATTTCGATTTTGAACCGCCCAGTGTAACGGTGTCATCCCATCTGCCTGCGCAGCATGAACATCAGCACCATCTTTGAGTGCTGCAGCCGCCTGACTGTATTGCTCTTTTTGAATCAGATCAGCAAGTTGAGATCGTTGCTGTGCCGCGAGTTCTCGGGTGCTGGATTGAGAAAACGCCGCAATCAAAAAGGCAAAAGAGATCGCACTAGCTTGCTTCAAAAAGATCATCGATTTGGCCTTGGCTATCAGCGAATGATTCGCACCGTGCACCGACTTTATTCAGGAGCGTTAAATGAAGGTTCGCCAGTGGAGTTGGGTTTTCGAATTGAATGTGCTGTCCACCACGCATCCGCCCAGCCGCTCCACCTGCGACCAAGATAGGTAGATTGGTGTGGTCGTGTACATTTGGATTACCCATACCACTTCCGTAGAGATAAAGCGAATGATCCAGCAGATTGCCTTCGCCCTCCGGAGTTGCTTTTAGCTTTTCCAAGAACTCCGCAAAGAGTGACACATGGAACTCGTTGATTTTCGCAACCTTGGCAATTTTTTCGGGGTTGTTACCGTGGTGAGTCAATGGGTGGTGTGGTTCGTTGATTCCGATTTCAGTGTAGCTTCTGTTGCTTGTTTCTCGGGCAAGCTGAAAGGTAATGACACGCGTGATATCACCTTGCAGTGCTAAGCGTTGAAGTTCAAACATCAACCTTGCGTGCTCACGATAACTGGCTGGTACGCCGTTGGGGCGATCGAGATCGATTCCCGTGGTTTCCCGTGTTTCTGATTCTGCTTTCTGGATTTGTCTCTCTACTTCTCGAATAGAAGAAGTGTATTGGTCGATTGTGCGCCGGTCCTGTGGTCCGAGAGATCGTTTCAACGATTGGATCTCCTCGTTCAACGCATCGAGAAGGCTGGCACGCTGCAGAAGGGACTGCCGTCGCTGTTGCGCCGTCCCGCCTTCCCCGAACAGTGATTCAAACACAAGTCGCGGGTGAGCTTCGGAGGGAAGCGGTGTGGTCGGAGATGACCAAGAAAGGTTGTTTTGATAGACGCAGGCGTAACCGTTGTCGCACTGCCCCACTACCTGAAGCAGGTCCATTGATAATTCGAGCGATGGTAGACGCGTTTTTGTTCCAATCGACTGGGCGGCGATTTGGTCAGCGGTGGTCCCGAGGAAGTAGTCGGTGCTCTCGGTTCGTTTCGCTTCCGCCGCGCTTAGGAAAGAGGAATTGGATGTCGCGTGTGTTCCCGGGTAGGCATTTTTTAATTCGAGATTGCTGATCGCAGTCACTTGATCCTTAACTGATTGCAGTGGTTTTAGGATTGGAGAAAGCTCTTTGAGATCGTTGGCGTTTGGTGGCGTCCAACGCGAGATGTCACACCCCATTGGCATGTAGACATAGCCGATGCGTCTGAGGTGTTGTGGCGCGGCAGCGGTTGCCGCAGTAGCGGTCATTGCCGGTACCATCGCATCGAGCAGAGGAAGAGCCAAGGTGGCGCCGGCGCTTCGGAGGAAGGTTCGCCGAGGGATTGATTTACGTCGCATCATGATTCTGTCATTCTCATTCGGAATAGCGGACTCAGGACGATCTCTTCGATGAGCGAACTGATTCGGTAGCCATCTTTTTCGGTGTTGGCGATCATTTTTCGAAAGTACGTGGCGTCCGTCGCTTGAATGCCACGTCCCAACGCGTAGGTGGTGAGTTTTTCGGCGAGGGTTCTTGCAAGTACGTCGGTGTGTCTAAGCAGCCCACGTTCTAATTCTTCAATATTGGTCACCAAGGTTCCGTCAGGTAATGAGCCACTGGAGTCGACAGGTATTTCAGAGTCGAGTTCTCTCCATCGACCAAGTGCATCATAGTTTTGCATCGCGAAGCCGATCGGGTCAATCAATCGATGACAAATCGCGCAAGCTTCAGATTCTCGGTGTTGTGTTAGTTGCTCGCGGATGCTCGCGGTTTTCACCAAGCTATTTTCGTCCAGAACAGGGACATCGGGCGGGGGTGGGGGAGGTGGTGTGCCAATCAGGTTTTCAAGTACCCATTTGCCCCTGAGCACCGGAGAGGTTCTGTTTGCATACGAAGTGACACTCAGGATACTGCCGTGACGAAGTAGGCCGCCTCGCCGAGCAGCCTCTGCCAACTCAACCTGTCGAAAATGACTTCCAAAAACACCGGTGATCCCGTAATGCTTGGCGAGTCTTTCGTTGAGAAAGGTGTAGTCCGCATCGATGAGCTGGTTCAGTGGAAGGTTCTTTTCAATCAGATCTGCAATGAACAGCTGCGTCTCTTTTTTAAAGGCCTCGCGAAGGTTATTGTCAAAATTAGGATATCGCCTCGCGTCTGGAGTCAGGGAGTCGATGTTTCGCAGGTAGAGCCATTGATCTGCAAAGTTCTCACTAATCGCCGAGGACTTTGGATCGCTGAGCATCCTGCGAACCTGCGCTCTAAGAACGGATGCTCGATGAAGTTGCTTTTCTTCTGCTAGTCGGAGCAGCGTGGTGTCTGGAATACTGCTCCAAAGAAAAAATGAAAGTCTAGACGCAAGTTCTGTATCGCTGATTGTGTAGGCTTGATCTGGGCCGAGTTCTGCGGGATCCCTTTCGATGCGGAAAAGGAAATCAGGGTGGATAAGCAGGTAGCTGATTGCAAATTCGATTCCGGCTTCGAAGCCGCCTGCGGATGCAGCCGTATGGTATTTCAGCATGACCTTTTTACGATCTTCATCGGTTACACGACGTCTTAGTGCTTTCTCCATTAGATCCGTAAGGATCTTCTCAGCGCAGGCTGTCTCTTCGGATGGCTGTTTGGGCCATGGGTTGAGAACCCGGTTTCGTGAGGTTGTGTCGGTGGCAGTTTCTGAGTCTTTCTCCCTTAGTGGTCCCGTGATCGATACTTCAAAGATTGCTGGGCCAAGTCGCGGATGCCGATACATGTTGTAGTGGACGTCGAGAGGCTGACGCTTGGTTTCTAGGAGGGCGGAGGGCGATTTAATGAAGGTGACTCCGACCCGATGTGTCCCGGCGTCTATCGCGAGGGTGGCTTCAAGATGTTGGTCAACATTCTCGTGAGATGGTTTGGTGTAGTCATCCTCGTCACCGCCGCCTCCTCGAGGTGGGTAAACTCGGAAAGATTTTGCGAGGGAACCATCGATTAATAGTTCGATGTCGTGCGGTTTTCGCAGTCCCTCAACATGCTCATTTCGGTCCCGGGTGAGCCGTATCGTGAACTGATATTTTCCCGGTCTTGAGAAGTGATGCTGCACGTTGATACCACCCCGTGTCCCAAGTGGTAATCCATCAACGTGCTCCTCTTGTGTTTGGTCAGGCGGTGTGCGGATGGTTTTGGCATCGATTCCGCCAGCGTTGCTTTGCATTACCATGCGGCTGATCCGCTGCGCTGCGGCGACATAACGTTGAACGAGAGAGGGAGAGAGTTCACCCACCGTGACATTATCAAATCCGTGGCTAATTTCATCGGCGGGCAGAAACCGATTCGTATCCACTTGGATTCCGAACAAATCACGAATCACGTTCTGATATTCATACCGCGTTAGCCGGCGGAAGGTGGAGGTTCGACCTACTTCAAGATGTTCCGATGCGGTCTGGTCGATCATCGTCGTGATTTGATCGATCGCAGATTTTAAAACCCCCGGTGGTGGTTGGTCTGCATCGGGGGGAGGCATTTGGCCCGCACTGATTTTTCGAATCACTTTCTCCCACGTCGCTCGAGACGCAGCATTGGACGGGTTGGAGATGTGGAGTAAATCCACTCCGTGGTTCGAACTGGAATCATCATGGCAGGCGACGCAGTGATGATTGACGAAATTTTTTGGAGTGTCACGATCGAGAACAGCGAGAGATTCATCTCGTTGTTGGGCAACAAGCGTACGAGTGCAAATCAATACAAATAGAATCGCCAACGTTCGTGTAGTGAAGATTGAGTTGAGCATGCTGCAGAGGGAGAATGTCTAACGGCTGAACACGATGTCTTTGCTGAGGCGATGCCGGTGGATATTAGTGTAATCGAGGATCCGATGTCTTCATCGAATCTTACCCACTTTGCAATCGCTCCGGTTGTGCTCTTTTTCAAAAATCACTTGTTTACGCGGCAGTGGTGGTTGTGACGGGTTGTTCAGGCTTTGCCGTTTCATAGCTTAACGATTTCCATGCGCTGTAGCCGCCCGTTAGGTGAAAGGTTTCAAATCCTGCACGTTGGAAAAGGCTTGCCGCGATCGCGGCGCGAGGACCACCAAGGCATTGAGTGACGATGGGTTGCTCGATGTCGTACTGATCAATGTGTTCATTGAGTCGGCCCAGGAAGTCATGCACTGCACCACTGATGATTCCCTCTTTCCACTCTGCATCTGATCGAACATCGATGAGCTGAACCGATTGAGTATGCAGCTTCTCTTGAAGGGTTTCCGGAGTGATGGACTTGTAAGCCGGTAGGAGGTTGCTTGCTAGAGACCGATCATTTTTCGACAAGTAGCCTTGGATGTTATCAATTCCAATTTTATGCAGGATTCTTGTCGCTTCCGTGAATTGTGATTCGTCGCCGAGTAAGTAGACAGGAGTGTTTTCATCCAGGATCCATCCTGCCCACGCTGCAAGCATCTCAAGGGGGATGTTGATCGACCCGGGTAAGTGAGATTTCTGGTAGTCGCTGGCTGCTGAAAGGTCGATCGTGAATGCTTTGTCAGTCGATTCGATCATTTGTTCGCGATGAGCCTTTTGAGGTAGTGGTAAGTTTTTCAGCAGTTCTGGTCCTTTCTTGTTCACCCGCTTCATATTGGCAAAGTATTTGGGCGCTTCAGGTTGGTCCGCGAGGATGTAATTGACGAAAGATTCTTCTTCGGTGAAATGTAAGGCAGGATTGAATTTCTTCTCGTAGCCAACAGTGGAAGAGGGGATCGCGCCGAGTCCTTTTCCGCACGCGCTGCCCGCGCCGTGTGCAGGCCAGACCTGAAGGTAGTCGGGCAAAGCAGCGAATCTCTCCACCGATCGATAGAGTTCGCGAGCTCCGGAATCGGCCGTTCCAGCCAAGCCCGCTGCTTCCTCGAGTAGGTCAGGGCGACCAATGGAACCGACGAAAATGAAGTCACCAGTGAAGATTCCCATCGGTGCATCTGCACCACCACCTTGATCGGTCAATAGAAATGAGATGCTTTCAGGTGTGTGTCCTGGTGTGTGAATCACCTGAAACAAGAGGTTTCCGATTTTGAATTCATCGCCATCTAAAACTCGTTGATGATCGTAGTTTTCAAGGTATTCGTACTTCCAGGCAGTCGGTCCTTCGTCGGAGACATAGAGTTTAGCGCCGGTACGATCAGCTAATTCTCTTGCGCCTGAAACATAGTCGGCGTGGATGTGTGTTTCTGCGACAGCCGAGATCACAAGGCCTTCGCCTTTTGCGTAGTCAAGGTAGGTTTTAACATCGCGTCCTGGGTCGACAATGATTGCTGTTTTGGATCGTTGGCATCCAACCAGGTAGGAAGCATGAGCAAGCGATATGTCATAAAAGTATTTAAGTAACATGATTAGATTCCCTTGCTGTTGATGTTGTTGTGGACAGTGTTTACGGTCAATGTTGAACTGTTAACTTGATTGACGAGTTTGTGGCCTTCTTTTGCAATAACAAGGCTGCCAATCGCAATCAGGAAGATGGCAAAGAGGGTTTGGAGTTTGGCTTGATTAAGCTGCGTGTTGATCAAGCGACCGACCACGCTTCCCAAGATGCCAATCGACGCAAAGATTGCGATCGTATTGGGGTCCACCGACAGATTGATCTGAATGAGGTCATGTTGGTACTTCCAAAAACCAATGGCTGATTTTGCTGCAATGATTACTAGACTCGTACCGATGGCTAACCGCATTGGGAGTTTTCCAAGGATCACCAGTGCGGGCACAATCAGAAATCCGCCACCAACTCCGACAAAACCTGTGATCAATCCGACAACCATTCCCTCGAGAAGTATCAGTGCTGTGGGAGTGCTTTCAGCGATCGCGCTTGCCGCCTCTTTTTCGGTTGATTGACTCGGTGCATGGAATGTTGGTTGTTCGCTTTGCGTATCTCCGACAGTTTGTGTCCGACGCAACATCGATGCGGCGGCAATCAGCAAGATGAAGCCGAAGAGCATGAGCTGAATCAACTCGTTAGCTAGGCCGCCGAGCCAAGAACCGATGTAGGTTCCCAGCATGCCAGGAACACCAAAATAGACCACGCTGTGCCAGTCAATCTGATGTTTGCGACCGTAGGGAACCGCTGCAACGAGTGAAATGATCCCCACAATCGCCATCGACTCGGCAATCGAAACCTTCCCCCCGTGCCCAACCAAATAGACCAGTACAGGGACGGTGATCGCGGAGCCGCCGGAGCCGATTAGTCCTAGGGTCAGGCCGATTAGGCTCGCGCCAACCAAAAAGCTAAGCGTGTCCATTCATGCCTCCTGCTAAGGGTCGAAATATCGAGAAGTGACGATATGTTAGGCCGAAGGAGAATCGAAGCAGGATTGCTTCGATTGTTTTGTCCCAACGACTACATGCTCAATATATCGTAAGGTCACGATATGTCAATTAGTTATTTTGGTCACTTTTCTTTTTTTTCGGATGACCCTGATCGGTAGCCTGACCCGCCAAATCGCAGTTTCCCAATCGGCTAGTCTGTGTGCCAGAGAATGACTTCACCGGACTTTGTCGCACGTTGGCAGCAGGTATCAAGGTGAAGGCGTCAACTTTCAAGGCCACTCACTTGCTTAAGCTTTTTCGAAAACCAGAGCGACAGATGTTTTTTTACTCTCACAGAAATGAATCCATTGTTAGGCTTCACACGGTGCGACTCAACAAAATTACGTTGCCAGTATTTGCGTCCATGATTCTATGGATCGCCGCCGCGGGGATGAGTATCGCCTCAGAGACCACTGTCGATCGGTCAAGTGAACTGGAGCTGATTCGCGACGACTTTGGCCTTGCCGATGGCCCGTCTTGGGATGGAAGTGGACTCATTGTTCCGGATGTCAAAGGAGACCGTGTCTTTCGCTATCAGCCAAAAACAGATCAGTGGAAGGTGTTGATCGAGGGAGCTGGTCGGATCAGTGCCAGTTTCTTCAACCACGGACGCATTTTTCTATCGGATAACGGCGAGCAATCCTTGGCTTATGTTGATGGCGCGAGAAAAGAGACCGCTTGTCATTTTGGAACCGTTTCAGAAAAGCTTCCTGCTGATACAAAGCCATATCGCCCCAATGATCTGGTTGTGGACGACGAGGGTGGTGTTTTCATCACCATGACGGCTCGAGGTGAAGTGCTGTACGTTGATCCTTCCGGAAAGGTTAGCGTTGCGGCATCTGATATTGATACTCCGAACGGCATCACGTTATCTCCTGATGGGACTAGTTTGTACGTGGCTTCATTCGTTCCCAAGGAGATCATTTCTTTCGAGGTTTCATTACCCGGGCAACTTGAGAGCGGTGAGTTGTTTGCGAAGATGGATTCGGGTCCGGCGCGTGGTGCCGACGGGATGGCCATTGACCGAGCTGGAAACGTTTATTGTGCGGGCCCCGATGCAATTTGGATCTGGAATCCTGCTGGTGAATTGATTGACAAAATCATTTGTCCCAATAAGCCGATCAACTGTGCGTTTGGTGACGCGGATATGCGTTCTTTGTATGTGACATGTATGGGGGGGCTTTATCGTCAACGCATGAAAGTGAGCGGCTGTTCACCTCGACCCGCTAATCTCAATCTAGAACCAGTCTCTAGTGTGCCGAAGCAGGTACCTCAAGGAGTTCCGAGCACCTCAGTACCTGATGAGGTGCTCGCAAATTGGAATGTGGTGTACGCGAAGGAAGGCAATCGCAAGCTACTCGCAGACATCTACTCACCTCTCGTCAATGCTTCCCAAGAACTTAGGCCGGCTTTGGTTGTGGTTCACGGTGGCGGTTGGCATTCGGGAGATAAAACGAAATTCCAGGCACTCTCAATTCGTCTAGCTCAGAAAGGCTATGTCGTTGCGGCCATTGAGTATCGCTTGGCGGATGAAGCGGCCTTCCCTGCGGCGATTCATGATTGTTTTGCCGCGGTCCGTTACCTGAGGTCCAATGCTGAGGACTTGCAACTTGATCCCTCGAGGATTGGTGCCGTGGGTGGGTCTGCCGGCGGTCATTTGGTGGGCCTGATGGCATCGGGTAGCAAGAATCCACGAATCCTCGGCGGCGCTGGAGATTTGCAGGAAAGTTCGCGTTTGCAAGCGGCGGTGGTGATGGCCGGGCCGATGGAGATGCTAACGGGTTCCGTTGCGGATCGTTCCCGCAACGCTCCAGAGCAATCCAACGCGAATCGGTGGTTGAGAGCCACGGTTGATCAGGCTCCAAATCTCTACGGAGATGCGGATGCATTCAAGCAGATTGATGCGGACACCTGCCCCATTCAGTTTCTGGTGGGGGAGCACGATTTACCGCAGCGAAACCAGCCGTCTCGAGATAAGTTAACCGCGTTGGGGATCGAAACCGAGGTTAAGGTATTTGCCGACGGAAAGCACGGTTGCTGGAACCGACTGCCTTGGATTGATCAAATGGTGGACGAAATGCACCTTTTTTTTGAAGGTCATCTGTAATGCTGGGTCCTCCACTGCGTTAAACTTTGCAACTTCACGGTGGCATGCTTTGTCGTGAAATTGCGAAGCATCAACCAATCATTGGCAGTGAATCGGTCATGGTTAGATGGATCCTTGTTAATGTGAGCGACGCCGCAATGATTTTGTGAACCGCTTCATCGCCTTTGTTCTTGTTTCTTTTTGCTAACGTTATCTCGTATCCCTACTTTCAATATGCAACGCTTTGTCACTTCGTCTCTAATTGCCGTTTTGCTCGTCGTCCGATTGGTACAGGCCGAGGTGTTCGTGACACCGGAACAAGCGGCTTCTGATCCTGACTTTCAGCTCCAAGGTGAATATCGTGATGCCACTCGAGGGCTTCAGGCAATTGCTTTAGGTGACGGTGACTTCAGTGTCGTGGTTTACACGGGGGGGTTGCCCGGAGCTGGCTGGAACGGAAAAGACAAACAGGTCTTCGAGGTAGACACCGATGGTCTCGAGTCCTTGATTGACCAATTTGAAAAAGTGGAACGCGAAAGTTCGACGCTCAATGCTAAGCCACCGGCGGGCGCGGTTGTTTTGTTTGACGGTTCCAAGGAATCTTTGGCGGAACATTGGAAGCCAGGTGCAAAGATCACAGATGACGGATTGTTGATTCAAGGATGCACGAGTCTTGATACTTTTGGCGACTACTCAATGCACCTCGAGTTTCGACTTCCATACATGCCTGAAGCACGGGGCCAAGGTCGTGGCAACAGTGGGCTTTATCATCAGGGACGTTACGAAACGCAGATTCTTGATTCCTTTGGTCTCGAAGGGAAAAACAACGAGGCAGGTGGGATCTATTCGATTCGTGATCCCGATTTAAACATGTGTTTTCCCCCGTTGACTTGGCAGACCTACGACGTTGATTTTACCGCTGCTCGATATGACGATCAGGGTAAGAAGGTACAGAACGGAAAACTCACCGTGCGACTCAATGGTGTGGTGGTGCATCAAGATGTCGAACTACCAAAGTCAACTACCGCGGCGCCGGTGGGTGAAGGTCCGGAGGACGGCCCTATTTACCTGCAAGACCACGGTAATCCGGTTCGATTTCGAAATATCTGGGTGTTGCCGCGTGACCTAGCAGCCGAAGCGAGGCGGCCCATTGTTCCATCGTTTGAGAGATTTCACGCCAGTGGGCAGAATCCCATTGAGGGCGGTCGACTGCTTGCGGGTGATCTGAATTGTGTCGCCTGCCATGATGCTTCGGAGTCTGTTTCTCGCTTGATCTCGGTGAAGCAGGCACCACGTTTGGACCGTGTTGGAACGCGAGTGAAGCCGGAATGGATGATGAAGTTCATTGCTAACCCGCATGCGGTCAAGCCTGGAACGACAATGCCAAGTCTGTTGAGTGCTTTGCCGGAGGAAGAGCGAACCGCGGCGGCACTCGCTCTAACCAATTATTTGGTTGGAACGGATGTGGTTGCATCTTCTGCCAATCGAGCGGACTTCCGAGCCGGAGAACGTCTGTTTCACGAGTCCGGTTGTCTCGCTTGCCATGCACCACAGGACGGACGCGAACATCAATCACCGGGTGCGGTACCATTGGTTAATCTTGGTGAGAAGTATTCGCGGGGTAGCTTGGAGGCTTTTCTAAAAGATCCCCTCGCCGTTCGCGCATCGGGACGAATGCCTCGTTTGGATCTTGGTGGCGACAATTGGCGCCACGTCGCACAGTATCTTACGGGCGATGAGTCGGTCGTCGTGACATCACCTCGAGATTTCCCAAAGGAGCCAAATCTGCGCTTTAAGTCTTACCACTTGAATGTCGATCAATTGCCAGATTTGGATGACCGCGAGCCCGATGATACCGGTGTGTCTAAAGGTTTGGATATTCGTGTCGGAAAACGCGATGAGTCGGTTGTTCTGAGGTTTGATGGTTTTCTTCCAATTACAACTGCGGGACGTTACACGTTCCGGCTTTCATCCGATGACGGTAGCCGTCTTTACCTCGATGGTAAGCAAGTTATCGATAACGATGGCGTGCATCCCAATACAGGTAAAGAAGCCAGTTTGAATCTGGGTGTTGGGGTTCACGAATTTCGAGTCGACTACTTTGAGAAAGGTGGCGAACAAGAGTTGTCTCTTGATTGGGCTGGGCCGGGAATCAAAGCTGGTGGGATCGATAAGGCACTTGTGATGAACCGTGACGCTTCCATCGAGCCCGCGGTAATTGTTAATGATGAGCCGGCCGATCCCGAACAGTTTGTTTTCAATCCGGAGCTTGTTCCGATTGGACGCGAGCTATTTTCGACACTCGGATGTGCAGCATGTCATCAGAGAACCGAACAGGGTCAGTTGGTGGCTTCGACTCTCAAGGCCCCTCCACTGGATCAATGCGAGTCCGGTAAGGGGTGTCTCAGTGGAGGTGAGAGTACGTCAAACCCAGTGTTTGATTTGAATCCAGTTCAGTCTGGCGCGATCGCTCAGTTTGTCTCCGTCTCAGAGGAAAAAGAGTTGGTCGCGGATCGATCCGTAGAGCAAACGCTGGTTCACGAAATGACGTCGCTAAACTGTTACGCATGTCACGCGCGGGATGAGCGGGGCGGCGTGGAAGCGGGGCGCAATCCCTTCTTCATCAGTGTGATCCCTGAAATGGGCGACGAAGGTAGGCTTCCGCCTCCGCTGGATGGAGTTGGCGATAAGTTGCGAGAAGATTGGATCGAGCAGGTGATTTCCAGCGGTAACAAGAGTCGTCCCTACATGAGGACGCATATGCCGGGATTTGGCGCCGAATCGGCCAAGCGTTTGGCTGCAGCCTTCAAAGAATTGGATATGAAAACGGACGCCGACTTGGTCGATACGGATGAGCCGGCTAATCAACAGGTCACTCTTGGACGTAAGATGGTGGGAGCCAAAGGCCTTGGCTGTGTCGCCTGTCATACCTACGGCAATTTCAAGGCGACCGGGATTCAGGCCATTGCTCTCGATACGATGACCAAACGCATTCGCGAAGATTGGTTCCATCGTTATCTTCCCAATCCACCGATCTATCGACCCGGCACGAGGATGCCCAGCGGATATCCCGAAGGCAAAAGTACCGTGACGGATGTTTATGGTGGTGATCAGCACAAGCAGATCGCCGCGATGTGGGCATTCTTGTCCAAAGGCGATAAGGGCGGCGTGCCGGAGGGAATCACGGGCGGCATGATCGAGCTAAGGCCCGATGAACGACCTGTCATTTATCGCAACTTCATCGAGGGAGTTTCGCCACGAGGTATCGCCGTGGGATATCCTGAAAAAGTGAATCTTTGTTGGGACGCGAATCAATTTTCTTTGGCGTTGATTTGGCAGGATCGATTCATCGATGCGAGTAAGCATTGGGTTGGTCGAGGACCCGGCAATCAGACGCCGCTTGGTGGGAACCCCGTTGGACTCGAGAAAGTTTCACCCGTTGCGACGCTCGCCAGTGCCGAACAAGCGTGGCCCACAGATGGACCTCGTGAGCGAGGTTATCGATTCCTCGGCTATCGACTCGATGAATTGGGGCGTCCCACGTTCCGTTATCAACTGCCGGGAGCCTCAGTCGAAGATAAATTTGTTCCGGTGGCGGGGAGAATCACTTCGTCAATCACTCGTGAAATGAAGATCACGCCGAAGGACCTTCCAGCAGGAGAAAAACTGTTTTATCGAGCCGCGGCGGGTAACCTGCAACTTGAATCGGAGGGACGCTATCGTCTGAATGATTCGATGCTGATTGAGGTGAAGTCCAGCGGTGCAGAGGCGTTCATTCGCCAATCAGCCGGACAGTCCGAGTTGTTGGTGCCTGTGGACGGAGTGACCACCATTGAACAGCAGATCGTTTGGTAGTCAATTGTTTTAAATTCGAAGTCCATTAAGGGTTCGAATTCACTAATTGGTTCACCCGTGGCAACGTCGTGAATCGCTATCGATTAATTCCTAATTCTCAATCAATTTCCTAATTAAAACGACAATTCTCATGCTTCGTTTTGCTTTGATCCTATCGTTGATGGTTTTCACCGGATCGTTACTCGTGCATTCACAGGATGCACCGACCGAAGCCGACTATTACCCAATCACTCCATTTGAGATTCCTGAGGGTGTGGTTTTGGAAGCGTCGGGATTTCAGATGATGCCCGATGGTAAGATGGCTGTCTGTTCACGACGCGGTGAGGTATGGATGATCAATGATCCGTTTTCACCGACGGTTGCCGCTTCACAGTTTCAGCGGTTTGCGCACGGCTTGCATGAAACGCTGACCTTGGCATATCGGGATGGGTGGCTTTACACCACGCAGAGATCAGACGTGACACGAATGCGAGATAGCGATGGGGATGGCCTGGCAGATGAGTTCGAAGTGGTCAATGACGGTTGGGGAATTAGTGGAGATTACCACGAGTATGCATTTGGATCGAAGTTTGATAAGAACGGTGACATCTGGGTCGTTCTTTGTCTGACTGGTTCCTTCAGTAGTTCAGTTCCTTATCGCGGATGGTGCGTGCGGATCAACTCTGAAGGTGAGATGATTCCCACATGTAGTGGGGTTCGATCACCGGGTGGGATTCGTGCAAATCATCTCGGTGACATGTTCTATACGGACAATCAGGGTCCTTGGAATGGTACCTGTGCATTGAAGCACCTACCCGAAGGGAAGTTTGTCGGGCACCCAGGTGGCTTTGAATGGTACAAGTTGGCAGAACCGTTTCTTGGTCCGCGACCGGAGGAACCCACCAGTGGTAGCCGTTTTATGACTGAGGCTAAAAGATTGCCTCACTATGAACCGCCCGCCATTCTTTTTCCCTACAACAAAATGGGAAAGTCTGCCGCGGGGATCGCTTGTGACACCACAAATGGTGAGTTTGGGCCGTTCAAGAACCAAATGTTTGTAACGGACCAGTCGTACAGCACGGTGATGCGATGCTACCTCGAGAAGGTGCAAGGTCATTACCAAGGGGCGTGTTTTCCTTTCCTCGAGGGATTCAACAGTGGTTCGCTTGGGCTTGAATTGACGCCTAATGGAAAACTGTTTGTGGGTGGTACAAATCGTGGTTGGGGTTCGCGAGGTCGCAAACCTTTTGCGATTGATCGCGTGGACTGGACAGGGAAGGTGCCATTCGAGATACATGAGATGCGCGCTAAGCCTGACGGCTTTGAACTCACCTTCACTGAGGCCGTTGATCCGATCACTGTCGAAGACACTGCTTCCTACGCCATCACTACCTACACCTATATTTATCAATCGGCGTACGGTAGTCCCGAGGTTGATCACACTGAACCCACGATCACCAAGGCGGTTGCTGGTGATGATGGAAAGAGTGTGAGATTGTTTGTCGACGGACTGCAGGAAGGCCATGTGCATGAACTGCACAGTGAGGGTGTGCGAAGCCAGACAGGCTTGCCATTGCTACACAGCGAAGCCTACTACACGCTCAACTACCTCCCGACTGAGTGAACTTATTCGGTCCGGAATTCAATCCAATCGACATTCATCAGGCCCCCACGGTTTTTCTCGTTCTTGAAGACAAGGTAGAGATCGGTGTTTCCGTCGGAGGCTATAAGGGGTGCACTGATGGTGTGGAAAGCATCCCACGATCCGTTCACTTCGACTTTCGCCGAACCAAGGATGGGTCCGTCCGCTGCGTCTCGCCTTATTTCAATCGTGCCGCCTGCTCCGGCACTGGTGACACTGAAATCAATGCTTGAGATGTCGTCCAGTGAGATTCGATTGAATCTCAAGTAGCCATCATGCTCGATTCCTCCCATGAATGTCTTGCCTTCGGCTTTGTCGGAGCCCAAACGTTGGGTGCCTTGGAATTGATCAGCTGCTTCGGCTTGCATGTGGCGATTCCGTAGCAGGATTTTTGTTGATCCTGCAAGTTTGGGGAGATTGTCTCGTCCCAGGTCAACGTAGGTCGCTTCGATTTCAATTGCCCCTTTTAGCTTGGAGACATCAAGCTCGTTACGGAAACCTACGGCCGTTGGATTTGATGAATCCGCGGTGACGGAGTAGACAAACTCAACCATCCTTAAAACCTCTGCGGGGGTGTGCTGTAGGTGGGGTAGCATTCCGACTTTTCCCCAAACGCCGGTTGATCCATTGAGTACCCGCTGCACGGATTTCTCAATTTGATGCGGTTCATTGCGGTATTTGTCGGCAACTTGCAAGAAGCTCGGGCCAACTCTCGGGCGGTTGATCGCGTGACAATTCAGACAATCACTTTTTCGGATCAACTCGAGTCCTGGGTCACTCGTCGCATTTTCTGTGGACTCGTTGCTGGCCTGCATCGCTTCCACGCTAATTCGAGAGCTTGCGGCGCTGTCGATGAATTGAAGTTCTTGTTCCTCGGCAAGAGCGGGGTCATTGGTTCCATCTTCGAAGTCCGTTACCGTCATGCGGTAGGTGATTGGTTTCGAGGGATCAAAGAAGTCGCCGTCCCGTGGGGTAAGAAATTCAATTTTGGGGCGAGCGTTACCCACGACGATTGGCAGTGAGGTTGAATCCTCACCCCCATTGCTGTCGATGCTGACTAACTTGACGGTATAGACGCCCGGTTCGCTGAATGTGTAGTTCGCCACATCTCCCGATCCCAGTTCAAAGGGTTGCGAGTTTTCGATGTCATTTCGAGTTGCCGTCCAGTGGTGAACCAATTGGTCTCCATCACGATCAAATGAATCTTTTGCGGACAGCTGAACCGTGAGTGGTTCACGACCCACATTGTGGTCGGCGCTGGCAACTGCTTTGGGGGATCGATTGCCGCGAACGTAGTCGATGCGGACCAACTTGGCATCCGGATTGACGCCCCATGTCTCCCCATACTCAATCACGTAGAGAGAGCCCGATGTATCAAATTGAAGGTCGATGGGGCGGATAAATGACATCTCGGGTAAGAAACGTTCGACGCTTTCCAGATCACCTTGATCATTTAGATGAACCGCATAGATCATGTTTCTTGACCACTCAAAAGCAAAAAGAGTGGAATCGTAGAACTCTGGGAATTGATTCTCCGCTTTTCGTTCTGCATCAAAGTAGTAGACGGGGCCTGCGCAAGCAGTTCTGCCACCTGATCCAATCGCTGGGAAAAGTTCGGTAGAAGAACCGGGGTAGTAGATCATCGCAGGTTGTGCCGGTGGAAGATTTTTGGAGCCGGAATTGTTGATTGAGAGGTTCTCGGGGTGCAGCGGGTCTTGCTGCGATCCAATTTCACCAGTTGTGAAATTCACCATGTGGTAGGCGAAGTTGTTGCCGATAAAATAGGGCCAGCCAAAGTTGCCGGCTGATCTCGCTTGATTGATTTCATCGTAACCACGTGAGCCACGTGGGCCGTCCTGACCAGCATCCGGTCCGACGTCACCCCAATAGAGAAAGCCGGTTTTCGGATCGACATTGATACGCCACGGGTTCCTGCAGCCCATGACATAGATTTCCGGGTGACCGATCGACCCGTCCTTGGGAAACAGGTTGCCATCGGGAATGGAGTAGGTGCCATCTGCTTCGGGGTGAATTCTGAGGATTTTTCCGTTGTAGTTTTTTGTGTTAGCTGAGGTTCTTTGGGCGTCCCATGGGCCACGGTTATCACGTTGGTCGATCGGCGCATAGCCTTGAGAGTCATTGAACGGGTTGGTGTTGTCACCCGTTCCGATGTAAAGGTTTCCATCGGGGCC
Organism: uncultured Rubripirellula sp.; assembly: GCA_938045805.1. Taxonomy (GTDB): domain Bacteria; phylum Planctomycetota; class Planctomycetia; order Pirellulales; family Pirellulaceae; genus Rubripirellula. The sequence continues at coordinate 263,319 of CALIBL010000035.1, read as the reverse complement.
GAATTCCAAGGAACCAGCATGGTGGCAACATTCGCGTCGTTGCTCCTCATACTTGAACAGAATCTTCTCACTTTCAAGTTCCAGCTTACCGTTCTTGAAGTCGAAACGACTAACGTATTGTCCCGAGAAATCAGGTGGTGAATATTGAAGGTAAATCCAGCCGTTCTTTTCAAATTTTGGATCCAGGGCTAGGCCGATTAAGCCGTTCTCTTGCTCGGTGGTGACTTCCAGTTTGCCAATGGTTTGGCTTTCACCTGTTTCAGGATTCAGGTGTTTGATGGTGCCATTAATTTCGATCAAGAAAATGGTTCGGTCGGGCGCAATGGCGAGTTCCATCGGTTGAACTAGATCCGTTGCGACAATGTGTTTTTCAAATCGTTGAGGATTGAACGTCTCAGCAAAGCAGTGGAGCCCTGTGCTGCTTATTACCGCAGCTGCCGCAATGGCATGAGTCACTTTGGAGCAAATTCTCGATAAAGGAGCTGCAGTAAGCAACGTGTGGAGCATGTCTTAGGATTCCATAAGTTAAAAGCGAGTCACGCCGGTGGTGAACGTCAGAAAATACTCAACCGAACCGGATTAGGGTACATCAAGTTGAGAACGATTTCATCCAGCGTTTATTTCTTCATCGTTCTAGTCACGTCCTTGTCTCGCCTGTGGCGGTTGGCTGACAAGTTGCCTTAGAGCTTCGGTAACGCGAATCGCCTGTTGATCACTCATGACGAGGAACCGATCGCGTCCATCGGCGTTGGAAGTGAAGTGGGTGTATCCGTCATTTTCAGTGCGGACCGTTCCACGGTCGCTGAGTGAAAAGTATTGGTCGTCAGGTCGAACAGCATAGAGAACGCTGGTTAGATCCCATGATGGACGGTCGTGATTCGGGCCGCTGTGAAGTAAGTACGCTTCTTTTACAATGTGGTTGGTTGCATATTCAAAATCTCTGGCAATGCTCTCGCGTGGGTAGGCAACACGAATACCAATATTGAAGTCGCTCCAAACAACAGGGCAGGTATTCGGCCATTGGTCACAGAATCGCCGCATCGCATCGATGCCATTTTTGACGTTTGCTTCCAAGTAATGGTCGTTTCCGTTGACCGCTTCAAAAGCGCCTGCCATCACCGACACATGACGCACCTTTTGGCGAATTAGTTGTTTGCCGGTTAGTGGGCTAATCGAATCTTCAGGCGATTCAACTAGATCGGCTAGGTTGGAGGCGAGTCCCACTTGGATGATGACCATCGATTGATCTGCCGCGTCTGCAAGAGTTCGCCTGAGTATCGAGACGGCATCCGGTGCCCTTTCGCTACTGATCAAGTCGTGAGGGTAGGTGAGTCGGTTTTGACTTTCTTCCTTGCACAGGTGTAGGTACTTGCTGTCCCGTCTTTGAGCATTCCTGGTCACGCCGATCGGAATGTCGGGACGCCCGTAAAAGGTGTTGACCGCATCGGTAAACGGAGCAGTTAGCGGGTTGATTTTTGAGATGGTGATCGCCTGAATGATGCACTCACCACGGTCCGCTAAGGTGTGAAGCATTGCTAACGCTAAGACATCATCAACATCCCCTGAAATGTCCGTATCGAAAATGACATTGACTGGTTCCGCAGCAGAGACGCGCGGGTTTCGGCAGAACTGCAAGACTGCGACGAAAATGGCAAACGTAATCAGGAATCGATGGGTCAAGGGATTGTCTTTTTTTGAGTTGATGCGAGCCGAGCGAGACACTGTAAGTTACAAGACAAAGTGAGCGCGAAGGAATGGTTTCGGTGGGTTTCGAATTAATGCTTACGGACGGCTCGGTGTTGCCATTCGTGCGTCGACGGCACTGAGGTACTGATGCAAACGAGTTGCGAGTCTAGTGGTCACTTCAGGATGGTGTTCAGAGAGGTCAGTGGATTCAGAGGAGTCAACTTCCAGATCATAAAGTTCAACGCGATCCGTCTCAGGGAACCAGAGTAATTTGTAACGTCCGACTCGAATTGCCGAGTGGGGGTGTGTTTTACTGACTTTGAAATCATTCACCCCGATCTGATCGATTGAGGAGGCGTAGCCCGTTTCAGGGTGGTAGTACGGGAAATGCCAGATGATTTCTCGTTCGGAGTCTTTCCGTTCATGTTCCGTCTTTGTGCCAAGAAGAAAGCTAGCGAAGCTTTGCCCGTCGACGGTTGAATCCATCTTGGCCGTGGATGAGCGTTGGCCGCAAACTTCCATCAGTGTTGGTAGGATGTCGTAACCGACAACAGGTTGGTGGCAAATCGACCCGTTTCGAGTTTGCTCGGGCCATCGCACGATGAGCGGCACGCGAATTCCGCCTTCGTAGAGGTTCCATTTTGAACCGCGAAGGGGCCCGTTTGCGGTGTATTCGGGGTGCCCGCCATTATCTGAAGTGAACAGGACTAGCGTTTCTTTGTTACCACGGCGTCGATCAATGGCTGCAAGGATTTCCCCGACATGGTGATCGAGTGTTTCAACGAAAGCCGCGTAGCGGATGCGGCTTTCCCTCGCGGGTGATCCAATCGGGATCTTCGTTTCGTATTTTTTAATCAGCCACTCACAAGTCGTTTTGACGGGGGTGTGGACATGGTAGAGCGAGGCCAGATGGAAACGCATGGAATCGTCTGTGGTGGCAGCGATCGATTCGCAGATTTTTTGGATCAATGAGTCTGTGGGGAATTCCCCTGGTTGATGCTTGGTGCTCGGCTTGTTTTTTTTCCATGCATAGGGGTGCGAGCCAAAATCGTCAATTGTGTCTTCGAAGCCTTGACGTGATGGGCCGTGTGTTGGGCTCCATCCCAGATACCCACCATGGTGGGCGTTGAGGTGCCATTTGCCAGCGAAGGTAGATTTGTATCCACATGGATGGAGTGCTTCTGCCACGGTTCGGTGTTTCAGTTGTAGGTTGAGTTGAAACGGCGGAGCAAGCAGTGGCGTTGGTTGATCGATCGACTGAAATCCTGCAGCATTTTTGGTAACGAATTCAAAACCCAATCGGGCAGTTGTCTTGCCGGTTAGTAAACTCGCTCGCGAAGCCGAGCAGATCGGCGCTGAAGCGTATGCGTTGGTGAATCGCATACCCGAATTAGCCAAGCGATCAAGATTTGGAGTCTCGTGCCAGGGGTGGTCGTAGCAGCCCAAGTCGGACCATGCTAAGTCATCAGCGAGGATCAAAACGACATGAGGTGGGTGATGATTCGCTTGAGCGGCAGCGAGTTGGATTAATGATCCGACAGCAAAAGCGAGGTAAGCTACGCGCAGCATTTGAGTTCGCATCAAGCAAAGAGATGAAGATGAAATGAAAGACGTTTCGATCACGGGTTGCTGAAATCCATGTGGTCAGTGTGGGTGTTTAGAAAACATGCCACGCTTTGGCTTCCATGGTTTTAACGATTTCGCAATCGCCCGCACGTTTCGCTAGGTCGTAATAAGCGTATGGATATTTGAAGACGTGTCCAATTCCGACGGATCGATCTGGTCGCTTCTGCCAGTAACTCGCATCTACAGGACGCAGTTTCGTCGCGAGATGGTCTTTGATTCGCCGATCCTCCTTGCTCGGACCCTGTCGGGTGACCGTAACGTACTTACAAAAAGCGGTTCGGCAACTCTCCGCCCAGTGCTCATCTCCCATCGACGCCAATTCCACAAGGGCATGCCCAAAAGTCATCATGTGACCCGAAAAACCTTGCCCAAATCCGACAAATCGGTCGATTGCTTCACTGGCCTCGGTCAAGATGAATTGTGAGATCGCCGCTTCATCAGAGAACGAAGGTGGATCAATCTCAGGGTCGGGAGCGATGTCTCGCCAAGGAGTGAACTTGTTGATCAGTTCACACACTCCATCAACCCTCTGATGAGTCGCCGATTCGGGATCCAGTCGAAACGCTTTGATCGCGAGCATCGCAAAGATGGCATTATGGCCAACCTGCAACAAGGTATCCCCGCGGGCGGCAAGGGCTTCTCCAATGCGTTGAATCGCATCGGGATCGGTCTTCTCTTTTGGAAAGTCCCTGCAGAGCTTTGTCGAGCTATAGTTGAGGTCGAGCAATTCAGCAATCCGTGCTTGAGCGGCGGGGTCATGCACATAATCTGAACAGAGGTAGTGAGCGGAAATTAATGCCGCACCACGATGGCCATCTGCAAAATAGCTCATCGATGGTGAACGAGCCAATGCATTGAGCCCCAGTTTTAGGAGTCGGTGCTTCGCCGCATCCGCTGATTCAGGTGAAGCTTCCGTGTCACGAGTTTCCCCATTGGTGTGCGTTTCCTCCGCGTTACTCGAATTGCCGGAAAAGCTGCAGCTGCCTGTGATCGCAGCCAGTTGTAAGTGGAATTTCCTGCGACTGAGCATTTGAGAGTGATCCTGATCTGATTTCATGCCACAACCTACTGATGATGGGATCTGCCGAATACGGACTGCTAGGGAAACGGACGATGTTCTCTGGTCGCAACGCCTCGGCGACCTCAGTCTGTTTGTGATATGTTTTACCTTTTCAGTCAGGGCGCTGGGGTGAGAACTTTTTAAAGAAGCTCCTAAAAGCGTCTAGGCAACTGAGTCCTTGGCTCTGTGGTTTGATAGTCGGTTACATAAGAGAATTTGGATGAATCTGTTTCGCGTGACGTTTCTCGTGTTGGGGTTTCTCGTTTGCGATGCTGCGAGTGCCGATCAGCCGCCCAATGTGATTTTCTTTTTCACTGACGATCAAACAACAAGCACGATTGGTTGTTACGGAAATGAGATCGTGCAAACCCCCAATATCGATCTGCTGGCACGCGAGGGGACTCGATTTCAAAACGCCTTCGTCAGCCACTCCATTTGCTGGGTCAGTCGAACCACAGTCCTCAGTGGCTTAACGGGACGGACTTACGGTACCCCGGGAAATCATGATGTTGCGCAGGCGGATGCAGTTGCGACACTCTATACCGATCTTCTCCGTGAGAGTGGTTACCGGACGGGATTCTTTGGAAAGTGGCACGCAAAGATGCCAAAAGGCTATCGGCAGCAGGATCACTTTGATGAGTTTGAAGCGATTGGTCGGAATCCGTTTTACAAGAAGCAGGCGGACGGATCGTTACGTCACGAAACAGAGTTGATCGTCGACCGAGGTATTGAGTTCATCAAAAAGCAGCCAAAAGATAAGCCGTTTGCACTGAATCTCTGGTTCAATGCTTGTCATGCTGAGGATGGAGATCGTCGTCCAGGGATCGGGCATTTTCCCTGGCCTCGCACAACCGATGGCATGTATGAGGATGTCACGATTCCGCCACCGCGATTAGGAGATCAGGCAATTTTTGATGAGTTACCTGATTTCTTGAAAACCACAATCAATCGCGAACGTTACTTCTGGCGTTGGAATACCGAAGAAAAATATCAGACCAACGTCCGCGCTTACTACCGAATGGTGACCGGTATTGATCAGTCGATTGGCCGAGTGATGGAAGCTCTTCGCGAGGCGGGAATGGATCAGAATACGATCATCGTCTACTCAGCTGATAACGGGTATTACATGGGTAATCGTGGACTTGCTGGTAAGTGGTCCCACTATGATGATGCGTTGCGGGTTCCAATGATTATCTATGACCCAAGGGTCGATCAAAACCATCGTGGACAGGTCACCGATGCAATTGCTCTGAATCTCGATCTACCAGCTACCATCCTCGACTGGGCGGGAGTGGAAGTCCCCGATCGCTATCAGGGGCGAAGTTTAAAACCGATCGTTTCCAAAGGGGTGCCTTCCGACTGGAGGACCGACTCTTTTCACGAGCACTTTGCTGTGCGAAATCGGATTCCTGCTTTTGAGGGAATCCGAAATGATCGTTTCAAGTACGTGCGTTATGTGGACAACGAGAATCATGAATTCCTGCATGATCTTCAGTCAGATCCTGATGAATTGATCAACTTCGTCGCTGATCCTCGCTACGTAGATACCTTGGCTGAGATGCGTCGGCGAACCGATGAACGCGTCGCCGAGTTAGGTGGTCCACTACAACCTCTCAGTGGCACCTTCAACGCTTCCACCACTCCTCATCCACAGGCATCAGCAATGGTTGGAGCCCGAGCAGATGAGGACGGATTTGTCTCAGTGTTCAACGGGAGGAATCTCCAAGGCTGGACTGGCGATACCAAGTATTGGTCGGTTGAGGATGGAGCGTTGACTGGGACGACCGATGGTTCCCTTAAAATGAATCGCTTTTTGACTTGGAAGTTTTCAACCGTTCGGAACTTTGAGCTGAAGGTCAAAGTGAAGGTTACCGCTGGGGGTAATAGCGGGATTCAGTATCGTGGGCTCAGTCGTCCTGATCTAGGTTTGGATATCGTGACCGGATACCAATGTGATGTGGTAGCTAAAAATCCAAACTACAACGGGATGCTCTACGAAGAACGTGGGCGACGCATTCTGGCTCACACTGGAGAAAAGGTGATCATTGACGAAGAGGGTCGATCGTGGATCATTGATGAGATGCCCGTAAAGGAATTCGAGCCTGATCAGTGGCACGAGTATCGCGTGTTGGTGCAAGGTAACCATCACCAGCATTGGATCGACGGTCATCAGACAGCAGACCTGATTGATCTGGATCCTGAGGGTCGATCACTCGAGGGAGTTCTGGCGGTTCAAGTTCATGTTGGGCCGGCGATGAAAATCCAATACAAGGACTTCAAAATCAAACATCTGTCGGATGATTTACCCTTGCTAAAAGCTGAAGACTGTCCGATACCCGATGGATCAATTGGCGTTCGTCCCCAAGGCCGTTTGCCGGCAGATTGGAAACCGCCGGTCTATCAGTCAGGTCAGTGATGTATTGTGCCTGAAAGGAACTTTGAATCAGTCACGCCGTGATGTTAACGATGAGTAAGAAACGCGTTCGTCAGAGTAACTGACACGGGATGGTTTTGATCATGATTTCGATTGGGGTGGTTTCAGGTGTGTGTTTTTAAAGCTTGTTTTTATTCTCGTCATTTTTCGTATGGGGTGGGGTGGATGTTTTTCAAGGTGCGATCTCGAACTCTTGATGGAGCAAAGTTTTGTTCGAAACCATTTAGAGCGAATGGGCTTTGGCGATACTTCTCCTTGTGTGGTATCTTCGCTGCGCTCAGTTTGTGCTCACTCTCCAAAGCGGTTGCTCAATCCAAAGACATTCCTGTGTTTCGTGATGGCGAAGCTCAAGTGGTTAAAGGATTTGAGGATTCTGCCTACTGGATCCGTGAAGATCTTTGGGTGGAGACGGAATTTGATTCCGATGATGATGGGTCGCTTGATCGAATGCATGTCAGTGTGACTCGACCAAGGCAAACCGAAACCGATGGGCTGCGGCTACCTGTGGTGTATTGCACCAGTCCCTACTTTGCCGGAACTGGAGTCAACTCCGAAGAATACTTTTGGAATCCCCGCCAAGAATTGGGTCAGGAGCCAACTCCAAGAAAAGCGTTTCCTCCGATTCAACGTACCGGTAAGCGGCCGATCATTTCGAAATCACATGAAGCACAGTGGGTGCCTCGCGGTTACGTGGTTGTCCATTCTTCATCACCGGGAACGGGGCTTTCCCAGGGTTGCGTGACCATCGGAGGCGATAATGAATCCTTGGCTCCAAAGGCGGTGGTTGACTGGTTGTGTGGGCGAGCCAAAGGGTTCACGCTGCCTCAGGGCGGCGATCCCGTTTTTGCCGATTGGTGTACCGGCAAAGTGGGGATGACTGGGACGTCGTTCAACGGAACTTTGTGTTTGTCAGCGGCAACCACGGGTGTTCAAGGCCTTGAGGCAATCATCCCAATTGCACCTAATACATCATACTATCACTACTACAGGTCTAACGGCTTGATCCGTCATCCCGGCGGCTTCGTTGGGGAAGACATCGATTACCTCTATGACTACGTCCATAGTGGACCCGAGGCGATGCGTGAGCACTGTAACTGTGAAATCCGTGATAAGGAGATGCTGCAGAATTTTGATCGTGTTACAGGTGATTACAACGATTTCTGGGCCGGGCGTGATTACTTGAATGATCTTGAACCGGTTAAGGCTGCGGTGTTAATGGCTCATGCCTTCAATGATTGGAACGTCGTTCCCGAACATAGCGTTCGCATCTACGAGGCTTTGAAAGGCAGAGGGATTCCACTTCAAGCCTTCTTTCATCAAGGCGGTCATGGTGGTCCTCCGCCAATGAAGCAGATGAATCGCTGGTTCACTCGTTACCTGCACGGCGTTGAAAATGGTGTTGAGGATGATCCAAAGTCATGGGTGGTTCGAGAAGGTAAGCCGCAGGATCAACCCACCAGTTACCCCGAGTACCCGCATCCTGATGCGTCACCGGTCGAGTTTTTTACTCGGTCCGGGTCTCCCGCTTCGGGGCAATTATCTTTAGCAGCGGTTGAGGGTCAGGGGATTGAAACCGTCATCGATAATTATTCGTTCTCCGGTGATATGCTCGCACAGGCAGAGTGGACGAAGCACCGACTACTTTATGTGACGCCAACATTGAAGAAACCATTGCACCTCTCCGGTACCCCGAAGATCAAGGTGCGAGTTGGAAGTGATCAACCGGCGGTGAATCTGTCAGTATGGGTGGTTTCACTGCCATGGAATGGTCGTCGAGATGCGAAGATTACCGACAACATCATTACCCGAGGCTGGGCCGACCCACAGAACCACCGGTCGATTCGAGAAAGTGAACCACTGGTCAAAGGTCAGTTTTACGACCTTGAATTTGACCTTCAGCCCGATGATCAGGTCATACCAGCTGGGCAGCAGATCGGCTTGATGATCTTTTCAAGCGACAAGGATTTCACATTGCATCCAGAACCGGGCACCAGACTGTTGGTCGATCCAAATGCAACCGTTCTGAGTTTGCCGGTGTTGGGCGGTCAAGATGCTGTGAATACAGCGTTGAAGTGATCAGTCGATAGAAGGCGTGGCAGTGTGAAACTTGCCTTATTCGGGTGACCGAAAAGAAGACGAGCGCTACGGTTCTCCCCGCCCTAGAGCAGGGAGAACCGGTCGCTTCGCACCCCTAGTTCTTCGCAACGCTTTCTTGGAAGCGTTTCATCATTTCCTCACGATACTGAACTCGCGATGCAAAACGCTGTCTTGGGTTGTTACCCATGATGCGAATCATTGCTGATTTCAGTTGCTCGTAATCCATGCCCACGGGAAGAGCGGCCCAGCGATCTGTTCGGTCGTTACCAAACGTTAAGATCGCAGCGTGCTCGGTTTTGTCGGCGTCAATGATGGGATCAAGATCGTAAATTCCGAGGTTTTTCCTTAGAGCGTCTAACTCTTCGAAATTACCAGTGGCATAGATCCAGTCCGGCAGGTTTTCATCATCCTCGATCCCTTGAATCTTCATGTAGGTCTGAAGTTCTTCGGGCGAGTCGACTTCGGGCTCGAGTGTGAGGGAGACGAACAGAAGTTCATCACCAAATACCTCGCCAAGGTCTTTACGCAGTTTCTTGACGACCTGAGTCGTGATGGGGCAGCTACCGACGCATCGCGTGTAGAAGTACACAATGCAGACGGCCCGGTCTTCGATGAGATCGGTGTAAAACTGCAAGTCACGACCGCGGTGGTCGATCAAATCAATGTCAGGAAAACGGTCTGAAACGCGAGCGTTCATGACAGTTTCATAAGTGTCAGTCGAGAGCGAAGCTACTCGAGCTGCGTTTTTCTTATCCAGTTCTGTTTGGATAGCGGAATCCTGGCTTCCCAGTCCCGCCTGCTGCTGCTGACACCCCGCTGTCCAAAGCATGGACAGCGATAGGGCACAGTAGCTAGCTTTTTTTAGGAGTGCTAACTTCATAGGGGAGTACCTTTTTGAGAGGTAATGTTTAAATCAATTTTCGCTTACGGATAATAAGCCGAAAGCGGTTGGTTCGATTTAGGACCGTCTTTGATTGGGTCAAAGACGAACATCATTCTCATGTCCTCATGCTCCAAGTTGTGACAGTGGAACACGAACGGACCGGTAAAGGTACGGAACTTCATGAAGAGTTCGGTCTCGGTGTTTGGTCCGAGCATCGCGACATCACTCTTGTAAGCCCACTCTTCTGGCGGTGCCTGTCCATCGATCGTCTGGATCTGGTGAGATTCTAGGTGAATGTGGATCGGATGCCACCAGCCACCGGCGGTGTTGCGAAGGATCCAGCGTTCCGCCGATCCAACGCGTGGGCAAGCATTCGACTTGAATTCATCATAGAACTCTTGGTTGATCTGCCATGCACCTTTACGACGGTGGAATTCGAAGACTCGTGTCGCTTCGATTTCACTTTCCAAAATTGGAATGTGCTCACGAAGTTCGGTCCCGACATCAACGCTGCAATCACCAGGAACAGGATCGCCTTCGATGATGAATTTGACGAGTCCAACGCCTGGAATCTGCGTGTCGCGATCCAGAAGTTTACCGTCTGGGCCACGTCCATCGCTTTGCAGGAGGATGTTTTCCAGATACAGTTCGTTGGCGTCGACTTTGCTGAAGTCGATTACAACGTCTGCACGCTTGGCAGGACTCATGAGAATGGAATCACGTTCCATCGCATGAGGGAAGAGCCAACTATCATTAGCAAGTCCAACAAATGGCCGCCCGTCGCTGAGCCGGAGTTCAATGTGTCGCGCGTTCGATGCGTTCAAGAAACGGAATCGATACTTGCGTCGTTGAACTCGGAAGTAGGGATGTGCTTTCCCGTTAACCGTGTAGACGTCACCTAGGTAGCCATTGTGATCGAGTGGATCGAAGAAGATCGTCCCATCGGAGTTGAAACGTTTATCGGCGATCATCACGGGGATATCGTAAGGATCACTCGGAAGAACATTGCGATCGATCAAGCCTTGCTCGAAATCGTCGATCTGAATATGGAATCCAGCCATGCCGAGTACGCAAGTGTGCGCTGTCACGTCCATGCCGTGATCGTGATACCACATGGTCGAAGGTGCTTCGCCAACATCTGGGACACCGTGATGATACGGGATCGTGTTGGTGTAGTAGTAGTCACGAGCTTGGCCGGGAAGAACGTAGAAGTTCGGGTACCCGTCAGAGTGTGATGGGTTGTGGCCACCGTGGAGGTGCATGGAGGTTTCGTAGTGCGTGTGGTTGTAAAGACGCACAATGATTGGCTCGAGTCCACGTGACTTGAACGTGGGGCCAGGGACGATACCGTCATAACCGCAGCATGGAGTTTGAACCCCTGGGATGACCTCACCCACGACGTCTCGCAGATGCATCTCGTAGTACTTTTCAGGGTACTTTTCTGGGTATTTTAGAGTTGGGTCTTCGGAGACGGTTCTGGTGAAATACTCAGGTGCCACTCCGTGGAAGCAATCACCGACTACCCACGGTTCGTTACCTTTGCCGACGGCAAGAGGCTGCTTGATTGGGGGGATCGGCATTTCCTGGGTGAATTTCTCAAACTGAATCGGCGTGCCGACACGAGCGTCAACAACGGTTTCAGCTTCGAGTCGCTCACTGCGAGTGTCGCCGCCCCGTGATGACGAACCACGGCCTGACCGATCGCGAGATCTAGAGCGCCGGGCTCCTAGACTCGCAGAAATGGTCGTCGCTGCTGCAGCAGCGCTTATCGACCCTATCGCCTGACGGCGACTTATCGTTTTCTTCATGATTGGGTTACCTGTCCAAGTGGAGGATTGAAGCGATAACCCCGTGCACCAAAAATTCTAGTTGTAACGGTTATGCAGACAATACGCCTTTTGCCGATTTTGTGGATTTTGCGGGTTTTTTGCGGGTTTTTTGCGGGTCTTGAATTGAAATGATGCTCGCGTGCTACCTTGTCAAGCATTGGCGGATCCAAATGGCTGAATTCGGAAAATGCTTGGGCTGCCGACGCACCACAGAGCTGCGGTATTGAATCAGTTTTCGAGTACGCCGCGATCCAGTAATCCCTAATCAACCGGCATTCAATCTGAGCAGTGCGTGCCAAACACGTTTTTCGCAGTGTTAAAACGGTAATAACCGTTACGAACCTGAATCCGATGCAAGTTGCCAACAAAGTCAATCACTTGGTTCCACGCGAATGCATCTTGAATGACCTAGGGTTGCACTGAGTCGAGAGTCTCGTCGCGGTGCAAGAGTCTCATCAGCTTACGCCGTGGGGGCCCATTTTTTCGAATGATTGATGGAACGCTTCCTTCATGTAATGACGTTAGGTCTAGGTCATTGAGTAACCGGTTGGACAGAATTCCTTTAGCTATTTTTCAGCGGGGAAGATGTGCGCCGGTTCCCATGACACGTGAGACTGACGGACGCGATGGCTTTTTAATGCTCGTGGTTTGTGTGCTGCTTTTGATCTTGATTTCAGCAGCCTACCTCTTCTCTGAGCGGATGCTGATTTCTAACGTCGCGTCCACTGGTGCACTTCAGGCTCGTCAGGCGAATTCCCTGTCGGAATCGGGGATCGCTTACACCAGGGCGAAGATTCAGTCGGCTTTTCAGTCCGATCAAGGGAAGGTTGAGTGGCCGGAGCAGTGGACCGGTGAAGTCCGTTCAACGGTCCCTCGCAGCGATCAGCAAGACAAGAGAGATCAACTCTTTGGTGAGTTTCAGGTGTCATGCTGGGATCATGAAAGATCCGCATGGATTCCGGGAGTCGCCGATGAATCCTGTAAGCTCAATTTGAATCATCTACCGCTTGATAAGCTTTATGCACCTGAAGCGCGTCGCATGCTCATGTGTATTCCTAGGATGACTCTCGCCATCGCCGATTCCATCTTGGATTGGATGGACGAGGATGAGGAACAGAGAGAATTCGGCGCGGAGTCTTCTTACTATCAATCAAAATCAGCAGGTGCAAAAGCGAGGAATCAACGTTTAGAGCAGTTGGAGGACCTGCTCGGCGTTCGAGGTATGACACCTGAATTACTCTACGGGTCGCGTGCATCATCACCCTGGTCTTCAGAGCCAATTGTTAACTTCCCGTTAAAGAGTCTTGACTCCATGTCGAGTTCATCAGGTCGTGAACGCCTTGGATTCTCCGCTTTCCTGACGGTGAATGGCGGACCGTCGGTGTATCGGGCAGATGGCGAAAAGAAGGTACTCGTCAATCAAGACGACTTGGTGCAACTGTTCGATGATCTTGAGCGTGTGTTGGGTGAGGACATCGCAACCTACGTTGTTGCTTATCGAATGGTTGGTCCAAAGGACAAGACGATTCTCGTTAAGGATGAATTCGCTTTGGATGCTGCGGAACAAACTCGGCAAAGGGCGGCACAGCAGCGTGGGGAGAATGTTGAAAGCGAGCAGGACGCGTCTGCGCTCACAAGGGTCGAGCAGCGTGGTCCTTTGATGATCGATACCGATGGTGGGTTCCTCGTTCGATCGGCCTACGACTTGGTGGGTGTCTCGGTCGAGTATCAGTCTGAGGACGGCTCCCTTTTGCTCGAAAGTCCTTGGCCTGAAAATGACTATACCTTCGATCAGCTACTTCCGAAGATCAACGAGCAGCTGTCTTTTGTTCTGGGCACGCCAGTTCTTGCTCAGGTGAATGTCAATCAATCACCCGAGCAGGTTCTTTTCGCCGTCCCAGGCATGTTACCTGACGTGGTGAATCGGATCGTGACAAGTCGTGATCAACTCGGGATCTATAGATACTCTAGCGAAGCTCGGATTTCGGGGAAGCAGTACATGGCGATCGATTGGCTTCGACGAAGTGGAACGCTGGATTTGAAAGAGATGAGGCTGTTTGCCCCTTACTTCACAAACGTGGGTAACGCCTTCCACTTTATGTCCACAGGGATCAGCCACCCCAATAAGCATCATGCACACCGAGAAATCATTCTTGATTTTCGCTACAAGCCAAGTCGCGTCGTCTTCGCACGAGCCGTCGATTCTCGGTCGCTTCTCACCTCAGAAGTAGCTGCTCGCTGATGGTCATCTTGTTCTAGCTTCTTCCATGGCGACGAGAATTCTCTCGATGACCCGTCAAGAATCACAATCGCATTACCTGAAATAGGCAGCAGCAGCTCCGCCGGCTCCGCCCAAAATGTTGGAAAAATAGCTGTCCACGATCAACTCAAGCTCCAGTTGGGACTGATGCTGGTGGATGGGATCAGCAGGGCGAATTGGATCATCGAGCGTGAGTAGAGAAAAAGCCGAGTTGGCATCGAGTCCGAAAATATTACTGGTCGTGTTGGGGTCAACCAGAATCCCGCTGACAAAACTGAAGCCGCTTGTTTGTGCGACACCACCTTCACCCCGAACCGACGATGCGGTTGAAGTTTTGATCGGCTGAACAGCTTCTAGTCCATACATCTCTAAGAGGTTAACTGTGTCGGCACCGACCTGATGCGGTTGGTCCGCAAAGGATTGAGATACGGCAAAGATAGAAATGAGTGCCACAATCAAAACGGTTTGATGACGCATTTTCTTTCTCGCTGTGAAGCTTTTGATAGGTGGAGAAACTTAATCGTGTATCAAGATGGCGAACTTGATCAACTCTGTGCGACGATTCTGTACGGCGATATAGAGGATTGGCACACACATCTTCCGGTGTATCTGTGTGTATCGATTTCTCGGTAATCAATGGTGAACCCTTTGCTAGGGAACGAGCAGCCGTATCGACATGCCTATCGAGTTTTATCGATTGTGCCGGTCAGGCAAAGAGAATCGGCCACGCAATGAGGGAGGCTGACGACAATCGCGGGTGTGCGTGAGATCCGCAGCCTAATGTTGCGGATCGCTTTGGCTTGGTTGCTGCGTTTGGTTTGACGTCGTGCAGGTCCGATCCTTCTAAGTTTGCGTTAAAGCACGCACCAGTCCTTCATCAGACATCAAAGTCGGTGAAGTCGTGATTGGTCGCCTAACAAGCGCATTTGGCGATGTCCGCAAAGTCGTTTCACTAAATTTAGAAGAGAGAGTACAAGACGAATCAGCTTCAAATACATGAAAAAGGTTGTATCCAACACGATCCGAACTCAAGACGTCGGCTTGCGCCGCTAGGAGCGATTTGGAAGGTTTTAGCGGGCGAGAAAAGCTGGATTAATTCCAATTTGGGTGGAAGAAACATAAAAAAATGAACTAGCAAAACGCTAGCTCACGTGAACGGACTCGGCATGTAACTAATTCAGCTGTTTGCTCCTAAGGTTCGAACGAGCAGCGATCATTCACACCTGTTTTTCATATTGGAGAGTTTGATGCGATTATTCTGCTTACTGTTAGCACTCGCACTTGGAACACAAGCCTCAGCGGAAGAGCTGAGAGCATTTGGGCTTGCCAGCCTTGAACCCGTCAGCGACGTAGACGGAACTCATGTCCGCGGGCTCGGCTTGGCCGCGCAGGTCAAGTCTTTAGCAACACAGTCATTCGCACTGTCGATTGCGGATCAAGCTTCTGGCTCGGTCATCAACATGAATTCGAACTCGCAGATCCTTTCACATGATGCAGCTGACATTTCCGAGAATGCCTCGGGTTCAAGTCAGGCCGTGGGAGCGATTGCTCAAGCCGGAATCCAGTTCGGCGATGCAACTTTTGAATTGGATGAATTTAGCTTTACCTTGACTGGCTTCACTGCGGTGTCTCAATCGAGCCTAGCTGCTGGTCCAGCGGGTGTCTTCGACTTCTCATCCCTAGGCGGCAACTAATTTCTCGCTGCGTATCAACAACACCTACAACATTTGGATGTTAATCATGAAATCTACTATCGCGAAATTCGCTGTTGCCTGTCTTGTTGTTTTATGCCAACAGGGAGCAAATGCAGCTGATCTGAGTTCGTTTGGAATTCAATCGCTTCAGCCAATCTCCGACGATCAAGCTGGGCTTGTACGAGGAGCGGGTTACGCATCGTCTGAATCCACTGCAATGACGGCGATGCAAGTCTTTATTTTTGATAGTGCTGGGGGATCGAGTGTGAACTTGTCTTCAAGTGCAATTAACACTTCGTCAGAGTATGGCGATGTTTCTTCTGAAACAGACGCGGACACATCTTTCGTCGCGAGTGCAACTCAATCGGTTTCAACCATCAGTTCTCTTGACCTGGCGTTCGGTGACTTCACCCTCTCCACGAGTGAATTTGCTTTGGGAGCGTGGGGCGACGGTGCTGCTTCAGGTTCTTCAATCCTGTTTGATTCATTCTCTACACCATCTGCCGAATAATGTTTCTAGCAAGACAGGTGTTGCTCATTTAGTCGCACGGACGCGATCGAATGAGGAAAAAAGGGGAGAAGTGTTACCACTTCTCCCCTTTTTGTTGTGATGGGGAGCAACCCCATCGCCTCGCTATCATTCGTCGAAGTGCGGTTCAAACAGATCGGTGCCGAGATAATACGCGGCTCCGGTGGCACCGATATCAAGATCCAAGGTTTGAAGCACGAAGTCGTTGATGGATACACCAGTAGCAGACATGCTTGCGTACGAACTACTGGTTACTAATGGTTCGACTTCAAACCCCGAGATTTGTAGTCCGAGCGTCGAGTTGAGAGATGCGGACTGCAGGTTAATCGATGAACCAGATGCGGGATCAAATGCAAAGATTTGGAAAGTGGACATGCTCACGGAATCGAGCCCTTGTCCTCGAACTTGATTGGACTGTTCCTCAGTAAGCGGTTCAATCTGCCCAAGACCGAATGCATCTAGGTCGTTAGCACAGGTAGACGAAACGGACAACAGGGTCGCTAGCACGGATAAGATTGCAATGTTCTTCATTTTGATTTCTCTTCGATTTAGATGTTTTAATTTTTCGGACGCAGTCATTCAGGCTAGTTCTGAGGTAACAAGCTGCTGAAGTCGAGGCTTTTGCCTGGACCGCCAACTTGTTGTGCCTGGGTGACTACAGAGAAGCCATCCAAAGTGAAGGTGAAGTCGTCCATCACGAACGTTCCCGTTCCGAACTGAATACCCCCGACCGCAGTATTACCGACGGCTTGTGTACCACCGTCTGCACTGGAAAATTCGACACCGTCCTGTCCGGTAAGTTGTGATGTCGCGTTCAGGTTGAAGAGCGAACCTGTTTTCGTGTCTGCAATACTGAAGGCCATCGAACTGGTTCCAACCGAACGGACCACTGAGAGTCCGCCTTGACCACGGATGGAGTGTGCCGAGTCGTCAGCAATTTCGGTGAGGCTGGAAAGCCCATAAAGGGAAAGATCAGCGGCATTGCAGAATGTGCTGCTAAGGGCAGCGAGACCTGCGAAGATGATTTTTTTCATCAGAAAAAACTCTTTGTTTGAGGGGGACTGATAGCGAGGGCTTGCCATTACATCCGGCTTCCCTCATACGCACTTGCTGGGTGCAATGACTGATGCGAAATGCGCATTCATTTTTTCCAGCATTGTCCGCAGAGATGTTCAATTTGCATAATCGTTCAAGCGGTTGTTGTTGTTTTCTCCCGTAAATAACGTGCTTCCTGCACAGTGAAAACTTTAGGTTTTTTTGGCACGACGCGAGGGCCGCTTGTAACGATAAAAGCAGTTATGTTTTTTGTATGTTTTATTTGGTCGTTCGACTTTAGCGATCACGTGAATTGCTTTCCGTTTCACGACAGTTTCACGTATTCATCCTGTACTAGTTGTAGCGATATTTCCGGTGAGATCTTTCGCTGCCCACTGGAGTGATATCCGTGCTTAGTGCATCGTCTCTCATCATGTTGTGACGATTGTATTGCTTGTCCTCGTAAAAACGCATGGAATTATTGCATCAGTTGTGTGCGAGTTTCCGATTACTCCGATACGCGTGCGTCATTTCGACCTGTCCACTTCCTGCCGAGCATAGTGGTCAGATCTAAGTATTGGTGCAAGGCGGTCCCGAGCCAATTGAATTCAACTCATTGAATCAAGGGACTTTGGCGACAAATCCACGGAGCTTTACGTGCAAATGATCACATCCTTTTTGAAGAAGACCCTGCCATTCGGTTTAGGGTCCACATTGATGTGTCTGCTTGCTGTCTTTGGCTACGGTTCATGCACATTGAGCACGGTTCTGGCGCAGTCCACTAATTTTGATGGCTATCCAAGCACGCAGCTGAGTAGGGATAATCCCTCTGATGTTCCTGCTCGAGATCTACCGGCCAATTCAAGTGATCGTTTTAGTCAGGTGAATGTAGGCGTTGCTCCCGGACGCTTAGTACCAACTCGAATTGCACAAAAAACTACCGCGTCAGCAGTTGCTCCGAGTCAGCTTCCTAAAAGGAAGCCTGCGGGTGAGACAGATACTCGGAATACGAAGAGCGTTGTTACAGCTGATTCTCCCCAAGTTGATGCTACTTCGGGGGTGGGTTCTGCTGAGCAGCAGATTCAATCGGGCCAAAGTTCGCCAAGTGATCTAATTATCAAACCTTCAGGAATTGAGAACGCTAATTTGGTCGGCGACGGTCTCAAATTGATTGCAGAGAATGAAGCCAGAAAGCGGAAGCGAGCAGGTCGCCAAGTTGAAGAAGTTCCCGCAGGTCAAGTGACCGGTTTCACGTTTAATTTTCAAGGCGCTCCATGGGGAGACGTCTTGAATCGATTCGCCGAAGAGACGGGACTTTCTTTGCAGATGGGTACCGTTCCAAGTGGTACTTTTCATTTCGTCAGCACCAAGTTGTTCTCGCCCGAAGAGGCTCTGAATGTTCTCAATGGTCAGTTGATTGAGGCAGGCTACATCTTGATGCAACGGGATGGATTCCTGACAGTGCATTCACTTTCAGAAGAGATTCCTCCCAACCTGATCCCTGTGATCGAGACCAAAGATTTGGACACATACCCTTCGAACAGTCTCGCCTCGCTCCGAATTCCCATAGAGAATGGCGATGCGTCGATACTAGCGAAGGAAATTGAGTTGCTAATCAGCACATTTGGTGGCACGGATGTTCTGTCGGAATCGAATACACTAATCATCACTGACCTCGCTTCGAACCTGCGCAAGTTGGATGATCTTCTGCTGCTGTCGGAACGCGATGTAGCAATGCGTCCGATGACGGTTATTAAGCTCAATCACGTTCCCGCTGACGTGGTGAGCAGTGCCGTGAATGAGTTCTTCGGTGAAGGTGGCGGTGTGGCAGGCGGTGCGGGGCGTCCTGCAGCTGGTCCCCGAGTGGTCGGTACAGGTGAACCCATCGATGGGTACAAAGTGATATGTGTTGCAGAGATGAACACAAACAGTTTGTTGATCAACGCACAGCCACGTTACTTTGAAGTTGTTAAGGATTTGATCGCCAAATTGGATGCACCACCCCATCAAGTGGTGATCAAAGCGATGTTGGTGGAAGTCGACCTGGGGACGACAGACGAGTTCGGCGTTGAAATTGGATTACAGGATTCAATCCTGTTTGATCGTAGCGTGATTGATGACATCATGACCATCACCGAAACGGTCACCAATGGAAATATTCAGACAACCGATCAGGTCATCATTTCCCAGCAGGGTTCACCCGGGTTTGCGTTCAATAATCAACCGTTGGGTAACAATATTGCAGTGAACCCTTCGAGGGTAGGTTCTCAGGGGCTATCCAATTTTTCGGTGGGGCGAATCAATAATGAAACAGGTTTTGGTGGTTTGGTCCTGTCCGGCGGATCTGAGTCAGTCAGCTTTCTACTCAGAGCGCTAGCGGCGAAACGGGACGTCTCCATTCTGAGTCGGCCACAGATACGCACGGTTCACAATGTGATGGGTAAGATTCAGATCGGGCAGGAAGTTCCCGTGGTGGATGGCGTGAACATCACCGCAGTGGGGAGTGCGAATCCAGTGATCCGGCAATCCGACGCTGGAATCATTCTTGAGGTCACGCCACGAATCAGTCCCGACGGCACCGTGGTGGTGGATGTGAAGGCTGAGAAGAGTGCGTATCGAACCGGACGGGGTTCAGGAGTTCCTATTTTTACTGACGCAACAAGTGGAAACGTCATTGAGGCTCCCATCAAGGATCTGACCAAAGCTGACGGGACCGTGGCTGTCAAAGATGGTCAGACCATCGTGCTTGGGGGGATGATCGGAAATCAAACGGTTACCTCCGAATCCAAAGTCCCATGGCTCGGTGATCTACCGTGGGTGGGGCGACTCTTCCGACATGATGTTGAGACGGTCAGCCGCAAAGAGTTATTGATCTTTTTGACCCCAACGGTTCTTGAGTCAGATGAAGACGCCGAAGTTCATGATGCCCACGAATTGGGGCTCGTCGAACTTCCGAATCGTACACGCTCCGAAATGCGTCGGCTCAACTCGTTTTATGATCACAATGCTGGCGGTGATACGGGAGCGGGTTTGATTGAACAAGATGAACTGGAGCGGGCACAGATTGGTGTTGCATCAGGTCAGTGAGTTTCAAGCGTCTTTCTGACAACCATGCTGTGCAGCGATCTACTACACCCGTGCACGGTTCATGCCAGCAGGGGCAGTTTGGCCCTTACCTTTAGATTCAGGTTGAAAAGTGCTTGTTTCACTCGGATCCCGAAACAATTCATCTAGCGGTTAAGATTCCCACGCTCAATCATCATTTGATGAAGTGTTTCCAGGTCCTCAGCAATCTTGCGAGCAGGGGTCCGCTCTTCTGGTGAGCCGTTCCATTGGATGCTGTCGATAAGTTTGCCAAACGCTGTGCGAACCTCTTGACCAAATTCATCTGCGAGTCGGTCGTAGTTTCGATGGATGCGAAGGCATGAGTAGATCATGTAAGACATCGCTCGTATGTCACGACGCTGTACCGTTTGGAAGGTAGAATCACTCAACTCGGTACCAGTCACATGTCCTGCCAAAGCCGGGTGCTCGCTTGATAGAGTCATGTTACTGGGCGAAAGAGCGGCTTTTCCAAAGTCGAAGATTATAGGCCTTATCTGGTCACCATGATTAACCATCATGATGTTATCCGGATTCAGGTCACCATGAGCAATTCCACGATCGTGAAGATCGGCTACGGTGAGAAAGATGCTCGCAAGAGAGGTGATGATGTTCTCAAGCGGTTCATCCACTTTGAGCAAATATTGCCCAAGTTTCTGACCTTGAAGCCGTTCCATCGCGAGAAACGGTTTGTCTTCTGTGAGGCTGCCGTAAGAGAAGATCTTAGCAACGTTGGGATGCAGTGCCCTGCGGTGAGCGGCGAATTCAGCCGCATACTTTTCAAACTCTTTTTCTGGGTTTTTGCAGTTGCTCGGTGTTTTGATAATAAAGCAGTTGCTCGGCACACGAATTTGGCGTGCCTCAAAAACGAGGTTTGCCGTGCCACGACCGATGATCTCTAAAAGTTCAATGTCTTGTTGAGGATATTGATCTCCCGGCTGGGCTGCTGCCGTGATCGTTGTCCCTGTCAGATCGGATTTGATATTCAAGCGGGACTGATCGTCCTCGATAGGTAGCCAATCATCATCTTGATGATGTGATGCGATTAGTTCCAAGGCCTTATCGCGAACTTGGGCGTCTGTTGCATGGGTTCGGACGTATTCGGACCAGTCGTTGGGTTCAAGATGCTCAAGGCAGTGGAGCATCAACTGGAAAGAAGGGGTGTTGCCGGTCACAAGTTTCTCGCTTTGGGTCTCAGATGCGTGCGGGTAGATGGTTCAAGAATCACTCGAACGAGTTAATTCCGTCTTTAACCACGCTCTCGCGGCTAGCCATTCACGGTAAATTGTGCTTCTCGGTTTTTCTAAAACGCTACTGATTTCATCAAAGGTCAATCCAGCGAAGAATCGCAGGTTGACGACTTCAGCGGCTGACTTGTGGATCCCGGCTAACTTCGTAATTGCCGTATTCAGATCAAATAGGTGCGCTGACGAAGTTGAATCTTCTGAAGCATGTTCCGAAATGACATCCTCCCAGGGAACTTGTGAATGAGCACCACCGCCGCGCAGTGAGGATTTTCGTCGCGCATGGTCGATGAGGATTCGACGCATGGTTTCAACGATCAAGTTAATCAACTGTCGACGATTCTCCCAAGTGATCGTCGCTGTGGATCGCGTGAGCCGCAGATAGGCCTCATGCACCAGGTCATCCGATTGTAATGTCAGCGCGCTACGCTCGGATCGAAGAAGCCAATTTGCCAGATTCTGCAAATCGTCGTAGGCATCGTCGAAAGAGTTCTTTAGTTGATCAAGTTCTTGTTCCTGTTCCTTCAGGTCGCCAGATCCGACGGAAGGAGTTAGTCCCGCATTGCTTGTATCGCGTGCGATAGGAGTGTTGATCTCACCGGTATTCGCACCGTGTCGTGGGACATTGGGTATCGGAACGGGGAACGATCCAAAAAGCTGATTCGAAATACTTGAGAGTGATTCCATGATCTGAATCAAGGGGTACTTGTTGATTGAACCAGTGAATCTCTCAGCCCCCAGACTCACTGCTAAACACAACCTTTCGGTTACTGACAAACCCCCGTCTGTTTGATGCACTTTCGTTGCGTCACGGAGGAATGCAATTGGTTTTTGTTCAAAAAAATCAACTAAAGATGCATTTTGTGCGGACTATTTCAGGTTGTTGTTTTTTTGCAACAATTCCCACGTTTTCTCAGGTTTGCAATGTTAAACGTTCTAGGAAATCACCGTTGCCTTCCAAGAAAATTGGAAAATCAATCGCTACACCTCGCTTAACTCCTACAGGCGTTACATGCCGCACAATCGTTACAGGCATGACGACCCTTATTTTCCATTTAACTGTCATTCCTATGTGGAGTTGAGAGGAGAGGCTATGCGTATTTACAAATTCAGACATCTGTCACTTGCACTGGCAGCCATTGCAGCGGTTGGGCTGCAGTCATCCGTTGAAGCTCAAAGACGCAGTCGTACTGCGCGTTCAGGTCGCACCGTGGTGCGACAACCAGCTGAGCCAGCGGCACCCGCTGTTCCTGCGGTTGAAGAGCCAGCAGAGGCTCCGACGGTCATTACAGGTGACCCATTTGCGACGGATCCATTCACGGGCGGTTTGTTTGCCCGGCAGCCAGAGGAGTCGGTTGTAACAGCCGGTCGGGTCCGCGGTGCAGACCGCGTGATTGCACCGCCGGAATTTAAGGCAGCTCCGCTGGCTTTGGAAACATTAGACTTGCCAGCTTTGGACGTTAGCGATTACATCGTCGACGAGAGTGCAGCAGTTGCACTTGGTAAGGCTTTATTCTGGGATCAGCAGATGGCCAGCGATGGTTTCGTCGCCTGTGCGAGTTGTCACTACCATTTCGGGGTCGACATCCGTACCAAGAATACCGTTGCTCCAGGTGGTTTCGCTTCGGCTCAGTCACCGGACTTCACCGATGACAGTTTTTATGGTCCGAATGAATCGCTTGCTTCGAGTATGTTCCCTTTCCACAAGAAAGTGGATCCACTGAAGAAAACGATCGACTTCCCTAATGGCGAAAATCTGCCAGGTGAGAATGTCGACCCCAACGACCACGAAGACAACATCCTTAGCAATAACGATGACGTGGTCGGGTCAGCAGGGATTTCTCGAAAAGACTTCCGATCTTTGATTGAGGTGTTCGGCAAGGTCTTACCTGAGGAATTCGGTATCAATGAACCGGAAGCCACCGCTTCAGAAGAAACGAAGCTGTTCACCAAGAATGGCTTGGTTCATCGTGCCTCAACCGGTCGTAATGCACCATCGACTTACGGTGCCGCTTTTCACACTCGTCTGTTCTGGGATGGTCGTGGTGAAAATGAGTTCAACGGTGTGAACGGAGATGGAGACACCGATCCGACCGCACGTGTCTGGAGAGCGAATGCAGATGGTTCATCGCCTTTGCAGGTGCAGATTTCTATTAAGAACGCTGCTTTGGCTTCGCAGGCCGTGGGTCCTCCTCTCGATACCATCGAGACCTCCTTCATTGGAAGAACCTTTGCTGATGTTGGTAGAAAGATGCTCGGAATGAATCCGCTAGCACTCCAAGAAGTCCACATTCAGGATAGTGTTCTTGGCCGTGGATATCTGAATGGCAAAACCTACTCGGATCTGATTCGTGCTGCCTTCAAACCTGAATGGTATGCGGCTGAGTCTGTCGGAGATGGGAACCATACTCAGATGGAAGCGAACTTCTCGCTCTTCTGGGGTCTCAGTATCATGATGTACGAGAGAACCTTGATTCCTGATAACAGCCGTTACGATCAGTTCGCTCGATCAGGCTTCCGTCGTGGATTCACCGAGCAGGAGAAAGAAGGTTTGAGCATCTTCCTCAATGAGGGCAAGTGCGCCAGCTGTCACAGCGGACCATTTTTCGCGAGTGTTACCGGGCACGAGGAAGCAGTTGAAGCCATGCAGATGCAATTTGGCAACATCGTTAAGAACTACGACAGTGGTTTTTACAACATCGGCGTGACTCCAACGATCGAAGACCTTGGTATTGGCGGTGTCGGATTCGGTGGAAAGCCTCTTTCCGAAACGCTTCGGTCGGGTATCTCACCCGAACTCGCAGCGGTCAACGGAGCGTTCAAGACGAATACTCTTCGCAACATCGAGTACACCGGACCTTACATGCACAACGGTAGCATGAAGAGCCTTCGAGAAGTTGTCGAGTTCTATGCTCGCGGTGGTAACCACGCTAACGAAACTGACCGAGCACCAGATGTTGACGGTATCAAGCTTCTGCGTGAAGACCCAACCAAGGTTGACTCACTCGTCGCGTTCCTTAGAACGCTGACCGATGAAGACGCCGAGCGAAACGCGGCTCCGTTCGATCATCCGAGTTTGGTCATCGCCAACGGATGTGATGAAGCTGGAAACGATATCCCATGTGTGCTGGAAGCAACCGGTCGTAACGGTTTCAGTGGCGGCCGAACTCTTCGAGAGTTCGACGAGATCCTCGCTGAGGGTGGTTTGACCACTGAAAACCGCACTGGCGTGGAGTAGTCGGCACAGGCACTTGCTTGTGGAGGTACATCGCCCCGTGGACTGGTGGCGTGCGGAACAGCCTCTCTCGTGTCGCTACCATAAACGGGACACACCGGCACGGTCGTCGAGATTTTCTCGGCGACCGTGCTTTCTTTATTATTGGATAGATTTCTTCTCTCTTCCTTGCTTCATCACCGTAATAAAAGCTTCGCACTGTGAGGTTCACAACGTGGTTCAGTCGTGCACCACACAACGTTTCTCCCTCGCGACGCTTCATTCTTGCTGCAGGTTTTCTTTCGACGGCGTGAGGGCTCACAAACCGCATAACCGTCACAACCGGCACGACCCCTTCAATGGTGAAAACAAGTGCTAGGAATCGTATGGTTTGCTTTGACACACGCGGTTCCGTAGATAGTGTGGCTTATGAGTTTTGGGGGAATCTCATCGGTAAAACCTGTTGTGGTTGCATCATGAATCACGCTGCGGCGTTACTTCTCGGTGCTTGAAAGTTCATGCCAGGTTCATGAAAGTCCATGCGAACCTCACGGTAGATTCAGAGCTATGAACCAAGATCAGGCGTCACATTTCGGCATGCCATTTGTCGATTTGCATGAGGCACAGATCGATGAAAGCTTGTTCGGAATCTTTTCCGCGCAAGATCTTAGTGAACGTGGTGCGGTTCCCTATGCAACCTCTGGCAACTCCATCTTGGTTGCTATTGGTGATCCTCTTGATCTCGATTTAGCGACCGAACTTTCGCTTGCTACGGGGCGCCACATTCGGCCCGTTCTTGCGGACCCTCAAGAAATTTCCAAAGCGCTCAAACATCGATTTGGTGTCGGATCGTCAGCGTTGGAAGATGAAGATTCTGATGGGGTAATGGGATTCGAGGAGTACAGCGAGAGTTCTGACATTGATGATTTGGGTGAGCAGCGTACCGTATCCAAATTGGTGAGCGAATTGCTCGAGGATGCGCTTCAGCAGGGGGCGAGTGACGTTCATCTAGAGAACGAAGAAGGGCATTTTCAGGTTCGGTACCGAGTCGACGGCTTGCTTCGTTCCGTGCATTTTTCCCCGAAAATGTCGAAGTTTCGATCCGCAATTGTTAGTCGCATCAAGATTCTTGCGAAGCTGAACATCGCTGAACGCAGGTTGCCGCAGGATGGTCGTTTTAAGACCAACTTGTTGAACCGGGAGACTGACATTCGTGTTTCGGTCATTCCGATGTTACACGGTGAAAACATCGTATTGCGTCTGCTCGATCGCGGACGCGAGGTTTTATCTATTGGTGATCTGGAGATCCCTCAGCCGCAAGAGCAGCAGTTTCTCGACATGATCAAGCGTCCCAACGGGATGATTTTGATTACCGGCCCGACCGGCAGCGGGAAAACCACCACCCTTTACAGCGCCCTAAATGCGATCCGCGATCAAACCATCAAGATTGTGACCATTGAAGATCCGGTTGAATATAGCTTACCGGGAATCCACCAGATTCAGGTGCACGAGAAGATCGGTCGGACCTTTGCAACGGGCTTACGCAGCATTCTTCGACACGATCCAGATGTCGTCCTGGTCGGTGAGATCCGAGACCGCGAAACGGCGCAAAGCGCGGTGCAAGCTTCACTCACCGGACATCTCGTTCTCAGTACCCTTCACACCAATGATGCCTGTGGTGCCGTCTCGCGTCTTGTGGACATGGGGGTCGAACCTTTCTTGGTGGCAAGCACCTTGAGGGGAGTGATGGCGCAGAGACTTGTTCGACGGCTCTGCGAGAGCTGTAAGCAGGAAGTCGACGCCAAATCATTGGTGCTGCCGGACGACTATCCTGATCCCGATGGTAAGGTTTGGATCGCTAGCGGGTGTCGACAATGCCATCAATTAGGTTACCACGGACGGTTACCGATCTTTGAGTTGCTCAGCTGCGATGAGTCGATTCGTCAAATGGCTGCTCGCGGTGTTGATTCATCGAGTTTGCGTCAAAAAGCAACTTCACAAGGAATGAAATCACTCCGCGATTGTGGTTGGCAGGCGGTGATGCAGGGTAAAACCACGGTCGATGAGATCTTACGTCTTACCGGTTTGACCTCTGATGGTTCGGAGGGCTGAAGCAATGCAATTTCAATACGTTGCACGGAATGCTGCTGGCAAGGTGGTGCGAGGTGAGATTGGTGCAGACTCACGAGCGGAGGCACTGCGTGCTCTGGTGCAGAAAGCACTCGTTCCGACCAAGGTTCACGATGTGCCTGTGGTGGTTGGTAAGACGAAGATCAAATCAAGGGATTTATCCAATTGCTACACAAATCTGGCTGATTTACTCGAGGCGGGTGTTCCGTTGGTTCGGTCCCTTGAGTTACTCGCAGAACGTGGTCAGCAATCGGGTCTTTCACCCGTTCTTCGTGATGTGAAGATCCGAGTTGCAAACGGGGAAAGTATTTCGAAGGCTTTCTCACATCACAGGAAGGTCTTCAGCGGTTTTGCCGTCAATATTCTTCGCGCTGGCGAAGAGGGTGGATTTCTTGAGGAGTCGCTACGAAGTCTTTCTCGTTTCACTGAACGAAGTGAAGACCTGAGGAGTCGTATCGTTGGGGCGATTGCCTATCCGGCGTTTTTGGTTGGTATGGGAACCTTACAGCTGGTTGCGATGCTTGTTTTCTTTGTGCCGCGATTCGAGGTGATCTTCGAGCGGCTCGAGAAACGCGGTGAGTTACCATTGCCAACGGTGATCCTTCTCGGCGGAAGTGAGCTGATTCAAGAACATGCCATGATGGTTGCCTTGGTAACTGGAATGGTTGTGATTTCGATGTGGACCTGGTTGAAAACGGAGGCTGGCCAGTCACTCAGAGATCGCGTGCAGTTGAACCTGTGGGGTGTTGGTCCGATTGTCCGCCAGTACGCAACCTCAAGATTCTGCCGTGTGCTCGGCACGATGCTGCAAAACGGCGTTCCAATTCTTGCATCACTCGAAGTGTCTCGTCATGTGACCGGCAGTCAGACCATGAGTCAGGCGATTCGATCTGCCTCTGACAGTATTGCTTCTGGGCAGTCGCTAGCGGCCCCATTGCAACGTAGTGGTCAGTTTTCGGATGAGCTTGTCGAGCTGATTCGCGTGGGCGAAAGCACAAACCGCCTAGACAAAATTTTACAAAACACCGCGGATACGCTTGAGCGACAGGCTAACCGAACGCTCGATCTTTACATCCGCATGCTTGAACCATTGCTTCTGCTCGTTATGGCGGTGGCAATCCTTTTTCTTTTACTTGCGTTATTACTGCCGATTCTGCAGTCGGCGGAAAGTCTCACCTGATTGGTATGAAAGCGATGAATTTATCACATCACTCATTAAAAATTGGCTATCGATCAGCGATGACTCTGATCGAAGTGTTGCTCGTCGTCACCATCTTATTGGTGATCGCAAGTGCGGTCGTACCGCGTCTTGTGAACCGCCAAGAAAAAGCAAATGCGGACACAACAAAAATTAGTTTGAAAGGTCTTGAACAGGCTTTGAAGCTTTATGCGATCGACCACGATGGACGCTACCCATCAGCGGGTCAGGGAATCGATGCGTTAATTAGTTGCCCAGATGCTTCCGAGGCAGACCTTTGGCAGGGTCCTTATCTGGAAGACCTTCCTAAAGATGCGTGGCGACGCGATTTCCGCTACGTCTATCCCGCGTCGAAGTCTACCAAGCCGTTCGACCTTTCATCCGGTGGACCGGACGGAGTTCATGGTAACGAGGATGATATCGTGAACTGGGATTCAAATGAGGCTTAGCCTGTGGGATTGCACTGCGGGGATGGAGTTCGGGGGGTGATTTGGGGGAACGAACACAAAGTCACCAGTCATCGTTGGTTGGTGTGAAGCGGGGATAAGTTGTCGTCATGTGGAAGATGAATTCAATGCTACTTGGACCGACTCCTAGCCGATTTTCGGTCATCGAGGGTCAACCGGTGCAAAGATTCGTTGCTAGATCTGCCATGACATTGATGGAAGTGTTGATTTGTCTTGCATTGATTTTGATTTCCATGAGCACTGTGATCCCGAACTTGATGCGGCTCTATGAGGCTGATGCCGTGAATCGCGCCGTGAGTGATGTCGGTGCAATTCTCGGCCAAACGCGAACCATGGCGATTGATAATGCGAATGTTTATCTCTTTCGCTGTTACCCCGGTGAGTCAACTTTCGAAGTTTTAGAAGTTGAACGGTCAGGTTCTCCATCCAGTAACAAGGGATCAATGGGCCAATCGGAACTTATCTTGCGTTCGGTAATGCAGGGTGAGTTATCGAGTGATTTCCGTTTTGTTTCGAGTCATCCGCTGATTCGCGGCGCGCAGGATTCAATTGGTGTCTATTGGCTACCGGATGGATCTGCGAGTTCTCAGTCGTTTGGAATCATGGATCGATCCGGAAGGCGACACTGGATTGGAGTTGATGCGATCACCGGTCAACTTTCACGATTGAAGAACTCCTCAAGCCAAGGAGCCAAACGGTGAGGCAGCGAGGATTACGGTCTAGTCGTTCTGCTTTAGGTGGGTTTACGCTGGTTGAGGTTTTACTTTCGATCTCGCTGATGACTGTTGCGCTGACTGGCGTGAATCTTTTGATCACCAATGGTCTAAGAAGTTCGGTGGATCGTAGTGATCGGACGCTAGCACTTTGCGTTGCTCAGACATCATTGGAAACCCTTCTCGCTAATTCAAAGCACGGATTTCAGCAGGGTCGCGATTATCGATGTTCGCATCCGTATCAGGATTGGACGTTCCGCTGGGAGAGCAATCCGGTAGGTGATGCTGATTTAGTTTGCGTCTCCGTAACGGTGAAACGAATCGATGGCGGGAGACCATCGCGTGTTTCGGTCCATTGGTCCCAGTGGGTAAGTGTTGAGCAAGTCAAGTCTCTTGCGACAACCGCCGGTAAAAGGAGACGTTAGGGAAATGCAACGATTCAATGTGATGAAATCGGTCAGTGCGATCCGGCGTCCAGTGACTAAAGCCCAGCTTGGGTTTACTTTGCTCGAGGTCATGATCTCGACAGTGCTCAGTTCGGTGGTGCTGATGTTGGTCTACTCCTCAGTTGATGTGGCGGCGAGATTGTCTCATGCGGGAACGCAGTCCACGCTCAACGATTCCGTTGCGAGGACGGTGTTGTTTCGAATTCATGATGATTTGAAGACGATGTCGGAGGGTTCGGAACAGTATCTTTCGCTGACCGCAAACGATTCCTTTGCCTCAGATCGGTTTCGACAGTTTCTGGTCCAAGGGGGACCCGCTGGATCGGAGATTAGAGTGAGCAGTGAGTTTCTATTGCTGCAGTCGATTTGGTCTGCCCCGCCGGCGTTACCCCATCAGGCTGACCTGAAGGATGCATCATGGGGAGCGAAATATGTTGCCTATTTCGTCTCTGCCGAGGGCTTTGAGAACGAATTAGGAGATCACCTGCGCAGGCTGGGTTTGTCACTTCAAGCTCCCGAGATGGATGTTCCGCCACAACCTGGATTTCATCGCTGCTTGCTGATTCGAGATGGCAGTGAGAGGGCGTTGCGTCTGATCGGCGTCGATCCAATGTTTGAGCGGCCTGAACTAGAGTCAGTCACCTTTCGTGTTTTTGATGGCTCGAATTGGTTGGTTCCCGATGCATCGAACTTGGATGATCCGATTGCAATCGAGTCAAGCATTCAACTGGAAAAGGAAACCGGTTCGATACCTTCGGGAAAGTTTGGATCGCAGAGGAGCAATCAATCAACGCGGGGCGGCTATTCGTTGGTGACAATGGTTCACCACTCCAATCGAGTACAGGATTCCGCGAGGGTTCAGAGGTAATTTAATGATCCGCCAAGCAATACTTATTGATCAGCATTGCATCAGCTTTGTGGAAGGGGTGGTGCGTCGAGGACGCATCGATGTCAAAGCTTTTATACGCTTACCCAAAGGGAAGTTTGGCGACCCAGAACGTCCCGGCTCAGAAGGCTTCAGCGTGATGCTTCGAGATGAGCTCGGGAGATTGGGCTGGAAACCATCAACAGCTGCGGTGATCCTCTCTTCTCCATCATTGATCGATCGTTCCCTGTCGCTACCCCCCACTCGTCTTGCATCACTTCCTAGTGTCGTTCAGTTGCAAGTTGAGGCGATGCCGATGCTGAAGTTGCAGGATACTCTTTGTGACTTTTCGATACATCGATCCGATAAGGGGAGCATGGAGTTGGGTGTTGCCATCACCTCGGAAGCAACCGTGAACCGGATCGTTGCAGAGTTTGGGCAATCTGGTTTCCGCGTTCAATCGGTTACCTCAGCAGCCCATTCGATGTTGACAGCGACTAAACGAATTCCAGGGAACGAGAAGTTCAATTTATTCGTTCTTTCGTCCGATAGGCGGATCGATCTGATGGCAGTTCGAGACGGAAAGCTGATCGCGTCTCACACTGAGTCGATTTTCGAGACTCAATCCCCCACGTCTGATTTGATCTATCCGGTCGTTTCCCGATTTCTCAAAGCAGTGCAAAGAAAGCATGAGGGATTCGAACCTAAGGACGCGTTGTTGATGTGCGATGATCCGGTATGGGGTGCAAAGGTTAGCGACCGGCTCGAGGATGAGCATGACACCAACAGCCAGATTTTTGATTACCGGATGTTGTTTCAAATTGATTCCCGATCGGCGCCCGGTAAACGATCTGAGCAGTTGTGTGCAGAATCGCTATTGCTCGCCGGTGCTCTAATCTCGCAACAACGGCATCGCAATGAGACGATCGATTTATTGTCTCCAAAGCGACCGAAGAGCCGGTGGGTTTTGAAGTCCCTCTACGCGGCGACCGCGGCATCTCTGATTGGTTGGTTGTGTTTGACAGGGTATCGCCAGTTGGAGCAGCGGAAGCTGGAGGTGGAGGGGCGCTGGGCGGAACTGCATTCCGAAGTTGATCAGCTGACGACACTTAATCAGAAGAGTGAGCGTTTGCTCCGCGTGGCAGCCGTGGTTGGTGATTGGGAAGAGGCCAGGGTGGATTGGCTTTCAGAGTTATCTGCACTGAAGCAAAACCTTCCAGAAAAAAATGAGGCTTATCTACGTCAGTTGGTCTTTCAAAGCTCACAGGATGGTGAATTGCCCGCTGCCAGTGCTGTGGGATTTGCGAAAGACCAGTCAGACATCATGGAAATGAACAAGCGGCTTTCCTCCGCGTCGAGTCCGTACGAGATGGATCCGCGACCGTTTTTTCAAAATGAAGGAGCTGAACCCTTTATCCATCAGTTCGAACTCGATTTGAAGGTGGCGGCCCCAGCCCAGGGTGATTCCTCCAATCAAGAAGAGACTTCACCGCTTGAGAACTCTCCAATTTTGCCTTCAACAAACTCGGCTTCCGAGTCTGAGATTTGATCGATCAAGAGTATTTTTGTCCACAAGTGCTTCTGTCCACCTAGCTGAACGAAAAGATGTTTCAACAACGTTCAAAATTATTATTACTTGTTTTGGCTATCTCCGTGCTCGGCGTGCGCGTCTACGATATGGCCGAGAACTTGCTGCTAAAACCGCTTGCTGATCGGCAGATGCAAGTCGATGAGTTGGAGACGGAATTGTTGGCGCAGAAGAGGCTTGCAGTGAGGATTGAGCAAGCCGAGGCCGCTTATCAAGATTGGTTGATGAAAACATTGCCTGCTCGACCATCTGAGGCAGCAACCCTCTATCAAAACTGGCTGATTGATGCATGTTCGGATTCGTCGTTCGCCGACGTTCAGGTGACGCCATCATCTGTCGAAGATTTGGCTCTCGGAATGAAGACGTTGTCGTTTAATGTCTCCGGGGTCACTGATTATTCTGGCTTGCAGTATTTTCTCATGTCAATCGATGAAACTCCCTTGATGCATCAGGTTTCCGAAGTGTCAGTTCGTTTGGCCGACACGGAGTATGAAGACCGCTTAGATGTGCAGATTCAGCTGGATTGTATGATTGTTGATGGTGCCGAGGATCGATCTGAATTGTTACCTGAGTCGGTTCGCGAGGAGTTGGGTCAGTTGGTCAATACACGGCATCGGGATGCCGTGGCGGAACAGGTTTCACCATTTTTAATTGTGAAGGAGATCCCTAAAGCCGAACCGATCAAGCGAGAGCCAACGGTGATGGTGACGAAGGACCCGGTGAAGCCCATCGTCGTGGCTCCTCCGCCGAAACCGGATTACTCAGATCAGATTGTGCAGGTGGGAACGGTCCTCAATTCAGCGACACGAGAGGTGTGGGTGATGGATCGCCGAACGAACGAGCAGGTCGTGTTGCGGGAGGGGGGCGATTTTGATTTTTACGGAACTCGTGGCCGCGTTCAAACGGTTAATGCTCGCTACGTGGTTATTCAGGTCGAAGGCGAGCGTTATCGCTGGATGATGGCGGCTAGCCTGAAGGATCGTGAAATCATTCCACGAAAAAAACGTTCCTCGACGTAAGCATTTTATGCTCTGCAATTCTTTTGTACGTTCAGCCGAACGGTATCAATCGTTCGATGTTTTTGCCCTGTGCTCCGTGTCTTGCAAATCTGTGCTCCGTGTCTTGCAAATCACGGTACGTCTGGATTCTTGAGGGCACCAACCTCAGCTCTTCTAGATAGCCATTTATCCGCTCTACCCGGTTTCAGGTTGATCACGGGTTGTAACGGGTGCGATTCTTGCTCGGGTCAATCAGCTGGGAATGGTTGTGACAATTAGTCGGTCTGTATCTTTTTTGTCCAATGAGCAGTTTTTGTGGAAAATGATCTTCCTAATCACGCTTACCTCAGCAGTGTTCATTACAGATATGACGGTTGTGTCGAGTGCGGCACCATTGTCGACTATGCAACATCTCGAGGAGAGAATGATGAAAAAGATTTGTGCCGTAGCCTTGATGCTACTCGCAGCCACCACTTGTCGTGGTGAAGACTTGTCCGGATTCGGTTTGTCTGGACTTGAGAACGTTTCTGACGCCCAAGCAATGGACGTTCGTGGTCGTGGTTTAGATTCCAGTTTGAATGCGATTGCTACCAACTCGCTTGCTTTCACCATCGTTGACAGCACCAGTGGGTCGATTTTCAACCTGAACGCGACTTCACAAACGACTGGCGTGGATTCCATGTTCAGCACCATCGATGATGGACTGGCTATCGATGGCGGTCTACAAGCCTTGGGCTTGAATCAAGTTGGTGGTGTCCAGTTCGGATCCGCTGAATTCTCGCTCGGCGACACCTTTGGCTTCACGATGGACGGATTCTCGTCCGTTGGTCAAACCAGCCAAATTGGTGGTGCATCGTTTGAACTTGACTTCCAATCATTGCTTCCTGTTGTTACTGCAGAGTAAGCATCCGTTCTCATCAACTAGACAAATCATTTAAAAGACAAGGACATTAACAATGAAAATCAAAGCTTTACTTGCCGCTTTGCTGGTTGTGGCATCAGTTGCTCCAACCAAAGCTGAAGACCTGAGTGCTTTCGGTCTTGGCAACGTCGAAACTGTTAGCGACGCTGCTGGTGCTGAAATCCGTGGTCAAGGTGCTCTTTCCACCGGAATGGCTTCTTTCCAGATCTTCGCTTTTGACTACCTTTCGGGCTCGAGCATCAATCTCCAGGGTGCGAGCATTAACGTTTCAGATGCTACGAGTGGTCTTGCCACCATGGAAACTTTCGGATTTGAGTCACTCACCGACTCGTTCACCGGAATTGGTCCAGCAGGGATCATGATCGATGACTTCACCGTCATGACTACCGGTTTCGAAATCGGAGCCATCGGTGGCGGTCTTGGCAACTTCTTCAGCGAAGTTGGAGGACATGAAGCCGAAGTTGAAGCTCCTGAAGTGGAAGTACCCGCAGCAGAAGTACCCGAAGTTTAATCCATCTCTCTCTCGAGTTGGATCACTGAGTGCTGGATTCCTCCACGGCATTCAGCATAAAGTGTTCGCGAGCGGCCTTGTAGGCCGCTCGTTTTTTTTTGCCTATACCGATCGAGTTAGAAGATCCCGTCTGGTCTCAGTTCCGCTCTCAAAGATTCAGTCAATTGATTGAATTGACCTGGTTTGGCACGAACCTTGGCTAAAAGTCGGTCGATGGGTCTGGTTGTCTTAATAATCGGTCTAACCCGAACAAAGCGAACAGAGACGGGGTGTAACGCGAGGATATCGAAGAAATCAAACAGTCTCACGATCTGAGTGATCTAAATCTTGACATCGTCCCGCTGATTTATGGCGGTATTTGGATTTCGCGCACTTCCTTCCCCGTGCCACTTCTATGTCAGAATCTAGCGACTCCCTGCTGTTGAAATTTCGTCAAGTAATTCTCTTCGCGATGGCGCTGACCCTTGGCCTTGGTGCAGGTGATTTGTTTGCGGAAGAACGAGATTCCGATGAACTCGCCGCATTTGGACTGTCGTCTCTGGAGGTGCTCCCGAAGTCACAAGCTAATCAGGTGCGAGGCACCTACTTGGAAACTCGTCATTATGGAATTAGTTTCATTTCGGGGATGCTTTTTGACCCTGACACCGCGAGTTTTATCAAGGGGCACTCGATTCAACTGACCGAAGCGGCGGACTACGTTTCCGATAGTCAGCTGATCAGCCCTTTTGCTCGGAGTAATGTCAACTGGGATCGCGAGGCGACATTGCAGGTGTCAACGCAGATCGTCGACTTAGAATCTGCAATGCGAGGAGTGGTTCAAGCCACCGGTTTTGCACTCTCTAATTATTAAACGGTTTCAAGTCAGTTACCCTGACCGTGACTCACAGACCTAGAGCGTGCTAGACGAACCTCGCCTGTCTTTAACTTCGCGTTGTTTTTACCCGCTCCGCTATCTCGGTAGAGAACCTTTACCTCAGTTGGATCGCAGCTTTTCTCCACGCCAAATCATTTGAAGGTTCGGAGTCAGTTGTCTCCCTTTTCAAGCGAACCCGTTATCTGTGCGACATTCAATTTTGGAAGATCTGCTGGGCTAGTGCTCCGGCGCTGGTTCTCGCCGCAGCGCGGGCAGCCGATCCCGTCATCTGGAATTGGAACTCACCGAGAGTGATACCCACATCCCCAATGCCTATCACCATGTCGGAGAAGGTGGAGCTTAGAGCTGATCGATACTGGTTGCCATAAACGCTGTTTTTGTCATCCGTAGTTTGATTGAACTGCGTGACATTGAAATTCCAGATCGACCCGCTGTCGGGATCTAGTACAGTTGCAGTTAATCCAGCCGAGCCAGTGGTTCGTGATGTCACACGACCGGCTCCACGAACCTGATTAGCGGATGCCTCAGAAATGGATTCGAGGCCATCAAGGCCAAACTTCTTCAGTTCATCTGCTTGCGAAATGGATGGGGCGACCAATATCCCGAGTAGGGCGATGCAAAGACACTTCATCTCGTTAAGTCCATATTTTTTATGGGTTGGGTACAGGTGTTCTTTTTACAGGTGTTCTCTTAACGACCCACACGCTAGTTGCGATTTCTATTTCCGGAAGAAAATGTCTCGACGCAAGCCGGTGAAAATTCGTTGGGTAGTTGGTATGTGTGGAATGTTCCAGATAACACGGTCACCGTCTGGTGCGTGAAACATTCGCAGAGCAGAAGACAGTGTTTCACAGAGCTCATGCAATCGCGGCAGAATCGGACTAATCGGTAAATTCTACTTCATGAAGATTATCGGTAGCGTCGATGAAACGATAGACCGGGCTCCGATTGCGCTTGGTTGATTGCTACCAGCAGGGACAGAATGAGCCACGAATCTCAAACACGAACGAGGCGTCGCACGATGCTTCGCTTGCAGATGCAGGGACTCCTGCTTCTGTCGCTCGTGCTGCTGTTGTTGTTGCTATCATTCTCGGGTGGCACCTCATCGAACGTTGATTCGAGTTCGGATGCTGGCTCAGGAACTCAGTCTTCCTCTCTTGAAGGCAAAGCGGATCCTTTGCCCGTGTCCGGTGGTGAGTTCTCAAAGGCACGCTTTAACTCGTCAGATCAGCAAGCGAATTTAGAAGCGAAATCGAGCCGCCAGCAAGCGAGCGGCGAGTTTGCGAAAGCAGATCAGTTGGTATCCAGTGGACAATCTAGCACCCATCCGACCGGCCTGCCGTCCAAACAGGATGGCGTAACGGATGATGATCAAATTGGTGATGCTGGAGCTGAATTGATTCAGTCCATTGAAACACTCGCGGTTCAGAGGATTGATGATCATCTTCTAATTTGTCGCGACGATGACTTAACCAAATACTGGGGACGAACGGTCGCTCAAAGGATTGCTCGTGAACTTCTGCCAACTTCCAAATTGGGAGCGTTAATGCGAGGTCAAGGGATGGAGGACCTCGATAATGATTTTGGTGAAGAGAGCGATCCTATCGATGCTGGACTCGCGCAGACCGATGTCGAACCAGCACTCGTTGATCTCCTGAGAACACCCTCCTTCTTGTTGGCTGATTTGGAGGTGGAGGCAAATCTTGAGGAGACAGTAAACTCTCTTGGCCTTGTTCGCGTCACGTCCGCAATCGATCAGGAGGGGGCGAGTGAAACCGGTCACTTCTCGTTGGAGACTCAGCGGGATCGAGTTGAAGATGTTTCGGTAAACGAAGACATTCCATCGGATTTATACGGTTCGGGTTTTGATGAATTTGAGCCAATCGTTCAGACAGCAATTAGCTTATCGGATAACGAAATTGGGTCTGGTGCTCGCCGTCCTTCGTCGCTGATTGCAATGACGCAACTCCAGTCACCCATTCCGGGAACGACAGGTCCCTTGGCTCCAACGTTACAAGTCGGTCCCGGCGCCGGACCAACGGTGAATTTTCCGGCTGCGCCCAATCAGGGGAATACGACCGATCCTCCGGCGGCATCCAGCACCGAATCAAATTCCTCTGAGGCAGCTTCACCGACCACTTCCACCCCT
The DNA here is from genome assembly GCA_938045805.1 of uncultured Rubripirellula sp. Lineage (GTDB taxonomy): Bacteria > Planctomycetota > Planctomycetia > Pirellulales > Pirellulaceae > Rubripirellula. The sequence continues at coordinate 225,765 of CALIBL010000035.1, read as the reverse complement.
TCTCAGCAACCCAATTCTCAGTCACCAACAGAGAGTTCTTCTGAGGAGGAGGCCGAATCAACTGAAGAAGAAAGTCCCGAAGAAGAATCACCGCCAGAGGCAGTGGAGGGAGATTCTAATAAGCGCATGATCAGTGAGTTAGTGGGAAGTGGTTATGGATTCTTCGGTAGCGTATTTGACAGCGGTTTTTACGTTGCTAATGAATTCACTTTCCTGACGCCGAAGACCGTTGGGAATGTGAAAGTCGGCGTTACGGATATGTTGGAGGAAACCACGGTTTCGCAGGATACGGATGCTGGTATGGGATTCGGCAACCGTTTGACGATGGGCGTGCGTGGTCGCAATGCGGGGCTTCAGTGTCAGTACTGGACGTTTGCTTCAGATCAAGTCACGAGCGAATCATGGCACGATTATCAACCGATTCCCCGCTTCATCACTTCAAGTTCCGCAGCACTTGAGACGGTTGATCTAGAAATCACCCAAAGGCATGCTTTGTTCGGATGTCAGCTAGAGAGTAGTTTCGGCGGGCGATATGCGGAATATGATGGTCAAGAATCGGCAGCTCTGGTCGATCAATTGCATGATAGTCTGGAACTGACTGGTCTCGCACGAGCAACGCGATATCTTCGCGGCGCGGGACCCACTCTGGGTTTATCTGGCCGCAAGAACCTGAGGTTAAGTTTTGGGGAAAACGCCAGCGATCTACTGCCGCACATGGAATGTGATGATTGTGGTTTAGAGACCTGTGTTGGATCTTGTGATTCATGGAGATGTGCTCACCCATCTTTTCCATGGAGCCTTTATTGGAATGGACGAATTGCCTGGCTCTGGGCCGAAGAAAGTAGCGGGACCGTGACCGAGGCGACCGTCAATTACGATGGTGGTGACGGAGGTGCAACGACCGCAAGATCACGTGATAAAGCACTCATCTTCGACGACCGGGATTCTTCGATCTTCACCCTCGGATTTCAAATTGGAATCGAATACATCCGACCTGTCTTTTCGAGATCACAACTAATGGCAAGAGTTGGTTTCGAGTACCAGCATTGGGATCTAGGTAAAAACATCGCTGAGTCGCAATCGTTCGCGTTTCTTTCGGATAACACCAACTTTGGTGGTCGAGTTGATGCTCTGGCTAAATCTGATCGGAATTACCTAGAGTTGTCCGGGTTCACCCTTCTGGTGGGGCTTAACTACTAGGTCTTCATCGAGACTTTGTTATCGCGAATCCAATGATAGCGTCGGCCTGTTTCTTCGAGATTCACGCCAGTGGATCTGCTCGCGGTGAACCATCTTATTCCGCATAATCCTACACGGCGGAAAAATTCGCCTAACCTTGGCGACCCCGATTACCGAATCAAGAAATGAGCGAGAGTATTCACAGCCATTTTTACAGGGGTCATGTAGCATGGACGTTTGCTGCATTGGAATCGATCTTGGAACAATGTTCACCACTGCTGCGGCTTCCAACGGCGGCAGAAGTTGTATTCGCAGCGAAGTAGGTTTCGCGCGTGATGCGGTTGCCAAACATCTGATAGGTAGCAGCGTTGTTCTCGGTGACTTGGTAACTCAGCATCGTCAGGCATTGAAGATCGTTCGGCCTTTCGAGCGAAATTCTCTCAAGCTGGCAATCACGGAAGATCAGTTCAGATCGATCTCCACCGAGGAAACTCATGAGTCCTTGAGCGCCGCAGCTGAGCTAGTCAGTTACACGATTGACAACCTAAGTATCGCCAGCGGCGTAGAACAAAGATGTGTCGTTGGCATTCCTGCGGGAGCTTCGGTTTACAGCCAGAGATTAGTTTTGGACTTGGTGGAGGCGGTGACGCCCTATGTTGCTGTCGTCTCTGAACCCTTTGCGGTCGGCTTTGGGGTCGGTAGCGAAGCGAACAATTCGATCATTATCGATATTGGAGCGGGGACAGTTGACTACTGTTATTACTATGGAGCATTCCCATCCGAGCAAGATCAAGCAACCCTAGGATACGGCGGAGATCATGTCGATCACGAACTTCGTCGGGGGATTCTCGAGGCGTTTCCCGACGCAAAGGTTTCCGAAGCCGCCGCTCGGCGCATTAAGGAGCGATATGGTTCCGTGGGAGATCATGTGAAGCAAGCTGTGGTCGAGCTACCAACTCGCGATGGTCGATCAAATAAATTCGACATCACCGATGTACTGCGAGACGCATGCACAAGCTTCGCTAATAAGATCACCAACGGATTGGCCAAGCATATCTCATCGATCGACAACGATGACTTCTTCATCGATGGTGCAAAAATTCTACTTGCTGGTGGCGGTAGCCAGTTGCATGGGCTAGACGAGTACATCGGAGGTGCTTTGAGTATCGGTGATCGTTGTGATGTTATTCGTATCCACGACTGCAAGTATGCCGGTGCCATGGGGGCCCTTGAGCTTGCTAGGAAGCTACCTGATGACGGTTGGGATTTCCTCAGCCAATTCAGGCCACAGATTGATCAGCGGGCCGCATAAAGAGCCCTGTCGTCTTTCCGAATCACTTTGCAATGGGATCAAGCGTGGCAAATTGATTCAGTGGCAAGACAGATGTTGCGGGGTAATTCGCAAAGCTAGTTGCAATGATTCAAATCCACAAAGGTCAGCCGAAAACACAAGTAACGAACCTCTTGGTTCGGCTGATTTTGCTTGGATGTATCGTTCTGTCTTATGGTGATTTTGCTGCGGCGCAGTTTGAAATGCCCGCGAACTCTTCCACTCCCGAGCGATCTGAATTAGCGGGTTATGATTACCAATCACGCGGGAGAGCAGTTGATTTGGAATCTAACCGCCGCTTTCAATCACCACCGCGGGATCAGTTTTCGGAAAGCGAGCCCATCCAATTCCAACTGTCCTCTAGGCAGTACCAATCCCTCAAGTTTTTCGTGACCGGCGGGTGTGTCGCATTGATTGTCGTGTTGTTGGGAAGCATGTTGAGATTATCCGCTTCCGACGATACATCACAGGCTCCTCATCGCGATTCATTGGGGTCCTACCCGATGAGCTCGCATCACTGGGGGCCATTCGGTGGGAATGTTCCGTTAGAGAAAAATGTTTCCCATGCCAGTGGAGAAGTGAACACTGGTGCGCAGGGTCATTTTGAACGCCAAGGGCGTGGTCCTGAGCCAGATTTTCAGAGGCAGCAGCCTGTTCAGTTCGTGCAACCCGCAGCGTACTGGCCCGTCACCTACATTCCTGCGATGCCTATTAGCCCCGCGTCGATTGCCCATCCGCAGCAAGGTGCAACTCAATGGAGTGTAATGCAGCAGTCTGAGATGCAGACGCCCCAGCATCAGAGCCCACAGCCGATGACTGAGGAAAGCTGCCAGGTTGATGAAACCAATCATGAGGTCGTCGCAACCAATTCGGTAGAGCAGGAAGCAGATGTTTTCAGCGTGGAAGAAATGGTGATGCGGCACATCCAGAAGGGTGCTTGGTCCGATGAAGACTCCAATGTAAATGAACAGGGATCTGCAACCTTGAATTCGTCGCAAGTGTCGATCTCGACAAACCCAGACGAAATTCCCGAGGGTAACGCTAAACCGATCGATCCTCTTCAGCCAACAGGTCAGCTTACTGATGATCACATCGTTGATCCGATAGCAGAGGATCTTGCGAACTTGCCTGTTGAAACCTATGGCGAAGACGTAGGTGAGACGGACGCAGGCCTCCATCTCGCTTCCACCGATTGCAGCACAAAATCACAATCAGATCAGGAGCATAACGCTGAAATTCAGGGCTCCGATGCCACCGATGATGGTAGCGATTTAGAAAGCGTTGAATTGCAAAGTGAGTTGGCGTTGGATGATGCACATAAGAAGATCAGTGACGTGGGTCTGTTTGACGCAATTGTCGCAAGTACAGTGCAAATTAAATCCTTGGCTTCATAGAGATGACTCAGTGGTGGCAATGAGTGAGGAATGGTTCCAGGACGTAGTTCGATTTAGTTTTTAAATTTTCGCAGTGACACTGTCTCTGATTTAAAGCGGAAAGTCATATCTTTGATTGTTCAGTACCATGCAGAATCGATCGCTAATCTACATCGTCTGCATGTTTGCAATCGCATCCGTTGCGTTACTTTTGATTGCCGATGTTTCAGTAATCAATGAAGACGCGTCGACTCAGTTTTCTGCTGAATTAAGTGCTTCCTACCCGACTGGTTCGAGTGATGCTGCTTCTCGTATGGGGTCAGGCAGTCTGCTTTCAAATCCGGACCACACGGAAAGCAAGATTGCTGGAAGTCACCCAAGACGCATGGATCTTGTTCAAGGCGATGAGTTCTCAGGCGTTGTATCAGAGGGTGCAGCGAAGAGTTTAGGCCTGAGTGCGGACGATCGACCCAGCGTTTGGGAAAGCATGCCGCATGGCGGGGGAGAAACGGTTAGAGACGGATGGACACACTTCAACGAGATTGATGTCCCGACATTTTCCACGTTACGAGATCTAGAGCAGACGCTCCCTGATGACCCGAATGATTCTTTTTTGGATGTTGTATCACCCCCAACCTTTGACCAAGCAAACTTTTCATTGGCCTCAGCCAAACTCGCAGAGCAGGAGACAAATGCTCCTGATGAATCGTTTCTTGCGGTCGCCAATGCACCTCGTTCAACGGCTTTTTCGGCTACCAGTGATAGGGTTAGCCGAGCGTCCTTAGTCGATCGTCCAACGTCGTCACCGGGAAGTGTGATTCAGCAAGTTCAAAATCAGCAGCCTGCTCCTTCCGCAGCAACTACTGAGGAGGAAGGAGAAGCACAGCAACTTGGTGTACCACCACCAAAAGAGACGCCCGCTTTTCTTAAGAAACGATCGATCTTGCTTGAACCCGGTCAGTATCAATTTGAGTACGGTCTGAGGTACTCGGTTGATAACAGTTCGTACGCTCTTACGGGGTTACTGCAGGAGGGGACCAATCAGGTTCAGTTGGTTAATGCGAATCAAAAGCGTCAGCTGCTTTCAACACCTCTTGAGTTGCGAATTGGGCTGATGGAGAACCTGCAGGGATTTGCAACGTTGCCATTAGGTTGGTCAGCACAGTCGCTCACGGCTGGAAGTTCACAACAGGCATCTGACATCTTTGGTCTTGGTGATCTTGGTTTTGGTGTCACTCGTGTTTTGTGGGCGCCGGAAAAGGCCAAGACCAGAATCCTCGGGTTCATTCAGGCAAGTGCGCCGATCGGTGACGGTGAGATATCGTTATCCCAACAGGATCGAGACGCTTCACTTGGAGCGGGCTATTGGACGTTAACAGCCGGTGGAAATGTCACGGAATCCATTGACCCATTGGTGCTATTCGGTAGTGTCGGATACACACACACCTTTAGTACCAGAATTCAATCAGGGAATTACGTTGATGTCGGGAACACGATTTTTTATCAGGTCGGTGTCGGTTACAGCATCAATTCATACGTGACATTGAGTGGTTCTTTTTCAGGGGCTTCATCTGGGCGTATACAAGTTGATGAGAATCTATCGGTGGGAGCCCGATCTGAGCCTTTCTCATTAAGACTTTCCGCGTCAGTGAATAAGCCAAACGACGGTGAAACCTCAAAACTCAAAACAAACTATGAGCCATTCCTCCGCTTTGGGCTGACCAGTCTGGCAAACGATGTCGAATTCGGTATTCGGTGGACTTATTAATGGGTATGCCGATGTTCAGGATCGCTTCTTTTGTCTTGGTGGGATTACTCGCCATCTCTGTCTTGGACATCAAGAGAGCTGATGCGCAGCGACTCACCGCTGCTCAATTCAATGAACTCCGATTTGGTACCCGTGCTCCGTATCGGGATGAGCTGGTGAAGTCGCAGGCATTCGTGAAGAACGCGAGGCAACTTCGCAATGAAAATGTCGTCATGCAGCAACGCGATTTCTCCTGTGGTGCAGCCGCGCTTGCTACCGTTCTCAATTACTACTGGGATGAAAATGTTTCGGAGACGGCTTTACTATTGATCATTGCGAAGATCCTCACTCGTGAGCAACTTGAAGATCGAGTGCTTAACGGGCTTACCCTAACGGATCTCAAGAATGTTGCTCAGGTTGGCGGCTACACCGCGGTCTTGGGGAAGCTGTCCACCGAGAAATTAGCCGAAAGTAAACTGCCTTTGGTTGTTGCTATTACGGTCAACGATTATGACCACTTTGTGGTCTTCCGCGGAATGGACGATGAATACGTTTATCTAGCAGATCCAATTTACGGGAAGAAAAAGGTTGTTATCGAAACCTTTGAGGAGCAGTGGCAACAGAATGCTATTCTCGCGGTCATCAAACCCGGAGCACCGCCACGAATTGATACACCACTGTCCTTAAAGAAGATTGAAACCGAAACATACCTGCAAAGTAAGCAATTCATACAGTTCCAACTAACCGGTAGAGTGAACCCTTGATATGAATCATCGTTTCGACGGAACGGATATTGAGAGACACATCCCATCGCGGACCAGGCTGAGGATGCGCTTCTCGGTGATTTCAACGTATTGGAAGCGTGCGTCCTGTTGGGGAGGCATGCAAATGAACGATGGCCAGTCGCGTCAGAGTGCTGCCAAACGGTTTATGATTTCGATTGTGACCGCTTGTGCGATGATCTACCCAGTGGTTACCAGCTACTCGCAAATGATTAATAGCGATGGGAGTGACGGATCGCTTATTGAAGTGTCCGAGCGATCAGGAGAGCTGATTGATCTTGACGGGCCATTGCGGCTTGTTGATGGGCTGATTGAGAGTGCCTCGCAGTCAGATTTTGGAACCTCGGCGGTATATGTTGATGAGGCCGCTGCATTCGCAGTGCGGCCGTCCGGTATTTTGTCGAACGACGGAATCGCGATGCGTACCGATCGGGGGTCCATTGCGGAGATCTTAGAGTCACCTCAAGAGGAGAGTGACACGGTTCGGGTCAAAAGTTCTGCGACGTTGAATTTTGATCCGCCGATGCAGGAGCCTAATGACCCCGATGTGCATCGGGTGCCAATAAGCGAGGAAAAGCGGTCGCTTACGAGTGATTCTCCTGTACCCCAAATCAAGGATACCGTGCCTCAGGAGAGTAATAGATCGGTCGAAAGATTGATCAGTCGATCGGATGTGACTTTAGTGTCGCAAGCGCCATTAATCGATGAGCCACTGGGATCTGGGCTGGCAACTCCGAGCGTTTCTCGTGGCGGAGCATTACCACCACCGGTGCTACTGGAGCGATTGCCGCCTCCTGCCAAAGGAAGTGAAGTTTATGAAATCGTTCCCAATGGCGTCGGATCAGAAAGTGAAGAGCAGACATTTATTCTGCCTTCCGATGATTCAACAACAGAAGATTCTTCGGTGTGGGTCGAGTCGGTCGATAATGAAGCAAGCAAAAAGCCCGTCCGGCGAGGTCGGTTAGAGCGGTTCGCTAAACGCTTAGAACCCGTGCGTCCCATGAATTTGTTCGATCATGGGTTGTATCTGGCAACCGAGTTCACCTTTCTCTCATCTAGTCAGGTTGCCAAGTCTCAGGTGGATGTTGCAGATTTGCTCAGTGATGCTGAACATTCCGCTGAATCCGCCGGCGCTTTCGGTTACGGACAACGTTCGGTTATCGGACTCCAAGGCGAGGTATTCGGGTTTGAAGCGATCTACTGGGACTACGGCAGCCGTGGATATGAAAGTGGTTCATGGAAACCACCGTACATCTTTGAGCAGTACACTCGAGGTCAATCGGTGGACTTGAGTACGTTAGATCTCGAGATCACTCAAAAATTCTGCATTGCTGGGGTGGACTGGGGGACAGCGATTGGACTCCGAAAGATGGATTACGTGGGTCACTCGTCTGCTTTTAGCCTCGCGACCTACCACGACCAGCAGGTTGAGGTTTCTTCGAGCGCTCTCGCTAAAAATCGTCTCGAGGGTATCGGGCCAACCTTTGCTATTCGAGGGCGGAAGTCAATTTCCCGATTTTGTGATCAAGGCATTTACGGCACTGGATTCTTCTGGGACACACGTCTTTCGTGGCTGTGGTCCGATTCATCCTCGAGTGCCATTACTGAAGCCTCAGCGGTGAGCACGACATACGACAACCCGACCGTTTCTAGATCTTTGGATCATGCTTACACCATAAGCGACGATCCCGAGCTTCGTATGCATGCAGGACTGCAGTTGGGCGTGGAATGCTGGAGAGCGGTCGGATGTCGTTCTCGGTTGGTTTCGAGAGTTGCATTCGAGTACCAGTACTTTGAGCAGTCAGATGATTACTCCATGGCAAATTCGTATGCCTATCTAACCGATTCCATCAATTTCGGTGCAGCCGCATCCGCTCTCGCCGAGAACTCAGGGCGCGACCTAAATATGTTTGGCTTCACGCTTCTGGTGGGAATCAATTACTAGACATAGAGCGGAGCTGACTGGAAATGAGTCACTATGGCTTGCTATAGCAACGTAGTTCTCGTTCTCCGCGGATAAGGATTTTTTCGTCCATCGGCACTGGAGATCCAATTACCGACTGCTCCATGTTGTTTTCAGACTCAAGTGTCATCCCGTCCTTGTTGAGGGTTGAGACAAACACCATTCCGTCCTCGCGCGCGGCGTAGAGAACTCCATTTGCGATAAGTGGTGTCGCATAAAAATTACTCCTTGATTTTGGTAGGGCAGCATTCCAGCGTGTTTGGCCATCTGCTGGAGTCAAGCACTCCACCTCTCCACGATCTCTCACTAAATAGATTTGCCCTTCGTAGCTGATCGGACTTGGTACGAACGAACTTACATCGTCGCGGGTCCATTGATGATTGCTTACCGGTACATCTCCTGATCCGCTGAGTGACACACCAAACATTTTTGGGATGCCTCGATCATTGCGTCCGAAACAGATGATTGCCGTGTTATCAACAATGACGGGCGTCGCAATCGCCGGCCATAATTTGTTCTTGGCAGGGTTAAAGCCTCCACAACTCCAAACGAGGGTACCTTCGGTTGCGTCATGGATGGTTAGGTGTTCGCCACCCCACGTTAGGATCGATTCTTTGGAGTTGAAATCGATGACCAGAGGTGTTGTGTAGCCGTGATCACACTCGGTTGGCGTGTCGTAATTCCTCGCAGTTTTCCAGGCGAGTGCTCCATCTTTTTTGTTAAAAGCAGCAATCCATGATTCGCCCTGGTGCATGCGTGTCATGATCACGTTTGCTTGGGTAACAACCGGCGAGGTACCGTGATCCCAAAAAAGCGTATCACTTCCGTAGCGTTCAACGAGATTGGTCTGCCAACGGACGGACCCGTCAAAGTTAACCGCGGCTAGGGTTCCGCTCTTGTAGTAGACGTAGATACCGGATGAATCCACCGACGCCGAAGGATTGCTGCCTGACCCATTTCGATGCTTGCCGGGATTTTCTTGGCCAAATGTCACGGACCACTTTTTAGTACCGTCTTTTGAAATGGCGGTTAAACCATCAAGTCCGTTTTCCGGCGCTGTGATGTAGATCTGGTCGCGGAAGATGACAGGGGTCGAGCATCCTTTGCCAGGAAGAGGGAATGCCCAACTGAGTGTGCTCTCGTTTAGAACCTTGGGGAAAGATCCCGTACTGACCGAACCGCTCCCATCAGTGCCTCGCCAGTTGGGCCAATCGGCGGTCGCTGTCGAGATGGATAACGTGATGCATACCAGAGTCCAAACCAAACGTCGTTGCACCACAAGTGGCCAGTGAATCCTGTTAGATCTTCTCATTCTTATCGCTTTAATTCTTGTAGGTGTTGCTGCGATTGTTACCTTGCTTGCGAACATCTTCGATGATTTTACGTTTCTGTTCTGCAAGATGTTTGGGCCAAACAAAGACCGGAGCCTCGTCAGGCTGATACCCAGCGAGGTGATCACGGAGGCGAGTTGTCGGCTTGGTATAGATGAGTTCCGTATCACCAAAGACCTCTTCGCAAATTCGAGCAAGACCGGGATCGTACTCTTTTAATTCGGCTCTGGTGTCAACGTGATTGTGATCATGATCAGGGGGGCGATTATTATCGAACCACGACTGAACACCTTCTGCAAAGTATTCAGCATGGTTGGTGGAGGCGTATTTACCTTCCCACAGTTTTTTTTCCATCGCGAGCCGATAGGTCTCTTTTAGTCGGTCGTCAAAGGTTGGATCGATTTCTACCATGCCGCGATAGTGAATGTTGTGTGCGAATTCATGAATCACAATCGATTCCGTGGAGTAAGGGTCTCCTTTGTAACCAAGCACATTCTCCTCGGCGCACGAGCAAACTGGGTCATGACGTGAGCCACCTAAGCCCCTCGCACGTGCATCCCAGAATTCTTTTGGAGTTAGGTGTTTGTGTTCTGGGATGTCCGTGGTGTATTCGTCGTGTGCCATGACGATCATACGTGACCCGCTTTTAATCATCGCTTCGCGTACATCGGGGCGTTTCGCGAGCATCAGGTCAATCAGGTAGGCGACTTCCTTGAGTGCATAATCATTGACTCGATTTGAGCTGATCACGGGATAGCCGTTCGCGCTCACGTATTTTTTGTAGAATCCGTTACTGCTGAGAGCCTCGGGTGGGGTGTCAACTGAATACTTTTGGTTTGATGCTCCGGGCTCTTTACTCGAAAACTCCTCCGCTTTCGTTGCGTTGCGGGGCAGGCACAGGAGAACGATTAGGAGGACGGTGAGGATGCGGAGAGGAGACCAGCGATGTGAGTGTGCGATCGGCTGTGGTGTGTTCATGTGATTTTTTTATTGTTTTCCGGAAGCGATCGCGGCCACTGCGTCATTTTTCAAGTGGAATTGCGAAAGGCTTACCTTGTTGAGGTGACTCATTGAGCAGAGTACTGGGGAATCATCGTAACGCATCATCTGCTCCGGTGACAGAATTCGCTTGCTTCAGTTACTGGTGAGGTTTAAAACGAGCCCGCGAGTTTTGGTTGAAGCGATGAAAGCGATGAATTGGTACGCTTTGATAAACTACAGATTCTGATGAGACGTTGGCTGTTTTCTACCTGTGTAAGCCAGCCAACGAAACCGCGAGCAGTCTGAAATTTTAGCAATTATTTGGTAGCAACGGAGAAATCGATGAAGAGACGGTCGTTCATGATGGGTGTGGGTGCGTCAGGTCTTCTTGCCGGATTCCCAGTGAGTTCGCTGTTGGCCGATGAAAAAAAACTGAAATTGAAACAGGGCGACGTCATTCTGTTTCAGGGTGACTCGATTACAGACGCTGGTCGTCAAAAGAAAGATCCGATTGCGAATGATGGGCTTGGACGCGGCTATCCGAACGTGATTGCAAAATCGCTGCTCGAGGACTATTCGGATCTTGATTTACAAATCCACAATCGCGGTATTTCGGGGAATAAGGTTCCGGATCTAGATCGCCGCTGGCAGGCAGACTGCATCGATATCAAGCCTCGGGTGCTGAGTATATTGATTGGTGTTAATGATATCTGGCATGCTTTAAACGGCCGTTACGATGGTACCGCGGAGACCTATCGTGATGGCTTCACTTCGCTTCTTAAGCGAACCAAAGAGGCCCTTCCCGAGACACTGATTGTCGTCTGTGAACCTTTCGTCTTAATGAGCGGAACCGTGAAAGAGAATGAATCAAAATGGTTCCCTGATTTTGACCAACGTCGCAAGTTTGCTAAGCAGGTTGCGGATGAAGCGGGTGCGGTATGGGTTCCTTTTCAAACGATGTTCGACGAAGCCGTTGCGAGTGGTACAGAACCCAATGCTCTAGCGGGTGATGGCGTGCACCCCTCAGCTGCCGGTCATCAGCTCATGGCTAAAACTTGGCGTCAGGTGGTTGGCATCTGAGGCCAATGCTGGGTGTAATCAGACGGGCTGTAAGAATTTAAGCATGCGTTTTCCGTCTGATGCGGGGGATCCGCAGCTTTCAACTGTTGAAACCCTCGAAATTCGATGTTCAACTATGTGGCGTGAAAGAATGAAGAGCCACCCACGGTTGGTGGCCAAATAAGTAGTCATTATTCGGTAATAAAATGTTTTTGAGTCGATTTAAGAGTTCTGCGATACGGAACGCGGTTTTCATTCCGGTACTTCTTCTGGCGTCCATTCAAAGCAACCGCGTGGTCGCTGAAACCTTTGAATTCCAAAAGGACGATGTTGTCGCAATTTTCGGGAACGGTTTGGCGGATCGTATGCAGCATGACCCATGGGTCGAGACGGTATTGCAGGCGAACCTCAAGGGGATGAATGTACGGTTCCGCAACATGAGTTTTGCGGGTGATATGGTCAATAAGCGACCTCGCAACCAAGGCTTCACGAATGACGAAGAGTACCTTCAGCATGTGGCCCCCGATGTGATCTTTATCATGTACGGCTACAACGAGTCATTTGGTGGTAGTGAAGGGGCAGTGGCTTACGAGGCCGAATTGGTCAAAATGGTCGAGCGATACCGCGAGTTAAGGGCGTCTAAAGGCGTGCAAGCTCGATTCGTCTTGTTCAGTCCTATCGCATACGAAAGTACTGGTAGTCCTAACCTTCCTGAAGGAACTGGGCTCAATGCCAACCTTGCGGCCTACACTCAGGCGACTCGAAGTGCAGCCGCTAAAACCAATTCAACTTTTGTTGATCTTTACTCGCCCACCTTTCAGCTCTTTGCGAGCAGCCGTCAGCAGTACACCCTTAACGGGATCCATCTTTCGGCGGAGGGTTATCGTGAATTGGCCGGTATGATCAGTCGTTCTCTTCTAGGGCAAGATGCTCCTGCCAGCACCAGTGTCACCTCGCTCTACGAAGCGGTGAAGGACAAAAACTGGCACTGGCATAACCGCTATCGCGCAACCGATGGGAATGACATTTGGGGTGGACGATCCACTTTGACCTTTGTCGATGGCCAGAGTAACGCGGAGGTTCTTAAGCACGAGTTAACCATGCTCGATGTGATGACCGCCAATCGTGACCCCGTCATTTGGGCGGCGGCCGCGGGTAAGACGATTGAACCAACTGACTCAAATGTTCCTCCACCGATCGAAGTGATCTCGAACGTTGGCGGTGGAAGTAAGAGTTCCAGTAAAGACAAGGAAGGAAGCGTCCAGTACCTCAGCCCAGAGGAAAGCGTCAAGCAGATCACGGTTCCAGATGGCTATCAGATCAATGTTTTTGCATCTGAGGAGATGTTCCCGGACCTTGCGAACCCAGTGCAGATGCAAGTCGACAGCAAAGGGCGGCTTTGGGCGGCTTGTTGGAACACGTATCCCAAGTGGGAGCCACTCAAGGAGATGAATGATTCGCTCATGATTCTTGAGGATACGGATCGTGATGGGGTGGCGGACCAACGCAAGATCTTTGCTCATGTCCATAACCCACTTGGTTTCGAGTTCTGGGGTGGCGGCGTCTTGGTGACCTCCGGACCTGATCTGCTGTTTTTGCGTGATACTGACGGCGATGATGTCGCCGACGAGCGAATCGTGATGCTGCAAGGTCTTGGAACCTCCGACACGCATCATGCAGCGAATAATCTTGTCTATGGTCCTGACGGCGGAATCTATTGGCAAAGCGGTATCTTCTTGGTTCATAACCACGAAACACCTTGGAAGCCGAACCTCAATATTGGTGCATCGGGGATGTACCGATTTGATCCCAGGACTTTTGTGATCACCCCACACGCCGGTAACTCACCTAACCCCCATGGGACCAGTTTTGATTACTGGGGTTACTGTTATGCCAATGATGGAACCGGCGGGCGTTCGTATCAGGTTCGTCCTGAAGGGAACGGTTTCAAGATGCATGAGTTACTTACAAAGGAATTCCGACCCGTTGCAGCCAATGAAATTCTTTCGTCAGAGCATTTCCCCGATGAACTGCAGCAGGATTTCTTGATCTGCAATACGATCGGATTCCTCGGGGTCAAGCAGTACAGTCTAGATCGTGAGGGCGATGAGGAAGAAGAAGCTGCTGCGGATCAAGAGCAAGCAACTAATGTTGCGATCACCCAGAATGGCGGTCTGATTACGGTCAATCATCCCGCATTGCAGAGCAATGAAATCACAGGTTTTAAGCTGAGTGTCAAAGGCAGTCAGCAGATGAATATCTCCGAGGTTGAGGTAGTTAGTGGTGGAAAGAACATCGCCAAGACGGCTTCACTGAAGCAGTCAAGCGAATACAACAACGGCCAATTCCCCGTGCAGCTTCTCGTTGATGGGAACAAAGATAACTTTGCTCATACCAGCACTCAGGCCAACCCTTGGATGCGAGGGGATTTCGATAGCCCCGTAAAAGTGTCCCAGTTCCGTGTTTGGAATCGTCGTGGATTTGAGAATCGGTTCAATAACGGGAAGATTGAGTTCTTTAACGGGGAGAAGTTAGTTGCTTCGGTGGACATTCAGATTGCCGGAGGTGGTAGCGGAGCCGATCGAAAGCGTCGCTTCGGCGAAGTCTGGGGAACTCCGGGCATTGAATTGATCAACAGCCGCGATAGAAACTTCCGCCCCACCGATGCGGTGATCGGTGAAGATGGAGCGCTCTATGTGTCGGATTGGCAAAACGTGATCATCGGACACATGCAGCACAACATTCGTGACCCCAATCGTGACCACAAGCACGGACGCATTGTTCGTGTCACCGTCAAGGATCGCCCACTTCAAAAACCTGTAGCGATTGACGGCCAGCCAATTGAAGCACTCCTTGATAACCTCAAGCACCCAGTTAACGGTATTCGCCACCGAACCCGTGTTGAATTGAGTGGACGTGATTCGGCTGAGGTTATCGCGGCCACCAAGAAATGGGCGGCAGCTTTTGACCCCAATGATGAACTTGAGTCGCATCATCTTCTGGAGGCTTTATGGATGCATCAGCAGCACAACGTTAAAGACGAAGAGTTGCTGAATAAACTTCTGAACTCCACCGTAAAGCATGCTGCGATGGCCGCTAGCACCGTGAAGCACTTTTGGTTCAACGTTGATGCTACCGGCGCAAGTGGTTTTGCTGCACCTGCTGAAATAGAGCTTGTCAAGTATGACGCTCCAAAGCGGCTGAGTCCCGCGGATCAGAAAGTCTACGAGCTTGGCTCGACGATCTACCAACGTGAATCGCATTGCGCGACCTGTCACCTTTCTAACGGGAAAGGGAATGGTCTTGTCTATCCGTCTCTGGTTGGTAGTGCATGGGTAAATGGTAGCGAAGAACGCCTAGTGAAAATGGCGCTTCACGGTCTGTGGGGTAAGCTCCAGGTTAATGGCAAAACCTACGATCCTGCCCGCGGCGTACCACCAATGACCGCATTCAAGAACCTATTGAATGACGAAGAAGTAGCTGCGGTCTTGACGTTTGTCCGTAATACCTGGGGCAATAGCGCTTCGGTGATTTCTCCTGAGACTGTAAAGCTGGTACGTGCGAAGACGTCTGAGCGGACAACCTTCTGGACACCAGACGAGCTTCTTGCAGAGCATCCGCTCGAAGCCGAGTTGATGTTGAAGGATATCGGGATCGACCCAGAGGGTTTCTCGAATGAAGCACTTGAAAACGAGTTGCTCGCAGCGAACTCCGCCGATTTGGCAAAGATCGCAATGCAGCGAGGTGACTTCGAGCGTGGCAAGAAGGTTTTCTATGAATCGGCTGCCGCCTGCTTTGCTTGTCACAATCCTCCAGCGGGAGCTGCCGCTGCCTTGGGGCCAAACTTAGCCGACCTCAAAACGGTTCTTACACCTGAAGAGTTGGTAGATTCGGTGCTGCGTCCGTCGAAACGCATTGATAAGGATTTTGCACAGGTTTCTGTTGTTACCGTTGATGGTAAAATCCTGACCGGGATTCGAGTGTCTGAGAATGATCAGGAGCTTGTGTTAAGAAATCTTGCACAGACTGAACCGATGAAGATTCCTGCGGACGACATTGAAGAGGTACTTCAGTCGAGAACTTCAATCATGCCCGCCGGACTTACCAAGCAGTTGAAGACTCGCCAACAATTTGACGATCTGATGAAGTATGTGATCGAAGTCCGTAAGCGTTAATCGTTAAGCAACGGTTGTCGGAAACATGAAATGCAGCTGGAGACGCTCGTCGTTTTCAGCTGTATTTTTTTTGAGTTGCTTGTGTCGTTTGATGGAGAGCTAATGTGATGTTTCATCGCAAGGTGATGTGGGGTGTCCCGATACTGCTTTCTCTGCAGTGGGGAGTATTGCAGGCCGCAGATGTGGATTCTGTGGGGGTTGATCAACGAAACGTTCTTTTTAAGAAAGTTAATAGCAAGACAAACGTTTTGCTGATCGCCGTTGACGATCTCAATGACTGGATCGGGTGTCTTAACGGCCATCCGCAGGCGCACACGCCAAACCTCGATCGACTCGCTCGGCAAGGTGTACTGTTTTCCAATGCGCATTGCCCGTCAACTGCTTGCAATCCGTCGAGAGCGGCGATCTTCTCGGGGCAGTGGCCTTGGCGTACCGGCGTTTGGAATAACAAAAGCGAACGGTTGTTCACCCAGAATCCTGATATCAAAGTGCTGCCTCGTTTGCTGAGAGAAAACGGTTATCAGACATTTGGGTGTGGGAAGCTGATGCATTCCTCCGCAACAGCCAATCGCCAGATGTTGGAAGAGTCCTACAATCCAGAGCAACGTTGGAGTCCATTTAGTCGAGAGGCGGTGCGGTACTTGGACAGTGAGCAAGATTCCAAGGGCTCCCGTCATCCAAAGCATCTTGCGACTCTTTTTTCCGGCGCCGTTATTCAGTTGCCGGTCAACGGAATGCCATCGGATCGTAATCCGATGAAACGTGATGGAGAATCGTTTGATTGGGGAGGAATGCCCGTCTCGGACGAGTCGATGGGGGACACGCTGATCACTGATTGGGCAATAGAGAAAATTAAAGAGATGGACCAGTCGGCACCCTTCTTTTTGGGTGTTGGCTACTACCGGCCCCATATACCGCTCTTTGCGCCACAAGAATACTTCGAGCGGTTTCAAGGAGAAGAAGTGCTCCTTCCGAGTATCAAGGCCGATGACTTGATTGATTTGAGCGAAGTGGGAAGGCGTTGGGCTTTAGAGGCAGATACTGCTGGTTTGCATTCGACCGTCTTGGAATACGATCAGTGGTCCGCTGCAGTGAAAGCCTATTTGGCATGTACAACGTTTGTTGATCGTCAAATTGGTAGGCTGATGGATTCGTTATCCAAAAGTGATTCGGCTTCAAATACACTGGTTGTTTTGTTTTCCGACCATGGGTGGCACCTCGGGGAGAAGCAGCATTGGGGTAAATGGACCGGTTGGGAGCGAGCGACTCGTGTACCCTTGATCATCATTCCTCCTTTGTCAGAAGGTTCGGAAGATTACAAACGTGGGGCGGTGTGCAGTGCCCCCGTTAATCTAATCGACCTTTATCCAACGATTGCTGACCTATGTGAAGTGAGTCATGATCTGAAATTGGACGGTCAGTCACTGCGTCCATACATGAAAAATATTGCTATTGATCGAACAGATTCCTACTCGTTATCCGTCTTTGATCGGGGTAACTATAGTCTCAGAGGGAAGCGGTTCAGATACATCCGATACAAAGATGGAACCGAAGAGCTTTATGATATGATTCAGGATCCAGCTGAGTGGGATAACTTAGTGTCCGTGATTGACCACGCTTCTGTCCTCGATACTTTTAGAAAGAAACTCTCGGACTTAGTGCGTCGAGTTCATTAGAGTCGGGTAGTCGGCGTTTGCACGCTCACTTGATTTCTCAATCGCCTTGGCTGACTCTTGCGAGTTGCTCAGTGATTTGGATTCGCTCACGGGCGATCACTTCCATGTCCAGTGGTAGCTGCAGCATTCCATAGATGTATCGATAAATGTAGCGAACCTCCTTACTTAAAGGCGTGCGAACCATGTCGATTGCTTTCTCTTGATTGTGGTTCAGTGCGTCTGCGTCGATGCCTGCGTCAACGAGGATCTCGACGATATCTGGTCGACAAAAAAATGCAGCCGCATGGAGTGCAGTATGTTTCTGATTGTTGGTAGCGGTTAGGTCGGCACCAGCCGTGATCAATTTTTTTACGACATCGGTTCGACCAAATGCAGCTGCAAGGATAATTGGAGTGCAGCCATCAAAATCACTTCGCGTATTGAGGTTGCTACCGGCTTGAATGTGCTGAGAGACAGCAGCGATATTGCCGGTCTGCGCTGCCTGAATGAGGGTGACCGTTGGAGGTGCTGCGGATTGCTCCAGTGGCAACACTCTTCCAATCGTTGCACCGACCAGATTTCCCGTTACCGCCGCAGTTGCCATGCCTGATCGCGAAAGGCTAGCGGTAGTATTTTGAGGTGCAACTCGTGCCAATTGTTCCCCTAAAATCCTCGCCGTTAACGAGACCATGGCGGAAGAATCAATTGACTCTTCAGCCGATTGTTTTTTGGTAATCTGTCGACTGATCGTAGCGCGGATGCGAGGTCGATTTTCTTTAATCTCCTCGTAATTTAGCTGAAATCCAAACACATTTTCCAAATGCTTGTAGTAACGCTCAAGGTTTGGGTTCCAGTTCAATGCCACAAGATCGTCAGAGTTGAAGCCATCCTGATTACGAACCAGCGGATTACATCCCGCCTCGATTAGCTCTTCAACGAGGACCCACCGTCCGAGGAACGAGGCCATGTGTAACGCCGTATTGCCTGCGCGATCAGCGATTTTTGGTGACGCTCGGTTTTCGAGTAATTCGGACGCAATTTTGTGATGACCATAGAGGACTGCGAGATGCAGCGGGGTGAGGCCATCTTCGTTTTTGGAATTGGGGTCTGCACCCGCGTTAATTTCTCTCTGAACAGATTTCAAATCCCCCGTGACGCACGCTTTGAATAGCAATGCGTTTGCAGATGGATCGCGAAAAGTGACTTGCCCCAATGACGGAGTTGCGGAAACTGTTTTCTCGGAATCCGGCCAGAACCGGGTGCTCAATGAAAAGATGGCGAGCACGCAGATTGCGATCGCAATTTGCCAGGAGGAGATAGAACGAGCTTGGGATGGGTTGGTTTTTTGCAGGTGCTTGAGCGGTTGCGACCTAGGTGAATCGGCTTCATGTTCTAGCGTTTGTTGCTTCAGCAGACAGTCCAAAGCAACTTCTTCAAGATAGGTATCTTGAGCATCAGTACTTGATTTGAGGTGTGTTTCGAGCCGCTGCACTTCGCCTTCGGTGGCGACACCGGTCAAGTATCTGATGATTAATTGATGGAGGTCGTTCATGATGCACCTCCCGCGATTAAACGCTGGCGAATGCAGTTCGTTAGTTTCTGGCGGATGCGTCCCATGGCTTTATAAAGCGAGTTTACGGTCCTATTTTTTTGTTCAGCAATTTTTTTGACTGATAGATGCTGGGTGTGTGGTGCTAGGAGAAGTTTTTGATGATCGGATGAAAGTTCGGCAAAGCATTCTTGAAAAGCGTTGGATCTCTCCGCCTCTCGTGTTGCTCCTTTGTCTTCATTGCGAGAGCTAAGCGTCGCAATCATTGCTTCGCTTAATAACGGTCGCTCCAATCGAAGTTTCTCGATTTGCTTCAAGCATTTGAATCTGAGGATGACCTTCGCCCATGGGGCAAATCCTGATTCGTCCTGCAGTTGATCACGTTTCTGCCACATCACAACGCTTGATTCTTGCATCGCTTCGTCAACGAGATGCCAGTCGGGCAAGATGCTTCTGGCGTAGGCTCTTAGTGAGGGCTCGTGCCTCACAAAGAGTCTCAAGAAGCTGGTTTCGTTTAATTGGAATATCTGTTCAGTCTTTGACATGATGCTCAATTATCCCGTAATTCGCGTCCGCCTGCCTTGGATTCTGAGTGGAATCGCGTTAGTTTTTCCCCAGATGCAGCTGGCAGCATGCCTCATTTGAAGATTGCGAAGTCGCGTGGTGATCCCCTGCTAAGCCATTGCTTCATGGAGTGTAAACCAAGAATGAAGGGTCATTTTGGAATGCGGGAACAGACAAGGCATCGGAGCACTGAAACGGATTGCGGTGGGCGAAGCTGGAGATGGAAGCTGACGCTAATCGCTCTGCTGGGTTTACTTCAGGGTGGACATCGCGTCTTCGCGCAAGGCGGTGTTGATCAGTCAGGCCTGATCAGTCCCGTGCATCCAGATCATCAGGGAGACGCTGGCGGTAATGCTCGTCCACTCATCCTAGCACATTACATGCCTTGGTATGAGGCAAAGCCATTCAGTCAAAAGTGGGGCTGGCACTGGACGATGAACCACTTTGATCCCGAGCAGCGGAAGGAAGGAAGAAGATTGGTTGCTTCCAATTATTATCCGCTCATCGGGCCGTACGACTCCGGTGACCCAGATGTACTCGAGTGTCATTTGTTAATGATGAAGATCGCTGGGATCGATGGAGTGATTGTGGATTGGTACGGGCTTACCGATTACCGAGACTATGCTCTTCTCCATCGCAATACGACTCGATTACTTCAGCAGTGCGAAAAGTTACAGATGAGTTTCGTTATTTGCTACGAAGATCAAACCCTTCCTGCTCTGGTTAAAGCGAGCCGTCTGACGGAAAGTTCGATGGTTACTCACGCGGTTGAAGAGATCAATTGGTTAAGCCGCTATTGGTTTAAGTCAAGTAGCTACGTTCGTCTACGAGATCGTCCCGTTCTTTTATCTTTTGGTCATGATGGATTAACACCTCAGCAGTGGTCGCGTTGTGTGAAACTTCTTGACAAGCCGATTGCTTACTACAGTCAGGACACAATGCGTCCCGGTGCTGCCGGTGGTTTCAATTGGCCCTCCCCGCATCAAGGCCTCGATCAGTACAACCGTTTTTTGGAAATGGCAAAGAAATGGCCAAGTCTCATCCCTGTCGCATTTCCGCGATTTGATGACGTCTATCAGCGCGCAGGTGTCGGTGATAGCTTCCCGAGGATTCATGATCAGGCCGGGCAAGTCCTCAAGCGGACCCTCAAGCTATGTATGAATACAAAGGCACCCATTGTTCAGATAGCAACGTGGAATGATTGGGGTGAGGGTACCCAGATTGAACCCAGTTTGGAGCATGGGTTTCGGGATCTCGAACTCATTCAGGCATTTGTTCGCGATGAGTTGAGCCGAGGTACGACATTTACGACGAATGATCTACGGTTGCCCAACGAGATTTTGATGTTGAAGCGATCGCAGCGGTCGGTTCCGATTGATGTGCTGCGGAGTTCGGTCGATTTTATCCTCAAGGGCAACACGCAGATGGCTCGGTCACTTCTTGAACCGTACCGCTAAACGGTCACCTAATCGTTGTTTTCGTCAACGGGTTGCATATCAGCGAATGTAGTTTTCATCTGAACCTAGGTTCGAGTCTTGCAATCCCGTGTTCCGCAGCCACTTCAATCATTCCTGCAACGTCGTCAACGAGAGGGAACTGAACGCCGGATTTGAAGAGACCACTGATGACCTCCGCCGAGTTGGTGCAGCAATAGTTAACGTTGACTTGGTTCTTTCGTGCCAACTCAATATGTTTGGGGTCTGCCGTATTGCCACCAAGTAATTGAATGAAATCAGCTCTCATGCTCACGGTCTCTTCGACATACTGAAGGTGATTTGCTTGGCGATCCATATTGCAGTGTTTAATGACGGGGACAACCGTTCTTGCTGCTTCAATTTCCTGCTTTCCGCAAGCTAGAAAACACTGATGGGTTCGCTGGGCTGCCTGAATAATTTTGGCTGTTTCAATGGCAAGCTGCTCAGATCCTTTGAGGTGAACATTCAGCCAGATGTTCTCCGGCATGATCTCTAGGGCTTCGTCGAGTGTTGGGATCCGTGTCCCTTGGAATTCTGGCGCTTTGAATTCACCCGCATCAAGTTCTTGAATCATTGCAAGCGTGTATCCGTTGACCGGGCCGCTGCCGTTGGTTGTGCGATCAACGGTCTTGTCATGCATTAGAATCACTTGATTATCACGAGTGAGTGCGACGTCAAACTCAATCATTTGCGAACCCAGACGGATCGCCTCACGAAGGCAGGGAAGCGTGTTTTCCGGGTGGGTTTGACTTGCGCCTCGGTGAGCACAGATTCCTCGCGTCGGCATTTTGATTTTGGCCTGCTGTGATTCTTCGGATCTCGTTATCGAAGACGGTCCAAAGGTTGCGATGGCGAGGGTTGCGAACGCCAAGAGATGGTGATAGCGACGTGCAAATCTGTGAGGCATTAGTTGTCTCTTATTTCGGTTTGATGAGGTAGTCGAATCCAATCTCGTTCTGCTCAAGACGATCTCGACAAACACGAACCTGTTATGATCTTAGCACATAAGATTACCTGCCACTTGAGTCCTTTATTCAGAGTGAATTGATGCGTGCTTTTCCGCCGATGCCTTTTCTGTTGAACATAATCGTGCACTGGACGTTCACCTTCGTATGGTTTCATCCGTCTATCGCCATCGCTCAAAGCCTACCTCGCGAGGATGTGATTGAGGTGCCGGCGATCTCGGATGGTTTCTGCGTTAGCAATGTATTTCAGTCGGGCATGGTTCTGCAGCGAGATAAGCCGGTTCGTTTATGGGGATGGGGGTCACCTGGACAAAAGGTGCAGGCGGAATTCGGTGATGTAACCGGATCAACCGTGGTCAATGGAGATGGGGCTTGGCGTGTTGAGTTGCCCGCAATGCCATTGAGTCGCGAAGGCCGGAGTTTGAAGATTTTGTCGGCGGGCGAGCAACTTGTTTTGAATGATGTATTGGTCGGGGACGTTTGGGTTCTTGGTGGTCAAAGCAACATGGAGTTTGAACTTGCCAAAGTCGAAAACGGTTCTCTCGAGATCATTTCTGCCAATTATCCATTGATCAGGGTTTTGACGATCCCGTACGCTCAGGGGCCAGAAAAACAACTGAGTTTTCCCCGTCTGCATCAATGGAGTGATTGGTCCCGTCGTCACTTCCGCAAGGGTGACTGGAATGCTTGCACGCCAGAGATTGCGAAGGAGTTTTCCGCGATCGGATTTGTGTTCGCTAGACGCATTCACCAAGCATCTCAAGTTCCAATTGGCGTGATTGACGCGTCGCGAGGCGGGACAACGGTCGAAACGTGGACTCCCCTAGATCTTCTGCAACGTATCGACGGTGAGGCCACCAAACAGAAAATAATGGAATTTGAGCAGGCCGCTGCCGAATGGGACGCAGAGGCGGATCTTGCTGCTCGGGTCAAGCAGCATGCAAGTCGATTAGAACGTTTGCTCCAAGAGGGAAAGGAGGTAAGCGAGGCGGATAAGCAACCACCCTCAGATCTTAGGCCTGGGCCAATCGGCAATCACAATTATCCAGGGCATTGCTATGCCGGAATGATTGCTCCGCTTGAAGGCCTATCCGTCAAGGGCGCAATCTTTCATCAAGGTTACAACAACGCATTTGACGGGACGCTTGGTGTCAGGATGTATCGTGAGGTGTTTCCCGGGATGATTCGATCGTGGCGTCTCGCGTTTGGTGATCCTGAGATGCCCTTCGGTATCCTTTCTCTTTGCACCGATGGATACCCGCAGACCCTCGAAGATTACAGTGAAAAAATGTTCAACACTGGAATCGAGATTCGGGAGGCACAGTACCAGACCTTTCTAGATCTTTTGCAATCGGGTGACGAGAAGATTGGTTTCGCAAGCACGTTCGACTTTCGGCGACGTTGGTATCATCCGCAATTGAAACTGCCAGCGGGGGAGCGAATTGCGAGGTGGGCTCTGGCAACGGAGTACGGATTTGAGGGGCAGGTGGAATGGAAACCGCCGATGCTCGTTGAGATGAAGCCATTGGATGGCGTCATCGAATTAACCTTTGACCGTGAAGTGGCAGATCCAATGGACGGTGAAATTCGAGGGTTTGCCATTGCCGGCGAAACGCGACAATTTCATCCAGCGGACGCCCAGTATGCAGAGCGAGGTAAGAATGATCGCGGACAGATACAATACGACCGAAAACGTTTAATTCTTAGCAGTTCCATGGTGCGGAATCCGATTCACTATCGTTACGCTTGGGGGCGTAATCCGTTAGCAAATCTTCAGGCGACAGGTAACAAGGACCTACCCTTCGCGACACAGCGTAGTGATGACTGGGTGATGGAAGAAGTTCCGCTAGGCGTCTTGGGGGAAACCGTTGAGTTGCCGATATCACGCGGTGATCGATCAAAGGTCATTCAGGCCCTGCGCGAGCAAGATCGATCGCGGCGATTGCAGTCAGCAAGAAAACAAATAGAAAGCCATGAGTCTTCCGCGACAAATCAGTAGATAGATGCGCCTAAGAGTATTCAGAGTCGAGCATATTTGTATCTCCTTTCTCACGCATAAGTAATTCAAGATGGCGACATTACCAATCTTGCAGGATCATGAACTCAGTTCTGAGGCTGCTCAATTGTTGAACGAGATTCGGGCAGTTCGTAACACCGATTATGTGAATCATTTCTGGCGTGTCATTGCGAATCATCCGGCTCAGGCACGCTTGATTTGGGATCAATTGCAGACGGTTATGGCTCCCGGTGCTCTCGATCCACTAACTAAAGAGTTGATCTATGTGGCAGTTTCAGCTGCCAATAACTGTGAGTACTGTGTCCACAGTCACACTGCGTCCGCGAAACAGCGTGGCATGACACCTGAAATGTATAAAGAGCTGATTGAGGTGATCGCGATGGCGAGTCAGACCAATGCGTTGGCCAATGCGATGCAGGTGCCGGTTGATGATTGTTTTCTAGCAGATCAAGGCGGCGATTAGAGCTACTTGGAGATTCAGTTTTCGCGACAATGAGCTCAAGGGTTCAATTGGAGCCACTTTTTAAAAATCGACTGAACCAGTGGGGTTAATCGGGTTCGATTGTATTGGTCGCCAATTTTCCTTAGCGCGTCGGATTGAGTGGGATAGGGAAAAATTGTTCCGGCGATTTTCTTCAGGCCTAGTTTCTGAGTCATCGCCAAGCAAATCGTGCTGATCATTTCTCCTGCTTGCGGATGGACGACTGTTGCACCAAGAATTTGATCTGTTCCTCGCTTTAGGTGAATTCGTACAAAGCCGTCTTGGTCGTTTTCGATCAATGCTCGGTCCACATCACTGAAGGGAACTGTGAGCGTTGAGTATCGATCAGGGTTGCTCGCAGCCTCGGCTGCGCTCACGCCAACATGCGCAATCTCGGGTGTTGTGTAGGTGCAACGCGGAATGGTCAGCGAACTGTAACGACGGCGTCCCAAGAATAGAGCATTCTGAATCACAATTCTCGCCATGAAGTCTGCGGCATGGGTGAATCGTTCGAGGTTGGTAACATCTCCCGCCGCATAGACATTGCGGTTGGTCGTTTGTAGGAAATCATTGACAGCGATCCCGCCACTTGTATCGCATTGTATGTTTGCGTTTCCTAAATCAAGCTGGTTCACGTTGGCTGTCCTGCCCACGCAGACAAGGACTTCATCGGTGGCAATGATCGTTTCTTGGTGACCATCAGATACCGTGACAAATTTTTGACCCTCAGTGAGGTGCAGGGACTTTACGTCTGTGTTAAGCAGAACCTTTGTGCCTTCAGATCGGAGTTGTTTTACAAGTATCTCTGAAGCCTCAGGATCTTCCCGCCCGAGTAACTGGGAGGATCTTTCAATCTGTGTCACGTTCGTACCAAGTCTAGTGAAGGCTTGCGCCATCTCGCAGCCGATTGCTCCACCGCCGATGATGACCAATCGATCGGGGCGCTGTGAAAGATCAAAAATCGTTTCATTGGTGTGTATCGGAACCGCTTCGCTGCCGGGAACGGATAGTTGCGCGGCTTTGGCGCCGGTGGCGATCAACGCTCGCTTGAAGTTAAGTGTTTCCTCATTGACGCGGATGGTGCTCGGGCTGGCAAATCTTCCGTGTCCCAAGAAGATATCAACCCCCAAATCTTGGAAGCGTTCGACTGAATCATGATCGCTGAGTGTCGCTCGTATTTCCTTCAGACGGCGTATCGCCTTAGAAAACTCGGAGCCCGTTGGTGAGTGATTTGAATCTCCGGCGAATTTTCGGAAAGCATTCGTGTTTTTGGCGGCGTGGAGAAGTGATTTTGATGGCACGCATCCGTGGTTAAGGCAATCTCCACCCATCTTGTTTGCTTCAATGAGGGCAACTTTTGCACCCAGACCAGCTGCTCCAGCCGCGGCAACCAAACCGGCGGGTCCGGCACCAATGACGACTAGGTGATATCTCTTTTTAGGCGTTGGGGATTTGCGGTTGGAGGGTTTGACATTTCGTAGCCAGATTGCATCTGCTGAATCATCGTTCATGAAATCACCGTGAGGATGGCCTGAACAGGGGAAGCATTCTTGATCAATGGAGACTACGGGCAGATATCATTTTAATGAGATTCAAACGCGCAGCGAGAGGATGTGTGGGTGATTGAAACGACGTGTCAAATGGCGTCAGAATCATTTGTACGGCGGAAAAACTTCATCGCTAACTTGGCCATCCATGGAAAGGCACCAAGGAAAATGAAGGCGGCAATTAATTGTGGTGTAAGTATTGCTGATGCATGGGAGTTAGTGATGCTGCTCAGATCCGGCAGATTTGATCCTGCGTAGATGTAGGCGGCTGTGCCGGGCAGCATTCCGATCTGGCTAACCCACCAGTAGGTGCGTACTGAGATTGGAGTCAGTCCCATTAATAGATTGATTAGAAAGAACGGAATGGCTGGAATCAGTCGAAGGCTGAAGAGATAGAAGGCTCCATCTCGGTCGAGGTGCTGGTTGATTTTAGAGATCTTATCACCATATTGATCAAGGATTTTCTGTCTCAATAGGTAGCGACTCGATAAGAATGCGAGAGTTGCGCCCGATGTTGACGCGAAGCTGACGAGGATCAGTCCACGACTAAAACCTAGGTACCATCCAATGAAGAGGCTGAGTACTGCGGCGCCTGGTAGAGATAGTCCCGTGGCAATGACGTAAATTAAAAAGACGATCACGTGCGTCAGGTAGGGTGAATGTTCGAGGTAGCCTCGAAGCTCACTCTCCCGTTCAACAAACTCGGTGATCTGCAGATTAGAGCGGAAATAGAACCAAGAGAAACAAATGAGGATAAGAATGCAAAAAACGGTCATCCTTTTGGCGGCGGGTTTTTGCAAATGACTACTCGGGTTAGGTGGAAAACCTTCGTGAAGAAGGAAAAGACTGGTAATGGTTGTAATGATCGGAGGTAATCAGCTCTGTTTTGTTTCACCGGTCTCTGCCGTTCGTAAGCTTTCGCTTCCGTCGTTCACAAGATCGGCCCGAAGGAATTCTTCTGTTTCAGGGAGCGCGACGTGTATATCGCTTTCGAAATGCAGCTCAACTCGGAGGTTAGTTGCGATGAGGTCAAAGACATGCCCACCAAATTCTCGGTTGTCGTCAAGGAAGTGAAAGTGATAACCGGGAACACTGATGGCCGCGGAATAGGGAGGTGACCAGAAGCCAACAAGGGTTCCCGTGCAGTTTTTTCCTTCAAAGACGCTTTGATGTTCCACAGCGGAGACGAGATTTTCCCCGTCTTTAGCTTTGCAGGCCGCACGCAGAGATAGTTGACTGAACTGGCCCCTGATTTTGAAACCGACAAATAGGTTTCCACTGGGTCTCAATTGACTAAGAGCATGCTCCAGTTGTTGGAAAGAATCGACAGACTGTAGTGATGCTTGCAGGTCTGCTGTAAAGCGAGTGATGGTTGCGAAAGGCACCCTTGCGGTGTCTGGAACTTCAATCGCTTGACCATTCTGAATGACCCGAAAACATCTGCCTTCGAGCATGATCATCTCTCCGTCTAGTTGCTCGTAGGTTCCCAGCCCGAAGTCCCCATGCTGTTTCAGGTCTTTGACCGTCAGGCAACCCCCAAAGACACCCTCCACTAACGCTCGACTTGTTGATACTTGAAAAAGTGAGTGGTGTGCGATGTCAAGTTCACTCGCGAGTGCTCGCTCCACGAGATGCGAAATGGATTCGCCCGTCCTTTTGGTTTCTTTCAAAATGCTCGTCCAAAGAGAACTAGAAATCGTGCACTGGAGATTCTTTCGAGATTCAGGCATTTTATCTTCTCAGATTTTATTCATCCATCGGTACGATGTTGTGGCAGCATCATAGCACGCGTGTGCAGAGTGGGACCCGTCCGCGCAGGGAGGTGGGCGTCGATTCTTTCGCGGTACTATGCCACTTTCGCATTGCGTTGTAGATTCTTTGTCGAAGCACTCAAAGAATCAATCTGACTTAACCCTTGGTCAGCCATGGAAGACATCACCAATTACGAATTTACCGTGTTCGACGAATGGTCCCTTTATGATCAGATCATCGAACGCAATTATATGAAGCATGTTGAGATTTCGGCTGCCGTTCGCCAAGATCTGAGCCCACCGAGTCAAATTGCTGAGGTATGGGATCTTGGTTGCGGTTGTGGCAGCATGGCTGCGAAGATTCTGAGTGGGTGGAGTGTTCCCAAGTACACCGGTGTTGACGTATCACAGGCGGGCTTGGCCAGAATCAACACAAATCTTTCTAGCTCAGCCAGCGAGCTCTGCGCTGAGTCGTCCGAGATTGTCAGCTTTTTAGAGCGGCCAGTCAGCATCTGTCCCTCTGTCATTCTCGCGAGTTTTTCGCTTCATCATTTCCCGATGGATGAGATCGAAAAGGTGCTCGAGCTTATCGTAAAGCACATGGATGCAAAGAGTCGACTGGTGTGGATTGATCCGGTACGCCAATCCCATGAATCACGTGAAGAATTCAATCGACGTTTCCTTCTCGAGATCTCGGAGAGTTGGACTTCACTTACGCCAGAGCAGATATTGGAGGTGGATGAGCATATTACGCAATATGATTTTCCACTCGATCCAATTGAAAGAGAGAGACTGATCTCACTGGCGGGTCTGCATGGTCAGTCAGTGAGTTACCGAGATCCGTTTTTTACGGCGGAGATTTTTACTCGAGCTTCCGCCGCTGAGTGATCAATCAGTCTGGTTCCGTAATGCCGCTTGGTTGTACTCGAATGCATTTCGCATTCGGGACGATTTAACGTTCGCCGTCTGGATAGAATTAGGCTCCACCTGGATCGGTGCCCTCGCTGTCCGCAGTAGCGGTCGTGTACGAACTGGTGCCAATGACGGCGGCAGTTCCAAGAAGAGATGCACCAATCAGGTTACCCGTGTTGCCGCCGGAGGTACCCTCAGGCAGGATCAGCATCCCATCCTCGTTGGAATTGAGACCGCGCTCATCATATTCCTTTGCTATTTCCAGCGAGAAGGTGGAATCTGGTTCAAGGTCGGTCACAAATTGTTTTCCATCGGTAGTGGTTACCTGTGTGGTAAGCGTTGGGTCAACGATCATTAGACAGCTGGCAGCAATCCCATTGCGGCCGACAACAATGATTGATTGGAGACCGGATGTCGCATTCTCAATAAAGAAGTATCCCTCTTCATCCGTGACCGTCTGATGAATTCTTAGCTGCCGGTCGACGATGAAGACAAGGGTGTTTTCAACGGGTTCGAACGAATAATCTTTTTGTTTGATGTCATCGGTCTTTAATGTTGCAACAAGATGACCTTCGACCGATCCGTCACGCAGGATTAGTTCAGGGACTTGAACTCCCTTCACGGTATGCAATGTTTTATTGTCTTCTGATTCAACCGTTTCACCGGTGTGGTCAGCTTGATTGGTTAACTCAGGGATTGCGGCAACGTAAGGAGATACCATCTTGAAAAAGAGGTCCGAGGAGATATTCGCGGGCGTCACCAAAGCTTGGTTGGGTAGCGTGCCAAAGCGATCATCATCTGATGCAATGAAGTGCAGGGCTTGCCATCCAACATAACTTTCAGACCAAACGGATAGTGTGTAATCACCTGGTGAGATCCCAGGTAGGCGTGCAATGCCGTGGTCATCGGTGAATGCGACTGCCTTACGTTTGTTCGCTCCCTTGATTTCGACTCTCGCGTTAGCCAGTGCGACCGATTTACCGTTGTCAGTTGGAACAACAACTTGACATTCGAATAAGCCAGTTTCAGCTGCCCGTACCCACTGGGATACTGTTGGCTTAATGGCATCGACAGCAAGAACGTCTTGAGATGGCAGGATGCAAAGCCCAATGGCTAGAAGGCTAAGGGCAGAGATGGCGGATCGCATAGTTCTTCCAATAGGAAATCGCGGAGTGGTGATTTCCTTTCGATGCTATTTATGACATTTTCTGGCGTCGAACGTTTTGTGCCCAACAGAAGCACAAAATACAGAGGGTGAGCCGATAAGGGGGAATCGACGCGTAGAACCAGTTGTGCCGATTATTCAGCTCGGCTCATTCGGTTTCTGATGTCATCAGGGATGCTAAAAAGACAAGGACGAACAGTCCGAGTCCTGCAAGCAGGCCGGCTCCAACACTTGTTTGCAAAAGGGGTTGCAGAACTGGACTGATCTGCTTCCCTGGAGTTGGTTGATTGATCACCGAAACAATACGCCCTGAAAATGGTGAGTGTTGCGGCAATTTAGAAAGCCGAGAAACGGTTTGCTGTAGGAGTTGATGTTGCGTGACGACAGCATCAGTCAGACGTTGGTACTCGCGAGATTTCATCTCTTCCTGACTGATCTTTTCTGCAAGCTCTTGGAGCAGCGTGTTTTGCTCTTCGTAACGAGTGCCCACTTCCTGCTTTTCTCGCTTTAACGCATTCAACGCTGCGATGACTTTTTCGCCATCCGTATCAGGCTTGGATGCCGTTATGGTGTCGGATTCATTAGTACCTCTGTCCGATTCCGTATTGTTGGAGTTCTCTTGATTGAGGGTACCACTATTCAAGTTATTCGTTCCGCTGTTATTCTTTTCGCTGGGGTTTCGAGGCTCTTCCGTAATCGCAGGACCTAGTGCATCAATCTGTAATTGAAAGACTTCAATCTCCGACTTTTTGAACACCACCTTCGGGTGTTTTTCGCCGTATCGTTCGCGAAGGTTTTCTAGTTCAGCTAGAAGAGGTTCCATTTTGATGCGGATCTCTCGCTCAGCTTGCATTCGCTTCGCAGACGCAATTTGGCGTTCCGCCTCAATTTTTGATGCGTCCTTTGTTGGAGTCGCAGGCGGTTTGATTTGAACCGGTGCGCGAGTGACCGGGACATTTAAACTCACCAGGATGGCCTCGGTCGATCCGCCCTCCTGGATAAGCGATTCGACATGATTGAGCTTTTCTTCGAGACCCGTTCTCAAGGATTCAAGTTCGGCGACTTGTTGCTGTAGATTTGTGAATTGGACGGTCAATCCGGATATGGTCATGCCATCAAGTTTGACGGAGGTCACTTGGGGCGAGATCAACGCGCGCTGCTGCTCAAGTTTTTCAATGCGATCTTCGATTTCTAGTCTGACTTCCGTTAGCAGTTCAACGGCCTGCTGCCATTGGTCTGCGTGACCGCCTTCAGACAAAATGGACGCGGCGGCCTCACAGATCGCGTTCAGAGCGACTTGGGCACTACTGGGGGTCAAACCTCGGAATTGAAGATCATAGGCAGTTCCAACATCACTTGTGGGGCCTCTGACGACATCCAGGTTTCCGCTGACTTGAATGTTCTGCGCGATTTCCTGAGCATCCTTACCGCTAATCCCGAACAGTCTGCCAAGTTTGCCGTCGCTAACAGCCTTGGCAAGTACTTCCTGACTCGCGATCATCGAAGAGAGGTCAGTCGTCGTCTTCGAATTAGCTGTGTTATCTGACGATGAGTTTTCTTTCAGCGTCGTGACGTTCAAGGTGCCGGTAGATTGAAAGACCGCGGTTTGCTTGACGTAAACGATGTAGCCGGTAGCAAAGCCGATCAATCCACCCATCGTCGTCCATGCGATGAGTGCGATGAGGGTAGCGAGTAGGTTGCTGTTTTTTTTCATGTCTTCGTCTTAACGCGATTTGTCTTTATTGATTCGCAATCACGGGTTTGATGTTCGCATTGCGATATTCCTCTTCGATCTCGCGGATCACTTTTTCTGTTTCCTCGCCAGGAAAGCTCTTTGCGAGTAATGCCAAGTGGTTCACGATTTGCGAGGTTCGCGGTCGTAGCTTGGTCGCTTGAATTAGAAGTTCCTCGGAGACATCGGAGCGTCCCTCATCTAAGAAGTCCGTTTCGATTAGGAGGACTCGGGTCGCATCGTCGAGTGGACTTAGTGCCAGTGCGGATGCAGCGTGCTGTCGTGCTAAACGCCATTGCTGGATATTCTGGTTTTCTAACATCACGGTTTCTGGGGACACCTGATTTAAGTGCACCGCTCGGCGAACATTGATCGGTAAGGTCCAGTCGCTCGCTTGCTTCTCAGCCGCAGCTTTACTTTTGACGAGTGATTCGCTCCCTATGCGATGTTGGCGATCAAGGAGTAGGGTTGCCATCACTCGGTGCCCCATGGCATCAATCGGGCTGCTCGTCAGCATGTTGCGGACTGTTTCAATCTCCGCGTCAAGATCCATGCTGCGCTCCTGGATTGGTAGGTTACGGTCGGCATGCCGGCGGATCATGATCTTCTGCCAAACTCCACCAGCGCGTAGATCAGATGTGGCACATACCAAACCAGCAATCAGAAAGATAGCGAGGCAGCAATTGGCGAGCGTCGTGAATTCTTGCTCAGGTGCGATCGGATTTATTGTTTCCTCGGAAGGAAGACCCCCGTCGTCTTTTGCCTTTGATATTGCAAGTTGTTTTGCGTTTTGTGCTAGGTGAGAAACACCACCGCATAGAATTGCGATCGTTAGGATTAGCGGAATATGTGTGATTCCAAAGTCAAAGGATTGAGTCACGACGAGCGAAGCTAGCGAAAAGATCGCTGCAACCGTCGTGGCTCGGGCAATTCTTGCCTGTCCGACGGTCAGGTCAGGTAGGGATCGAGAAACGAGTCGAGTCTCACGAATCAAAATAATCATGCCGAGGAAAACAAGGGGAAGTAACCAAACGCCACCTTCGAGCAGCCACTCAACGTGCATGCCGTCGGCGTTGACCGCCCATCGCTCAACTGCGTTTGTTCCATGTGGTAATTGAGCGTACCGATAGGTTCCTAAACCTGATCCAACGGGCAGGTGAGCATAGGCCGCTTTTAGGCCATCTTCCCATTTGCGCAACCTCGGATCGTTGGATGCTGTTCCATCAGTAAGCGTTTTGATTCTGTCTTCCATTTCCTGTCGGATACCCAACCCATCGAGCATCTGCGTGGAACCAAAGCCAATCACCACAAAGAGAAGGAGCCAACCGATTTTAAAACGGCGGAGGCTGATAGCTGAGATCACGATCGTCGCGAAGATCATCCCCAGAAATCCGCCTCTCGAGCTACTTGCCAGAACCCCCATTACCATCACCGCGGTGAAAAGAAGAGCGAGCCCTGAGAGCCAGAAACGCGTGGATTGAGCAGCACGATTGGCTTTGGCGCGAATCCAAATAGCGTAGATCAATCCCAAGACACATCCGAGACAAAGATTGATATACCCAATACAGGTATTGTTATTGATGAAGGGGCCGAACGGGCCGT
The DNA here is from genome assembly GCA_938045805.1 of uncultured Rubripirellula sp. Lineage (GTDB taxonomy): Bacteria > Planctomycetota > Planctomycetia > Pirellulales > Pirellulaceae > Rubripirellula. Next base: position 192,430 of record CALIBL010000035.1, on the reverse strand, counting down.
TCGCACCGACCGGCGTAATCAGGAGTCGCTGCCGCAATTCCACGTTCCAGTCTCGATTTAGCCGAATCATGTCAGCCGCACCGAAGAAGCAAAAAATCGCTCCCGCAATCACTGGTACGGTCAGCAGAATCCAAGCGGCTCTTGCATCGGCGTAGCAGATCGAGGCCAGCCAGCATCCGATGGAAAAAATGAGTGGAAGCGATAACGCTTGACGGGTAAGGTGCGGAGCAATGCTCACGGGAAAAGCTCGACTTGCCTCGGTGTAGCCCGGAGCGTTTGGCCATTCTTGCACTTCGGCTCGTATTTCTTCTGGTAACCATTCTCGGTAAGCCTCAAAGGAAGCTGGAGAAAGTTTTTCGATCACTCCCGGCGGCAAGGGAACACATTGTAGGCCTCCCAAAAACCAAACGAGCATGCCGAGCTGAGTGAGGAGCGGTGGGCGGAATGTGGATTGTTTCCAAGCAACTGCCAGTCCCAATACCGTTAACGCCAGCAGTCCTTTACAGGCATTTGCCTGGGTCCAACGATGCCCCCCTCCGTCATCCCACGCACTGAGCACCGGCACTAACGAAAGTGTCGTGGCGAGCACCAGCAGAGCGATCTGCCGGAGGTTCATCGTGGGGAGAAGGTTCGTCGCCAAGGTTGTGTATTGAGAACAGTGATCATTGAATGGGAGCGCCAAGGACGTCATCGCGCACCTTGGTGGAATCTAGCACGCGTTTTACGGATGGGTCGGACTAAAAATCGAGTTGAGACGAATGTAACGGTCAATTCGATTATGTGATCACCTGTTTAAGGGATGAGACGCGCAGCATCGACTTTTTCCAAAAGCTCACGCAACGTCTCACTTTGGTGCTGCAAGTACCTTTGTTGATTGCGATAGGCGGTCGCACGTTTCTGATTAAGCTCAATAAAATCGGGGTGATCCTTCATTCGGGCCAACGCTTCTCGCTTTTCTTGCTGGATCACTTCATCCGTCATATAGTCCTGCGGAAACTCTTTCCTTAGTCGATTCTCCATCTCCTTGAGCGATTGCTGAAGAAGCACAAGCTCCGCATTGCTCGAAAATGCCTTCAGCAGTTGATGTCTTTTTTGCTCTTTTTGGTTACTGGGTATAGATTCGAAATCTGGATCATTGTCTTTCAACCAGCGATCAATCGCTTGTTTGGCCCGATTTCGATGACCCAGCATTTCTCGATAAGTACTGTCGTTCTGCTCTCTTCGTTTACGCTCAGTATTGAGTTCCTGCCGTCGCTCTTTGTGCGAGATGAATGCTTCACGGAATCGTTCTTTCCGCTGCTGGTCAATAGATTGAACGGTCGCAATTAGTTCTTGGTATTGCCGATCGTGCATCTTGTGCCAAGCGTGCAGGTTTGATTCGAGGATTTTGAGGGTCTCTTGGTCTGACTTGGAGATAGGGTGCTGATTAATCTGACGATCAAGTTCTGATCGTCTCGCTTCGTCCGCGGGAAGTCTTCTTGCAGAAAACAATTGGAAGTTATCAATTTCCGCTTCGCCAGCATCCACCTGTATCGCCAAATAATCGCGTGCTTGATCAATCATTGGATGTTCTGCGCGAGCTACAAGTTGATTGTTAAGATGCGCAACGCATTCTTGTCCCGAAAATTCAATGGTGACGCTTTGCCACTGTCCTGAAGCAAAGTCAAATTCACATTCCCCGTGTCGGTAAGACTCGTAACCGTTCACGGGATCCTTTGCTGTCTGCAGGAAAAAGTGATCAGACCTCAGGTGAAGCACGGTGTTGTAATGCCCGTTGCTTCCCGTCATGAGGCGGATGTCATCGGCGCCACAAAAACGCACGTCAAAACGGATGATGGAATCTTGGAAATTGACATCTTTTACAAAGATCCTTGTGTTTGACGCTTCAAGAGTGCGCCGTTTCAAATGCCCGTTTTCAGTGGTCCAGTTGGGGTTGTACCAAATCCTTTCACTCAGGTGATTGGCGTCAAAATGTTCAGCAAATAATAGGTTTGACACACGCGTGAGAAATGGCCGAGATGGTGTGCGTGCGGAAACGTCTGATTTCCAATCGGTCAGTTGTTGCCGGAGTCTCTTCACCACGTCTGGATGCTGCGCCGCAAGATTGTTTTCTTCACTTAAGTCATTCGCAAGGTTGTACAGTTCGGTGTCGCTGTGGTGTAAATCTTCGATCAGTTTCCAATCACCGGATCGGATGCCACTTGAACTCTTACCGCCTAAAAAATGGGGCTGATCCAATGGGTAGTGCCAAGCGATGAATTCTCGATTGGTTTTGTTTTGTGCACCGCGCAGGTTTTCGAGAATCGAGATGCCGTCACTTGGTTGTCCTGAAACTTGAATTTGAGACGCTTCGAGTAGGGTCGGATAGAAGTCGATGTTTTGCGTGACAAAATCTGACACTGATGGTTTGATAACCGTTCGGGGCCAGTGGATGATCAAAGGAACTCTCACGCCGCCTTCGTACAATTGGCTCTTTCCACCACGCAGCGGCACATTCGAAGTGACGTTCGTTTCACCTCCGTTATCGCTCGAAAAAATGATGATGGTGTTGTCTAGAAGTTTTAGTGATCTCAGTCGATCAACAATCATGCCAACCCCCTCGTCAATCGACTCGAGCATGGCGGCAAGGTGAGGATTGTGGTGCTGTGCCCAGTGGTTTTCTGGATCACCAGCACCCAAGCCGCTATCCTCGCAGAGGTAGCAGCGATCGCGAGATGATGGACCCGGCGGATGTTTACGTCGGTATTTCTCGACAAGATCACTTTTGCCATTGAGAATTGAATGCGGGGCATAGTGGCTGAGATAAAGAAAGAACGGTTGATCATGATGACGATCGATAAAGTCCACCGCTTCGATGTTTAGCCGATCAGTCAGGTATTCATCCGAACCCAAGCGGTTCTCTCCAATATCAATCCATGAGATGGGTTGTTGACGAAATCGGTAGGGCCAAAAGTTTGCACCGTTCCCGACACCTTTGATTTCCGTACCAAACGTCCAAGCGAATCCGTGATCCTCAGGGCGAATCTCATGCTCGGCCCCGTGGTATTGGTAGCCGGTAAGGTGCCACTTACCAATCATTCCCGTGAAGTATCCGTGCTCGGACAATAACTTGGGTAACGTGCTGATTTCAGTCGTTAAAGCATTTGCCGAATTTGGTCGAAGGTAATCCGTTATCCCCAAACGCGTGGGGTGTTTCCCTGTTAGCAAGGCAGCTCGATACGGAGAGCAGACGGGTGCCGATGCATAGGCTTGAGTGAATCGGATTCCACTGCTTGCAAGCTGATCAAGGTGGGGCGTTTCGTTGAATTGATTTCCGTAACAGCCCAGTTCGGACCAACCCAAGTCATCGGCAAGTATGAAAATGATGTTTGGAGGTTCCTGCTTCGAAGAGGGAAGATCAGCGGCGGAAGCAAGAACCGAGAACGCCAAGCTAGCCACGGCTAGATATTCAATGAAAACCCGTTGGGTACTGTGAAGAAGGTATTGCAGCAGGTGACCTGTCCGAGCGAGCATCATTTTGAAGCCGTTGTTGCTGGTTCATCGAAACGGAAACACTTGAGTGTAAGTGTTGCTGTTTCTAGAAGCAAAAAATCACACGACGAAAGTTTAGCTTGATGAACTTCGTCGGTGCCTCCTTGGGACGTGCGATAGTGAGTTCTCGCGTTCCGCGGGGGAAATTTTTTGGATGATCAGTTGATGAATTCGCTACGTTATTTAATGGGAGATTGAGCGTTTAGCTGTGACTGCTTGAATCATCGGATTGGTCTTCCTCTGAGGCCAGTTCCATGATTTCGTCATAGGCCGCGAGTTGAGCTGAGTCTCGCGTGATCGTGATGGTCAGAACTTCAAGCTTCAAACAGTTTGGCTGAGTACCAAATGGGTCTTCAATTTCAACGCTTGTTTCTTCCATCCCAAACATGCCCAGAGCAAGAATGGTCATCAGAAGGGGTGACCACCAACCCAAAAGGCTGCAGATCACCATCGGAAGGGTTGCGAGGTAAACAAGGATCAGAAGTTTAATAAGCGAAACGTAAGCGAATGGAAGTGGTGTTTTTTGAATCTTTTCGCAACCGCCCTGTGCATTGACCAAGGAGGCAATTAGCTTTTCAAAGTAGTATACCTCACCTTGCGATAGATTCCCTTGCTTGGCTTGTTTAGAAACCCAGTGCGTCATCGCACCCGCAATTGCTGTAGGTTGATTGCCGTAGAATTCTGTGGCTCGGTACAATTGCTTAGGTAAGAACTCTTCTGCCTCGGAAAGATCTCGAGAATCTCGAAGTGACTGCTTTAAACTGATAGCGTATCCCGCTACCAGGCCAGAAAAATACTTTCCCTCATCGGTGTATGCAGCTGCCGCGCGGGCGAGGTTTCGACTTGCATTGACAATCGCACCCCAGTGTGAACGACCTTCCCAAAATCGTGAATTTGACGCGTTCATCCGCATGACCAACAGAAAACCAATCAACGATCCCAGAACGGAATGTCCGAATGGATTGATTTCAACAAAGTCACCCTCTTCTAGATGATTCCACAGTTGCAGCATCACACAGTAACTGGTGGCGATCAGAATTCGGAAATAGCACAGTGGCAATGCCGTTCCCCCCCACTTCAACACGGAGTGGAGCCAGCTTTTATGGATTCGATAGATTGGTGTGTGGGAGGGATGGCTCATGTGATCATTATCAAGGTGTCTGTTGCTCGGTTGCAGAAAGGGGATCGGAGAGACGCTGTATGGCGAGAGGGGTGTGAACTCGCGAAGGTGGCTATCAAATTGAATCCGTCGATGATTAGGACGTCGATTCTTGGATCAGATTTATTCGCCCAGCGATGTAATGGCGGCCTCTACCGATTCATGCAGCGAGAACCGTTTCGACAGTCCGCAGATCTTCAGCGTGTATTTGACATTTTTGCACAGCCCAGCAAGAAGCACCTGCCCGCCAATCTTGCGGAACTTCTCGGTGACAACGATCAAAAAGCGAATCCCCGCACTGCTGATGAATTCCGTGCTCGTCATGTCGAGCACCATGAACTCTCCATCAGCCAGTGAAATATCATCAAGTGATGACTGCATCGATTCGGCCGAGACATTGTCCAGCACCTTGGGAAGTTTAATCACGAAATAGCTTGGCTTCGATTCGTCAGTCGATTCCATCGCGGCGAAGACTCCACTTAGGTAAGAAAAAAACTGAGCCAAATGCCATTAGGTCTTCCCTGTGGCTCAGTTCTCTACAGTCTTAACTGTGGCAGATGGATCTACAAGTCGAGCGTGAGCGACTGGAGACGGATACTTCAGAAAATCCACGTTGTAGATCGCTGCGAACGACAGGGATCGATTTAACGGGCAGGTAATCTCGTTTTTTTTCCTCAGTTGTTGTTCCAAAAGGGGGGGCGTTCGCATGATTGATTATGTGAATACAGATGGTTTCGAGATTTCCGGCTATGATTTATTCGGAGGTGTTCGCGGTTTTGGATGGAGCAGTATGCTGTATCACCCACGATTGTGAAGCATCACTTGAGCACTGGTGTTTCAATTGACTTCGATGGTCGATGGCATTGGCTTACACGCATGGCTTTAGCAATGATTGGACGGGACCTTGGCAAGGGCGACATGGACCCATTCTTGGCACAAGCGTGACACAGTCTTTAGCCACACATTTTGTCTCGTTCGGCCTTGAGGCTTTATTCTAAGGTCGTGTTGCTGATGGCTATTTCGTTCAAATACGAAGCAACGGCACTGTACCAAAAGGCTTGCGGGTGAATCACTTTGGACCTAGCGAGACGGGATCGATTCTCGTTTCGCATCCGGTAGCTGCACATAAGGCCTGAGCATCTTTGCAAGCCTTGCGATTTCTTGCCGATGTGTCTCGCTGTCGGCGAGATTATGGATTTCGTCAGGATCGGTTTGGTGATCATAAAGCTCACGGCCCGCCCTGCCTTCAAGCCATTCCGTGTAGCGGTAACGCTCCGTTCTGATGGAGTATCCCCACGCTTTTTTGCTGTGCCAAATCTGAGTCACAGCGGGTTTGTTCCATCCGGAATGATTTGGTTCGGTCAGCAATTGACGAAGTGACTTTCCTTCAAGATTTTCTGGGGCTTTCAAATTGCACAGGTCTGCAAGGGTTGGGTAGAGGTCGAGAAGTTCGACCGGCTTACGGCTAGCTTTCCCAGAGGCGTAACCTGGCGCTGCGATGATCAAAGGCATTCTCGCAGATCGCTCAAACGCTTTTCGCTTGTACCACAGACCTTTTTCCCCCAAGAAGTAGCCGTGATCCGACCAGAACACAATGATGGTCTTTTCCAGTAAATCATTTTCACTGAGCGCATCGAGCAATCGACCAACCTGTGCATCTACAAACGAGATGGTCGCGTAATAGGCCTGCTTACATTTTCTCGCTTCATCGACCGTCACATCCTTGAAGTAGTAGGGCCAATTTCTTACGTCTCGTTGAACGGCCATAGGTGGCACATCAAGCAGATCCTGTTTTGCGAGTTCAAGATCTTGGATCGTAATCTCGCTCATGGGGTAGAGGTCAAAGTATTTTCTTGGGGCGACGTAGGGGCAATGCGGGTTGAAAAATCCTGCCGCGAGGAAGAAGGGTTCGTCTTTTTTTTCCTCAATCCATTCGATCACCCGCGATGCAACCATTCCGTCGGTGTGATCGGTATCTTCACTCACAGGGTCCCACCAAGCCATGCTGATCCCGAGGTTCTTGTTCTTTTCTTGGCCTGCGCCGTAGCGGGTGATTTTTTCCTGCTGGGAACGGTCAATACCAATGGGGTTATGTTTTTGATCCCATGTAGCTGGGTCATCATTGCCGTCCGTTCCAATCATGCTCGGATTACCGTAATGGTAGATCTTTCCCGAGCGAGCCGAGAAATATCCGTTTTTCCTGAACAGTTCACCGAGCGTCACAACATCCGGATTCTTCTCTCGAAGTTCATGCGCTAAGGTGTGCATGTCCAGCGTGTCCGGCCGTAGTCCCGTCATCAGGCTAGCTCGACTGGGACCACAGAGCGGTTGCTGACAGTAGGCAGCATCAAAGCGAACGCCCATCTTGCAGAGTCGGTCAAGGTTTGGGGTTTGCACCAGTGGATGCCCATAAGCTCCCAAGTCGCAATTCATGTCATCCACTGAGATGAATAAGACATTGGGCCGTTCCGTTGCGTTGCAATTGATCCCGACGCCGAACACAAGGAATAGAGCAACAATGATGGGAAATCGCCGTGACGCTTCACGCAGCATTTTAGATTGTCGGTTCATGAGTTTTAACTTTTTTCCTTGAGCGTTAGGTCTGGCCTTTTTGCGTGTTGGGATTTCATGTGACGACTTGTCATCGTTCCATGACCAAGCTGCTTTCTAGCGTGATCCAGACGGAAGCGATTGCGGTGTCGAAGTCGGGCCATGGATTTCAATTGCATCAGGACCCGTCTTGTGCTGGGTAAACTGAATTCGGTCGATGGAGAGTTGCCGCGGTTCGGTATTCATCAGGTCGCGATGTCGATGGTAAACAATGAACTGCTCGGTTCCATCAGGCGATGTCGCAAAGCAATGATGGGCGGTGCCATGAGCGTAAGCTGTCGACTTCATGATGGGGTTGTATTCGTGTTTTTTCCAGGGGCCCAGCGGCGAGTCTGATGTGGCGTATCCTACGGCATACTCTGGACTTTCAAAGTGGCTACCGGAGTACGTCAGGTAGTAGGTTCCGTTGTGTTTCAGCATCGCGGGTCCCTCAGCGATCGCTGCTTGGTGTCGTTCCCAAGGTTGATCCGGTTGAATCATCATACGAAGTGTTTCTGGTTTTAGGGTGACCATGTCATCCTCAAGCTCCCCACCCCAAATTTCATTCCCCCGATTAAAGTGGACGTAGTAGAAGTAGGTCTTATCGCCATCCTGAAAGACGTGCGCATCGATGCGGACAGTTTCAGGAAGCATGGGAGATTGGGGGAGTTCCTGAAAAGGCCCCGCAGGATGCTTGGCTTTGGCAACGCATATCCGAGTATCTGCCGCATAGTAAAGGTAAAAGAAGCCGTTGCGTTCGATAATGTCGGGCGCCCAGAAGCGGGTTTTTCCCCAGCTCTTTTCACGTTCGATTACAAACCCTTGGTCTTCCCAGTCAACTAGGTTTGTGGATTTGTAAAGTCGAATACCACGTGGCATTGTTGGATGATCCGCGCTGTGAGTGCAGTAGAGGTAATAAGTTCCCTGATGCTGGAGCACAGCTGGATCAGCCACGTCTTGTTGGACTGGGTTGGTGTAGCTTGGGCTGACGAGCTGGGCTGTCACTGGCGCAATTTTGAAGTTGCGAAATTCAGCACTGCCGCCGAGTGAACGAAACCCAATGCGGCCAGTGGAATGTTGGTGATCGATTCCATCAAACTTTGGAAAAGGTTTTCCCACGACGGGCATCTGATCCACCCATGCCTGTATTTCGTGGCCACGAGCTACGATGCGAAGCTGGTGCCATTGTTCAGCGGGTGTGCTAGCCGGACGCTGAGCAATTTGCATCCAGTTTTGATTTGCCGATCCCCAGATCACGGAGTTTCGTGCGGCATCGATCCCAATGTAGTAGCCATCATATTGGTCGATGCCCTCCGCAAGATGATTCACCCTAAAGATGATCCCAGCTTGTGACTTTGGACCCGCTTTTATCTCAACAGACAGTTCAAAGTCATCGTGCTCTTGATCCCCAATGAGCAACTTGGCTGGAGAGCCGACCACTTTCAGACTTTGCGAGCTCGATTGCCACTGTCCACCATATGGATATAGTGGCGTTTGCACGAATGAGATAGCCGCTGGATCGAACGTTTGCGCTTGAGTATCGCTTGGAATCGCAAATAGCAGAAAAGCCAACAGGGAAACAACATTTCGTACCGTGTTCAAGCAATAACCTTCCATTAAAAACTGCTCAAAAATTTGAATTGCTTTGCTGTTGAGTGCTCGCATCCTTTGACCTTCGCGTTGCCGAACACCATTTGAGAGTTGCTGAGGGTACACCGAGGATGTTGGAAGTCTCTGCAAGTTGAGGGGGCAATACGGACTTCATCAGAGTGTTAACCTAGTATCAATTCGATGGATTGACTAGTGTCTCGATAGGGTCTGGTTATTGGTCTGTCTTTTTAATTTCAAGTCAGGCTGGGTGATGCTTTCACTGTCAGTGATTCTCGTGCCTCGAGGAATGATGTGAGACGAGAGAAATAGAAAATGTTGCAGCGAAAGTTAACCAAGTTGATACGTCGACTTCGCTGGAGCCCACCTCTGGCGACTGGCATCCCGATTCACTGGCACATCGGCACTCCCAATTTTGGTGATGATCTGAATCCGACTCTCTTTCAGCAAATCTTTGGTCAAGATGTTCAATTGCAACGCAACCGTGACCGTAAGCGGGTTCTCGGGATGGGGAGCATTCTTCACAAAGCAGATCGTTCGTGCCATGTCATGGGAAGCGGTTTGCTAGACCCAAATTTTACTGTTGAGAATACCGTAAGGTCTGTCCTTTCGGTGCGAGGCGAGCTGTCTGCAAATTCATTATCAGTAACTCCTCATTATCTCGGTGACCCGGCAATCTTTCTCCCGCATTTTTTTGAAATGACGGCTCCCAAGGAGTATCGATACGGCTTTATCCCGCACCACTGTGAGGTGCGTCGAGTAAGATCATCGATCCCGCGCGATTGGCTGATGATCCATCCGGGTTGGTCACCTATGAAGGTGCTGAGTGCGATTGTCTCATGCGAGCAGGTCGTCTGTCGATCTTTACATGGTCTAATCTGTGCCGATGCCTATGGAGTTCCCAGTGCTTGGTTGGATCCGTTAGATGAAATGGTGGGTGGGCGATTCAAATACCTTGATTATTACACCACCATGCACGAACCCAAGACACCGATTTCTATTCACCTGCGTCACTTGGGAAAAGAGGGTGGAGCGTTGGATTACTGGGTTTCAAGTTATCGATATGATGCAGCCGCATACTTAAATCGGCTGCAAAGAATTGCGGACGATTTTGGTTGAGTTTGGATTCGCAGATTGCTCGTCAAAAAGTGAATGCGGCTAATTAGGAGTGCGGAATGCCGATTCGTATTTTGGATGTTCAACAGAAGGTCGACGGGCAATCCAATGAATTGTCTGCAACCGTGTGTCATGGCGGGACACGTACGGACATTTCTTTTTCGCGATTTGGTTCTGATCCGGCAGTGTTGGAGTCGCAGCCGTCTTTTGATCCTTTTCTGCCGCTCTTGTTGTTGCCTGCGATGAAGCGTGGCGAAGCAATTGAAGTGGAGGGTGAGGTGGATAGCCTTCTGCTTTACCGATGTCAGACTGAGTTGCAGGATGTTGCAATTTCGCATGTGGCGGGATTAAAGCGAATCGAGGTTTCAGCCTCTCCTCGACATTCCACTTTATCTTCGGCTGCCTCACATGTGGCAACGGGATTCAGTGGTGGCGTAGATAGCATGCACTTGCTCAACGCAAGTCTCTTTGAGAAATCACTTCCTGAAGTCATGCGGGTCAGCATGATTGTTCACAATGAAATTGGCTCAGTGAAGCACGCTCAGCAGTATGAAAATAATTTGACTCACACACAATATTGGGCCGAACGACTTGGGATCGCTTGGGCGAGCGTGCGATGCAATGTCGAGGAGTTGTATGATGGTTTGAGCTTCGCAAAGACTCATCACTTTCGAAACGCCGCAGCTGCACTCTCTCTTTCTCACCTGCATCGAAGCTACCTGTATTGCTCCTCTTTGGATACTGTCACCTCCTCCATGATCAAAAACGCAACCAATCTCAATTGTGTAGAGGGTCAGCTTTTACCGTTATTCGAGACGAGTTCGAATCGCTTCTACAGCTTCGGGTCAAACGCGACGCGAATTGAAAAGATCAAGGCTGTTTTGACTAACGCGGACCTGCTCGAGGGGTTGAATGTCTGTGCACGCCCACATCATGACAACGCGAAATACTTGAATTGTGGGCGTTGTTTCAAATGCTTTCCATTCTTGATCGTGGTCAAAGGATTTGGGCAACTTGATCACCTCTCTCATTCGTTTGATCTCAATGCTTTTAACCGCCTGCAGGGGCGATGCATGCTGAACCTGTTTTGGAGGGGTATGCGGTCGGAGGGCAATCAGTTTGTAAGGCACACATTCAATTACCTTAGGCAATCGAAGGCGAGTGCACCTTGGTGGGCAAAGTTGTTGACTTATTTGGTGCCACCGCCGTTTGTGCTACTTGATGAAAAAATCCTAGCAGCTCCGATAGTACCTCTAGAGCAAAATTCGCGACCAGACGATCTTTCGGTGAAATCGGAGAGTACACCTTAGAAAACTCATTGTCTGATTGGGGAGTTTTCCTCGTTGCTCGGCTCGTCCTAGCGATCGTCTTGGGGTGGCAGCTGATTCAATCTCGCGATTGGCTTACCGATTGGTTAGGCAAGCAGGTCACGAACCACATTGCCGTGGACGTCCGTGAGCCTGAAGTCTCGACCCTGATGTTTATATGTGAGTCGCTCATGGTTGATGCCCAAGCAATGTAGCATCGTGGCGTTTAGGTCATGAATGTGCACAGGTTTTTCAGTCACGTTGTAACTGAAGTCGTCCGTCTCGCCGTGCACGATACCCGGTCGGATTCCACCACCCGCCATCCATTTCGTGAAGCATCTTGGATGATGATCACGGCCGTAGTTGGTTTTTGTCAGCCCACCCTGACAATAAATCGTGCGTCCGAATTCACCACCCCAAACGACCAAAGTGTCATCGAGCATTCCACGTTGTTTTAGGTCTTTGATCAATGCCGCGCAGGGTTGATCAATGATGCCGCATTGTCGACGAATGTCGTTTGGTAAGTTTCCGTGTTGATCCCACTGTCGGATGAATACTTGTGTGAATCTTACACCGCGTTCCGCAAGCCGTCGTGCGAGGAGGCAATTTGCGGCAAACGTTCCCGGTGTCTTGACATCAGGGCCATACATCTCGAGTGTCTTGTCGGATTCGTCAGAGATATCGGTGAGTTCGGGCACCGAGGTTTGCATGCGATATGCCATTTCGTACTGTGCAATGCGAGACTGGATCTCTGGGTCCCCCACTTCGTCGTAACGCGCCTGATTGAATTCGGCGAGTTGATCCAGCATTTTTCTCCTCAAGTCACCTGATACACCAGCTGGATTGGAAAGATATAAAACAGGATCACCGTTCGATCTCAGGCTGACACCTTGATGACGAGTGGAAAGAAACCCCGCACCCCAGAGTCGCGCGTAGAGCGCTTGGCCACCAAATCCACCATTGACCGTTGAATGTAGAACCACGAACGTTGGCAGGTTTTGGTTCAAACTTCCGAGTCCGTATGATAGCCAGGCACCGGTGCTCGGGCGTCCAGGCAATTGGCTGCCGGTCTGAATGTATGTAATTGCAGGATCGTGATTGATCGCTTCGGTGTTGACGGTCTTAATCACGGCCAAATCATCGACAATGCTTGCGGTGTGCGGCAGCAGTTCACTAACCCATGCGCCGTGTTTACCGTGCTGAGCGAACTTGAAGATGGATGGAGCAATGGGGAATCGAGCTTGTCCCGACGTCATGGTCGTAATGCGTTGGCCATTTCGGACGGATTCAGGCAGGTCCTTGTCATACCAGTCGACCATTTTGGGCTTGTAATCCCACATATCGAGCTGTGATGGAGCACCAGACATAAAGAGGTAAATAACTCGCTTCGCCTTTGGCGCAAAATGCGGAAGGCTGGGTAAACCCTGCGAGGTAAGGTTTGCAGGGTTGGATTCGGCAAAGAGATCTTGATTGCAGAGGCTCGCCAATGCCGCGGAGCCAATTCCTCCGGCCGCTTTGCCAAAAAAGTGTCGACGGGTTTCAACCAATTCGTGATCGCGGATTGGATTTTGAGACTGCATCTTGGGTGACTCGTTCTGATTCGTTTTGTATGAAGCGGCTCGGTTCTGTGTTATCCCCGAGTAATTGTTTCACTGAGGTTGAGAAGCAGGTGACTAATCAAAGTCCATGCGGCAACCGATTTCACTTCGAGTTCGTCATCACTTGTGGACTCACCGACAGAAAGCAGCTGCGATGCTGCCTCAGGCGATGCTTGGAAGTGTTGCAGATATTCCGCGAGATGATTTTGCAATCTCGCGATTTCTGTTTCGCTAGGTTTACGGCCAACGGTCGATCGGAAAGCAAACGTCAAACGCTCGATCTCGGTATCGCCGCCCTCGCGATGTACCTTCTCCGCGAACTTCCTCGCCGCTTCGATAAACTGAACGTCATTGAGAAGAACTAGTGCTTGGAGTGGGGTGTTGGTTCTCGCTCGACGCACTTGGCAAGTTTCTCGATCCGGTGCGTCGAAGGTGGTCATGCTTGGGGGCGGAGAGGTGCGTTTCCAAAACGTATACATACTTCTTCGGTACAGTTTTTCACCGGTGTCTTGCGTGAACACGGAGGTGTTACTTCCTCCAAATCCGACGGGTTTCCATAGCCCGGCCGGCTGATACGGCTTTACACTCGGTCCGCCGATGACGTTGTGCATCAAGCCGCTGACAAAAAGAGCTTGGTCGCGAATGATTTCTGCGTCGAGTCGAAAGCGTGGACCTCGTGCAAGAAGTCGATTCTCCGGGTCCACTCGCAGATGGCTTTCGGAAACCGTTGATTGTTGTTGATAAGTGGCTGAAAGTAGGATCCGCTTTTGCAGATGCTGCAAATCCCATCCGGATTCTATGAATTCCAATGCGAGCCAATCGAGAAGCTCCGGATGGCTGGGGCGTTCCCCTTGCACTCCGAAGTCTTCGGACGTTTTTACAATTCCAGTACCAAAGAAATGCTGCCAGAAGCGGTTAACGATGACGCGGCTGGTAAGAGGATTCTCGGGGCTGACCAACCAGTGTGCCAAGCCAAGCCGATTGTTAGCAGATTCTTTCGGTTGTGGGCCCAGCCACTGGGGTGTAGCGGGTGATACGGGATCCCGCTGCTCGGTGTATTCACCCCGTTCGAGAATGTAGGCTTGTCTTGGTTCCGAACGCTCTTCCATGACTAGGGTCGAGGGGATGGATTGGTTGACTGCATCGAGCTGTTTCTGAAATTCATTCAGCTGCGTTATTAATCCAGATAGTTCATTTTTTGATTTCGGATTGACCTGTTTCAAATAGTGCTCTCGAAGTTTCTTGACCTGTTCTTCTGACCGCTCTGAGCGTTCCAGATTGATGATCTTTTTTAGCTCATCGGAGATGGCGGACTTATTGAACTCTTTCTGATACTTTTCCCAGATTGCCTGCGACGCGAGTTGTTCATCGGTCAGGGGGGCGACCGTCACTGCGCCCGCTTGGTCCCAATGAACCGTTCCCCCAAATTGCGTGAACGCCCAGCCGTTGAGTTTCGTCCCGGGCTGTAAGTCAACGGAGGTCGCGGGGACTTCGAGTCTGACCCACTTTCCCGGTTCGGGTAGATCACCCATTCGAAGATTGGACGGGTTGTTGCGTCCGGCACCATGACCTTTATCAGCGCCCCAAAACGCGCGGTGCTCCCAGTTCCCGTTATTGAACTGGAGCTGGACCGTCTCAGGTGGATTTTCAGGGTCGAGGTAAACATAGGCAAACAGCGAATCGTTTTCACCTATTACCAAGGGGGAACTTGCATCGGTGAAGAAGTGTTGATTGAGCCCGGCTCCGGAGCGAAAGGTTGATTTGTCGCCGCTGTAAACAGGATGCTCGGACGCTTGGACAAATTGCCAAGGATTCGGTCCATCCCCCTGAGGTTTTGCTCCGTCAGGTAAAGCGTCATCAAACCAGACTGAATCGGCGCGATCAAAGGTCAGATCCGTTGGTGTCGGTGTAGGGTCAACGTATTCAAAAGCGTCGACTTGCGTCTGTAAAGTGTTTGTGGTGTCTGAAACGAGTTGAGCTAGTCGAGCTTGCTCTTCACTCTGTTCCTGCGTTGGTACTTTTACTACTGGTGGAGGAAGCAATGCATTGCCATCCATCGCTTTTTCTGTGAGGCTGTAGAAGTATGAAAAAAGCTGATAGAACTCTTTTTGTGTAAGCGGATCAAACTTGTGGTCATGGCATGCCGCACAACCTGCGGTCAGCCCGAGCCAAACAGTCGACGTTGTCTCGACACGATCGACTGCGTAACGCACGTAGTACTCGTCGTCGATTGATCCACCTTCACTCGTTGTGACGTTGCAGCGGTTGAATCCCGTTGCGACTCGTTGAGGGAGAGTGGGTGTTGGCAATAGGTCACCTGCAATTTGTTCGATCGTGAATTGATCAAATGGCATATTTTGGTTAAATGCCTGAATCACCCAATCTCGATAAGGCCAGATCTGCCGTTCGTTATCTAAGTGAAGACCATGCGTGTCTGCATACCTCGCAGCATCGAGCCAGATACGGCCCATGTGTTCGCCGTATCTTGGCGATTTGAGCAACCGATCAATCACCTTTTCGTAGGCTTCAGGAGATTGATCCGCAAGAAAATCATCAATCTCGCTGATCGTGGGTGGAAGCCCCGTCAAGTCAAGAGTGACACGACGGATCAGTGTTTCTTTATCTGCTGGTGGGTTCGGAGCGAGATTCGACTGAACGACCTGACGGAGAATGAAACGATCAATCGGCAGACTCGCATTAAATCCCTCGGGTGCCGCAGGGACCGTTGGCTTACTGGGAGTGACAAATGCCCAGTGCTGCTTCCAGTTAGCTCCCTGATCAATCCAAGCTTTTAACTTCTCGCGTTCGTCAGGAAGCAACTGAAGCCCTGATTCGGGAGGAGGCATCAAGAGATCGGCATCGCTGGAGAAAATGCGATGGTACAGAGTGCTCGCAGAGGAGTCGCCGGCAACGATGGCCGGTTCACCGGAGTCGCCCGCCCCGAATGCCCCTTCCTGTGTATCGAGTCTTAAACCCGATTCCCTCGCCGCCTCATCGGGTCCGTGGCACTGGAAGCAACGATCCGATAGTAGGGGAAGTATATCTCTGTCGAAATCGATGGAGGACTCTTCAGTGGGTGATTCTTGTTCCGGTGTGTCGAGTTCCTGCCCGATTGAGATGCCTGACAGAAGTAAAACACCTAGCAGGCTGATTCCAGCGACAATGACCTCAATCAAGAGATTTCGGCTCTGACTCACTTCAAGCGTGGTGGTTCGACTTACTTTCATGACTGAAGAAGATAGAGAGGTATTAAGAAATTTTTTCGAGCAATTAATGGATCCTTAGTTTACCCAATCACGCGATCGAATTGATTCGTGATGCCCTGCATTCGGAGAATTCTTTTTCGCGATCGAAACCGCAGATAACGATCGGATTCAACACACAAAGTGGCTCGTTTCGCCGCCCGTGCAGAGATCATGCGGCGAATCATTTGACACCCGTTCAACGCCGATTTGGCCAGGGATTGATGGATCGATTAGCCCCAGTGTTATGCCGCTACGCTGTTGGATTGCCTCAATCCGTGCTGGGTAACGGTGAGGCGATGGCGTCGAGTGAATTGACGGATCTCCCAGTTTCGCTTTTTGTCAACTTCGTTGACGTATCCTCTCGAATGATCCAAGTGGAGGCAGATTGCGGAAAATCTAATCTGAGTTGGAATGATCCCACTGTTAATCAGTCGTTCACCCAACTCACAGTCTTCACCACCGTAGCGCATCCGCTCGTCGAAACCGTTGACTCGAACGAGATCGTTCTTCCATCCCGAGGCATTGTGGCCATTCCAAGTTGGGTTCGTGGTCGTGAGGCGATTAAGAACTTCTGAAATGGCTCCCTCTGTCCGGAGACGCATTTCTTGTATCCCAGCACGTAGACCATTAGCTTTCAGCCAACTCAGTTGGAACGCTTTACCTGATGAAATGTCATCCAAGGTGATCTGGCGACTTAATCCCATCGGCAGTTTGTTGTAGCCGCCGGATAGAAATCGATTCGGCCTCGCACGTAGCCGATGTTGTTCAACGAAGTCGCTTCGAGGAATGCAGTCTCCGTCCGAGAAGATCAGGTATTCACTGGACGATTCCGCGATGGCTCGGTTGAGAATGAGGCATTTTTGGAAACCGTTGTCTGCGTGCCATAGATGTTTGATCGTTAGATCGGTGTTAGCCTGAACGCGATTGATCACCTCAGTGGTGCGTTCATCCGATCCGTCATCCGCGATGAGGATTTCATCGGCCGCAACGCTCTGATTGGCATACCCCCAAAGGGACTTCTCAAGCCATTTGGGGGCATTGTAGGTCGAAAGGATGATCGAGATGGTTTTCGGTTGGGACACTATGTCAACCAGTGCGTCAAGGTGATGGGATCCGCGAATCGTTTTCAATCCCTCAGCTTTTGGCATAGCAAAAAACGACACTCAGGGTCAATGGACGCCTAATCGAATCTTCTTGGTGGGGATGCGGTTAGTTTTTGTTATCATTTGGAAGAATAGACGTCCTGATGCTTGGCTCGAATTAAACCCTTGGGCTATTCATTCTCCGCGATGAGTCGAAAATGCAGGTCTGTCTCCATGTCACCTTTCTTTCGAGCCATTTCATGACCACTGCTAAGACACGGAATTCAGTGTTAGATCGCCGAAGTGTATTACGTTCAACGCTTCAATTCGCCGGTGCTTCGGTATTGCTGAATCCGATGGAAAGGGCTGTCGCCTTTCAATCCGCGAACGAGCGACCAAGGTTGGGCGTGGTGGGCACGGGAAGTCGTTGGTGTCAGAAAGCGACGGGAATCGATCGCCCCTACGGATCAGCTCCTGATTTTGCAAAGTATGGAGATTACGTTGCGGTATGTGACGCGGATTCCAGTCGACGGGAAATGGCCGCGGGTTTGGTCAAGCAGTGGCACGGTCAAGCACCAAAGGTTCATGCTGACTACCGAGCGATTTTAGATGATCCTTCCATCGACATTGTTCACATCACTACCCCTGATCATTGGCACGCAAAGATAGCGATTGAGGCGATGAAGGCAGGGAAGGATGTCTACTGCGAAAAGCCCATGACGCTCACCATCGATGAAGGGAAACAGATTGGTGCCATTTGTGAGCAGACCGGTCGAGTCATGCAGGTGGGAACCCAGCAACGCAGCGGGCGTCAATTCATTCAAGCCATTGCTTTGATTCGCGAAGGGAGGCTGGGACAGATCAAAAAAGCTACCTGCAGCATTGGCGGTGCTCCCACCAGTCCCGAGATCCCCGTTGCTGAAGTTCCGAAAAGCCTGGACTGGAATCAGTGGCAAGGTCCCGTGGCCGACACACCGTTTCGCTATAAATCCGGGCCAAACGGTGAAACACAGAGTTGGTCGAGATGCCATTACGAGTTTCGATGGTGGTATGAGTACTCTGGCGGAAAGCTAACCGACTGGGGCGCACATCACGTCGATATCGCCACTTTGGGGCTTGGTAAAACCGATACGGGGCCTGTTAGTGTGAATCCGCTCAAGGTGGTGCATCCGGTTGACTTTAAAGACGGCTATCCTGTTGATCCTTCGAGATACAACACGGCCACCGAATTTCAGATCGCCGCATCATTTGCGGACGGGGTTGAAATTGAAATTCGGCACGATGGTGGTAATGGAATCCTATTCGAAGGCACCGAAGGCCGTATCTTTGTTAACCGTGGCCGATTGACTGGTGAGCCGGTTGAGGCTTTGGAGAAAAATCCATTACCAGGTGGTGCTCTGGAGCGTGCCTACAAGGATCGCTCATTGGTCGACCATTTTCGGAACTTCTTTGAGGCGGCACGGGACCGAAAGGAGCCGATCTCTGATGTGCACAGCCACCATCGAGCGTTGAGTACGTGCCATCTTGCGGGTATCGCTGCAAGGTTAGGCCGCGAGATTCGGTGGGATCCAGAAAAGCAGATGGTGGTTGGAGATCCCGTAGCTCAAAGTTTTGTGGCTCGAGACTACCGCAAGGGATTTGAGATTGAGAGCTAGTCGTCGTGATTGGTTACGATGAGTTACTTGATTCGCGTAGGTCGATCCGCATCAACTGAATCGAGCCAGACGGTCAGCGACTCCAGTAATGAATCTCGCAGTTCAGGCATTGATTCCGAGAGATCTGTCTTTTCGCTCAGGTCTTGTTCGAGATCATAAAGTTCGGTGCTTGAGTCATCGTAGTTGAAGATCAGTTTGTACCGTCCGCGACGGATTGCCGAACCTGGGCGGTTTTCACGATGGAATGCGAAGTGCGGGTAGTGAAAGAAGATTTCCTCGCGATCCAGTGATGCTCCACGGAGTAGTGGCAGCAATGAGATCCCATCTAATGTGGTGGGATTCTTGGTGATTGGACTGGCCGAATCCGCTTTTTCTCCAGTTGCTTCCAAGATTGAAGCACTCAGGTCCATGCTAATCACCGGCGTGGAATCAATCGTGTTGGGGGAGGTGCGGCCTGGCCAACGAATAATGAGGGGAACTCGAATACCGCCCTCGTAGAGATACCCTTTGCCTTTTTTTAACGGGTGGTTATCCGTTGCGCCGGACCAGCCGCCATTGTCACTGGTGAAAATCACAAGGGTGTTCTGACGCAGGTGGAGATGATCGAGTTCGTCAAGAACGCGGCCGATAGCGCGATCGGTTGCTTCTAGCTGCGCTGCGTAGATGGGGTTCTTTAAACCGCGTCCCTCCTTGCCATGGTATGCGTCAATGAGCTCTTCGGGGGCTTCGAAGGGATAGTGTGGGTTATAGGTCCAAAGGCAGACAAACATCGGTTTGTCATGGTTGGATCTCATGTAATCAATGGTTTCATCAGCGAGACGATCAGTCAGGTATTCCCCCTTTTGTCTCGGCGGTAGCGTGGGGATTCGGTAAGGATCAAAGTAGGTTGGTGGACCACCAAATCCACAACCTCCAAGGTTGACGTCAAATCCATGATGAGTCGGCCAATACTCTTGGGCGTTACCTAAGTGCCACTTCCCAAAGAATGCGGTGGCATATCCTCGTGACTTCAGGGTTTCTGCCAACGTTTGGTGGTGGTGCAAGAGTTCGTTGCTGGATGGCGGTGGTTGAATGATGCGATCGTCAGGCCAGAATGCTTTGATATCGGGACCATGCTGGGTAATCTTGAGACGGGCTGGAGCTTGGCCAGTCATTAATGCGGCCCGTGTGGGTGAGCAGACTGGAGCGGCAGCATAGGCATCCGTGAATCTGACTCCCTGCATCGCAAGTCGATCTAGATTCGGAGTTTTGAGCTTGGGATTGTTCTGGCAATTGAGATCTTTCCAACCAAGATCGTCCGCCATAATGAGTAACACATTGGTCGGCGATGGATTGACCGCATTGCCATGCGCCAATGCACCGTGGAACTGAAATAGACAGATCGCAAAGACAGCGACCAAATACCGGTGTGCCGGTAAAAGGGTTCTGCCGTCTTGCGAGTGAATTTGATGATTCATGAAGGGGGGTTCGGCTCGCATGATTTCAAATGTAACTTTTAAAGATGAATTGAATCGGTGGTGTTTCGTCACGTCTGAGAGTCGCACCGAATGGATTGCTCCGAGAGCAGAATAAAAAAGGACACGCATGATAACTCATTGCCAAACCAATTGCCGAAGCACAGGTGTGCCTAGATTCTGTGTTAAAAGCAATCCATCACTTCGCCTTCGACACCGATCACGTTTGGTATCGATTTTCTTTTCTTGGGCCAAGTTTTGGATTTACTTGATTCTTGCTGGATGCGTGGTTGAGATTGCTGCGGCTCAGGATCCAATAGGGTTCGGAAGTCCATTTTCAAGTAAGGATTTGTATTCGGGGAAAGAAGTAGGCCAAATCGGTCAACCATTGGAGTGGAGCTCTGAAGTACCAGAGAAGAATGATCAACCGTCGGTGGAGAGTGTGGTCTATCGACTTCAATCGACGATCGATAGTCGGCTTTTTCTAACACCCAATGAATGCTTCTTCCCAAAGTTGGGATTGGTCGCGAAGGGTGAAGCAGGCATACCCGATGTAGGGAATTTGAATGGTGGGAAATCCTTTTTGTGGGTCGAAGATTGGGATCGAGGTGACTCGGCTCAGTGGGCGTGGTGGTCAGAAAAAAAAGGAAGCATCAAGTTTCGAGTGATGATGGAGCCCGGGGCGACGTTAGACGAATATGAAATCCGCATTGGTGGAGCTCGTTTTGTCTTTACTGTCGACGTGAATGCAGCGTTGGGAAATGAAGTGTTTCGCGGAGAGGTGGCGATTGGTCAAATCGGTAAACAGGAGGTTGAACTCGTTTGCCGTAGCGAGCACGCCCAAGCAAAGCTGCTGTGGGTGGAGCTCGCCGGTGATTCTCTTGAGGATGCTGCGGTCGTTCGTAAGCGATGGCGTCCGGCAGCCGCTCACACTCGGTTTCAGGCGTCGACGATCAAACAGCCGGTTCGCGCTTGGGTGATGGAGATGGACGCTGTACCGGGGACGCTCAGTTTTTACAGTCCTGTTACGACGCCATTTGGATACTATGGGCCAACTTGGTTACCAGATGGAAGAGTTAACACGGGGTTTAATTTTTCGCTGTGGTCGTATGGTCGTGGCAAGGAAGAACCAGCGGTTGAGAAGCTTTCACATTTGCTCGCTATCGGTAATCCGCATGCAGCTTTTGGGCATTTTGGGCACGAGGGTACTGGTGTCAAAATCCGTGATTGGGAACCGCTTTCGGGAAAGCAGGGTCAGTCACAGGTCTTTGCTCTTCGTCTGGATCCGGGTGAGACATATCACACCTATTACAGCTTTTTTTATGACGCACCGGAAAAGCGTTGGAGGCTTTTTGGAGTTGGCAATCAGGTTCCCCGCAGCAAAACGCTTGGTGATCTTTGGGTTGGTAGTTTTGTCGAGGTGCCCGGGCCACCGCACGTGCAAAGAACCGGTGTTTACCCTCGCCGCATGCGTTACCGAGGTTGGGTGTCGGGGCTGACCGGTGGCTGGCATCAGCTGAATCAAATGGCCAATGGCAATATCGATTCCGACAGCGGGTTGACCCACACCCAGCGAGGTGTCACCGAGCAGGGGTGGTTTTACCTTGAGACAGGTGGTTGGGGGTATCGTCAACCAATTGACGCAGAAACGATCACCCACGCCGATGTTCAGTTGGGTCAAATACCGGAGTATCTCAGGGTGAAGTCCGCTGAAATGATCCAAAAATTCACTCTGCCCATCAAAGTCATCGAGGCGAAACGAATCGGGAAGGGGGTGGTTGTGACTTGTGAAGTGAGTGCCGCCGGTGACGATCCAAGTTTATCCTTTTACCATGGATCAAGCGAAGGTTTAACTTTCAAAGAGCGTTGGGATCAAACGCAGGATATTGCCGTTGCCCCATCGGAAACCGTAAACGTGAAGATCGACGATTACTTCGAGCAGCATCCTGAAGATCAGGACTCGTTTTTTCGTCTTCGCTTGATCAGTGATCGTGGGCAGTTCTGGTGTCCAAGGACGTGGATGTGGGATGCGTCACAGGCAGTTTTTCGAAGTCGATGACGATTGATCAAGCATCAACGCCATGAACCAATCGAATCTCGTGATGACTTAACTATTGTTCATGGTCGTTTCGGTCACCTATTGGACCGACCGGCGTATCACCCTGTTCTCTGAGCATGCCAAATCTTTGAGCTTGCCAGACTTCTCCGGTCGTAACCTCCAGAGCGGTGAGCCAACCATACCGCCAGCAGGCCGTGTCAATGCATTGAATGAATCCCAGGTCGAGTATGTCGCCGCTGATTTGTTCGGTGTGTCCCACGATTGCAGTCTTCCCTGAGTAGTGCGGCTGCACCTCGTCGGGTTCGAGTAACTGCCAGCGCAGAGCGTAGGTTGAGTTCTCGGAGAGCGGCAGGTGGTGATCCGGACAGGCGTGTGCGAACAGATGACCTTCTGTTTCGAAATAGTTCGTGCCGGACCGCATGAACTCCAAGTGTTCCTCAGGAATGTCCTTTAGTGAACCGCCAAAGCGATAGGAATTCAGAGTCGATACACCACCACATTGCATCCAGTAATTGAGTGAGGAGTTATCATCGAGAGTGTTGAGAAGAACTTCCTCATGGTTCCCGATAAGGTGGATCAGGTTGCATTCATCCTGCAGTGAAATCAGGCGATCAATGACTTCTTTACTCTGCCGACCCTTATCGATGTAATCACCAAGGATCACAAGCGTATCGCATGGCTGTGGAGCGATGGCTTCAAGCAGCGTTTCGAAAGCATGCACGCAGCCGTGAATGTCTCCGACAGCGATAACCCGATTTTGATTCAACGGCGAGTGGCCAATTTCGATGGGGGAACTAACTGATCTCGAGCTCATAGCTACCGGATTTGTGGCTCATGGTCTGGTGCTACCTTTGGTCAGCGATGGTGCTGGACCTTCTGTACCGTATCAAATCTTGTTGGACTTTCCGATATGCGATGCAATCGACGAAGTGAAATGAGAAGATTTGCGAGTTGGAACGAATCCGCCGGTATTTCTCGAGCTGAATAGCGATCCAAGTCAAAGGAACCACCCGGTGGGGGATTCGAGCAGGCAGAGAAATTCGGTACACTGCGTTTCTCAGGCAAATTAAACGATCAAAACTAGGAGTAAGGCGGATGCTTCTCAGTGGATGTGCGCGGTGCGCGCTTGTACCCATTTTGTTTTTTATCGTCGCGGGCATGACGGCGGTCGCCCAAGACGCGATTCCCAATGCCGACGCGGCAGTCTCCGGTGATGTCGCCGCTGCGGTGCAATCGGCCGATCAAGAGGCTTCGAGTTTGGATTCTGGCGATACCGCTTGGATTCTCACCTCGACGGCCTTGGTTCTTTTCATGACCATCCCCGCTTTGGCGCTTTTTTATGGGGGCTTGGTTCGTACCAAGAATGTGCTGTCGGTGCTGATGCAGTGTCTGGTTTTGACCGCAATCCTATCAGTTGTATGGGTTGTTTTCGGTTATAGCCTCGCCTTTGACACGACTGGCATGGAAAGCGGAAAAGTGGGTTTGAGCGCATTTCTGGGCGGCTTCTCTCTTGCTTTCCTTAGCGGTGTGTCCCCTGATAGTCTGACCGGCACAATACCCACCGTTTTGCATGCCGCGTTTCAAATGACTTTTGCCGTGATCACCCCTGCGTTGATGATCGGTGCGTTTGCCGAAAGAATGAAATTTAGCGCGGTGCTTGTTTTTTCAACCGTCTGGTTGGTTGTTGTCTATCTGCCCATCTGCCACATGACTTGGGGTGGTGACGGAGGATTATTCTGGGACTGGGGAGTGATGGACTTCGCCGGTGGGATTGTGGTTCATATAACAGCAGGAGTCAGTGCGTTAGTGGCATGTGTCATGGTTGGCCCTCGAGCTGGCTATCCTCGGAGTCTTGATCCTCCACACAACATGACGATGACGGTCACTGGAACGGCCATGTTGTGGGTGGGTTGGTTTGGATTCAACGGAGGTAGTGCACTCGCTGCCAACGGTGGCGCAGCAATGGCGGTATTAGTCACACACCTCTCGGCATCGGTTGCCACCCTGGTTTGGATGGGAATCGAGTGGGTCAAACTCGGTAAACCTAGTGTTCTCGGGGCTGCGACCGGTGCGATCGCGGGCTTGGCGGCGATCACACCTGCATCAGGATTTGTGGGGCCGATCGGTGCACTCGCCATCGGAACCGCTTCTGCCGTCATCTGTTTCATCTTTGCAACAAAAATCAAGCAGGCGTGTGGTTATGACGATTCGCTCGATGTATTTGGTGTCCACGGAGTCGGTGGTTACGTTGGCACCGTCCTCTGCGGGGTTTTCGCAGCTTCGAATTTCGGTGGATTAGCAGATGCGAGTTTTTCAATTGGATCTGCCGTTTGGACACAATTCCTCGCAGCGACCATCACGGCAGTTTATTCAGTCGTTGCTACCGTCGTGATTCTCTCCTTCATGAAGTTCTTCATGCAACTGCGAGTTGATGGCGATGCCGAGTATCGCGGACTTGATTTGTCCGAGCACGAGGAAAGAGGTTACATCCTCTAGTAGAAGTTGAAACTCTTTTCATCAACATGAGAAAAAGGCTGTGGTAAAGTGCTACAGCCTTTTTTGTTGATGTATCCTCGAGAAGACTCAGCACGCAATTTACATCGATCCGCTTGACGGTAATACGTTGGCTTTAGGTCGTTTATGGCCTTTTGGATGTGTCTTTCTGAGAAGTTGAAGATTTTGTTTATACTAGAGTCGCGTTCGTGAACTCGACGGGAAGTCTTGCGGGCTCCTGAGAGGTGAGCCGTCTAGCATTTGCTTCGAGGCCCGTCTGCGGTTGCTAGTATTTGATGTGTTGCGACTATTTGAGTTGAAAAGATGAACAAGCCTTACCATTGGAATCGACGATGTGTGCTCAGGGCTTCTGGCGTAACCATCGCTCTGCCCGGATTAGAATCAATCCAGACCACACATGCGGGGGAAGCCTCTGATGCACTTGAAGAGCCAAAGGCGAAGCGATTCGTGTGCGTTGGAACTTATCTAGGTTTCTATCAGGAAGCGTTTTTCCCAAAGCAGTCTGGACGCAACTATGAATTATCCGAGTTGCTTAGAGAGTTGGGTGAATTCAGAGACGAGTTCACTGTCTTTTCGGGGTTTGACCATCAGGCCCCAAACGGCCACGCAGCTTGGAACAATTTTCTGTGTGGGCAGACCCCCAATGAATATTCACTCGACCAACGAATCGCAGATCATCTAGGGGCTTCTTATCGCTACCCATCATTTCAGCTGAGTGCTGGCAAAGCGAGCCAAACGATGAGTCATACGAAGCAGGGTATCGCTCTTCCGATGGTTCAGCGACCTTCGGTTCTTTATTCGAAGCTGTTTGCGAGTGACGCTGATAGACATCGCACGGAATATCTACTGCGTTCCGGACGAAGCGCGATGGACTCGGTGCTCGAGGATGCTCGGCAGTTGCAGCGGTCCGTTTCGAAGGCTGATCAAGTCAAACTTGGTGAATACTTTGATTCCATTCGGGAGGTTGAGCGTCGCATGTCGCGTAACCTCGAATTGGGCGAGGTGACACACACTACAGATTATAAGTTGCCTGATTACGATCCCGTTGCGCCGACAATGCAACTTGAAGCTGAAAAGCTCATGTACGATCTGATGGCACTGGCGATCGAGACTGACAGCACTCCGGTGCTTTCTTTATTCATCGGCGGCTTGGGTCAGGTTTTCACGATTGATGGCGAAACGTTGCAAGCTGGCTATCATGCGCTGTCGCATCACGGGAACGACCCCGATGCAATTCGTGATTTGATACGTGTGGAACGCGAGCACATGAAGTGTTTTGCTCACTTTCTAGGGCTGCTGAAAAGCAAAACTGATGCCAGTGGTGTATCACTGTTGGATTCAACCATCGTTTTGCTTGGGACTGGGATGGGTGATGCGAGTCGTCACGCAAATCGAAATCTTCCGACACTCGTAGCGGGAGGCGGGTTTAATCACGGGCAGCACGTTGCGAATGATTCATCGTCGAACCAACCGCGGCTTTTGGGTGATCTTTATATTACCCTCATGCAGCATTTCGGAATGTCGGTGGAAACCTTCTCCAATGCTACTCGCAATTTGAATGATTTATTGACATCGTGAAATGAGTAAACGTCTCAGATGCAATTTTGCCGCAGCAGTAATAGGCGGCGTGTTACTTTCGTTAATGAATGCATCCTTGGTTGATGCAATTACACCTGATGAAAGTAATCCCAACCATGATGCAATCGAGGAAAAATATAGCCTTGAAGATGCGAGGTCATTCCTGAAAACCTACTGCATGGATTGTCACGTAAGTGGTTCAAGCAGCGAGGGTGCGAAGTACTTCGAGTTGTTGTTGAATGATGAGGGACTGGCGAAATTGGAGCCGTTCGATCGATCAGAGACGGCAGACGGTCAATCATTCCAGTCAGAACCTTTGGATGAGAAGAGTCATCAGCGATGGATTCGCGTTTTGGAGGTGATCGAGGGTCATGAGATGCCCCCCAGTGATGCTGAGTCACCGAGCAGTACAGAATCCGCCAAAATGATCTCGTGGGTTGATCACCAACTTCAATCATTCTCAACACTAGGTGGAACCCCACCGCGAAGGCTGAGTCGGGAGGAGTATCAAGCGACGATCGAGGCGGTGTTTGGAATCAAAGATTTTAAACTGCCATCTGGTTTTCCGGTGGATCGCCCGCAGCATGGTTTCAACAACCTTGGTGAGGGGCTAATCCTGTCCCCAACGTTGCTGGAGGCTTACGCGGAGGGGGCTAGGTCGGTCGCCGACCAAATTTTTCCGCCGCCTCGGGAACTGCCTGATCCATCATTGAACATCGTGCAACCGACGGATTTGGTGATCAGTTATTCATCGGCGAAAGTGGTAGGGGATGCTTTGCGACTAGGGATGAAATGTGATCCCATTCAGAGAAGTTGCACATGGCCGAGTCGATTTGAGGCGAAAGTAACCGGTGAATACGAGGTCACCGTACTTTTGTCGACGTTTCAGCCGGCAGACGTTTCGGAACCAATGGTGGTGAAGATTTTCGCGAGGGATGTTGCAAGTGCGGATAGTGTTTCTCATCGCTCGCTGCGTCTGTTGGAGGAAATATCGGTGACGAGTGAGTCACCTGAAGAATTTCGTTTTGATGCGGTGTTGTATGAAGGGCAGACGGTTGTTCTTCACTGGGCCAATGCGGTACTGGATAGCGATCGGGATGATAAAGTCAGATTGAGGGAGTTTTTTGAGTCGAAGCATAGAGAGAATCCGAAGTACCTCGCTGCTTGGCACACGATGCTCGAAGGCGAGCAAGGCCAAGGTTTTCGAGGTGGGATTGGCTGGGAACGCGTCAAGACGCTTCTTGCGGATCCCGATCTCCCCGAGATTACCGAGCAGCAAGTTGAGGCGGTGCTCAAAAAGATTGTTGGTAATCCCGTGCTTTATGCGGAGACGGTGGTATTTGACGTATTTGAAAATGGTCCATCTTTAGAGATACATCGTGTGGAAGTGAGTGGCCCAACGCGGCTAAGTGAAGGCCCGCGAGAGCAAGAATCAGAGCGACTGCGGCAACGGTTAATCGGTGATGCATCGACTGAACGTGATTCAATCGATGCTGTTTTGGAGCGAGTTTTCCGGCGGCCCGTTGACAAGCAAACACTTAATCGCTGGCACGCGATTTACGACCAGCATGTAAGCGAGGGTTTCTCGGCTGAGCAGGCGCTGCACCTCGTGGTTCGTAACGCATTAATCTCTCCGCGTTTTCTCTATCGCTGTTTGAGTGGTAATGAACTCGATTCGTACGACTTGGCGACGCGTCTGTCCTATTTTCTGACCATGCGACCGCCGGATGAGAAGCTCTTAAGAAAAGTGACGCAGTTGGATGATCAGTTGGTATTAAGGGATGAAGCCAAGCGTTTAATTCCGACTTCCCCCGGTTCTTCTTGGGTCAAGAGTTTTACTGAGCAGTGGCTTGATACACAGAAGTTGGCCGACATCATGCCCGACCGAACCTTTAAGTACAGTCGGCTCGACCAAAAGAATGCCAAGCTGGAAGTTGAGCATTTCTTTGCTGAAATGCTGCGAGAAAACCGTCCTCTGCGGGATTTTGTCGATCCTGATTTTACTTACACCTCACCAAGAGTCGCTAAGAATGTTTATGAAGTTCAAACGGTCTTTGACAAAAAGAAAGCGAATGATTTGCTGAGGATTTCGCTACCAAGGGGCGGGCGATTTGGAGGCGTGTTGGGGTTTTCGGCGGTGATGCTGGCGACCTCAAATGGTGTTGATACGCAGCCGGTCACTCGAGGTGTTTGGGTACTCGAGAAATTGTTGGGGCAGACAGTTCCACCACCGCCAAATGCTGTGCCACCTTTGACACCTGACACGCGCGGCGCACAATCACCCCGAGAACTTCTTGCTATGCACACCAGTGAAGGGGCTTGTGCTCGATGTCATCGAAGGATCGATCCATTTGGATTGGTCCTCGAAAGTTTTGATCCGGTTGGGCGGTGGAGAGAGGCGTGGCCGGAGGTGCCAGGCCAACTGGATTCCAAGGTCGAGATACTTGATGGGACCGTGATTGAGGATGTTCGAGGTTTAAAGGAGTGGATGCTCGATCATCTTTCTGATTTTGGTACGAGCTTGGGAAAGCATTTAATGGTGTACGCCACTGGTAGACCGATGAGTTATCTGGAAACCAAAGAGATAGAAAGATTGGTGCAGCACAATCTTGAGGCCGAGGAAGGATTTCGAGACCTTTTGATCGATTTGATCGCCAGTCCGATTTTTGCTGCCAAGTAGTCGAGGATCCGACCAAATTGGGGTGACCGGTATAGGCACTTTTGATTTCTCTTTTGATCAAAGACGCAGAAGAAGATCGCTACCTGATTCGTAATGTGATTATGGGTAGGTAAGTTGTCAGTGATCACTCTGTTCTATCGAGGCTTGTGGCTTAGCACTCGGTTGAAGTCATCAATTCTGATCGGTTTGGAGAGGTAATCATCCATGCCAACTTGAAGGCACTTTTCGCGATCTGCAATCAGTGCACCCGCGGTTGCAGCAATGATCTTTACATGGGTTCCTTCTTCAGATTCCAACTCGCGAATCTTCTTTGTCGCCTCCAGTCCATCAAGATTGGGCATCTGGATATCCATCAGAATGACATCTGGCTTCTTGTCACGCCACCGTTCCACTGCGTCTTCACCATCCACCGCGATGAACACTTTGTGACCCAATTTCTTGAGGAGGTGAGAGACAAGAATGCGGTTTGACGCAACGTCGTCTGCTACCAAAACGGTTAACGCGTGATCTTCCTCACTGTCAACAATGGGGTCGCGAGTAAAAGTTGCTTCTGCGTGTGGTAAGCTTGCCGCGTGTAAATCTGCTGGCTGGATCTCGTGCTGTTCAATGGTTCCTTGAATCGCATTGGCCAATTCTGAAAGCTTCAGGGGTTTGATCAAGACATGATCAACTTCCGGCAGTTCTTGGATCAGGTTTTCTTGGGTGGGATCAGAGAGAGTACCAATGATGGTCGCTTCTGCACCAAGAGAGCATTTGATTTTCTCATTTAGGCCGGCGCGGTCTTCATCGGAGAGATGTCCTAGGTCCATCAGGATCAGCGTTCTGTCCGAATGATTGTCTTTATCGCTGGTCTCGTTGATTGCATCTTGGAATGATGCGTAACCGGACGTAGGTAGATCCCATCGCTCGATGGTCTCCTGCAATAATTCTCGATGGATGTGGTGGGGTTCGATTACCACAACGCGATCATATTTTGATTTTTCGGTGATCGCCTCCGATGAGCATGCCGAATCTGTTTTTCCGAAGGTCCACTCAAAATGAAATGTTGTCCCATCATTGACAGTGCTTTCAACCCAGATTCTGCCTCCCGCGGCTTCAAGAATGCCAGAGCTTACCGCGAGCCCCAATCCGGTTCCTCCATGCTTTCGTGTGTTGGAGTTGTCTGCCTGCTCAAAAGGTTCGAAGATGAGTTTGAGTTGTTCGGCGTCGATTCCTTGTCCCGTGTCCGATATCTGAAAATGAAGTTTTGCTGATTCGCTATCGACTGAAACGATGCCGATATCAATTCGCACCTCTCCCTCATCGGTGAACTTAATGGCATTTCCAACAAGGTTGAAAAGTACTTGCCTTAGGCGATTTGCATCACCCACCAAATGAGACGGGATATCCGGAGTGACGCGATACAGGAGTTCAAGGTTGCTCGATTTCGGTGAAAAGCTAAGTGACTTCAGTGTATCGCCGACCACCTCATAGAGATCAAACGGAGCTTCATCCAGCTTTAATTTGCCGACTTCGATTTTTGAAAAATCGAGAATCTCATTGATGATGGCAAGTAGTGACTTCGCAGACTCGGAAAAGACAGAGACATAGGCCTTTTGGGTTGAATCCAGTGACGTTTGAGCGAGTAGTTCACTTAGACCCAAGATTGAATTCATTGGAGTCCGTATTTCATGGCTCATGTTAGCGATGAATTGGCTTTTGGCTTGGTTGGCTGATTCTGCCTGCTGTCGTGCACGCTCGAGGTCATCAAGTCTTTGGCGCAGTTGTTTCCGCATCTTATCGAAGCCAGTGGAGAGAATCCCGACTTCGTCATTGGCTGCGGGCGGCAGGGAAGCGTCGTAGTCGCCTTGCGAGAGTGACTGAGATGCATCCGCTAGCATGGTTAATGGTTGACGCACATTGCGATCAAGAACCAATGCAGTTGCGACTGCTAAGCATAAAGCGAAAGCTAGTTGGAGTTGTTCGTACCATAGAAGCCAAGCATGTTCTTTTTCGATCGCCTCGCTGATGTCGAATGAGGCTTCGATCTCACCAACCTGAATCTTCGTGTAGTCGATGTCAAAGTTAGCATCCACACGTACTCTTAACAGATCATTGTCTGATGCTGCCAACGGAACCTGTGCTTCGCCATATTTGAATTTCGAGTCCCCGTTTCGGCCGAAAACTTCAAGGTGAACCACTTTTGTTCCACCGACATCCGAATAACCACGCGATTGCGTTAGAGGATCCTGTTTGATCGGCGATTCGGAGTTGTATTGTTTGATGAATAAGGTTGTGACATCCTGCACTGTGGTGATGTCGTTGTTGTAGAGTTGCGGCGCTGCTGCATTTGCGATGGTTTCAAGATTGCGGCTAACGCTCTGTTGGATCGACCGTCGCAGTCGATTTTCCATCTGTGGCTGCCAGTAAGCGATATGGAAGACCGCCATCGCGAGTACGAACGCAGCTAGGATCAGCTGGATTCGAAATGCAAGCCGTTGTGTGAAGGCAGGAGCTTTCATCTCATTGAGTCTCCTCACCGATGGCTGGCGAAATGTAAAACTCATCCAGTTGTAATTGCGCCAGCGGCTGGTAGTCCGCATCCTCGGCTGGGCCAGGGTCCGCCATCGGAACGGATGCAAGGAGGGAGCGACCATCGTGAGATTGGGCAAAGGACAGCCAAGCATTCCGGATTTTTTCGACCGCGGCAGGTTCCACGCGCGGATGATGCACGATGGGATGGGGGGCAACACCTGGAGTTTCGTAAATCACTCGGAGAGAAGTTTGGATTTCAGGGGTTTGGCTGAGTAAAGTGCGTTTGACTCCGCCCCCCGCGAGCACCTCATTTGTGGTCACGTTCAGGTAGACCGAGTCGTGACTATTCACGTAGAGGGGGGTGAATTCAATGTCATGGGTTCGGGTAAGTAATGCCCGCATAAAAAGAGATGCGCCCAAAGCATTCGGCGCGGGAAAGGCGATTTTCTTCCCGGCAAGATCTTGAATAGAGTTGATCTTAGAATCCGCCTTCACAACTAAAATGCCTTTTAGTTGCTTTGATTGATCACGTATCAAAGGCACGTAACCTTGATCACGTTTTGCACACAAGTAGTGAAAGGGATTCATGTATGCAAAATCAAAATCACCTCTGGAAAAGCCCTCCTCGAACGCTGGAATAGAAGGGGTTGGGACCAAGCTAATGCTGAGACCACTGGAGGTCTCGAGCCTCCTAATCAACGGTTCCCACACTTCGGCGAAATGTTTGACACCGAACTGAGGGACGACGCCAAAGGTAATTGATTGAGCAGCTGGTGGTGTTGACGGTGACGGTGATGTTGACGGTGGTGTTGGCGGTGAAACTCCATCGTCACCCTTGTTCACGAATCTGTGTGCGATTCCTGCGGCAGCGAGTAGACAGACAAGGATGTACAAGGATCGCACGAGCCTACTTCCGATCGCAAATGAGTGATGTGCTGCTTAAATCACAGGTCTCCTGTTACCTCCACCCCGACTTGTCATCGGGGCCGTAATCCGAACGGTGCCCACCAAAAAGGTACCACCTGATTGGTGATTTGGGGAACGGAGAGCTTTGGTTTAGCTCGAAAAAGGTTGAGTTCTAACGATAAAAACGGACACAAAAAGATTGACCACTTAATGGACGCTTGGGCAGTATGTCCGTATCCCCCCGCAAGGAGGTTTAGCGTGCCTCAGGCCGAGCCCTTCCTTGGATGTTGTGAAGAGTTCTCGAGTTAAAATCGAGCTCGGTATCCCTGATCAGTTTGATCTTGGTTTCCATAGGGGCTTTGCGACTCCTTTCAGATTTTTTCGGTTATCGTCATCTGGAGTGGCTCCGAGTGTGATATCGAATGACACGCGGAGTTCACCGATCTTTGAATCAGGAATCAATTGGAAGTCACCGAGAAGCATTGATTTAGCCTCCGGTGTGAGTCGATTCAGTAGCCCATCCTTCTGGTTGTTGGGATGTCCTTTGATATAGAGCTGAGTCGTTAGTACGCGTTGTCCAGACTTGCTAACGCCAACATGGATGTGAGGTGTTCTTCCCGGATAAGGAACCGGCTTGATGGTTCGAAAATAATAACGACCTTGACTATCGGTTAAGAAACGACCGTAGCCTTGGAAATTGGTGTCTTGGTTTGCACGATTGGTTTGGTCACCTGTATGAAGGTAGACCGCGTTGTTATCCACTTGCCAGATTTCAACGAACGCATTTCGCACCGGAGTTCCTGATTGATCTCGAACGACACCGTTGAGGTGCGTGATCTCGCCCACCGCCGGAGTGATGGAGTCATTGATCACGAGTAGGTCATTATCGGTATCAAGTGGCATCTGGTTAGGGTAGAACGGGCCTTCCGTTTGCGAAGGCGTTTGAATGAGGTCCGCAAAGAGGCCGGGAGTCGTGAAGGCAGCGGAACTGATTGCTAAGCCGCTTTGGAGCACGCGTCGTCGGTTAATCATGGATAAGTCTTTTCCTTGGTATGTGCGGTGTGCACTCAAAACGGTAAGTGAGGTCACCATGTAAGGCTCGATCGCGGCGCTCAATCACGGCGTGCGGCCTGCTTTCGTCAAGACGCAGAGTAAATAATTGTATCGTAACGATGCTCGGGATGTGCAAGACGTTTCTGCCCTTGCGTCTTTCCGAGGTAGATCTTCGACATAATCGGCACAAAGCGTCCTGCAAATTTTGGTGACAACGAATTCAGGTTTACGGTAAACGGTCGCTAGCGATTCCGCGTATAGACTGTGGGCAAACCGCTGGATTGAATTGCGGCGTCTTGTTGTCGCTCCAAAAACTGGCAGCTCCAGAAGGAAGTGAAGAGCAGCTTGAAAAGGTGAGGATGAGCCAGCCTCAAGATTGAAACTGACTAGGTTAAACGTGGTTAAAGAGACTTCGAAACGTCTGGGGTTGGCAGGTTGTTTTCTGATTGCCTGTTTTGGATGCTCCGTAGAGACGGACGGAACCTTTTCAGAAAGTGATTCTGTCGAGTCCGATGCCGTGACTCCCACGACCGAATCAGGTGCTGTTAATCTATTGGCTGGGGAGCAGGTCGGTGCTACAGACGCTGGCGCCGCGCATTGGGTCGCGGATGAGTTGTCGGAGGAATCAGAGCAATTCCAACCGAAGGTGGAGCCCCGAGAACGGACCACCGCAAACCGACTCGGCACCGTTTTTAGCGAACCCTCCCTGCGATGGAAACTCGCACCAGAGTTCACCGAGATTGAGCTACCAGAGCTCACCAATCCATACGCGATTTGGGGTGCGACAGGGCGAGATGATTCTGGGAATCTGTATCTGGGGGTATCTTGCGCGGGTGAGTGGAAAGACTCAGCCGCTTTATGTCGCGTCGCTCCGGGGTTCGACCAGGCTGTTTCGCTAGGTGACTCGGTCTCGCAAATGCGTCGTCTTGGAATTGCTAATGAATCCACCATGCAGATGAAGATCCATTCAAAGCCTGTTCAAGCCGATGACGGATATATTTATTTCGCGTCGATGGATGAATATGGTGAGAGCGAAGACGGTTCTCGATTGCCGTTTTATGGTTCGAACCTATGGCGAATTTCAGCAGAGTCATTGGCCGCAAGAGATGCATCGACGACTCACTGGGAGCATCTGCTTGCATTGCCAGAGGGTATCGTCGCGACCGGTTGCACTGGCCGCTTCGTCTACGCTCTGGGTTACTATCAACATTCTCTTTATCAGTTCGATACGAAAACTTTTGGTGTACGAAAAATTCAGGTGGGATCTTCCGGTGGTCACATTTCGCGGAATTTTTTAGTCGATCTCCAAGAGCATGTTTATGTTCCCCGAGTCGTGCTCAGGGGGGCTGGAGACTACGTGGTTCAGCTGATTGAGTTGGATACCGAATTGAAGGAAGTGGCGTCACATCCGCTGGCGGATTATGGAGCTACCTCCGGATTTGATTCTCACGGTATCGTCGGCTTCGCGTTTCTTCGCAACGGTGACTGCATTTTTACCACCGCTAAAGGTGCTCTTTACCATCTGAAGCCGAGTCCAGAATCTCCATCCACTCTTGAGCGTCTGGGGTGGTTTCACCCTGACGGTGAAAGTTATCCGGCTGTTCTCTCTTCGCCTGACGGAGAATCAATTGTGTGTGGTTTAGTGAGTCGCGAAGGTGAGTATGACTGGGTGGTGTACGACCTTGAGCAATGGAGGGGTGAAGTGGTTGATCTTTCACCATCAGCTCAGAAATTGTTGCAGCGACCTGGCACTTTGGCCTACGGCAGTAACACTCGAGATGACGAAGGGGATGCCGTTGTCGTTGGTTGGTACAAAGGAGAAAGCGTCAGGGGGCACCTCCCCTATGCGGCTCGCATCACTTGGCCGCAACTCTAAGCGGTCAGCTATCTAGACCGATGATGTTGCCGGTTCCTCCTTTGAGAAGCGATCGGTCGAGACATGGAATTGTGGCTCATCCATCATTTGAAATGACAAAAGTTCCTGCGCATTCTTTAGCATCTGCTGGCAATCCTGACTCAGGTGTGTCAGGTGCAGTGTCTTTCCTTGCTGCTGGTATTTCTGCGCAACCGAGTGAATTGCTTCGAGTCCAGAGTGGTCATAAACCTTGGTGAAGTAGAAATCGATGACTACACACTCTGGGTCGTTCTTGGGGTCAAAGATTTCTTTGAACTGCGTGGTTGATGCGAAGAATAGCGGGCCATGCAGTTGGTAAATCTTTGCACCGTGTTCGTTGAACCGGATTTCAGCATTCACGTTTTTAGCGTGCTTGAAAGCGAAGGCCAGTGATGACACGATCACGCCAATGATGACTGCTGAAGCAAGGTCGTGCATGACCGCGGTGTAGAGGGTCACAACAACCATCACAATGAAATCTGTCGTGGGGACTTTTTTGTAAAGTTTGAGCGAGGCCCACTCAAACGTGCCGATCACGACCATGAACATCACTCCCACCAGTGCTGCCATGGGAATCATTTCAATCCAGCTTGAGAAGAACAGCACGAATGTTAGCAAGCTACAAGCGGCAAAGGCTCCAGAGACTCGGCTGCGACCGCCTGATTCCACATTGATCAATGATTGTCCAATCATGGCGCACCCACCCATACCCCCGAAGAAACCGCAGAGGATATTTGCGAAGCCCTGGCCAAGGCATTCACGGTTACTGTTACCTTGGGTTTCGGTGATTTCGTCAATGAGAGTTAGTGTCATCAACGACTCAATCAAACCAACTGCAGCGAGGATGACGGAGTACGGCAGAATGATCCACAGCGTTTCCAGCGTCATCGACGGTAAGGCGTAAGACAGGAAAAATGGCGTTGGCAATCCGGCGTGGATGCTCGTTGCTTCGGGGTCAAGATTTGACATCGCTGCCTCAACGTTCGCTGCTGAAGCGATTGAATTGGGTTCATTTGAAGACTCAGCTGAATCCAATGCTCTGAGGGAGAGCTCTGATTTCGCTTGATTGGCCGCAGCGACCTTGGCGTTGGTCGCGAGCATATCACCGACGGTCATGACAACATGGTTTTGATTCGTTGCAGCCATTTCCTTCGGGAGTAGATGGTTCATCGTGATTCCGATACCCGAAACGACCAAGATGGCAACGAGGGATGCCGGTGCGGCCTTGGTCAATTTGGGTAGTAACCAAATGATTGCCATGGTCAGGGCGGTGAGGGACAGCATGATCCAAATTGCTGGACCCTCGATGGCTTCTAGGTCTCCAAATGAGTTGACGGTTTTGAAGCTGCCAAACTGAGCCATGCAGATCACAATCGCCAAGCCGTTGACGAATCCGAGCATCACGGAATGCGGAACCATGCGAATGAGGACTCCGAGTTGAGCGGAGCCGATGATTAATTGAATGATTCCACAAAGAATCACTGCCGGAAACAAATACTCCAAACCATGAATTGCAACCAAGCTCACCACCACCACCGCCATGGCGCCGGTTGCCCCGGAGATCATTCCTGGGCGGCCACCGAAAACTGCCGCAATAAGTCCAATGAAAAATGCGGAGTAGAGCCCGATGATTGGAGAAACACCCGCAACAAAGGCAAAGGCAATCGCTTCGGGGACCAATGCAAGAGCGACCGTGAGTCCAGAGAGGAATTCGTTTTTAAGATTTTCTGGACGCGAGGAGAAAAGATTGAGCATTAAAGCGATTGAAAGTCGTAAGTAAAAAATCGTCTGGTGGGGCTTGATGTCTCTCCCGCAGACGGACACTAACTTGGGACTGGTTACCCTTCAAGGTCTTCTTTTTCGCGTTTTTGTTGACCAGCGAGAACAAATTGTGATGCTCGACCAGCTGTGGGGCTCCTCGTCCCGTAAGCCTCGTGCAAGGTGCTTCAGTCGCACTTAGTCCTCGCGTAAGGTTTTTCTGAGAATCATGCCAAAACACAGGGCGAACTCCGCCGATATCGTTTCAAACATCATCCGTGGTGATGTGACTCGTCGTCAAAACAAAGATTTGATAGGTTTTCAATACCGTGCATCACATGGCATCACGGCACATCCAAGTCATTTTCAGTTGGCTACTCAATACCATCCCGTGACTCGCTGATTGACGGTGACCGATTTTTGCAGTGGTTGATCGAACCGAATTCCCGTCGATGAATTGAGGACGGGATAACCCTAAGAGAGTGTATCCATGGTGGGGCAAGACCAGTCCAGAACGTTACCTCGCGCTGAGATCGATTTCTTGGGCACCAAATTAGGCCAAGTGATCAAGCAATTCGAAGGTGAAGACGCTTTTGAGATTGTTGAGCAACTACGGCTCGC
Source organism: uncultured Rubripirellula sp. (assembly GCA_938045805.1). Taxonomy (GTDB): domain Bacteria; phylum Planctomycetota; class Planctomycetia; order Pirellulales; family Pirellulaceae; genus Rubripirellula. The sequence continues at coordinate 154,509 of CALIBL010000035.1, read as the reverse complement.
GTCTCGCGATCATCGAAGTGGAGATGAGTCTGCGGGGCAATTACTTCATGAGATCATCTCTGGGCTTGATGAGGGTCAATACCGAGTGGTGATCCGGGCCTTCAGTGTCTTCCTTGACTTGATGAATGTGGTCGAAGACCGGACTCGTGTCCGCGTGCTCGCCGAGCGGGCTCGTCATGTTTATCCCGAGCCAAGAAAAGAATCGATAGGGGAAGCCGTACGGACGCTTCAGGGACTCGGCGTTAGTCGAGGTGATTTTCAAGAACTCATCGAGCAACTCGATGTGGATCTAGTCTTTACGGCACACCCGACGGAAGCCAAACGTCGATCGGTTCGACGCAAGCTTCGAACCATTCGAGAGTTGATGACGGAGCTGGATCATGACCCTTGGCCGGAGAAAAGAACTCAGCTTGAGTCGCAGGTTGGAGCGGAAATTGCCAAACTTTGGCAGACGGATTTTATTCGCCCTTGGCGTCCTTCTGTCATGCAGGAAGTCGCGCGAGGCTTGTCGGTCAAACCTGTTCTCTGGAACGCAATTCCACGAATTGTGGGAGAGTTGCGAGAGGCTGCAAGCCGTTACTACGATCTTGATTTACCTTCACAGTTTCGCTGTGTTCGATTCGGATCATGGATTGGCGGGGATAGAGATGGGCACCCCGGAGTCACCGCAGAAGTGACTTGTGAAACGGTTTTTTGGCTTCGGAAAGAAGCGATTGATTTTCATCTGAAAGAATCAAAGCGATTATTCGATTCGTTTAGCTTGTCATCACGGCAAGCGGGCGAGATGCCGCAACTCGTGAACCGGATAGAGGAAGCGGTCCAGCGTTGGTCCGCGGTCAAAATTCGAGTCTCTTCGATTCCCCCCAATGAGTTACTGCGGCGATGGATGTCCGTGATCCGTTGGCGACTTCAGCAGACGCAGATTGCGGTAACCGATCTCATGAAGGCTTGCACCGCCGCTGAGGCTAAGCCTGGTGAGTTCCGTTTACGAGATCAAGTCACAAGGGTCGAGGGAGGGTATGCTACCGGAAGTGAGCTGCGAGCAGACGTGCAAGTATTGCTTGACTCGATCAGTGGTTTGCCGGGTTGCGATCTTTATCAGGTGGAGCTGATCGCTTGGCAGACACAAGTCGAGACTTTCGGTTTGCATCTTGCTCGGCTAGATGTTCGGCAGAACGCTAAGATCTACAGCGACGTTTTTAATGAGATTGCGTCGCATTTAGGTCTTCATGATGCTCCGTCGACTTTGGGACTGAAAGAACGCCAAGATCTTCTTGTGCGAACAATGGATTTGCCCCTGCGAGTCTACGGTCACCAGTGCTCGGACATGACCGAAGAAACATTGCGACTCTTTGACGTCCTTCATGGAGTGACCGATCACTATTCACTCAAGCCTCTTGGGGCTCACGTGATTAGCATGACGTCGTCGGTTACCGATGTACTAACTGTTCTGTGGCTGTGGAGGCAGACGTTCAATGGATCGCATGCTGACTTGCAAGAACGCTGTCTGCCAATTGCACCGTTGCTAGAGACCATTGATGATCTGAAACACGGCCCAGAAATACTCTCTCAGATGCTCGAGACGAAAGACTATCGTGATTATCTACGTCGCCAAGGTGATCAACAGATGATCATGCTTGGATACTCTGACAGTACCAAGGATGGCGGATACTTGCCGGCTTGTTGGTCGCTGTATCGTGCTCAGCAAGCGTTGACTGAGGTCGCGGAGAAGCACGGGGTCAAGTTGGTTTTTTTTCACGGTCGTGGAGGTTCCCTAGGGCGAGGCGGAGGGCCTGCTGCTCGAAGTATTATGTCGCTTCCCGCCGGTACCTTCCGCGGCCAACTTCGCCTGACGGAGCAGGGCGAGGTGTTGGCCGATCGCTACGACGATTCCGAAATAGCGCATCGACATCTTGAGCAAGTGGTTGGGTCGTCTCTGCTGGCAGCTGGGAAGCCAAACGCCAAAGACTGCTCCGAGGAACAGTTGGGAGTTACAAAACGCGCGCGGCATCAAGAGATGGATCGCCTATCCGAACTCGCACTGAGGCACTATCGCAAATTGGTTGAGCTTGATGGCTTTGTTGAGTTTTTTAGGAAAGCGACACCGATTTCAGAGATTGAACAGCTTCCAATCGGTTCGCGTCCATCTCGACGTAAGCCAGGTGGCGGGCTGTCTGATTTGAGGGCAATCCCTTGGGTCTTTTCTTGGACGCAGTCGCGTTGCCTCCTGCCGGCTTGGTTCGGTATCGGGACCGCATTGGAGACGCAGTCGAAAGATCGTCCCGAAGCCATGGAAAATCTCCGTGAAATGTATCGTACTTGGGATTTCTTTCGCGCCATGATCGATAACGCGGAACTGGCGCTCGCCAAATCAGATCTCAGTGTGTTGCGGCGTTACGCTTCGCTGGCCAAGGAGACCAGTAGCGGGGAAACAATTGCGAAGATGATTCAGGAGGAGTACACGAAATCGGTGGAGGCGATTTGCGAAATCACAGGGCAGAAAGCAATGCTTGATGGGACCCCATGGTTGCGCGAGTCCATACGCGTCAGAAACTATTTTGTTGATCCGCTGAACTTGATTCAAATCGAATTGATGCAGCGTAATGCCTTCAAGCATGGTGATTCGTCAGATATTCCATCAGACTCGGAACAAGAAGAGCGTCGGCATTTGATGCGTTTGTCGATCAACGGGATCGCCGCAGGCATGCGGACCAGCGGGTAGTTTCCAGCTTCTCAAGTGATGTGTCTCATATTTGTGCGATTCCGGTGGGATCCTTTGTTAAAATGAAATAACTCCGTTGAACCGGGGGATATCATGAAGGATATCGGAATCCATGTTCTTCCGTCTTCGACAACGCATTGGAAGATGGAAAGGTTGTCACTTGTATCCCTGAGATCTCCCGTGTGAAGGTTCCGCTTGATTTCCCGCCTGAATCCGCAGTTACGAACACCGATGTTTTCTCGACAATCATTGTTCATCCTTAAAGCGATTGGACTTCTGCAGATCGTCACCGGTGGGGCATTCGTTGACAACGTACGTCTCGTTGCACAGGAGGCATCGAAACCGGCGACCGTTGATCAAATGCACTCACTCGCCGAAGCACGTGAGTTTGGAAAGCTCAGCTCACGATACCTCACTGCTGAAGCATCTGAGCTTCGTTCAACCGAAGATGATGGCGATGTGATGTCGCGGCATGAGAGGAGGATGCGGGAGTATCCTGAGGTAATTGCACCTTTGCTGCAAAAGCATTGTTTTGATTGCCACGGTAACGGTGAAGAGGAAGGCAATTTTCGCGTTGACACTCTAAATCACGATCTTGTGCATGGTGGAGATGTGGATTGGTGGATCGAACTGTTCTCAGTGGTCACGAAGGGAGAGATGCCACCTCCTGAATCAGAACCTCTATCGGACCTCGATAGAGAGACACTGGTTAATTGGCTCTCTGAAGAACTTCGAGTTGCCTCGTCGATTCGGAGAAAGTCACAAGAGATCTCGGCTTTTCGGCGTCTAACCAGCTACGAGTACAATTATGCGCTTCAGGATTTACTCGGAGTTTCTTGGGACTTCGTAAAAGATTTGCCGCCCGAAGCGCAGTCCGAGGATGGGTTTGTTAATCGTTCGGATTTGTTGCATATCAGTGTCGAGCAATTTGAGATGTATCATCGAATTGCAAGACAAGCTTTGGACCGAGTCGTTGTCACGGGGCAACAGCCACCTTCACTACATTGGCTCGTCACGGCAGATCAGTTGTCTGCTCGCGAGTGGACTGAGCAGGATGCTCAGCTTCATAAGTTGACACAAGAATACAAGGATGCTCCCGAGGAGTTGGAGAAGCGTCAGAGTGAGCTTGAGCAGAAGTTTTCTCAACCTCCCGGCGGCGCTTATTACCACAATCAAAAGAGTGGTCGATTCGCGAGGACTCAGTGGCAGTATTACAACGCAAAGTATGCGTTCGCACCCGAAAATGTCATGCCGGCTGTTCCTGACGAGACTGAATCGGTTGCAATTTTACCCAACGGCTCAGGCAATCGATTGATTTTTGAATTGGGTAATCAGCTACCCGACCATGGAGTCATGCGTGTCACAGCAGAGGTTGCAAGGGTTGATGCAGAGGAAACGGACAGCTACCCAAGTTTGCAATTGATGTTTGGCTGGCAGGCTAGTAACGAGGGTCGAGCATTGATGGTGGTGAGCCAGGGTGATGTCGCGGTGACCGGCACCGTTGATCAACCGCAGATTGTGCAGTGGGATGTTCCACTCGGGGAAATTTATCCACGCAACTCGGTACGCAAGACCTCCCCAATGGGGATCACTCCAAGTCCTTCCGAGTACATTCGGATTGTGAATACTTCTGCAAAGAAATCAGTGGTTCAGATTCGCTACGTCTCGGTAAGTTCACCTGTCTTCGATCGGTGGCCACCCAACGCTCATGGAAGAATCTTTGGGTCCGGGAATGCTGAGGTTGATGAGCGAGAGCGAGCCCGAGGCATTTTGAAAGATTTCATGACGCGGGCGTGGCGAGGGAAAGCGGATCAAGCAGATGTGGATCGTAAGTTGAAGCGATTTGAGGTATTGCGCGGGACTTGCGATTCATTTGAGGAGGCGATCGTTGAAGTATTGGCCATCGTCCTGTCATCACCTCAATTCTTGTATGTTTCCAATGCCTCCAATCCGGCAAATGGTAGAGCGGATTCGCTCTCGGGGGTCGATCTTGCGGAACGTCTAGCCTTGTTTCTTTGGTGCAGCGTCCCAGATGAAGAACTGTTGGGTCACGCTCTGTCAGATGATTTGCTCGAACCGGCGATTTTGAAGGAGCAGTTGCAGCGTCTGATAAAGGATTCCAGATCAAAACGTTTTGTTCACCAGTTCGTTCGGCAATGGTTGAATCTCGAGTTGTTCGAGTTTCAAAATTTAAAAGGCAAGGTTCAAGGGTTTGATCCGCTTTTGCAGGAAGCGATGCAGAGGGAGTCTGCCGAATTTATTTACGAGCTTTTTTCTAATAACGAATCGCTATTGAATTTGATTCATTGTGATTTTGCCATGGTTGATGAACGACTTGCAGATCACTATGGCTTGTCGGGTGTTCGAGGAAACCATTTTCGGCGCGTCGCGATCGATAAGGGTGCGAGGCGGGGAGGTCTGCTTACACAAGCTGGCTTTTTGGCGATGAATTCTGATTACCCTGATTCGCATCCGCTAAAGCGATCCGTCTGGCTCTTGGAGCGAATCTTAAATGATCCGCCTCCGCCTCCCCCGCCCGCAGTGCCGCAAATCGATTTGGCCGATCCTCGGATCGCAGAGATGACCCTTAAAGAGAGAATCGAGGATCATCGCAATCAGGCTGCATGTGCTTCTTGCCATATGAAAATTGATCCGTGGGGCATTGCCTTTGAAAACTATGACGCACTTGGGCGTTGGCGTGACTCCATCGAAGGGAAGCCGGTTGATGCTCAAAGCGAACTGTTTAACGGGCAAGCGATTGACGGAATCGATGGGTTAAAACGTTTCCTGCTATTGAACCGACAAGACCAACTGGTCCACAGTGTTGTTGAGAAGTTACTTGCATTCGGACTTGGTCGATCTCTAACCTTTGCGGATCAAAGTGAGGTTGAAGAGATTGTGCGTCATGTTCGCCACAATGACGATGGCTTCCAGCAGGCCATCATTTCCATGGTGCAGAGTGATTTGTTTTTGAATTGGTAATGGCCTGACCTTGTCTGGCTTGAATGTGTACCCACCGCCCTTGCATGCGATAGGTTTCATGATGAATTGTCATTTTGATAAGCTGAGCCGACGGAAGTTCATTCGAGGCGCTGGGATTGCTTTGGCTTTGCCAAGTTTCATTTCCACCGCTAAGTCTGCGGGTGTTTCTAAAGACGGAGTCGCACCCAAAAGATTAGCCTGCTTTTACTTTCCTGATGGCGTGCCAATGCCGCTTCCGGAGGACCCTGCTTACCAAGATTGGTCATGGTTCCCTCACGGCGGCGGAAAAGACTATCGGTTTGCTAAGTGCATGGAGTCGTTCGAGGATTTAAGGGATGAATTGACTGTGTTGTCAGGGTTTTCTCACCCGAAGTCACGGAGTGTTCACGGGCACAATAATGCCGATCAATTCCTCACCTCAGCGCTTACTGGGGGAGGCGATCGGGAATACCAGAACACGGTTTCCCTGGATCAGGTTTACGCAAAGCATGTAGGTGATGAAACACGATTTACCTCATTGGTGATGTCGACTGACGGAGGAACAGGGACCGCCAGGGGAACGCATACCATCTCGTTCGACCAGCATGGGCGACCGATTCCGGCGGAACACCGGCCGAAGAATGTCTTCGATAAATTATTTGTGACGACGGATGCAGATTCGGCGAAACGTCTGTCGCTGAATCAAAGTGCATTGGATGAACTGCTCGAAGACGCGGGACGGCTGCGTCGTTCTCTTTCTACCGAGGATCGTCAGTCCTTTGACGAGTATTTGGATTCTGTTCGACAAGCAGAGATCAAATCACAAAAGGCTAGAAAATGGTTGGGCACACCATTGCCGAGTGTTGATGGATCGGATCTCAATCTTGAGCTGACGACCGATGAGCCTCGCGAATACCTCCGGACGATGTTTGAGCTTATCTTCCTTGCTTTTCGTACGGATTCAACTCGAGTAGCGACCTATCAAATTGGTCGAGAGAATGGCGTTGGACGCAGCGATCACCTTGCGCGAGCCGTTGGGTTCAATTTGGCTCATCAGTTGTCACATGAAACCAAGGAAGTCGGGGGCTGGGAGCGCTTCGCAATCTATTGTGGCTTCCTCAACGAAGAATACGCTAGGTTTTTGGAGAGACTTCGAGCCACCCCTGAGCCGAATGGTGAAGGCTGCATGTTGGATCACACCCTCACCTTGTTTGGTTCCGCATCGAGCGCTTTTCATCTATCGCGAAACTACCCGTTGATCCTTGCCGGTGGTAAGGGATTTGGCTTTACACACGGTAAATATATCAATCACGCCGGTTTGAATTTTCAGGGCGGACCGTGGCTCGGAAAACGTGAACCTTGGCAGGATGAAGCCAAGGGAGAGGATTTACCACTTTCGAATTTGTACCTGACGATGCTCCGGCGATTGGGTGTCCCAACGGACTCGTTTGGTGACAGCACAGGAATGATCGATCAGGTTTGACGGAATGAATTATCTTTGTTGTTTACTCTTGAGAAGGAATTGTGGAAGTATGGTTCAGAAAAGCTTGATGACCTTTGTTGCACTCGTTTGTTGTGCTGTCTCAGTTTTACTAGCGGAGGTTTCTGCAGCTGAACCGATCACTCACCGTTTCTTGGCCTGCGGATCACAGACCTACATCATGGAGGCGGATGGTAGTAAAAGTTGGACGTATCCTTCAGGGACTCGTGATGGTTACGTGAGACCGGATGGCGCGGTCGTTCTGACTCTGAACCGCTCCAATCAATATCCTGGCGGTGCCGTTGTCTTGGTGGGTAAGGAAGGAAGTGAGAAGCTCATTTGGAAAGGGACTCAGAGCGAAATCAACAGTGCACAACCGCTGGCAGATGGTGGCTATGTTCTTACTGAAGCGGGAGAGAATCCGAGACTCATTGAGTTGGATCAGGATGGTAAGGTTCGACACGAGTTTCCTCTTACCTGTCAAAAAGAAAACCATCACATGCAGACTCGCATGGCAAGAAAATTAGAGGACGGAACCTACTTAGCTCCACATCTTCTAAACTTTGCCGTGCATCATTACAACGCCGATGGAAGTGTGAAAGGGAAGCTGGACACCACTCTTCCCGGAGATGAGGAGCACAAGATCCACACGTGGCCGTTTACGGCAATTCGCCATCAAGATGAGCAGACACTCGTTTGTTGCACTCACGGCAATCGCGTGATGAACTTTAATGCGAAAGGTGAGGTGATCTGGATGCTGACCAACGATGACCTACCTGGCGAGTGGTTGCAAGATCCCTGCGGCGCTCAGGTACTTCCCAATGGAAATTATGTGATCACCAGCTATGCCGCGGGTCGAAAAGACCCTAACGCTCCAAAGATGATTGAGGTGACACCGGAAAAGGAAGTTGTGTGGACGTTCCGGGACGGTCAAGGATACGGAGTGCACCACTTTCAGATTCTTTCAACAAATGGAAAGCCTCTTGATGGCCCCGTGTTGAAATGAAGGTTACTTCATGACCGTGATGAATCGAGAGAGCGAGTTTGCGTCACAGGTAGTCTTCGCGAAACCTCGTGACGCCTCGTCCGTTTGCTGCAGGTAAGCCGTGTCTGTTGCACTAGGTGCTTTTATGGCTTTGAAGGTTGTCCGATGCAGTAGAGTTTGGTGGCCGTTCGTATCAAGTGTTTGCCGTTCACGACCGCTGGACATGCTAGGGAAAGTTCATCGAGTGAATTTTGGCCGATTAGCTTGTACGTTGGACCCACTTGGATAACAAAAGTTTCACCATCTTCACTCAGGCAAAACAGCTTATCGTTGACTGACCAAGGGGAAGCGGTGAAGGATGCACCGTTTGGTAATCTAATTTTCCCGAAGATCTCTTCTCCCGTGATTGCGTTATGGCAAGTCAGGAATCCTTGGTCATAGAGTGTATAGAGATATTCTTTGACAACGATCTGACTTGTGTTGTAAGGCGAAGCGGTTGGCTGATACCAGGCGATTTCGGCGGATTGTTCAAAGGGTTCATCCACTGCAAATCTTCCGTTAGCGCCCGGTTTAATGGCGAAAGTTGGGCGGTGACTGTCACCAACATACCCTGAAGCCAAGTAGACCATTCCGTGAGCGGGGAACGGTGAGGGAATGACTAGCGAGGACATTTGCCCATCAAATTCCCAAAGTAACTCACCGTTGAGTGAGTAGCTTCGGTTGCGACGTAGACCAGGAACCACCAACTCGGTTCGCAGTTTGTTTTGCCAGACGAGCGGTGTCGCCCACGAGCGTTTTTCGTCACGCTTCACCTTCCAGCGTTCTTCACCTGTTTGAGAATCAAACGCTGCAATCCACGAATCTTCAAGGTTGTCATAAACGACGAACACTTGGTTCTCGTGGATAACTGGTGAGGCTGCGGCACCGTAGTCAAAAAAGGTTTTTCGTGGTTTGATGCGTTTCACCCATTGTTTTTCCCCATCAAGGGAGTAGCACCAAAGTCCGAGATCGCCGAAGAGGACGTACAGACGCTCACCATCCGTTGTTGGCGTCTCCGCGGCGTAGGTGCTTTTTGGGTGTCGAGGTATCTCCGGGACACCCCGATGTGCTTCATCTCTCCAAAGCTCGTTCCCTGTATTCAAGTCATAGCAGAGAACGAGCCAATGATGGATTCCCTTGGATGGCTCCCGAACTCCCTGTCCCAAGTAGAGTCCTTTGGCGGGTGTTCGACTTTCTTCATCACTCACGACCGTGCTGATGAATACTCGGTTACCGTCAACGATCGGTGAGGCCCATCCCCAACCTGGGATCTCAGTAGACCACTGCACATTTTTTTCGCGGTTCCATTCAATCGGAATATTGGCATTGGGTTGACCGATGGCACGTCCCTCAGGTCCACGGAAACGCGGCCACTGATCCTGCGCTAAAAGATTCGTGCTCAGCAGAATCCAAACAATAATCATTACGTGGGTTCTGTTGGTTTTTGCAGAGAGCGTTTTTGTTGGCATGGCTTAGCTGGAGGTTTTGACGTGCAGCGATAGTCGAATCGGAGTGTAAACGAGATGCAATGCGGAGCTTGATCGTATTCAGCTTTCAGCAGAAATTGCTTTCTTAGGGTACCGTCGTCCATTGAGCAGTAAACCAATCCAAGTATTGCGTACCAAGATTTGGTAGCTGATCAGCAGCAACGATGCGGTGATTAGATTGATGAGTATGAATTTGATACTGGATGCCATCGTCCATTTTTCCACCATGTCCTGTAGCAGCAGCACAAGAGGAAGATGGGCGATGTAGAGCCAATAGGATGAATCTGACAGGTACCTGACCCAGTACCGTTCCGCCGCGAAAAAACGAGAGAAGAACCCAATCATCGCAAATGTCATCAGCCAAGCGTAAGTTGCCTGTAAAAGACTAAAGGTTGCACGTTGAGCATAGGGGTCAACGGAGTGAGCGGCGAGGAAAACGATCCCAGAAAGAATAAATAAGAAAACGACAGAACCCCCTTTCATCTTTTCTTCCGGTTCATCTGAATAGTAAAAGGCTCCCGCAAAAAAGAAGATCAGGTAATAGATAAAGACCGCAGGTAGTGGGATTAGCGAGATTGAGGTGTCGGGACCGAAACCACCGGGAACTCTCGCCATGAAGTATTGCGGTATCGCGGCGAGTGGGATCAGCACGATCAGAGCGAATGGGGAACGCATCAGACTTAAAGGTTTGAGTTGCAGTCCGATAAGTCCACCGAAGGAAGCGGTCGCGAGGAAAACCACGACGATCCACCAGAGGAACCATAAGAACCAGAGGTGGTTGAAAATGGGGGCATAAAAAAGAAGACCGATGAGATCTTCGAATCCATCTGATTCCCGTTTTTCTAGCGCCGGGATTTCGATTGGTTGACCCGTTTGTTCTCCCACAAATTTTGCAATGCGCACTCGTCCTTCGCTTAGCTTAGTAAAGTCAATTCTCTGCTGGAGCAGCGATGCGACGAATTGTGTGGTGCCCCAGTCAATGTAAAGACTGCTGATCGGTGTCTGCTGATCATTGTTGAGTGCATCCAGTTTTGCTCCACCTCGTATTAATGCGATCGCGGCATCCGCTTTTCCGAAGAAGCATGCTGCGTGTAGAGGCGTTGAACGATTGCTCGGCTCAGGCAGATTTGGGTCGCCATTGTTCTGGAGATAAGACTGTACCAGTTGCTCATCGTCCGCGAGCACCGCTGCAAAAATATCAATCTCTTTCTCGCTGGATGTCCCGGGTAGAGTTTCTTCGTTGGTCTTAGAAACCGTATCTGCTCGCTCGGGGTCCTTTTCGATCAGCTTTGTTGAAGCCTCGGATTCTTTTCCATCGATTTGACTAAGGTAGGCTCTGATCTCATTCCTTCCTCGCTCGACATCGTCCTGAACGATTTTGATTCCACTGAGGTTTGCAACGTACTGCGTGGTTTCCCAGTCCACCGCTAGTAGCTCAACGGGTGTGAGTCCATCACGGTTAGTTGCGTCCCGGTTCGCACCGGATGCGATCAATGCGATAGCGCTTTCTGTTTTTCCGTAAAAAAAGGCCGCATGCAGTAGTGACGAGCCGCTGCCGGGGTCAGTGAGGTTTAGATCGCCACCAAAATCAAGGTAGGTTTTGACCTCAGAGACATCATCTTCAAAAACGGCTTTCCAAATATCGATTTTTGATTCATCATCGGAGACGGTATTGGCAACCTTGTCGTTCCCTCGAACATATCCTTGTGCGACCCACCAAACTGGTGTGATAGTCATCATCGCAAGGATCAGCGGGAGAAGGATACGTTTGAAGCGGTGGATTAGTAGTTGTTTGGACCCCCGTTTTCTCCACAGCATCATCGTGAAGAATCCGCTGATGAGAAAAAAGAGTTGCATCCTCCAGCCATGGATTAAATGGTTCATCAATCCATAGTTGTTTGAGGCGTAGATGTCTTCGACTCCCCAGAGCGGCTTGATTCCCGGTAGGAAGGACATCCCCGCATGAAGCACAATCCCGAGGAGCATCGCAAAGCCGCGTAACGCATCAAGGTCGTGGCGGCGAAGAGAGGTGGTCTGTTTCATCACTTAGAATCGGGCGATTGATCATTTCTACCGAGATTCATCCTCGGTTTCGCCTATCTATCCCCGTGACGTTGGAAATCTGCCAAAGAAACGACGGATCAAACGAGGTTTCTTACTTGAATCAAGAGGGCGAAACCGGAATCGTTATGCTACCGCAACCCACTAGGATTCAGTCACTTACTCAGGCTCACTAATGTATCGAACGCCATCAAGAAAAAACGTTACTGCTTTTCCCTGACCCGCAAGCGACCAACCGAATCCCGTTTTGATCTGCCGTAGATCCAGTCCTTTCAATGGAATGGAGTAGCGCGTCCACGCCTTGGTAAGAATAACATCTTTCAGTTCTCCCTTGGCGGTGTCACGGTAGGGCTGGTTACCATCGAGGACACCGAAGACAAAGTTCACCGTCTCACCTCCTGACTGACCTTTCGCCCAAAATTCAAGTTCGGTCGCGCCGGTGAGGTTGGCACCTCCCGGGTGTAGTCCATCCCAATCTTCGGCCGGTGACTGCCAAAGAACACCGCCCCAAGCATCGCCGCTACGGTACTCGACCTGCAGACAGTTTTTCCCGTTTTTGGCGTCATTTCCTACCGTGGACATCCTGATGGCTGCTGCGTTGCCCATGTAACCCGAAGGAACGTAAGCACTTTCGTTGTCTGCTTCTTCGAACACGGTGTACGGAAGATTCGACGGTTTCATCTCTTCGGTGAGCTTGATCATGCCCCCGACTCGCAGAGGGACATTTGCAACCGCGGCTCCACCCTGCCCATCCCGAACATAGGCGAACAAGCGAAAAGTTTTTGGGCTTTCGGGGAGCGTCACACTCACACTTGTCCCCGTTCCCGTAATGGCTTCCGGAAACTCCGCTTCCCCGTCCTGTTTGTCACCTCCTACACCGATAGTTCCCGAATCCGCCCTTAGTACCCATTCAAATTGCAGCGAGTCGTCTTCCGGATCACTGACGCTAAGCGTGGCTTGGATCGTTGCTCTCGCTTTAATTTGATCAACTTGATTGACCGACAATGATTCGATTTTGGGGCATTGATTCGGTGGACTCGCACCGGACCAAGCAGTACTGATTGCGTCGCTCGCGGCGAGTCGACTTCCGTCTGGCAGGAACATTCCAAACCAAGTCGCCGTTGTTTCTTGTTTATTACCCCAAAGAAAAGAAAACGCGCCGAGGCAGGTGTCGCTATTCTTTAAAACGTTCGCAGAATAACCATTTGCATAGAACTCACCTTTCTCGGTGCTCGTTCGCTCGTAGGGCGATCCCCAAGACGTCTTACCGACCTCCCACGGGCCAAGAGGGCCGTGTTCGGTGATCAGATAAGGTTTTTGGATCCCAGATTTTCTGTAACGCTCGGGAACCGATTCAATGCCTCCGTAAGAATTGACACCAACCAAGTCAATGTCTTGGCAGAACCGATCAATGTTCTTCAATTTGTTCTCGTTCACACCCAGTTCAGCGATGACCGTCATGGTGGGGTGGTTTGGATCAATCTTTTTTATCTCTCGAGCAAGGTGATTGATTGCGTACCAAACCGAAGGGTCATTACCTTCACCCTCCGCTTCATTTCCTACACCCCACATCAGAAGCGCGGGATGGTCTTTGTGCTTTCTCACAGCAGCGAGCGATCGCTCAAGTTGCTTAGTGACACTCACAGCGTTTTGATAACTGAAGCCGTGCCTTTGATGTTCCAGCCAAATGCCAGCGCACACCATCAGGCCATGCTCTTGTGCCTCATCAAGGATCTCACCTAAACGATCGGTTCCCCACGTTCGAATGGCATTGCCGCCCATCTCCGCCAGCCTTTTGAACTGACTCTCTCCTCCGACCCCCTTCACGGAGAAAGGTTGGCCATTGACGATCAAGCGATGTGTGGTGCCATCACGCTGAATCGTTACCTTGGACGGCGTCCCTGAAGGTTGTGCGGTGAGATGCATGGAATAGCCAATCGTTAACGCAACCGCCAGAAAAGTAGATCGCAACGGCTTAGAAGTAAAAGAAATCATAGGTAGAGTATCTGATTGGTGAGTCATTTCAGTGGGCACATCGGGGTGCTGTTGGCCCGATGAATACTTGTTGTTCGTTGTTGCTTTTAATTTTTTTGAAAGAGCATCGAAGAGTAACATTCGATTTTTTCAATCAACCCTGTTCTCGCAAATAGTTGGCGGCTTTGCAGCTGGTGGAGCTTCATGCCTTCGACCGTCTCCTGCTCACCACTTGCGTGATGAATGATGATGCGATCCTGTTCGCTCCCTCGGTAGATGATTGGCGTCTGGCAAAAAGTGAATGCAAACGTTCCGTGTGGTAATGTGATTGTCTTTTCGTTGCCGTGTGTGTCCAGCCAAGTGAACCTTTGTTCTTGTGTGAGTAGTTCTGTTTCGTCGAAGAGGTCGAAGCGGAAGTGAACGCAGCCATCGGAAAGGGTGATGCCATTTTCAATGAAGCGAACCAGTACATCTTCTTTGACTTGCCCCGTCATTCCCGGCTGTTTAACACCTGAATTTTCCGGAGTGTGCGAATAAGGATCCGAAGGGAACCCGCCATACTCGAGGGGCGTTTTTTCCGATCCAATTCCTTGGCGAATGGCTTGGTAGTGATTTCGGATACGATTTTGTAATTCGACGGGGGCGTTGTCGTCCACGGCTTTCAATAGGTTTTCCGCAACGGCCAGCCCTAACTTGGAGACCATGTGCCAATAGATTGATCCCAAACCCTCGTAACCAAAGAAAGTGCCTGAGCGACCCGTGAATTGATGATGTTCAAAAAGCTCGATGAACGCACTGCAGATTGCCCCCTGCTCTTTTTGCACGTCGTCTCTGAAGCGATTCGGAAGCTCACAGAGGCGTTTTGAGAGATCGTTCGCATTGCGAATGGACCCATTGAAATGATAGTTCCCTTGGATATCTCGTTTAATGATCGTTTGATGATTGTGGTCAACGAGATCTCTTAGCAGTTTGCTCGATGCGATGAGATCAGGTGGGACACAGTTTTTATCAAGAAATCGCGGAAGCTGTTTGTCTGGATAGAGCATGTAGCTGTTCTGATTTTCTCGGTACAAACGACTCGCTCGTAACGCATCGAGTAATTCCGTCGTCTCGTTTGCTGAAAGAAGTCCGGAGCTAAGCACCGCGACCTGACCCTCGAGCATTTCATCGAGATGGTCAACGTGAAGCTGTTCACCTTCCCATCGCAACAGATTGTAAGCATGGAAAAGTGAATCCCCTCTGCGATTGTTGACAATGGTTTGTTTCAGTTGACGTTTCGCTGCCGTAAAGAACCGTTTGCAGCGGTCAGCACTCAGTAGACCACAGTTTCCGCTTGGACCGAATTCGTAAAGCTGATTTCGGTAAACCTCACCCGCTTGACCAAGGGCGGAGACGATTTGAGCTCTTGAGGTCGCTGTGTGCTTGTTCTGGCGTTCAGGCGGTGTTGTACCGGTCTCTAAGGCAGTCGAGTCGCTTAATTCGGTTGTGTCGAGTGCTTCGAGGATGGAATCAAAGAAATCAAGTACTTCAATCGAAATGTCGAAATCGGTTCCTAGCCATGATTCCATCCAATTCTCCATCGTGGAGCACCAGCGATAGAGATAGCAGGTGGTCACCATGGAGAGGCCACTGCCAACCAAAGCGTTATTCGCATCATTCCACTCGGGTCTTTGTGTGTTCAGCCAGATACCACCGTCAGGAACAAAATTAGATAGTTTTGCTAAGGTCAGTGTTAATAGTTTCTCCAGCATCGTGACGCGATGGATCTCACCCAATTGATTGGTGAGGAGTTTGCCGTCTGCGCCAAACGAATCAATTCGACCTTCTATTTGCTTTGCTGCTGCGTCGTCAAACTCGATGGTTTCACGCGGGTCGCGTTTGATCTCTTCAAAGCCCTTGATGCGATAGGGAACGTTGGCGTGGACAAACTGTTCGTGAATCAAATCGTGGCGGAGTTGTTCGGGATCTGTCTTCTGTTGTGCTTCGATAAGTTTGAGAAGATAAATGATTTGATGATCTCCCCAATAGCCAATGTTTGCCCAGGGGTCTTCAGGCGTGGGCGCTTCCCATTCAAATCCGTCTTTGGTGACTCGATATGGGTTGTAGCCATCCGCAGTGGTGGCGTTGAGGAAACGATTGATCATCGCTGAAGTGAACTGTGGAAACGACATCGCTAACGCTTCCCAGTTTTGGAAGAGATCTCTCCAGTTCCCTTGATAGGCAAGATTCGGTTCGCCCGATTCCGTCTTGAGTTGGATCGAAAACCGATTCCATGGTCGTGTCGGGTCACCATGGCGTCGACTAAAAGCAAGCGGTAGGTATTCGCTGGTTAACCGCATCAGATCAGGATCGGATGTTTTTGATGTCAGCACTTGTAGGTCTTGGTTGCTGATGACCTCAGGTAGTGAATCGAGCAGCGATTCATGACGCTCAAATGTGGCCCGATTAAAGCTTTTGACGTGAGAAGCGAAGTCTTTGCTGGGAAGATTGTATTGGTCGAGCGGGATTCCACCTCGCATCGCGTTAAAAATAGTGTTCGCGACGTGCCGATCGAGTCTTTGCTGGTTCGAGCCACATTGGAAACCGTCTACTGAAGAGATGATTCGCTTGAGGTTCTGCTCCCCTTTCTGAATGTCCTCCAGCAATTCAGTTGTTAGATCCTCATTCTTTTGGATCCACGCATCCAACGCCACAATGTCACTATGGTCCTGCTGGACGTCCGCAATCACATGCCAGGACTTTTTACTACCGCTCGCTAGCGTGATACGTTCGTGAACGAGATAAGCACCTGCTTTTCCACGGACGTCATCTTCATTTTCAAGTGGTTCATTGTTGTTGCGATCGATGTCGTGTGATTCGATTTGGCGCGTGCATAGAAGGGTTGAAGATGGATTGAGACCTGTTTGCCAAGCCAAGCTCGCTTTAAGACCTTCGCTCGGTTCGGCCCGATCGGTGGGGATTGAGCTGAGATAGAAAATTCCAAGGTTGGAATCGGTGAGCCTTTCGCTTTTTTTGTAAGCATTACCAAGGTTGCTGAAACGCATTGTGAACTCGCTACCGAGTCCATGTGGGAGGATATTCTGGAGGCCATCGATTAGGTCAATGGTGAGCACGCTGTCACGCTGATTTTCTAGTTCACAGCTGCGAACAAAACCGAAACGTTCACTGAAGGACCAGCGATACCGAAATGTTAATCCAAGGTCATGGCGTGTCTCTTCAAATAGGAGTTTGTTGCCGAGCGGAGTTTTGTAGAGGTTCTGAGTGGTGAAATCATCAAAGCGACTTGAGTGAAATGGCTCCCATCCAGTTTCGATGCACGGATTGCGGTCAGCCAGGTTAGACGATCCTGATTGCTCATCCACGATCGTGATTCGAGTGTACGGTCCAGTGCATCGCCTTGCGGCGGAAATTTGGTCGTCGGCAGCATAAGGGAAAAGGGCATGATCGGGGTCTTGCCTACCTGAAGTCAGCGCACCACGACTTGAGACGAACATCCAGTGGTCACTAGCTCCCACGAGCGACATGAAGAACTCGGGCATGAGATGCGAGTTCGAGATTTTGAAATAGCGTTCTCCGTCAATCGAAACGGATTCCCCGGTGACCGACAGCGGATGGAAGTTGGTATCAGAGTTCATCGTTAGCGAAAGCCAAATTAAAAGCAGGGTCTTTTCGATTGACGGTTGGTGATCTGCGTGAGGCAGTCAGAGCCTGCCTTAATGGGTACCTTGAGCTGCTTTACGATCAGCGAGGGCTCGGCGAGTCTGTTCGGCAGATTCTTCGGTGACGTCGTAATGCCACATCACGCCAATAGCACCCAGAACCCCGAGGATGGGAAGAGCTGAATAAAAGAATCGCAAGCCGGTAATCGATGCTTCACTGGCAACGGGGTCAGGATCAAAACCAACCCACCACAGAATCACCCCGCCGAGGAGGCCAGCGAACGCGTGACCGAATTTGACCATCCACCAGTAAACCGCACCAATCGTGCCTTCACGGCGTTTGCCAGTTCTATATTCGTCAATGTCGCAAACATCAGCTGTCATTGACATCATGAGCGTGAAGAGTCCACCGATGCCAAATGAGTGAAATGGTAGAGCCCAAAGGAAGAGTCTGGGTTTACCTGGAACAAAAAGGAACCAAAACAGAATGTAGCCAATGATTGAAATAGCTTGTGTGATGATGAACGTTTGCTTCTTGCCAAGTTTTTTCGACATCTGTGTTACAACGGGTATGACAAGGAAGGTGGTGCACAGAGCGCCAACGCAACCATGCATCGCCGGCCAGATGCCTGCAGCGCCCGGGTCCCCGTTGAACATGTGATGAACGATGATTAAGAAAGTGAAGGCCGCGATAATGTTGAATGAATTGAAGACCAAAAAAGTTGCAATCGCCAGCCTTAAGAATTGTGGTATCAGGAACGCTTGGAACGTTGAGATTATGATCTCGATGAAGCTACTGATCATCGATTTTATACTGATCGTCTTGAAATCATCGCGATCGAGCGTGGATCGACTTTTGATGAAAAGTGCGGGGATCATTGCTAACAGTGTGCATGGAATTGCAACCCAAACCGATAGCGTCTGAACACCCGTGTCGACATCCTCGAACTGCTTTGGATCGTAAACAATCACCCAGAACCAAGGTGCGATGACCCAGGCCCACTGACCGATGAACTGTGCGATTGCCATGATGCTGGTGCGTTCATGGAAATCGTCGCTCATTTCGTAACCCATCGCGACATATGGCACGCTGAAGATGGTGAGACCGAGGTAGAACAGCAGCGAGAAGCTCATGAAGTAGATGAAGTTGAACTGCAGGCTGTTTTCTCGATCGAGTTGCCACATGGCGATGTAGCTGATCCCTAGCAGGATGGCTCCGACAAACACGTAGGGTCTGCGTCGCCCCCACCGAGAACGTGTGTTATCGGAAATGAATCCCATGATGGGATCAGTGATCGCATCGAATGCCCTTGGGGCAAAGAAAATGAATCCCCAAGCCAAAGGTGAAAACCCGAAGTCTTGAACGAGCACGATGAGGAAGACCCCGAGAGCCGCGGGGAACATTTGATTGGCGAGCATCCCCATGCCGAATGCAATTTTTTCGCCCATTGACACTTGGCGTTTTTCGATCACGTTCATTTTCGATCCGCTTCGAGAAATTTGCCGGGGTTTGGTGATGTGAGCCCCGCCGTGAAACCGGTTTCATGATAGACCGTTTCATTAGGCAGTGCAACGGTTTATGGATTGAAAGCGGTTTCTGTCGTGGTATCCTTCATCTCATGAAGAAAGTGACGATTCAAGATATCGCGAGAGTCTCTGGTGTCTCCAAGAGCACTGTTTCTCGGGTGCTCAATGGCACTGCTCAGGTCAACCCTGAGAAGAAAAAAGCGGTTCTGGATGCGACGAAGCGACTTGGGTTCCAGCCGAATGTACTCGCTCAGAGTCTTGCTTCGGGTCGCTCGAGTAGCGTCGGTGTTTTGACGCAGATGATTGGAAGTCCCTTTTACGATGCGATTTCACAAGGGCTCATTGCAGGTCTTTCTGGCACAAACTACTCACCGATTTTTGCGGATGGTCGTTGGGAAAAAGCAGAGCAAAAAGACGCCCTGAATGCGTTGGTGGGCAGACGCGTTGATGGGGTTGTGGTGATTGGCGGAACGCTGTCGAGTGCTCAGGTTTCTAAGATCACCGGAGAACTGCCGGTGCTTCTGGTCGCAAGGAAATGTGACTTGAACCAATACCCGGCCATCTCAGTCAACAATGAGTTTGGTGCTTATCAGGCAACCAAGCATCTGCTTGAAAGTGGTCACCAACGGATTGCGCTGATAAGTGGTCTATCTGATCACGGAGATGCCAAGGATCGTTTCAAAGGTTTTCAGAGGGCGGTTCTAGAAGCTGGTTTATCGTTTGAGGAACGTTTGGTTGTTGATGGTGATTTTTCTGCAGAGTCCGGTGTGAAGGGAATCGAGACACTTCTGGCTCAGGGTGTCGAGTTCACTGCCGTTTTTGCCGCGAACGACCTGACGGCATACGGTGCTCGCCTGGCACTTTCACGTGCGGGGCTGAGGGTTCCCGAGGATGTTGCGGTGGTCGGCTTTGACGATCAAATGGAATCCCAGTACATGACGCCACCTTTGTCGTCGGTTCGTCAGCCGGCGCGTGAGATGGGAGAGCGGGCAGCCGAGGCGATGGTGCAGTTACTGGGGGAGGCTAACTTTGAATCAATTGAACTCGTGCCTGAATTAGTGATTCGGCAGTCCAGCGAGGTGCGTCGTTGATACCCTGTTTGGGTTCATGATCACTCGACTGGTTGAAAAGTGATCGACCTATCGATTACCTTTTTCATGTTGAGTTCATCCGAAAAAGAGTATCACCCCACTAGGTGCTGAATATGTTGTGTTTTAATAGGTCGCTGGCCATCTTCGGTTCGTTGGCACTGATTTCGCTAGCGTTCAAGTCGCCTGTCGAGGCTCGACAGTGGGAAGATCAAACTGGTGTCTACTCGATCGAAGCTGACCTCATCGGTTTCGATGATCAAACGGTGATTCTTCAGCGAGCTAACAAGGAACTTGGGGCGTGCGAAATTGATAAGCTGTGTGAGGCTGACCGCGAGTTTCTAAAAAGCAAGCAAGCTTTGGAGATCCATGACAGTAATCTTCAAAAGGTTCAGTCTTGGAAGTTGGTTAACGGTTTACACATGATCGGTAAGATCGCTGACTACGCAAAAAGGGATCTCACCATCCAGCGGCGTCGAGGAAAGGTTTATGTAAACGACAAGTCGTTCACCTCTCTTCCACCGGTCTATCAAAAGATGCTTCTGGCGATTGTGAGTGAGGAGGAGCAGCAAAAGATCGAAACCGAGTCAGATTTGAACGCTTGGGTACTCACTTTAAAAGGTGAGCCAAAGGAGTACCACCTTGAGGGCGTGGTGATGGAGCTCGAGAATGGGGACGAGCACTCCATTCCATTCTTTATGTTTGTTGATCAAGACCGAGAGCTTCTGCAGGGTGGTTTCGATGAATGGTTGGCTCATCACGGTGATGTGATGGAGGATGATGAAGTTCCTCAGTTCACCAAACCCAATGAACATCAGATCATGTTGCAGACCCTAGCCGCGACTTATCACCAAGACCAGCAGGTCAATCAGCAAATCGCCCTCATGAACTTGCAGTTGCAGCAGGTTCAAGCTGGGATCACCTCCCCGTGGGAAGTCACACTCTATCCTGGTCCGGGAAACCGTAACCCGCCACGTTGGGTTGTGGTTTACGCTCGCGACAGCCAAATCGCCACGAATCTTGCGATTCAGCAGAATCCGGGGTTTGTTGTTGGTCCGATTCGTCGGCTCAATTAGTGCGTCGTGATCAGAGCATTATTTCATTGTTGGGAGAATTGGCGGAATGGGGCAATCAAGCAAATCCGCGACACCTCTCAACAATTCGGCCTCTTGCCATGTGATATGACCATCTGCTTCGATTGCAACGGAGCAGGCATCGATTAGACGCTTTCGCTGACTCGCAGACGCTCGACGGAGTGAACCGAGTGCCTTGGAGAGGCGGTTCAGGTCAGACGACTTCTTTTGGATTCGAGATAGTCCAAGTTCTTTAAGTTCCGCAGCACCTGCCTCAAACGCTTGCTCAGCAACTTCTGGTTCATTTCCAGCTGAAGCAATGGCCGACAGTAGCACCCTACACTCCGCCGCGAGTTTCCTGAGCTTCTCGTGTCCTTCAGGACTCGGCTTGGTCGACTCGAAATGCGGTTTCAGGTGTCGCGTGATGACTTGGATCATGATCCATTCAAATAGATCAATTTTATTATCTGCTTTGACCAGACTATTGAAACAGCTGATGAACTCTCTGTATTGGTTTTTCGAAAGGGATCGCAGTGATGCCAATGAGAGATCGATGACTGGCAGTCGTTTTTGGATCGCTAACGCATCGGTGTAATCAACTAATCGGTTTGCGAGCACATGGACGGCATTGCCACCCTGTTTTTTGATGATGTCGAGTTGCTTGTGTCGAATCTCAAGTTCAGTGTCAAGCAAAAGGCAGTAGATTACCACTCGTGCACCAAATGGATCTCGAATGCAGTCGAGTAAGCTCGGAGGCAGGTCACTGATCAGCGTTGCTGCATATTGCTGGTGTTCGCGGCTTGGCTCACCTACCGATTCGAGAGCATTGTGGATTCCTTGCATCGGCGCTTCTTCGGCGATCGCATCGGACAAGGAGATCACTTCATCTGAAGCGTTGTCAGAAGAAGCGGCAGTCCCTGCGGGAGTGGTCGGTTTCGCGGATGCGGTAGCAGGCTCGGGTGGCGAGGCAGCTGCTGCAGGGGACTCCCCGGCAAAACCCGACATTACCGCGGATCGACTCGAAGCCGAACTTTTTGTCGTCGTCGTACGTTTACCGCTTGTCTTTGAGCTTGACGCAAACTTGCCATCCCAATTGGAGTCTATGGCTCGGATGCGTTGTGCGAGAGGTGGATGGGTTGCCCATAAGCCACCGATTCCCTCCCAGACCGCCTGTGAGAAAAAAAGATGACTGGCTTCTGATGCATTTGAGTTTTCAATTCTCGAGCCGTTGCTGTTACCACCAATTCGCTTTAGAGCTCCGGCGATTCCATCGGGGTTCCGAGTAAACTGTACCGCCGATGAATCAGCAAGGAATTCCCTCTGTCGCGACACAGCAGCTTTGATCAGGTTTCCAAAGAAGACGCCGATGAATCCGATCGCAATTGCCGCAACGGCGATGACGATGATCACCAGAACGCCACCGCCCTCACCTTCTTTTTTATTTCTTCTCGATCTTCCACCGCCGTACACGAGGCTGCGAAGAACAATTTGTCCGGTTAACCCGATGAGAAGAATGCCGTGCAGAATTCCCATCAGCTTGATGCTCATACGCATATCACCGTTGAGGATATGGCTGAACTCGTGGGCAATCACACCCTGAAGTTCGTCCCTTGACAACTGTGAAATGCAACCGGTTGTCACGCCCAGCACCGCGTCCGAGGGTGAATAGCCTGCAGCAAAAGCATTGATGCCGTCTTCATTGATCAGGTAGACCGGAGGAACCGGAACGCCCGAGGCGAGCGCCATCTCCTCGACAATGTTCATCAGCTTTCGTTGGTCTGCGACATTGGTCTGAGGAGAGATGCGGCGGCCTCCGAGGCTTTCAGCAACCAGCGTGCCTCCACCGCGGCGTAGTTCAACAACCTTGTAAAGTGACCCGAGAATCACCAACGCGAGTGTTCCAAGACCGGCAAACAGCGAAAACTTGTTCGAGGGGCGATCAAAGCCACTTGATCCCGCTAGGGATCGTGGCGTGGCAAACTCTTCAATCGCATACCAGGTTGCGACCGATACCAAACCAACGATAAGCACTACCGCAATGATGAACAGTGCGACCAGCTTTGTTGTGTTTTTTCTCGCCGCATCTTGGCGTTGATAGAAACTGGTGGCCATTTAGCTAAATGAAACTTTGGGGGCTTCGGCGATCGCTTCACTGTCGAACTCGAGCAGTTCCGCGTTATTGGTGTGTCCAAAGGTTCCTGCAACCACGACCGCTGGAAATGACTGCTTGTAGGTGTTGTATTCAGTAGCTGTGTCATTAAAAGCTTGTCGCGCAAATGACACCTTGTTCTCTGTTGTTGTGATTTCCTCGGTAAGCTGAGCCATGTTCTGGTTCGCTTTCAGGTCGGGATACGCTTCTGAGAGAGCAAAGAGACGACCCAGTGCACCGGTCAGTCCCTGTTCTGCACCTGCGAGCTGTTGCATCGCAGCGGCGTTGCTTGGATCGGCAGATGCGTTTTGCAAACCGGTCACGGCTTGGTTTCTTGCCTTAATTACCGCGTCGAGGGTTTCTCGTTCGTGAGCCATGTAGCCCTTCACCGTTTCCACCAGATTCGGGATCAAGTCGTAACGGCGTTTGAGTTGCACCTCGATCTGTGCAAAAGCGTTCTCGTAGCGGTTCTTTAAAGCCACCAGACGATTGTAGATTCCAATGACAAGGAATGCCACGAAGAGAATCATGACAACGAATACGGCAGCAACGACCAGTAGGGCGACCATCGGTTAGCTCCGGAGGTGATTTGAAAGTAAGATTTGCCAACCTCAATGTATCAAATTGTTCCTTAACCTGCAGCCTGAATTCGTTCGCCACATTCCAACCATAGAAATTTGCTGCTTGTGAAAATCATTTTGATTCCTCAATCAATTGATTTCATTCAGTCTCCGTTATGACACGATGCAGTGTGACGCCTTGCTGTTGCAGCTTTTCTGCGATGGCGGTATCGCTGCATTGATCAGAGTCGTACCAAGCTGTAGCCGTTTCCCTTTGGAAATCAGCCTTTGCGTGAATCACACCGTCGATGCTAATCAGAATGTCATGCACCGCGAGGGAGCATGCTTTACAGTCGAGCCCGAGGATCGGAAAGGTTGCTTGTTGTATTTTGGTCGCAGGTTCGGGCACCATTGCTTTCGCAGAAAAGATGCCGCTGGATTGTTGACGCAGTATTTGGTTGAGTTGGTCTATCACCTGCTGAGGCGAATCTGAGCGAAAACGATTCTTGTCGATTGAATATTGGAAAGTCACCTGGGCCGTGGTGGGGTCGAGATTCAGGATTCGGAGGTCTTCGATTTCCTGAACCATCGTACGCAAACGATCTGTCTGCTCTGCAATGAAAAGCCCGTTCACCACCACTTCAATCTGATTTTCAGATGGGAACGAGAGTGGCTTTGAGGTCTCTAATTCGTCAGTTGCAGGGTTCGGCTGTGTCGCTCTTTGTGCTGGTGATTTAATTTCGGGTAGTCGTTCCACCATTAAGAAGTGATTCGCCTTCTCGGCTAACTGTGGTGGTGATTCGCTTTGATCAGCAGCTGTGTTAGCTGACAAGATCGCGGGAGAGAGTTCTTGATCATCACCATCTTGGTGTTGAATTGGTTGGCCCAGAAATATTGGGCTTTTGACGATCTCCCGAATGAGCGTTCTGACGCTACCACCATGATTGATGGTTTCTGAAACGATTTTGTCCACGGTTTCACGTTCTTCAAATCGAGGAGGGCGCCCCGTTGCGTACGTCAGTAATTGCTTGGCGAGGTTTCGAGTTAAACCTTCGATGTTCCCGACAACCACTGCTCGGTAATCATCAATTCCCCGGATCTGACTTCCATCATGAAGGGTGCTATGGGAATCAACTTCCTTGCCCTGCAGAAAACTGATGCCAATCATCGGGTCGATGTCACCTCGATCTGCTGGCATCCCTTCGCCGATCGATCGGTAATGGGTTCGGAATCCACCGATGACGTCAAAGGATTCAAGTGCGAATCCGGGCGGATCGATGGTTTGATGACATGACGCACAGATCATGTCAGATCGATACTTTTCGAGTTGCTCGCGAACGGTGGTGGTTCCCCGAACATCCGGTTCGATTGCACTGATGTTTTCCGGTGGGGGTTGAGGAGGCTTACCTAGAAGCCGATCCATCACAAACGCTCCTCTCGGGACTGGGCTGGTGGTTGTCCCGTTGGCGGTGATCTTGAGAATGGAGGCTTGCGTGAGAAATCCACCTCGCGGGCACTCATCCGTTATTCGAACTCTGCGGAAACTGGTTCCTTCAATATCATTGATTCCATAGTGCTGCGCGAGTTTCTGATTGAGTAGGAGGAAGTCAGAGTCAACTAGGTTGGTGACGCTGAGGTTATTTTGGATTAACTCCGTGAAGAATTTTCTCGTTTCCGCGAGCATGCAATCCTGAAGGTAGGGGCTGAATTCAGGGTAAAGTTTTTTATCTGGATCCGTGGCGGCTATTTCCTCCAATCGGAGCCACTGTCCAAGAAAGTGATCGATGAACCTTTTGGATCGTTGGTCGTTGAGAAGCCTCTCTGTTTCCTTAAGTAGGACACGCGTCTCTCGCAGCGAACCATCTTGACTTTTAGCAAGTAGCTTGGCGTCTGGACAAGAGTTCCACAGAAAATACGAAAGTCGACATGCCAACGCATCGTCTTGTATGGGTGCGTTCTCCGAGGTAGTCGCTGGTGCTGTCGTTGCCGGTCCGGAGTTGGAACGGACTGCTTCATCGCTGAGGTGAAAAAGAAAGTCGGGTGAGATCAGTGCGTTTCGATAGGCGTGACGCATTGCAGTTTCGAAGCAATCCCCCGATTTAAGTTGACGCTTAACGACTTCGAGATATTGGTCTCGAATCTCTTTAGTAACGGGTTTTCGAAATAGCTTTGGTAAACATTGGTCGAGTAAACTCGCTGCATCAGCGACTGGGTTTTCGCTTTGCACTGTCCAAACACCTGGTTCGTGATCAGGTCGATTCATTCCAGCACCAAGCTGCCGCGGTCGTTGACGCAGCGGTGGACGAACTGCTGAGGATGGGTCGGGTTTGAATTCGGTGATCGGTAGTTGTCCAAAAAGCAGCTGATGACTTTTCGGCGGCCATGTGTCGTGCAAGGGGCCTTCAATATCCAGCCAGTCAACCACGATTCCTGGCCCTTTGAATTCCATTGCTCGCTTTTGCTTGTAGTAATTAGCAGCTGGCGCGAGGGATGCGGTGTTGAAGCCAATCAACTCGTTATGGTTTAGCCAAACTTGCAGCTCATGCTCCATTGGACGTTCAGAAGGCGCGTCAAAATAACCAAGCACGTAGCTCGGGTGCTGGCCACCTCGACCATCACCGGTAAGCTTCACCACGGAAAGTCTTGCTGCCTCGGTGCCTCGACCTGGCAGCATTTGGCCGCAGTCCCATTGGAAGCTCCAGAGAGAAGTGCGAACGCGGTATTGCCCTGGGTAAATGGTGACGTGTTCAATGAAGTAAGGGCTTACTGATTCATCCTCGTGCCGAAACAAGCCAACACTTGCTCCATTACGAAATGATCCCCAGCGTTCATGGGCACCTTGGTTGAGATGGTTTTGTTCTGCAGCTGGCGGGAAATCAGGATCCGGTAATCCGTTTTTTAGCAACACACCATCACCATTCATCACGATGTGCGCAACGAAGCCACCGCGGTTCACCAGCGAGATTCTTCGCTTTTGAATGGTTGGAGGTTCCGGACGCGTCGCAATAGCGATATCTAAAATGTGATCGGCTGTCTCAAGGTATTTCGCGATGTTCACGTGCGAGATGTCTAAGGCATCGAAAGTTTTGTCAAATCCGTGAGCTTTCCCGTCAGCAGGTAGACTTTCGGCTAAAGCGATTCCCGGTAGATGGAAAACGTCTCTGATGGTGTTCTCATATTCAGTCCGCGTGAGGCGTCGTAACTGCGGTCTGTTATGAGTTGCGCGTCGTTCCACCGACAGGATTCGATCTTTAAATGCTCCGGTTGCCTTTTTGCGTTCCGCTTTAGTTGGCTGTTTCGCCTCGGGCGGGGGCATCTCACCGTTGACAATTCGATCGTGAATTAAGATCCAACGTTGGAGTTGGCGTTCGGTGAGTCCATCCGAGATCAATGATTCAAGATCGAGTGTTGATTCCGGATTATCTGATGAGTGACATTCAATGCAGTGCTGAGTCAGGAATCCAGAGGGGATTGGCGGGGCAACTTCTGAATTGCTGTCGCCGCGATTTTCTTGCGCTCTCAGGTTAGTTGTGTTGCTTGAGCATAGGGCCACAATCAGCAGCGATAAAACGAATCTTGGGACGGTGAGGCGAGAAGGATTTTCATTGACTTGTTTCATGAATTGGCAAACTCCAGACCGTTCATCGTTCCGGTTCCGGTCGAAAATTGATCGGTTCGGATACCCATGCGTTGAAGCATCGAGACATACAGGTTGGAGAGTGGGTAGTTGTTGTCTCGGTCAAAGACGAGGTGTTGACCGTGTTGAAAGCCACCTCCAGCGAGTAGTACGGGCAAGTTGACATTGGAGTGGGAGTTGGCACTCCCCATGCAGGTTCCGTAGAGAACCATTGTTTGGTCCAAAAGGGTTTTGTCTCCATCTCGCGATTGACTGAGGTGGGTCAAGAAATCATTTAACGCGTCGAACTGGCGTTCTTCATGGCCGCGGAGTTCGGCAAGTGTTTCAGGGCGATTGCCGTGATGGGTGATGTTATGGATCACTGTGGTGTCAATGAACAAAGAGATGATGCGGGTGGAGTCTGTTTGAAGTGCCAATTTCATGACATCGAAGATCAGTTTTGACCGTTCCACAAATTGTCGTGGATCGTTGTTTTCCGGCGGAGCTTCTTCGTCGACGATAGGTTTCGGCCGATACTCCCATTGTTCGGCGGCTAGAAGTCGGCGTTCTAACTCGCGAACAGCCGTTTTGTATTGATCCATCGTTGATCGATCTGCCGTTGAGAGTCTTTGGTCAATGCGTTGGGACTGTTCAGCGACAAAGTCGAGGGTGCTGCGTCCTTGGCGCAGAGATTCAACCCTCTCTTTAACTTCTCGGGCATCTCCTTGGATAAATAGTTTTTGAAACAGAGCACGAGGGCTCTTTTCTGCAGGTATCGGTGCGCCGCTGCGTGTGTAGCTCAGCGTTGCATTCTCATTGGTGATCGCCAGACTGAGTGAGGGGAATCGAGTTTGGTTGCCAACTTCCTCTGCAGCGTATTGGTCGAGTGAAACGCCATTGCGAAATCCACCTCGCTCCGGGTGCGGGGTTCCCGTTAAGAAGCACTTCTGTGCAGCGTGTCCGCCGGTCACTCCGGGTAAGCTGACTCCCGAGAACACGGTCATCTGATTTCGGTGTTCGGCCAAACGTTCTAGGTAGTGGCTAGCGATATAGTTCTTGCCACTTCCCGTGGGAAAAAAGTAATCAGGAAGGATTCCCATATTGGTCTGAATGCAAACCATGCGCGTTAGAGATTGGGCATCCTCCGTCCCGAGATGCTCCGCGCGGGATTCAAGCCAAGGCAGAGCGAGCGTCACTCCGGACGCGCGAAGCACGGAACGGCGAGTCAACCCAGTACCGCAAGGATCATCGAGTTGGTGCTTGATTGGCATCGTGGATTCTTCAATATTCGAGGGTAATTTTCACTCGTGATTTGAGCGGATATTTAGCATTCAGGCAATTTTATTCCGGTCACAGGTTCGGTCGTGCATCGCTCGCCATCGAGTAACGTTCCGGCTCCCAGATCATTCTGGCTGACAGACAATTATGGGGAGACACATTTGTGGGATTCTAGTACCGGGAGCCGTTTTATTGTCCGCACAGCAGCCTTGGTTACTTGGCGACCGTCTTAGGTCAATTAGCAAAAAATTCAGGATAAACGATCAATCTTATGATTCGTTTCAGGTCTATACTGCTTCTTTTGCAAAATATGTCTTAATGACAATCGGCCAAATGAACAGGCGTTCCATGTTGAAGGAGAGCGACGTGCATGTGGCTTTAGTTGATGAATTGACTAGACGTTCTCGTCGACGGATCCAGAGCTCATTCGTCTTTTGTTTAGCCATTCAGTTGATCTGGCTTTCCGATGCGCGATCGCAGTCTGTGACTGGAGGGACATGCCTCGAGTCGGATTCGTCAATGGGAAAGCCGTTTGCTGTACAGGTGCTGGACCGAGTGGTTTCGACTCAGTGTCAAAGATGTCATGCCGAGTCAGGTGAGGCCTCGGAGTCTGATTTGGTTTTTCAAACAGCACGACTCGGTGACACCGCATTGCAGCGGAAGGTAACCAAGCAAAATCTTGAATTGCTCGAGTCGGTAGCAAAAAGGTACGAGGCAGGAGAGTCTCTGTTGCTACGCAAGGTAGTGGGGGATCTAGATCATGGCGGTGGTCAAGTGCTCGAACCCAACTCTCACGGCTTCAGAATCCTATCGAGGTATGTCGACAGTTTGCACGAACCATCCGGTGCTCCGAGTCGTTTTGCGGACTTGATTCCCGAAGACTTTTTTCGTGGTGTCGGGATGTTGAGTCATAAGAGACTGCTTCGCAAAGCGACACTTTCGCTGGCAGGTCGACTTCCTACTGAACATGAGCTCCGTCAGGTTGCAGGGGAAAGTGAAACGGAGATTCGAGCCGTTCTGTTGAGCTTGATGAAAGAGGACGCGTTTTTTGATCGATTGCGGGAGGGTTTCAATGACATCTTTTTGACACAAGGAGTCGATGGAAATCCGGATTCAACCGTTTTGTCTTATGAGCACTTTGAAAAGACACGTCTGTGGTATCAGAAATACGATCTTTCGCAAATCGTGGACGAAAAAGAGAGGCGTCAAGAAGGTTACCGACTTGCAAGGGAATACCGTGCTGCTCTTCTGCAAGAGCCAATGAGGCTTATTGAATATATCGTCCGTCATGATCGACCGTTCACTGAAATTGTCACCGCCGACTACATCATGGTTTCGCCTTACACTTCTCGTGGGTACGGCATTTATCAAGAGGTAGCGGATCGATTTACCGATGCAGAGGATCCATTTGAATTTATTCCAGTACGTTTGGCATCGCTTAAAGGTCGTCAGGAAAAAGAGAATCAGGAATCACCTACCGGTTTTTATCCTCACGCCGGCGTGTTGAGTACCTTTCAGTATTTAAGCCGCTATCCCACCACTGAGACTAATCGTAATCGTCTGCGAGCGAGGATGTACTTTCAGCATTTCTTGGGAATCGATGTGCTTGAGTTAGCTGCGAGAGGTTCCGATGCGGCTGCGGCCACGGAGCGGTATGAGATCCCGACAATGCAGGCGTCCGAGTGCGTGGTCTGTCACAAAATATTAGACCCGGTAGCGGGACTCTTTCAGGACTACTGGCGGTTCGATCGCAATTTTGCCATTTATGGAAAAAGGCATGAGGGCTGGTTCACCGATATGTTCACCGCGGGTTTCAACGGTGAGTCGCTGCCCTCACAAGAGAGATGGCGCGCTTTGCAGTGGTTGGGTGAGAAGACGGCAGCAGATGATCGATTTGCCATTGCGATGACGAAGCATGCTTATCGTTTGTTGACAGGCCGTGAGCCTGCCCCTGCACCGAAGGATCTTGAAGATCCGGAGTTTGAAAAGCGTCATCGCGCGTGGCGTGAAATGCAATGTGAAGTGGAGCGAATCGCGACGAAATTCATCGAGAGTGGTTATGAATTCAAGGAGTTACTGATTCAGTGGGTGTTGTCCCCCTTTTATCGTGTGGACAATGTTTCCACGGCGATCACTGATACGAATCGAACGGTCGAGCTTGATGATCTAGGGGTTGTTCGTTTGCTGAGTCCGGAGCAGCTTGAACGCAAGATTTATGCTGTGTTTGGAAAGCGGTGGGGGAGATTAACCGATCAGACTGCGATGCTTTACGGTGGAATTGATTCCAAGGAGGTGACCGAGCGAGCAACCGATCCGGGCGGGGCGATGGGTGCGATTCAAAGAACGCTCTCCAATGATGTTGCTTGCCAAAATGTCGCTTTTGATTTCAGTCGACCCAAGTCACAGCGGATTCTTTTTCCATACATTGAAACATCGACCCTGCCCGGTGAGTCGTTGGAATCGGATGCTGATCTTCGACGAGTGATTAGTCACCTTCATTGGCTGATCTTGGGACGAGAGGATGTCGTCGATTCATTGGAGGTTGATCGAACGTTTCAATTGTTTTCTGAAATTGTTGCGGATGCGAAAGCAGCAGGGAACTTTGATCCTCGTGAAGTATGGAGTTGCCGGCAGGGGTTGCTCTCAGAGGTCCCTGATCCTCATTACACCGTCAGGGCGTGGCGGGCGGTGGTGACTTATTTATTGCGGCAGGAAGAATTTCTGTATGAATAAATTAGAGCTCGGTAGGCGAAGGTTTCTCAGGCGGTGTTCCCTCGCGGGGCTCGGTTTGGCAATGCCTTGGAAAGGGATTGAATCCACTTTTGCACAACAGAACCATGAGCTACCAGCTTATGAAGGTCCGTATTACATCGTTTTTAATGCTGCCGGTGGATGGGATACGACCTACCTGATGGATCCCAAAGGCGTTGGAGGGATCAATCGGCTTTACGAAGAAAGCGAGATTCTGACCGAAGGTGGGCATCGATATGCACCGACGGAAAAGACACGGGAGGGAGGTGTTAGTAACGAGTCGTTTTTCAAAGAGTTCGGAAAGGAATTATTGATTTTCAACGGGCTCGATTACTCCGTCAATAATCATGCACCCTGCTCTAGGTACATGGCAACGGGGAAGCTTGACAGTCTTGCTTATCCCACATTTGCTGCGCTGGTCGCAGCTTGCAGGGGGCAGTCTTGCCCGCTCTCTTTCTTAACCTTCGGTAATTATTCCGCGACCGGTAATCTTGTTGCGATGTCACGTGTTCCCTACTTGCCGTCATTGAGGCGGATCGCAAATGCAGATTCAATGGATGGCAATATACGCTCACCCTATCACGACGATTTTGCGATCTCGAAGATCGAGCGGGCAATTGATGAGCGACGGCGGGAACGCAAGCAGCAGTCTCTTTTGCCTCGGCAGCAGAGGGCGGAGAGCATGCTCTATGCCGCGCAGGTGAACTCAAAGGCATTGGCAAGAGTCACTCCCCATATTCCCGATCAATTACCGAAGCAACGTTTGGCTCAACAGGCTGAGATTGCGTTGACTTCATTCAAGGCGGGGGTTTGTGTTTCTGCGAATTTATCGATCGGGCAATTCGATAGTCACGCCAATAACGATCGCGATCAAATGAAGTTGATTCCTGAACTGCTTGAAGGAATCGCCTACACGCTGCACCGTGCCGAGGATCTTGGTATCCGAGATAAGCTAGTGGTGATCGCGCAGAGTGAGATGGGTCGGACTCCGGACTACAACCAAGGCAATGGAAAAGATCATTGGTCGATTGGTTCGATGATGTTTGTCGGGCCCAAGATTGTTGGCGATCGAACCTTGGGGAAGACGGATGAAAAGCAGTTTGCGTTGCCGTTTGATCCCATGACATTGAAGGTCACCGAACAGGATGGCATTCGTGTTCGTCCCGAGCACATTCATCAAGCGTTGCGTGAGTACGCGGGGATTGATTCGCATCCGAGCAGCCTTGCGTTTCCGCTTGGAGTCAAAGAGGAGGAAAGCCTACAAGGCTTGTGGGGTTAGGTGATTTGTCGAGTCGGTTGCGGTGGTTTTTAAATAAACGATATGCCTCATTGAGCGGGCCTAGATTAGGTCTTTGTCGGAAGAATAGTAAGTGAGAGGAACCGGATGTTGCAGCGGATCTGGATGACAGTTTTGGTGATGATCTCGGTAATGCTTTACCTTGATGGTTTTGTGAACGCTGATCAAACGGACGATCAGCAGATTCGTGATGCGGTTCAGCCATTTGTCGACCGGCAAGAGTTAGCGGGGGCCGTGATGCTCGTGTCCAACGATGAGGAAGTTCTGAGTGTTACTGTGGTCGGTGAAGCCAACCGCGAAGAAAATAGAAAGATGGACGCCAATGCGGTCTTTTGGATTGCTTCTCAGTCCAAGCCAATGACCGCGGTTTCGCTGATGATGTTGGTCGACGAAGGGAAGATCTCGGTGAGTGATCCAATCGACAAGTACCTGCCGGAATTTCGGGGGCAGATGGTGGTTGTTGAGCAAGACGAGAACCACCGTTTGCTAGTCAAGCCAAATCAACCAGTCACCATTGCCAACCTTCTTTCTCATACAAGCGGATTGCCATTTCGGTCAAACTTGGAGGTGCCGACTTTGGATCGTTTGCCGCTCGCCGATCGCGTGCGAAGTTATGCGATGACTCCCTTGGATTTTCAGCCCGGCTCGGAATACCGATACAGCAACGCTGGTATCAATACTGCGGCTCGAATTGTCGAGGTGGTATCAGGTGACCCGTTTCATGAATTCATCACAAAGCGACTCTTTGAACCTCTAGGGATGACCGAGACGACTTTCTGGCCTAACGAACAGCAACTAGAACGACTCGCGGTTTCATACCGACCGGCCGAAGGCGGAACCGGTCTTCAAGCGACAACGGTTGATCAGTTGCAGTACCCGCTGAGTGATCGTCTTGAACGTTGCGCAATGCCTGCCGGAGGTTTGTTCTCTACAGCAGATGACCTGTCAAAGTTCTACAGGATGCTGGTCAATCGCGGTCGTGTCGGTGGCAAGCAATACCTGAGTGTTGAATCGGTTGATGCTCTAACTACTAAACAGACTCCCAGAGAAATCGCTAATCAGTATGGGTTTGGTTTTTCAACTGGGGGGAACCGTTTTGGCCACGGTGGTGCCTATTCCACCAACTCGTATTACGATCGTGAGCATGAATTGATTTTCATCTGGCTGGTTCAGCATGCTGGGTTCCCCGGAAAGGGTGGGGATAGCCAGGAAGCGTTTCGGAAAGCAGCGATTTTAGCGTTCGGCCCACGCTAGGGTGATGATGATTTGCATGGTGAGCGGATGCTCGTTCTCGTTGCGTCGAAATGGTTCAGGGATGGCAAAGAAGAAGACTTGGAAAGAGAAGTTGCTTGATTCGAAGGGGCACCCGAGTGTGATGGAGATCGGCCCTGATATGCAGAAGCGTTGGGGTTCAGGGCGACTGGTGATTCCCGCTCCGATCGAGGTTGATGAGATCATGCGAGGTGTTCGCAAGGGAAGCGTGATGACCATCGATGACATTCGAAAACAATTGGCAAAAAAACATCAGGTTGATTTTGCGTGCCCGATCACCACCGGAATCTTCGCTTGGATTGCCGCTAATGCCGCGGATGAGGAGGAGCGGATGGGGAAGAAGAGAATTACACCATACTGGAGGATTCTCAAAACCGGTTTCGAGCTTAATCCAAAGTACCCGGGGGGGATCGAGAACTTGCGAGCGAGATTAGAAGCGGAGGGGCACGCCGTGGAGCAGCGTCGTAAAAGATACTTTTTGAAAAAGTCTTGATTGGTTGTCATCGTTTGGTTTTTGCGCAGAATTCTAATTTCTCCACGTATCAAGATCGTTTCAGAAGTTTCGGCTAATCATTGTCATGACCAAGATCCTTGTTCTTTATCATTCAAATACATCCAACACCAAGCAGATGGCGGAGCTAATTGCTGAGGGGGCATCGCAATTGGAGGACGCTGAAGTGAGACTTCGAAGCATCGATGAAGCGGATCACTTGGATCTTGAGTGGTGCGAGGGGATTGCTTTGGGATCCCCCACTAACTACGGATGCGTTAGTTGGCAAATGAAGCAATGGTGGGATCAGCAGCCAATAGAAAACTGGGGGCAGCGCGACGGCAAAATTGGTTGCGTTTTTTCTTCTGCCGGGGCTTGGGGAGGTGGTCAAGAATGGACTTGCATGTCCCTGTTGTCGATTCTGATGAACTATGGATTCTTGGTCTTCGGACTCACTGATTATTCGGGCGTCCGTTTTTCTGCGCACTACGGCGCAATTGCCGCGGGACCTCCTGAAGAAGATCGCGTGCAAGATGCTTGCCGCAGGCTTGGTTTGCGGCTTGCAGAGTGGACTGCGACCATGATTCACGGAAAGTCCGAATCTCATCCACTAAACCAAACCTACGATCGATTTAAAGACCTCGGTCAGTGATGGATCGAGTATGATGTGTCCCGCAATGCCTGTTCGAAATGGCTTTGCTTCACAATCTTTAGCACCATGATCGTTATTAATTTAAAGGGCTGATATGTCTCAACCACTCAATCGAAGACGTTTTCTAAGGCAGACTACTGGGATCGCAGGAGTTGGTTTCTTCGGCTCAGGTATTGGACGCATCCAAGGACAAGATTCGCCGAATGATCGACCGGTTTTTGCCACCGTCGGTCTGAGGAACCAGGGTTGGACGATCACAAGTAAGTCCACGAAGTTCGCTGACTTTGCCGCTTTCGCCGATGTTGATGAAAATGTCTTGGGTGAGAATCTCAAGCGGTTGAAGGATCGAACGGGCAAAGCTGCCGATGGATACTCTGACTATCGAAAGGTTTTGGAACGTGACGATATCGACGCGGTCATGATCGCCACTCCAGATCACTGGCACACCAAGGTCGCAGTTGAGGCGATGTTGTCGGGAAAAGATGTCTACTGTGAGAAGCCTCTGACTCTCACTATCGATGAAGGCAAGCTGATCGAAAGGATTGTGAAAAAGACGGGGAGAGTCTGTCAGGTCGGCACGATGCAGCGCAGCGAGAATAGTCAACGCTTCTTACAGGCGATCGCTCTCATTCGTGATGGACGAATTGGTGAAATCCGAAAAGTCACTTGCGGCATTGGCGGTGCGACCGCATCACCCGTCATTCCAGCCATCGACGTACCCAAGGGACTTGATTGGGACCGATGGCTTGGACCGGCTCCGAAGGTTCCCTATCGTGCTCTACCTGAAATGAGAACCGGTTACGGCGGTGGTGTCCCTCTCTATACCAACTGCCATTACGCTTGGCGTAATTGGTATGAGTATTCGGGTGGTCAGATGAATGACTGGGGAGCCCACCATGTGGATATTGCAACTTGGGCTTTGGGAGCTTCTGAAACCGGCCCGAACAAAATCACACCAGTCAGTTACTCACTGCCTGTTGAGTACAAAAATGGTAACCCAACAGTGGGTGATCAATACAATTCACCGACCAAATTCGAGATCCAAGCCAACATGCCTGGTGACATCCCGCTTGTGATTACCAGTGACGGTGATAACGGGATCATGTTCGAAGGCACCAAAGGACGGTTCTTTGTGAACCGAGGCAAGATCGTTGGTAAACCGGTTGAAGATCTTGCCAACAACCCGCTTCCTGAAGGTGCTGTTGAAGCTGTTTATGGTGGTCCGGTCAGCGAAAACCATACCGCCAACTTCATCGAGGGTATGAGAGCTCGCACGCAGCCGATTTCGGACGTTTGGTCACACAACCGAATGCTCGAGACCTGTCACCTTGCTAATATCGCCATTCGTCTCGGTCGAGAATTGAAATGGGATCCGGCGAAACGAGAGATCATTGGCGATGCCGAGGCGAGTTCGTTCCTTGGTCGAGAAAGCCGAAAAGGCTACGAAATCGACATGTAACAAGTCGTCGCACTTCCTCAACTCTCCGTAACTTCTAAAAGTTACGGAGAGTTTTTTATTTGCATGGTGCTTTACCTTGAGCGAACGGAGGTTGGTTACATGGTGAGGATGGCAGTCCAGATCAAAATGCAAATTAGGATCGCATAGCCGGCTAGTTTTCGAGGTTGATGCCTTTGCGACCAAGCCCAAGGACCGGTCAATTGATGGATCACGGTGGTTAGTGTTCCGACGATGGGGATTAGCCACAGCCCTAAAAACAACGGCATGTACACACCCCAGTTGTCAGAGTTTCGATTGCCAGCGGCCGCGAATAAACTCACGAGGCAGGCGAGATCATAGGCGATGAATCCGCCGAGTACGAAAAGACTGAAGGTCTCAATGGGGTTGGGACTCGTTGGGTTTTCCGCGGCCATGCTGTCTTCCGCGGAACCGTTGTTCGACTTGGTCGTTTGTCGTTTAGAGTGCTCTGCGCGGTTCAGCTTGAGACGAAGTCTTTTGGAGTGGTGGTAAGTGAGTACCAGCATCGATAGGAAGAAAGCTTGTCCATGATCGATGATCCAGAAGATCGTTCCAAATCTTAATGCCGAGATAGCGGTGATTGAGATACCCAGTAGCACGGATAGATTTCGATGTTCAATCCAAGAGCAGATAATCAGAAAGCCCCAAAGATAGTAGTTGAGAAATTGCGCGCAATAAAAAACAGTGCTCGATGCCTCCGTTGAGTGGGTGACCCAAAGTCCGTACTGAATTGGCCATGTGATCGTCAGTGCGGTCGAGACCGCTAAGAGTATTTGCCAGCCATTAAACGACAGATGATTTCTTTTTTGTTTTGCTCTTTCCGATGCTTCTCTTCGTTCCGCGTCTAACGCAAGTTTGAATAGTTTTGCCGTGAGAATCCCATAACCGCTGATCATCGCTGGGAGCACACCTAACGAGAGGACGTAAGTTGCGAGTAGGTCCTGCATCGCAAGGATGCCAGCTGAGAAGCTAGGTCCTGCGGCATTCGAGCTATCGATGGGTGTGAAGCGACTGAAATCGCTTGAGAAACCAGTCCAGCTAAATCGTAAGCCGATCCAGAGTAGGGCTAAGAGATGGAGGTAAATCGTGAAGAACAGCCACTCGGCAAGTCTCCGGTTCTTCCTTGTACCTTGGATCGATTTGTTTTCTTGCATGGCGGACGTTGCGGGAAATCAATGATGTGTGGGGGAATGAAGCGATTGAGCGGCGAGGGAGCTGGATTTGACCCTATAATGCCTGTTGAATTGCCGCTCGGAAGTTGGCAACGGTTCCATTGATCGTGAGAGTGAAAGTCGAATTGATATGATTGCTCGTTTTCGTCGTACCATCTATCCCGCTTCAGCTTTAACGACCGTGCTTCAGCTCTTATTGGTGCTGCTGACTGCGAGATTGGCTAGTGCAGAAAACTATTCTCAGTTTCGAGGTGATCAGCAGAATGCAACGACGACTCAGGCTTTGCCAACCTCTTGGAATGCGATCGATGGAAGCGTTCAAGGGATTCGCTGGAAAGTTAGTTTGGGTGGAGAAGGGTGGTCGCAACCGGTGATCTGGGAGAACCGTGTTTATGTTACTTGTGCGGTTCCTGAGGATCAGGATAAATCGGAATCGACTAAGCCGGAGAACTATTCTGGAGGGTATGGTCGTGATCGAAATGACCTTGTCAACGTGGTGTATCGCTATCAAGTTGCTTGCCTCGATCGATCGAGTGGCAAAGAAATTTGGCGTAAGACGGTCAAGACTGGCAAGCCTCCGATGCCTCGACATACGACCAATACCTATGCAACGGAAACACCAGCAGTCGATGATAAACACGTCTATGTCTATTTTGGAATGAATGGTGTTTACTGCCTCGATCACTCAGGTGATCTCATTTGGGAAAAAGACTTGGGAGTTTACGAGATGCGTGCCGGTTGGGGGACTGCTAGCTCGATCGCACTGCTTGATGAGAGATTATTTGTTCAGGTTGATAACGAGCAAAAATCGTTTCTCACTTGTTTAGAAACGGGAACAGGCAAAGAGTTGTGGCGAACTGAGAGAGATGAAAAATCTCAGTACAGCACACCCTATATCTGGAAAAACTCGCTTCGTAGCGAAATTGTTTTGGGGGGAATGTTCTTTCGATCTTACGATCCCGAGACGGGCGAGTTGCTATGGGAGATCGATATGAATAAAGGCCGTAGCTCCGCAACGCCTCTGGCGATTGGTGATCAATTATTTGTCGGTAACGAGTTTCGCAATCGAGGGGGAGCTGATGACGGTGGAGGCCGCCTGTATTGCATTTCACCCGGCGGTAAAGGCGATATTACACCCACCAACGATGGCTTTAACGGACCATTTGTTTCATGGCGAATGGATGATTCGGGTCTCCAGATGGCGTCTCCCGTTTACTGCCAAGGAAACCTCTATTTCTTTCAGAGGCGAGCGGGGATCGTTACCTGCGTTGACGCTCAGACTGGAAGTAAAATTTACGAATCACGCGTTCGCGGTGCGAAGTCGTTTTGGGCATCACCTTGGACGGACGGCAAACACCTTTACGCATTGGACTCGAGTGGCAACACCCATGTCATTCGGCCCGGGGGCAAGTTAGACGTCTTGGCTGTGAATGAAACAGATCAGATGGCGTGGTCATGCGCCGCTCTTTCGAATGGTGAGATATTCCTTCGGACGATTGATTCTCTCTATTGCATTTCTGCGACGAAGTAATCAGTTTGGCCGGCTCGTGGGGAAGACGTGAATGTTTAGTGAGTCAGGAAAAGCCATGATATTGTTATTAGCTGTAGTTTTTCTCGCGACGCTCATATTGTGGTGCGTTACAGCCATCTACGGTTCTTCGAAGTGGCGTCTGCTTGGTGGCATTCCCATTTTGGTGGTTTCGATTGCCACCTCATCACTCATTAGCACTGCACTAACGCAGTTGAATGATCAATCTTATTATGCAGCTTCGATCAGGATCCTGATTGATGAGACGATTGATTCGCTTGAGAATCAGGATCCGTCGCTTTTGGAGCGATTGCAAGACTTCTCGGAGCAGCAACCGCTCACTTATGAGTCACGATCAGGCCTTTTAGAGAACCTGAGAAAATTTCAGAGCGATGGGGACGCCTTAAGAAAAGCTAGAGCTGGCTCAGCCGATGGGAATTAGAGGCTTATTCAAATACTCGATCGCCGATTCTTCTGCTCCCGCTAAACGCCACTGCACTTCGTTTGGGGCGAGAAAAAAGATTGGCAAAGACGTAAGTTCGCATTGGCTCTCAAATGCGTCGCCATCTATTGCTGGTCACGTGGTCGTTTGGCTTCGAGCCACGGTTGCGTGGGGACCCTTTTTGTGTTCTCTGTCCACCACTCCGGCTCTTGGAACCATCGCAGTGAGCTGTGACGGGGGTACATCTCCCAAAGGTGGGCTTGTTCGGGTGCCGTGACGCGCAGATCACCGGTTTTAGTGAGATATTCTTCCAACTGTTTCGAAAGTTGTTCTCTCAATTCCTGATGGTTGGGCTGAAGGGCAAGGTTTTGCAGGCAGGCGGGATCGGAAGAGATGTTATACAACTCTTCGGCTGGTCGTATAGCAACTGCAGCAAGGAAGAGTTCACGGACTTGTGGTCGGTTTTGGTTTGCGATCATCCACTGCAGAGTTGGCCCGTCGTCAATGTCATGGTAGCCACCATGCATCGGACCGAGTTGTCCCGCAATCAATTGGTTGTCCTGATTAAACTTTGCACCAGAGTACTTTTGTGGTGTACCAGCTGGCCATCTCTCAGGCGTGAAGTTGCGGATGTATAGGTGGTCTTTGGTTCGAATGCATCTCGATGGATAGCCGAGCGAGTGGAATCGAGAAGATGAATGTCGCTCGCGTCCGCTGTAGACCGCGGCACGCCCCGTTGGGATTTCGT
Source organism: uncultured Rubripirellula sp. (assembly GCA_938045805.1). GTDB lineage: Bacteria > Planctomycetota > Planctomycetia > Pirellulales > Pirellulaceae > Rubripirellula. The sequence continues at coordinate 114,021 of CALIBL010000035.1, read as the reverse complement.
TGTGGGTTTGGCTTAGAGTGCTCATGAGGCTACGCCCCGATAGCTTTTCCGCCTCACGTGGTTGGATCTCTGCCACATCAAAGATGGTTCGAGTCACATCGATCAGACTCACTAATCCGTCATGATTTTGTCCTGCAGGCCACGACGCTGGCCAGCTCATTGCCAGTGGCATGTGGATTCCATACTCATACAGATTCGCTTTGGCTCGCGGAAATGGCATCCCATTGTCACTGGTGACAATCACAATCGTATTTTCGGCTTCACCAATTGATTCCAGATGATCAAGCATGCGATTTAAATGAGAGTCGAACCACTGAACTTCAAAAATAAAGTCCGCGATATCCGATCGAACTTCGGTTGAGTCGGGTAGGAATTTTGGAAGGTGTACGTTCTGCGGATCAATTCCCTCGTTTTTGCCAATACCTCTCTGATAGGTTCGGTGCGGTTCATGTCCGCCAAACCAGAAGCAAAAAGGTTGGTCGTTGACACGCGCTTCGAGAAATTGCTCAAAATTGGTCGCGTAGTCATTCGATGAAATTCCTGCGGGAGATTTGACCTTCGCCTTTGAATAGGATTTTCCAGCAGGATTATGTGGCCAGTCAGTTGCCCTGCCGGGACCCCATCCTTTTCCCGTCATCCCCACGTGATAGCCCGACTGTTCAAGTTGCTCAGTGAACACCGGTAGCTCTCTGGGAAAATCACTCGCGTGTGTTCCGGCGGCACCAATCTGCCAAATTTCGCGACCCGTCAAAAATGCTGCACGCATTGGGCTGCAACCTGGAGCCGGTGTGAATGCTGAGTGGAAAAGGATGCCCTGCTTGGCAACGCGATCAAATCCGGGCGTTTGAATTTCTGGCGTACCGTAGGCCGATGCGTAGGGATGCGATTGATCATCCGAAATAGCGATCAGGATGTTGGGGCGTTCTGCGTACGAGAAGCCGTAGAGAGCGATTGTAATTGCGAATGCCAAGATCGCTTTCATGGCGCAACGAGTCGAAGAAAATAGGAACATCTTAGTTGTGATATGTTGTCGCAGCTGAGTTTAAACGCTCATTGCAAATTTAGTGTTGATTGGTTCTATCAGACCGACATTTATTGATTCATCGGTCTCCCGATGGAGCATTTTAGCTGATCTGGTGTTGATGCAGGGTCCAGGATTGAAACGACACTTTTGATGGAGCAAAAAAAGAACCCGAACCTCGCGGGGCGAGATCCGGGTGGGGGTGCGATTCTTTTCTCTCCGCAGAGAACGCTACGGAAGCATGACCATCATGCGATCCATGCAGTGCCGAAGGGTCCATGCACGGCGTGAAGCAAAGCGTTGATGACGGGCCTTTGTGATCGCAGCATGCATGCTTGATCTCAAGTGCGGATCCTCGGTCATCTCCATGACTGACACGAGAGTTTCCTCATAAAGTGACGCACATGCCGAGTGGTGACCGGAATTGTACATCGGTACGCCTTGAGTGATCGCGCGATCAATCATCTGTTTGCAGCTAACTTGCTTCATCGAAGGTAGCAAGACGTTGTCAATCACATGGATGACGCCGTTGGCTGCATCAATATCAGTTGCAAGTAGTGTCGCGTTGTTCACTCTCGCTCCACTTCCACTGGCAGCAATCTCAACCGACCCGCCTTGCACGGTTTTGGCTTTCTTCGCTCTCAGGGCGTCTACTGCATAAACTCGCCCCGGTACAACGTGATAAGTCAAGACATCTACTAATTGCTGTTTGTTCTCTGGCTTCAGAAGTGATGCAACGGTTCCTTCTGGTAGCTTGTTGAACGCTTCGTCGGTCGGTGCAAAGACGGTGAAGGGTCCTTCTCCACTCAGGGTACCGGCGAGATCAGCAGCGGTCACCGCCGCAAGCAGTGTCCCAAATGTCTTCGCGTTGGCGGCAACCTCAGGGATCGTTTGCTCGATCGGCAGGATAACCTGGTCAATGATGTGAATCACACCGTTGTCGCACTCGATGTCGGCGGTGACGAGTTTCGCACCATCAAGCATGATTTGCCCGCCGTCCAGTTCGCAGTCAACTCGCTGTCCATTAATGGTCAGGCCACCGCCAGCGGCCAACGCATCCTTGGCCAGCACTTTTCCCGCGATGACATGGTAGGTCAAAATCGAGGTGAGCTTGTCTCGGTTCTCCGGTTTTACAAGTTCAGCGACAGTACCCTCGGGTAACTTCGCGAAAGCTTCATCGGATGGTGCGAAAACGGTGAAAGGGCCGTCACTTTTCAATGTATCGACGAGTTCTGCTGCTTGAACCGCCGCGACTAGAGTCTTGAACTGACCAGCTGCGATTGCAGTGTCAACGATGTCAGCCCCGTGGCTCGTGCCACTCCAGGGCATGCCGAAGGCCAAAACTGCTCCAGCGATCTTCCACAATTTCATCTTACGCTCCGCCGTCTTGAATGAATTCCACGCAGTGCCCGATCGCACTCGGTGGTCGTTAGCTTTACTGCGGAGATTATTCGTGTTCGGCAAGCCCCCAGTTACTTTGCTCTGTCGATCACCAGTTTTCGACGGTAAATGCGTTGGCCGTGAGCGATGAAGAGGGTGTCGTGTTTGGTCCCCGCAAGGATGCAGGTTGTCAGTGGCTGATCGGAGTCCACTTTGGGCAAAACACCGCAGGGGCGTCCGGTTGGGTCAAAGATTTGAATTCCTAGGTCACTCGTCACGTAGTACCTGCCTTTAGAGTCAACTGCCATACCATCGCCACGGCTATTGACGAGGTAAGACGGTTTTTCATTGAATTTGAATTCCCCTTGAGGATCAATCTTTAGACGCATTGGCATGGTTGGCATTTTCGCATCCAGCTTGCCATTGGCGTTGACGCGAAACGTCCAAGTATGAGTGCCGCCGTAATCCGACACCGCAAGGGTTCCACCGTCGTTGGATAGTGCGATGCCATTGGGCTTTGAGATTCCGTGATCTGCAACGGTCGTCTCACCGGTCGCGGGGTCGACGCGAATGACTTCGCTCTTACCGGTCTGAGTGAAGAGGATGTAGCCGTCTTTTGTGACAGCTAGATCATTCGGTTTGACTCCTTCGGTTACAGATGTGACGGTGCCATCGACAGGATTGATAGCGATAATGCGGTTTTGGGATCCTTGGCAGGCATAAAGCGTGTCTTCCGCCGCGTTGAACTCAAGTCCACTAACCGATTCTTCGCATAGACTTGATCGCTTTCCGGTTTTTGCGTCGATTTTGATCACCGCTGGCGCTCTCATATCGCAAAAGAAGAGATTGCCGTCTCGGTCGCTGCACAGAGCATCCGCGAAGCCGAGGTCATCGACAACCAATTCCCATGACTCATCCGGTATCAGTAGATCGAGGAGGGTGAGGTCACCGCGAAGGTCATCACTGGTGTCGATCGCGGGTGTGTTCGTTTCCTCTCGCCACAGCCACCTCATCGCATCAGGCAGTTGGTAGCTTCCGAAATCCGCATTGTGTGCATACCCCTCGGCCCATTCAAAATGCGAATCGTACCCCATGTAGTTGAGTGCTGAAGCCATTCTTTGATTGGCGATGGGCCAACTGCCGAATGCGTTATCTACATCACCGCTGGTGTCGGCCATGTAAATGCGGATCGGTTGGGGTTCTGTTTTTCGAACGAGTGCGGGGTAGATATTGCCTCCTCGAAGGTGGGTGAAACTGCCCACGCTGGTGAAGACTTTTCCAAAGACATCCGGACGCTCCCATGCAGCCGTGAATGCGCAAATGCCACCGGAGCTTGAACCACCGATCGCACGCATCTGTGCCTGAGCCGAAATGTTGTACCGAGACTCTACCAACGGCAGAATTTCTTCGGTGAGAAAACGCGAATAGCGGTCCCCAAGCGAATCATATTCGTAACCTCGATTTGAAAACTTTCCATTCGCTCGTTCTTTGTCGACACTCTGACCAGGATTGATAAAGACGCCGATGACCGGGGGCATCTCGCCTCGATGAATCAGGTTGTCGAAGACGATTGGGATTCGCCAACGCGACTCGGATTTCATCCGCTCTCCATCCTGAAACACCATCAGTGCTGCAGGCGTCTTTTCCTTGTATTGCTGGGGAACGTAGATCCACCAATCCCTCACGGTTGCGGGGAAAACTTTTGACTCCAATGGCCCCATCGCTTCGATGCGACCGCGGGGGACTTTCGGGTTTGCGATGGCATCTGGGTGCGGCTCCCACTTCGGCTTCGTTTCGGGATTCGGCAGATGGGTCGATTCTGAATCATCGTTCCAAAGCCAACGCAGGGCATTCGGGAACACTTCACCAGCCCATTTACCACTATGCCCACCGTCGGTCATTTCCAGTTTGTATTGATAGCCAGCAAACTGGAGGGCAGCTGCCATGTCGCGATTGCCCAGCGGCCAATCGCCGTGAAGGTTACTGAGGTCATCGACTCCCTCTTGCAGGTACACTTTGATTGGCTTGGGTGCCTTGTGGCTTTTTCTGATCAGGCCGGGATACTCCCAACCGCCACGGATATTGGTGAAGCTGCCGATGTGGCTCATGACTTTGCCGAATTGATCGGGACGTTCCCAAGCGGTTGTGAAAGCGCAGATTCCACTCGACGAAATACCGCAAACCGCGCGTCGGCTTGGATCCTCGGAAACGTTTAGTCCGTCCAAGGCAACCGGTAAGAACTCGTTGATCATGAACTCGCTGTAACGCGACCCGAGGGAGTCGTATTCAAAGGATCGGTTACTGCGATTCGCAGCACCATCGAGCGTGCCAACGATCGTTCCTGGGTTCACAAACACAGCTACCGTGATGGGTAATTCACCTCGGTGGATCAGATTGTCAAAGACGATTGGAGCTCGAAAGGCTCCCTTCGGATTGCTATACCCTGATCCATCCATGAACACCATAAGGTTAGCCGGTTGGTCACCATCATATTGGTGGGGTACGTAGACGCTGTATTCACGCGTGGTCCCTGGGAACACTTTGCTGGTTTCAAAGACACCTTTGCGAAGACTACCCATCGGCACGCCGACTTGCTGAGTTCTCGCTGACTGATTTTCTTGCGACTGAATCGTCGTCAGGGGTTGTAGCGTGATGCTGGCCGTTAGGCACAGGAACCAGATTGCTCGCTTCATGCAATATTGTGTCATATGTGGGGCTAACTGATAGCTGGAATAAAAGTGCGTTTTTAAGCGGTGAGGGATTATAAGCATTTGCCGTATCGGGAAGTGTGCGGTGTTACTCCTTATTTCCCTTGGCGTTGCCAACGCTTCATCAGGCTAATGTTTTCTTGGTACTGACGAAAAGCTTCTGGGTTCTTCGTCTTCAGTTTCTTGAGTACGAAGTTCATGTCGCTGTCGTACATCGCTTCGCTCTCCGGTGTTTGGCCTTGATCATTGGTGTTTTTTTCCCATTGGTTGAGGATTGTTCTGAGTTTCGCAAGGGTCTCGATGTGGTCAGGCTGAGCGGCAAGATTGTTGAGTTCCCAAGGGTCTGTCGGTAGGTGGTAGAGCTCTTCTTGCGGACGCGTATTTCGCATCTGCAGTGTCTGCGCTTCATTGAGTTTTCCTGATTTATGTAATTCCCGGAGGATTGGCATGAATGGCTTCGAGTCTTTGTAATTACTGGGCTGAAGATAAGGTCGATCCGGGTAGGTGTTGTGGATGTATTTCCAGTCACCCATGCGAACACTTCGAATTCTATCGACCGTTTCATCACAACGATCACGCGCCGAGATCACGAATCTTCGCTCATTCGATTGGTTCAAGAACGATCGCCCCTCCATCCATTCAGGGAGCTCGATCCCCGCAAGCTGGAGTGACGTAGCCGCGAGATCAATATGAGCCACAAAGTCATCACGTCTTTGAGGTTTTCCCAGTTGCTGCGGCGACCACATGATCAATGGAATGTGTATTCCTTCTTCGTAGAGGAATTGTTTTCCCCTTGCGTGGCTGATCCCGTGGTCCGTGAGGAAAAAGACCACGGTGTTGTTGAGTAATCCGTCACCGTCAAGGCGTTCGATGATGCGTCCAACTTCGATGTCGGTGTAATTCACCGCATCAAGGTATTGTGCCCAGTCTTCGATGATCACCGGATGATCAGGGTAATAGGGTGGGAGTTTGACTTGGTTCCTGTCTACCACCTCACCTTGCAGCCTGTTGGTTACTTCTTGGTACCAGCTCTCAACGTTTCGGAGCTTTCCACCGCGAAGGTGGTATTGAGCAAAGAAAGGCTGTCCCTTCTCGCGGTCTCGATAATCGATTCCATCGTAAAGCCCGTTCTGATCGTAGCTGAAGTTGTAATCCTGCTTTCCTTTTTTCTCAGTGCGTGCGTCGGCGATACAGGTGTAATACCCATTTTGTTTGAAGATCTCAGGGACGGTTTGGATGCCCTGTGGAAGTTCAATACTCAACCTACCACGTCCGCTGCGGTGATGATGTGCTCCAATGCTAGTCTGGTACATGCCCGTAATCATTGCAGAGCGGAAAGTGGAGCAGACGGGTGCAGTAGCGTAGGCAGAAGTGAAAACGGTCCCTTCTCTTGCAAGTCGATCCACGTTCGGTGTTTGAGCAAGTGGCTCACCCTGATATCCGAAGTGACACGACATGTCATCAACCACGATCCACACAATGTTCGGTCGAGCTTTGCTGGTGACGTTATCTTCGCCGCGGCAGGGGCAAGCAGAGGTGGAAAGAAGCAAGAGGGCGATTGAGATTATTCGGACAAAATCAGGGGGCATAACGTCGATTCTTTACTTCGTGGGTTAAGTGTCGTTGATGTGAGTTTCAGCTAAACGGAGTAGGGCAGCGTTGGCTCGTTTCGATTTGGTGTTGGGGCCGGCGCGTCGCTTTACGCTGTGCCGCTATGATTTGCGATTACGGTTTGATAGACCTGAGTGGTTTTTTTTGCAACTTGCTCCCAGGAGAACGAGCTCGCACGACGTTTTCCTAGTTGCATCGCGGTCAGACGCTCCGTTACGGGCAGATTCATCACCCAGTCAATCAATTCTGCAAGGCGAGTTTCGTCATCAGGGTGAAAGTAACGGGCCGCGTCACCGCAAACTTCTTTCAATGCTGCACAGTCCGAAGCGAGGACGATACTGCCCGATTCCATTGCTTCAAGGGCAGGGAGACCAAATCCCTCCATCCGTGAGGGGAACACGAATGCCTTGCTTTTAGCGTAGAGGGTTTTGAGCGTGCCGTCGGACACGGGGCCAAGCGGCACAAAGCCTGATTCATCTCTCGAAATGGCCAATGTTTGGCATTCACGGTCGCTGACGGGAGGCCCCGCTGCTGCGAGTAACAGTCCCGGATACAGTGTCTTGACGGTTTTCCATGCTTTCCACAGCACGCTGAAGTTCTTGTATTCGTTTCTTCGTCCAACAAAAAGAAGGTAGTCTTGGTTTCGAAGTTGTTTGGGTAATTCTGCAGATTCAATTTCCTTGAACGAATTTCCCAAGGGAATAATGGAGGTTTTCTCGGCCGCACTGGGATACCGATTGCAGAGCTCGTTGTGCGTCGTTTCTGAAATACAAATGACGTGGTCCGCAACGGTGGTCGCTTGCTGAAGCCATTGTCGATGTTTTCCTCGTGGGTCGATTTCAGGATGGTGCTCAGCAATAAAATCGTAGACTGTAATCACGTTTGGGATTTGGCTGCGTGGGATGGGACGTTGGCAGAGGCCGCAGTAGTAAGTCCAGTGTCGTACATCTGCTGAGATGCCAGCAAAGGACGCCTCGATTTTTCCCCACCGGGACTTTCTCCAGTAGCGAGCCAGTAGCTTCTTGGTGAACGCCGATTGAAACGGCGGTTTAACTTTGGCGTAGTGTGTTTTAAGGTTGGGATGAGTGGCTTTGACTCTCAAAGTTTCCGGTATCAACAAGTGGGGATTGCAGTCTTCGGGGAGGTGCGTGATGAGTTCTTCGAAGTACCGAGCAATTCCACCCATCGGCATCATCTCGTAGATCAATCCTTCGTAGGCGATTTGCATGAATGATGCTTTCGGCTGATCTAGATAAACGGCTCAAGATGGTTCGATTGACGGTGGATTCTGGAAGTCCTTCCACCGTGGGTCAGTCTAGCACCTTTTTGCAACTTTCGTGCATGGTCACCTTTGTTGATAAACTCTCAGTGATTATTGGTCGCGGCGTCTGTCAGAGTGGTTTCTGTTATCATTATCCCTGATTCGTACAAAGGTCTGATTGGCAAGAAGTGAAAGAAAGTTACGATTGCATTTCGGGTTTCTCACAACATATTGCATATTGCACAATCGTTGGCCCACATCTCATTGCATTAGTTACCGGACGGCTTGGATTTAGCGCTCGAAGTTACGATACCTTTCTGCTGTAAATTCGAGCAAAGCCGATCCTTAATCAGATTAAATTGATGTTCCGTTAGCATCGATTGACGTATGGTGGCCAGTGTTTAACGGTTTCGTTTGTTAAGGTTTTTTTGCTAGATGGTTCATTCTTCGGTCAAAATAATATCCGCCAAAGTACTCGATCTTCGAGTCCCAACCTCGGACCAGATGCTCGGCTCAGACCCCTTCCACAAAGAACCTGATTATTCATCGGCTGTTCTGCACCTCGAGACAGACTCGGGTCTGACGGGCGTTTCCATCGTCTTCACCGTTGGGGCGGGTACCGACTGGCTTTGTCATGGTATCGACGACCTGTGCCAATTGGTCGTGGGAAGCTATCTGGAAGATTTTACTTCTTCGCCGGGCAAGCTATATCGAAGGCTTATTGATCATCATCAGTTGCGATGGCTGCATGATGGTGTTTTTCGGATGGCTGCTGGTGCGATCCTCAATGCAATGTGGGATCTATGGGCGAAGTCACTGGAGAAGCCGCTTTGGAAATTACTGGTCGACCTCGAGCCTGAGTTGATCGTTAACTGCATTGATTGGCGCAATATTCGAGATGCTTTGACACCGGAAGAAGCGTTGGAGATCCTGTCCTCGCGACGTTCCGCGATTGAATTACGCGAAAGCGAAATGTTGAAGCGCGGTCCAAAGGCGTACTGTACTGCCGGTTGGCTTGGCTTATCTGATGAGCAGATTTTGGAAACGATTCAAAGATTACGTCAGCAAGGTTTCGATTCTTTTAAATTGAAAGTGGGGCGTGATTTACAGCATGATTTGCAGCGTTTGCGTTTCATGCGATCCTCCATCGGTTCGGAATGCAATTTGATGGTGGATGCGAATCAATACTGGAGTATTGACGAGGCCGAAGAGCACCTCTCCCACTACGATGGATTCGATTTGAAGTGGGTCGAAGAGCCGATCGCCCGAGACGACGTTCTGGGTTACCTCCAGCTATCGAATCGATTTGAATCATCTGAGTTTGATTTTGCTTGTGGTGAGCAGGCCGCTTCTCCGGTGATTTTTAAACAGCTTTTGAAAAGCAAAGCGATTAAATATTGTCAGATTGATGCGGTTCGAGTCGCTGGGGTCAACGATGTCATGGCGATCATTTTGATGGCTGCCAAGTACGGTGTCCCGGTCTGCCCTCACGGTGGTGGGATAGCGCTTTGCAACATGATTCAGCATTATGGAATGTGGGATCAAATTGCTGTATCCGGTCATTCGGATACTCAGTTGGTTGAGTACATCGATTTTCTGCAAGATTCAGTCCATCAGCCCGTGAGTGTTTCCGAGGGGCACTATGATGCACCGGTTGCCTACGGTTGGGGGCTTGAGTTCAAGGAAGACTTCTTAGCTCAACATGCTTATCCTGACGGCGAAGTCTGGAAGGATCGCCCCGTTAACAGAAAGGGAGCGACATTCGAGGTCGATTTGGACTGATTTTTTGATTGCTTCCATCGTCACGGTTCTTGAGGTTAAAACGCGGTAAGATCTTCGGCGGCTTAGTAGTGTTCGATCGAGGTTTTTGTCTGCGCATTTGTTTTAAGCGATCTGCACGCGCCTAGCCTGCGGTGATGGTGCTCTCTAATGTTGGTGCGTTGGTTGCGAGTTATTGGATTCACGGGAAAAGTTGATGGTTGATAGGTTGAACGCAGAGGGTTGGCACGTTTTCACGATGGCTTTAATTCTCTTGGTTGGATTCAATTGCACCGGGAATTCAAGTGAGCTCGCTGGACATGTGCCACCTGATATCGTTGTCTTTTTGTCTGATGATCACACGTGGCGGGATTCGTCGGTTTATGGTTCACCCGATATCAAGACGCCAAATATGGAGCGTCTCGCTGGTGTGGGGATGACCTTCAATCAAGCCTTTGTTGCCTCACCTTCTTGTGCTCCGAGTCGTGCAGCACTTCTTACGGGACTGTATCCGGCTCGAACGGGCGCCGAAGCGAATCACTCGCGACCCTCTACTGAAATTACAAAGCTTCCTGAATACCTCCAGCGACTTGGTTACGAGGTCGTTTCGTTTGGTAAAGTCGGGCACTATGCGCAGACACCTGAGTACGGGTTCGATCTTGCTAAGCACTATGGTTATCACGAGGATGTTGCCGTCAGCGAAGCCATGAAATGGTTGCAACAGAGAGAGTCTGAACAGCCGCTATGCTTATTCGTTGGAACCAACTGGCCACATGTTCCATGGCCCGAAGGCGCAGAAGGAATTGATTCCAACGCACTTGTTGTGCCCCCTAATCACGTCGATACGGAAATCTCTCGGCAGTGGAGAGCAAAGTATGTGGCGGCCATTGGTAGAATGGATGAAGAGTTAGGGCATGTCTTTGACGTCGCGCGAGAGGAATTAGGCGACGACTTGTTCTTTCTTCACACAAGTGACCACGGCGCACAGTGGCCATTCGGAAAGTGGAACCTTTACGACGACGGGATACGCACCCCCATGATCGTTTCATGGCCGAGCCATGTCGCTCAGGGCGCTCGCTCGGATGCGATGGTATCTTGGATCGACATCCTACCGACTTTGCTGGATGTGGCTGGTGCAGAGCCTGTGAAATCCTTGGATGGCCGTTCTTTTTTACCTGTGCTCACTGGCCAAACCCAACAGCACCGTGACTATATTTTCACCACGCACAGCGGTGATGGTGATTTCAACGTGTTTCCCATTCGCTCGGTTCGGGCGGCAGACGGTTGGAAATATGTTCGCAACCTTCATCCTGAATTCCTCTTTGGCAGCCATGTCACCCATGCTGAACCGGAGAAGGGGTATTGGCAGAGTTGGGTCGATGAAGCGGCAGGGAATGAAGATGCCAAGCGTTTAGTGAGTCGGTATCGAAGTCGCGTCGCGGAAGAACTTTACCACACTGGATTGGATCCTTACGAAGGTCAAAATCGGGCTGGCGATATCGAGCAGTCGGAGCGACTCACGGTGCTTCGAAAAGAACTCGATCGATGGCTTGAAAAAACGAGTGATTCTAAGGCTGTTTTGGGTAACGCAAGATTGATTGGTGCTCGGGATCGGCCAAATGTGATTGCCGTCTTCATCGATGACATGGGCTGGTCTGACTTGTCGTGTTTTGGAGGAGAGACGACGGTCACTGAGAACATCGATCGACTCGCCACCGAGGGATATCGTTTTAATCAGTTTTACGTCAATTCACCGATTTGTTCTCCTTCACGAGTCGCTCTGTCTACAGGCCAGTACCCGCACCGCCATCGCATCACTTCCTATTTGAGTAATCGGCGTGCGAATCGTGAGAGAGGGATGGAGCAGTGGTTAAAGAAGGATGCACCAATGCTGGCCCGTGAATTGCAGAGGTCAGGGTACGCGACCGGTCATTTTGGGAAGTGGCATATGGGTGGCCAACGTGATGTTGGAAATGCGCCGCTGATTAAAGCTTACGGGTTTGATCGGAGCTTGACTAACTTCGAGGGATTGGGGCCGAGGGTTCTGCCGTTAAAAGATGCCTACGATGGGAAGGCTCCACTGCGGCATGATCTGGGTTCCGCGAACCTCGGTAAGGGACCCATTTACTGGGAGGACCGTAGTGTTATTACTGCTCGTTTTGTGGACGAAGCGATCAAATTGATTGATTCATCGCAGACGTTGGACCAACCATTTTTCATCAATCTTTGGCCTGATGATGTGCATTCTCCATTCTTTCCTCCCGAAGTGTTACGGGATGAAACCAACGGGAGCAAACGCGAGCTCTATTATGCTGTATTGGATGCCATGGATCAGCAATTGGGTGTGCTGTTTGATCGTATTCATCGGGACGAAGAGCTCCGGCAAAATACCTTGATTTTGGTGATGAGCGACAATGGTCATGAAGAGGGAGCTGGCTCGTCGGATCCGCTACGGGGTGCGAAGACTTGGCTTTACGAAGGTGGGATTCGTTCACCGCTGATTGTCTGGGGGCCAGGGCTCGTAGATCGTAAAGTGGTTGGAACGGCCAATGAGAAATCGATTTTGTGTGCACTCGATATCAATCGATCCTTGTACGGTCTCGCAGGGATTGCTCCCAGCGGCGGCATGGATCTGGATGGCGAAAACGTACTCGATACCATGCTCGGCAAAAGTACTCGCGGGCGAGTTGCACCAATCTTTTGGAGACGTCCTCCGGATCGACCGGGAACAGCAAATGAAGATAACCCAGATCTTGCGGTCCGTGATGGCCAGTGGAAATACCTTGTCAATTACGACGGCAGTGAACCGCAGCTGTACAACCTCAATAGCGATCCGGGTGAAATCAATAACCTGCGAGAGCAGCATCCGGCGGAGGCAGAGCGATTGCATCGGTTGATCACCGAGTGGAACGCGGGGATGCCTCGCGACGCGGGAGACCCGCAATGGGAACCCGCCGAAAGAGTTGGTTCTTTAAACAAGAATGAGTTTGTTAATCCTATCGGGGAAGGCGCTGATCCATGGGTGATTCGAGATCCTAACCATCCTCGTTACCTGTGGTGCATGAGTGAGGGTAACCGGGGCATCGCCATCCACGAGAGTGATTCTGTTTCATCAATGGGTAAGAAAACTGTCGTCTGGCGGGCACCCGAGGAGGGGCCGTTCTCCAGAGAAGTTTGGGCTCCTGAGCTTCATTTTGTTCGGGGGAAATGGCGTATCTATTTCGCTGCGTCGAATGGGCAGAACAAAAATCATCTTGCGTATGTCTTGACTGCAAAGACAGACGATCCGCTCGGGGAATATGAACTTGGTGGACCCTTTGCAACGGGCGAGGGAAGCGATGGTATGTCACCCAATCTTTGGGCGATTGATATGACGGTATTCGAGCATCGTGGTCAGCTCTATGCCGTGTGGTCAGGTTGGGATGAAGCAGAATCGGATCGCCAGTATCTATATATCGCTCCGATGGAGTCTCCCGAGAAGTTGTCCGGTCGGCGTGTTCTGTTGTGTGCAAACGATGATTACCTTTGGGAGCGGGTTGAGCCAATGGATTCCAAGCGTGGTTTGCATGAAGCACCACAAGTGTTCAGGGCTCGGCAGAGGCTTTCAATTGTTTATTCGTGTGGCGCATCCTGGTTGCCAACTTATAAACTTGGGCTGTTGGAGTTGATTGGTGATGATCCGCTAAAACCCGAGTCATGGAAGAAACGCTCCCAACCCGTTTTTTCGAGTAGCGAGTCAACCTATGGGGTAGGACACTCCTGTTTCGTTCAGTCCCTCGATGGTACGCAGTGGTGGCATGTCTTTCATGCAAAACGCGATCGCGAACCGGGTTGGAGACGGTCTATTTATGCTCAGCCAATGAAAGTGGGGCGTCGTGGTTTTCCTTTGTTTGATGTTCCTGTCGATCCGGGAACGATCATGACTTTACCAAGCGGAAGCAAGGAAGAATCGTCCACCGTTTCGATGGATTCGTTTCGTTATTTTGGGCACCATCAAATGTTGCAAGCCGAAGGCGGTAAAATCCGTTTGGGAAAGCAGCCAGAGTATCCCGTTAACACTTATCGATCAGGTGAAAAGGTGGTTTTTACGGGGCAAGTTCCCGATGATTTTGAGGCTACTGTCACAATCGATTTTCGAGGCGATAAGGAAGCGAGGGATGCGGGGTTGCTGTTTCGCACAACAGGGGCCTCGGTTGGTTATGACGCACAGCGAGGATACTTCGCTGGCATCGTTCCAAGAACCGGATTGCTGATTTTAGGGAAGATGGACGGAAGGCGTTGGCAGGAGATACACAGGGCTAGCGTCGAAGTTGATACCAGCGAGCTTCAGCGTCTTGAAGTGGCCGCACAGGGTGACCGTATTGAGGTGCGGTTGAATGGAACGAGTCAACTTGTTCATCACGATCAGACCTACGTGCGTGGCTCGGTTGGGCTACGTGTGGTGAATTCTGATGCGGTATTCAGTGATCTTTCCGTTCAGTGATCTTTCCGTTCAGTGAGTTTTCATTCAATTAGTAGTAGTTTATGTCAAGCACTTTTCGTATCTCGGTCGGTTGTTTCATCGTTGGTTTGTCCATCTTTGGGTCGCTCGGTAGATCTGTGATTGATGCAGCTGAGCGTCCCAATGTCTTGATGATTCTTGTGGATGACCTGAAGCCAGTGATGGGTTGTTACCGAGATGAAATCGCAGTCACGCCCAATATGGATCGCTTGGCATCGCGTGGCATGAAGTTTGAACTCGCGTACTGCAATCAGGCCGTTTGCGCTCCATCTCGATTCACCTTGATGCTTGGTGCCCATTCGACATCCACGGGCCTGTACGGACTTGGGAGTCAGTTGCGCGAGATCCTTCCCAATGCAATAACGCTACCCCAATACTTCGCTAGCCACGGCTACCGAACGGAGTCTTTGGGTAAGGTCTTTCATATTGGGCATGGAAACCATGGTGACCCAGCTTCCTTTATGGTGCCGCATTTTCACGACAAAGTGATTGAGTATCTCGATCCTGCAAGTACTGGCGGGGGAATGCTTACGCGAGAAGAGGCCTATTTCACGAATCAAAAACTTGGGCAGATTCGCTCCTTACCGCGGGGGGCAGCTTTTGAATCGCCCGAGGTTGCGGATATTAAGTATGCCGATGGTCGTGTAGCTGCTGAAACGGTTGATCGTCTCGCTGCAGCGAAACGACGTCGTGCAGCGGATGGAACTCCCTTTTTTATTGTGGCCGGTTTCGCGCGTCCACATTTGCCGTTTAGCGCTCCAAAGAAATATTGGGATCTTTATCGTCGCGAAGATTTACCGATGCCGACCCATGAGGATCTTCCAGTGGACTCGCCCGGTGTCGCTGGAAAACGTGGGGGTGAGATCAGTAATTACAAACCGGTCCCCACGGATGCCAATGAAGCGTTCAGTGAAGAACTCAAGCGAGATTTAATTCATGGCTATTACGCCAGCATGAGCTATGTCGATGCTCAGATTGGGAAGGTGCTTTCCGAACTTGATCGTTTGAAATTGTCTGAAGAAACGATTGTCGTGCTTTGGGGGGATCACGGATTTCACCTTGGTGATCTCGGGATATGGACCAAACACACGAATTATGAGCAGGCGAACCGGATTCCTATTCTATTTTCTGCACCGGGTAAGATTCCTGCCGGTACCTCAACACAACAGCTTGCCGAAAGTGTTGATGTTTTCCCAACTCTGGTTGAGCTTGCCGGACTTCCTCCAGCCGACGTACCGCAATCACTCGATGGTGTTAGCCTCGTTCCTGTTCTCAAAGATCCTGAGGCACGAGTGAGGGATCACGCGTACCATGCGTACCCCAGGAGAAAGCTTGGGCGTGCGATTCGCACCGAGCGTTACCGTCTCGTTCAGTGGCTTGGGGAGGACGCCCCGATTGAAAACGCGGAGTATGAGTTGTATGACTACAAGGA
Organism: uncultured Rubripirellula sp.; assembly: GCA_938045805.1. Taxonomy (GTDB): domain Bacteria; phylum Planctomycetota; class Planctomycetia; order Pirellulales; family Pirellulaceae; genus Rubripirellula. The sequence goes on along the minus strand of CALIBL010000035.1, from coordinate 98,349 downwards.
AGATCCCAATGAAACCCGAAACCTTGCGGCAAAAGAACCGGTTGTTGTTCGCGAACTCGTAAGGATTCTAGAGCAGTATCCAAAACCAATTTCGAGGGATGCTACCCGAGCGAGGCTCAGTCACAGCACTCAGCCAAAATTCAACATTGAAACACCCCGCGTTGCTAACTCGTCGGTACACATCCTGGCTGAGATTGAGAAATTGAGTGGTGATGGGGTGATTGCCGCTCAAGGCGGCAGGGAGCACGGTTACGCGTTGCATGTTGTGGATCGCCGGCTCGCATTTGATGTCCGTCGAAATGGTGTTGTGACGCGAGTTCAAGGTGATGTCGCTTTACCGAGTGATTGCCGAGTGGAAGCGTGGTTGAGTGATGGGAGCCTCGAAATTGCAGTGGATGGGAAGCGAGCGGCAAAAATTCCTTCTCCCGGTTTGATAACCATTCAACCGAAAGATGGGCTGAGCGTTGGATTTGATGATCTGTCTGCCGCAGGGGATTATGAGGCTCCCAATCCACTACGCGGCATTGTCAGCAAGTTGCAGATCGAGACGGGGGACTCGAATCGTTAACTCTTCGCTCACGTTATTATTCAGAGATTGATTTCAAACTCTCGAGTTGATTCGATCCCGATTCTGTTGCCGTTTATTCGCTATTGAGATGGATTCAATGAAGACTTTGTATAGCCTGCCAAAAAATGTCAATTCATTCTCACGCAAATCTTTCATTGGTGTGATCCTTCTAGCTTTCCAGGTTTTTGGAAATAGCTGTGATGTTTACTCGCAGCAGAGCGAGAAGAAAAAAACACCCAATCCGTTTCGATGGGTCAATCCTCTCACGGATCAAGAACGGTTGAGGTATCCGTTTCTACAGCATGCGACTTTCGAAAGTCCCTCCATGAAACGCGATGTCGGATTTTGTATTTATCTACCGCCACAGTATTCAAAGCCAGAATGGAGGAGCAAGGATTTTCCGGTTGTCTATTACTTGCATGGCGGTAGACCGGGGAGTGAAAAGAAGGCGATTCGGCTTTCGGAAAAGATTGATTCGGCGATCAGGTCCAGTGAGGTACCACCGATGATTTACGTTTTCGTAAATGGAGGTCCGGTGAGCCACTACAACCTTCCAAGTGATATTGGATCGCAAGGTGCGGACGTGTTTATTAAGGAGTTGATTCCACATGTTGATCAAAATTATCGAACGGTGGCGAATCGAGGTGGACGAGCCATCGAGGGGTTCTCGCAGGGTGGGAGAGGCACCGCGAGATTGATGTTTCGATATCCAGAATTGTTCTGCAGTGCGTCACCGGGCGGTGGTGGTCATGCGACTGAGAAAAAGATCTCAGAAAATGGAGGTGCGGAGTCTGAACGATTAGTCTTTGCCGAAGGCGACAATACTTGGGACCTTGCTGCTGCTTACGCCAATCGGATGAAGGTCGATGGTGAAACACCCCGTTTGAGTATTCTTGTACATGTTGGGGATAAAGGTTTTAACTACTCAAATAATCTCGAGTGGATGAAACATTTGGATCAATTGGAAATCGAGCACGAATCCCTTATCGTTCCGGGTGCAGAGCACAGTGCAATCCAGATTTATGAGAAGGCTGGCATGCAAATCATGTCGTTTCACGCCAAACAGTTTCAGCTTAACGGCGGTAGACGTTAAGTTGACAACGTAGGGTTTCGGTTCGGTAAATCTCTGACGTGGTTTGGCAATCAGTTTGCTTGCTTCTCCGCAATCGAAGTCAAGTATTCAATTAGGGAAGAGGCTTCAAAAACGGTGAAGTCGTTCAAGATGCCATTTGGCATCATGGACGTGGGGAGTTTCTTTCTGACCTCAATGTCATTTTTGAAAATGGTGTATTCTTTGCCCTCTTGGTCCCGAATGACGACACGGTCATTTTGTTCGTCCGTTACGAAACCTGTAAGGACGAGCCCATCAACGGTAAGGAAAGAGTTGGTAGCGAATCCTTGGGCAATTGTTTTCTCGGGCTGCAAGACGGCAATCGCAAGGTCTGGACGCTTATAAGTCTTTGCGATATTACCTAGGTATGGGCCTTTCTGCGGGTCAGATTGTGATACGGTATGACACGTTGCACACTTTGCTTTATCGAAAATGCTTTTGCCAAGTGAAGCGTTCCCCGGTGTGTTCGTCACCAGTTGAATCGCATTGTCCAGTGCAAGAGACTTGATCAAAGCGGTTTTATCGTCCTTGGGTGCTTCGATTTTAAGTGATGCAACTGCGTTCTTCGCTAGTTCCGAGATGGCGGGATCAGTTGACTGTTGCAAGTTCCAAATCGCTGTGTCCAACTCGCGACTGGCGATCCAGATGGCCGAGCGGATGATCGTGGCCTGTGAATTGATTTTTTCCAATCCTGTGGCAATTCGCTGCTTCGCGACGGATTGTTGCTCGGCGCTGGTTTTACTGTTTGCCGCAACCGTGAGTGTTAAAGTCCAGTCGCTGATTGTGTTGTCATGATTCGTCGTGTTTTGTGACTTGTTACTCGCATAGGCAGCGGTGAAAAAGTACTCCGTGTTGGGGCTTGCAGTTAGTATCTCAGCGACCCGTCTGCCGGTAGAAGTGTCAGTTGCCTGTTTTGTTAATTTCGACAAAATTTTGAAAAACTGGCTTGGGACTCGTTGGACATCACGACGACCGATTAACTGCAACGTATTAAGAAGTGATTCCGTGGAGAGGTTTTCAATTCCAGCGACAACAGCAACCAGTTCATTAATTGATTGCGGAAGATTGGGAGCTTGGATTAGTTGTTCTAGCGTCTCATCAACGTCCGCAGGGTCGGCGATAGCCAGTTGAATCATCTTGTCGATCGCACGATCAGACTGGATGCGGTTTGCTCGCATCATTCGCACCAGTTCTGATGCCTGCTGAGCCGACGATTGGTTCAGGATTTGTTCGAGCTTGCTTCGGATCGTTTCAGATTTATCCCAAGGTTCAGGCTGGTAGTAGGGACCCCGCGTGTCTGGACGAGTGCCCCAAGAATCACCTTTCCAGTCACCTTCCTTAAAGTGTAGCCGGCAAAGTGCAGCAAAGATCGCTTCCTGTTTGTCTCCGCTGCTTTGGTCAATCCTTTTAACGAGTTCGTCTACGACATCAGGTCGATGCATCATCGCTAAGGCTCTCAGTAAATTGGTCGCATTGGTTGGATTTTGATTCAATGCTGAGAAACACTCTGAAGCGGCGCCTCGTTTCGCGAGCACACGAATGGCGGTGTGCTGTACAACCGGGTCGTGATGTGACAAGGCGGCGATGCATTCTTGATTCGTTGCGGCGGTCTGTAGGTGATCAAGTAGGTTGCGTTCACCGGGGCGTTGCTCGATCGCCCTTTGGTGTAACTGCTCCGATAATTCACTACCTCGGTAAAAGAGTTCCCTTTGGGCTGCCAATCGCCGACGGTGACTCGGGGAGTCAAACAGGGCAACCAGTTTCTCATTGGTAAGCTCTTTAAAATTGGGCATTTGAGGAGGAACATAAGCTGCTGGTTGAACACAGACGATATACCCAACATTAGGTCCGTTCCAATTGAATGTGGCTCCCTTCCAGCTGGCGCAGTAGAGTCGACTGTTTCCATCGATGTCAGCATCGGTTGGTCGAGTGAGGCGGACAAACGGCTGCGGTGCCTGTGTCTCTTTGAAGCTTGATCCGGAACGCGCCACCTGATGGTGATAGAGGGCACCGGTTCCCCAATCCGCGGTGAAGGGAGCGTCACCCCATTTGCCAAACCCAGGTTCAGCGATGTAGACGGCCCCGCAACCTGAACCGCCACCGTAATCGGCCAGTGGTTGGATGCATTCTTGATTGAAGTTCTTGTACAGTCTTGGATATCCGTGATCTTCACTGCCGGTAAAGTGATGCAGGCGGACATCCCAACCGCCGCCATCGTTCGTGTTGTCACGCGCGAACATTTCCATGGCTGGGCTAATCGCAACTTCCAAAATGTTTCGGGTTCCCGTGGAATAGAGTTGCAGTTGTGATCCGTCGGGACGCACGCGTATCACTCCGCCACCACGGTGAGTTAGGGTCGTGCCATCGGTTCCTTGAGCATTGATGAAACCAAAGTCGCCACCTGCGATGTAGAGCCAGCCATCGACGCCCATGGACAGGCCGTTGGTCGTGTGGTCTGCAGGTCGATCTTCGTAACCGAAGGCTAGATTTTTGACGAGCGTTCTCTGCTCGTCAGCAACACCGTCTTGATCATGGTCAAGGAAGACACTGAGGTTTGGCGGGTGCATCACAAAGAGTCGATCGCGGTCCCAAAGTAATCCGCGTGGTGCATCGATTTCGCAGAAGACTTTTGTTTCATCTGCCCTGCCATCGCCATCGATATCGCGAAGTCGAATGATTCTGCCACGCGAAGGGTCGCGTCCCAGTGAGCCGTTTCCATCAGAGCTGACATACAGTGTTCCGTCCACACTCGCAGCGACAAAGACCGGATAATTGACCGCAGGTGGAGCTGCAAAGAGGGTGACCTTGAAACCTTCCGGTACTTTTACCTCCCGAAGGATCTCAGCTTCTTGCTCTGGGGTCAGAGACGCAATCTCTGGTGTTGTATTTCCCTCGCTCTCGTATCGTTCGGCTTGCAGGGGCTCAAAACGATCCTTTAACGCTGGGTCGGCTGGCCAGATTGAAGAGATTGCACTTCCTTTTGGTGCGACTTCTTTGATGCTGCACCAGCCACCACGCATCGATTTTAGACCGGTTATCCGCATCCGACTCAGCGATTGATCCGGCTTCAGGCTTACCGTTTGATCACCCTTTAAGGGTCCCTCATAAAGAGTGGACCAAGTACCCGATTCGACCTCGCCTTCGACTAAAGCTTCGTACTCTCGATCTTCAAACTCCCATTGGATGCGGAGTTCTGAAAGAGATTGTGGTTTCTCAAATTCCAAGGTGATTGATTGTGGATAGGATGCCCCGTCTGCACACCATCTTGTCGAGTTTTTTCCATCGATGGCGTGATATGCCGGATGGCCATTCTGTGTACTCGAAGCGGTCACTTTGACCAGTGTTGCATTGGGCGGCGCCTTGCCAAGTTCATTCCCTTGTTTGGCGGTGTATTTGTTTTTATCGATGAAGGTGGTGGTCTGCTCGCCCTGATAAGGCACCAGGTTTTCTTCGTTAAGTTGATCGCACGCCCAAAGCAGTCCCCTTGTGACAAGATCCAAGTAACGATCGTCCCGAACCGTGGAGGTGTTGTGACCCAGCGTCGTACTGAAACTTCTCGCACCTTGGGTTTCGTTGGTCCATGCAACGACCGCCTGATCCACTCGGGGTGGTGATCCTGGGATGCTTTGTTTTCCTATCGCCAACGGTTTCGCGCCAAACAGTTTTACGTTGTTGTAAAGCTCTTCGTTGCCGGTCGTCCAATCGGATAAACCCTTTGTGATCGGGTGTGGTTCATTGTTAAACAAAATCTCGATCGGCTGCTGTGGTCCATGTCCCGTAGATTGAAGGCCAAGGTGTTGGAACCATTCGTCTCCACCGGTACGGAAGCTATGCATTGCGCAGTGAAGATGCACCGCTGGGAGTCGCTTGTGGACTTGGACGATTCGATTCACCAACGCCGGATCGTTAATGCTTGCCCCGCATTCGTCGTGAATGATCACATCGTATTCTTCGGCCCAATTCAATTTGGCATAGAGTGGGAAGACGGGTGCTGTGGTTGAGTTGTCTGTCCAGTAAACGTCGACCTTGACGTTCGCCCTCGCTTGGATACCTTCTTTCAATGCTTTCTGCTGACCTTCGTAATCATGGCAGCAACCACCGGTGATCAGCAATGCACGAAGCGCAGGTGTGGGGGCTTTGGGGGTCGACGATTGAGCTTGGGACTGATTCGGTATCGCGCATAGAAGGATCGCGACTGCAACATACGCGAATGGAGAGAAAGCAAGGGAGTTGTTGTTTTTTTGCATGTTGGGACGGTTGAATCAGGTGGGATACTTTGGCGGGGAACGTTTAATGCTTGTGTTTTTTTGACTCGAGAAGTTTAGCGGTTCAAGCGAGATTCGTCTGCATGAGCGTCATTTGTGTAGTATGACGCAGCCATTGAGCGGGGCATGCTTGTGCCTGTATAGGTTTTGGCCACGCGAGTTCTGGCGAAAGTGCGTCTGTTTCATCTTCCTCTGCTGCGATTAAGTGGTGAATGGTCAATTCAAATCACGGTATGCGGTATAGTGGGAGGATGAATTGTAGTGTTGAGAATGATCAGCCAAATTCTAAACCATGTGGCATGAACTTATGCCCGCTGGTGGTTGATGTTGTCCGTCCATTTCCCCGCCTTGTATTGTCGATCAATGCTAATCCGGAAGAGACTTTCCGCCACGAAACGTATTCAAGTTTGGCTTTTGAACCGGGTTCCTGTTCTATCCGCCACTCTGGCTCTCATTCTTGGGGTCGTCGGGCAAAATCAGGGAACAGGACCGAGTCTGTTTGCAAATGACCTTACCAACGATTCAGGAGATGTCTTTAGTCGTGTGGTGCGACCCATCCTGACGGAGAAGTGTTTGGCATGTCATGGTCCAGACGATGCTGCTCGAGAATCTGATCTGAGGCTTGATCAACGTAAATCGGCACTCGATTCCGGGGCGATTGTGATCGGTAAACCAGACGTAAGCGAAATGCTTTTGCGGATTCAGAGCGATGATCCTGAACTGGTAATGCCTCCTCCTGAAACTGGCAACGTCATCACCGATTCAGAACTTGCAGCATTGAAAACGTGGATTCAAGGTGGTGCGGATTATGTTGAGCATTGGGCATTTGTTCCAAGTGATTCGGCCGTGTTCCCACCGCCGAACGATTGGTCACAACATCCCATTGACCGTTTTGTTTTTCAGCGACTTGAGCGAGCGGGTTTGGTTCCCAATGAAGCTGCCTTGCCTTGGGAATTGCTCAGACGCGTGTCGTTAGATCTTACTGGGTTGCCACCAACTGATTCCATGAGGTTGAAGTTTCTGGATAACCCGACTGACGAAGCATACGAACAGTTGGTGGATGAACTGCTTGCGGAAAAGACCTTTGGTGAGCACTGGGCGAGAATGTGGTTGGATTTGGCTCGGTATGCAGATACCAAAGGATATGAGAAGGACCGAGAAAGAACGATTTGGCGTTATCGAGATTGGGTGATTGATGCGTTCAATGGCGATATGCCCTACGACCAGTTTACGATTGAGCAATTGGCAGGCGATCTATTGCCCGATGCAACAATTGATCAACGTCTCGCAACGGCCTTCCATCGCAACACCATGGAGAATGATGAAGGTGGAACTGATGATGAGGAATTTCGCGTCGCGGCGGTGAAGGACCGGGTTGATACCACGATGCAGGTCTGGATGGGGCTTACTGCCGGATGTGCCAAGTGTCATTCTCATAAATACGATCCAATCAGCCAAACTGAATATTATCAGCTCTATGCGTTCTTTAATCAGACGACAGATGCCGATCGTGCTCAGCCGGTCATCCCTACTCCCACTGCGGCACAGCAGACCGAGTTGGATCGGCTGCAGGCCGAGTTAACCGCACTTGAGAGCGATTACCAAAAGGTCGATGAGAAGTCCGACCAAGGGTTTGAGCAATGGCAGCAACAGTTCACCGATCGGGCATTGTGGCCGCCAATGAAGCTTCGCTCTCTCCAGTCTGAGGCTGGAGTGACTTTGCGTGAGGTTGGCGACGGGCAGTATGACGTTGTGGGTGAATTGCCAGAAAAAGACGTTTGGGTCATCACCATGGAGATCCCTGACGGTGTACCGATCAACGCGATACGTTTGGATACTTTGCCGAAGGCGGTCGGCGGTAGGTGGCCAGATAAAAACGTCGCGTTGCGCGAGATTAAAGCCGAGTTGGTTGATGCGGATGGAGAGGTGAGTCCGCTTAAGTTGGTTCGACCACGCGCGGATTTCTCACAGCGTGGCTGGGAAGTGGAGCGAGCGATCGATGGAAAGTCGGACGCCGGTTGGGCATTTTCGCCTCATGCGGCCAAACCCCACTGTGCCGTGTTCGATCTGGAAGAGCCGATTGCTGCTGGTAAAGGCTTGGGCTTACGTTTGACATTTGATCAACAATATGGCCAAGGTCTAGTCCTCGATCAATTCAAGTTATCTTGTAGTGATTATCCAAGTGCTTGGTTGAAACCTGATGTAAACCCGAGTGGGAATCTACGCGAGGTCTATCGTCGAGAAATCGATCCTCGGACAAAGGCCATCAATGAAAAGCTGGAAGTTAAACGTCAAGAGATTCGTGTGGTGCGACAAACCATTCCAACGACTCCCGTGATGGAGGAATTGGGTGTCGATCGGCAGCGGGAAACGAACATTCACCAGCGAGGGAATTTTCTCGATCTCGGAGAACTCGTAACGGCGGCGGTTCCTCAGCAGTTTGGAGAGATGCCGGTTGGATCACCCATGAATCGCTTGGGTTTAGCGCATTGGCTCCTCAGTGAATCCAATCCGCTGACGGCAAGAGTAAGTGTGAATCGTTTTTGGGCAAGGCTATTCGGTCGCGGCCTCGTGGAAACCGAAGAAGATTTCGGCACTCAGGGAGCAATGCCTACCCATCCGCAATTGTTAGATTGGCTTGCTGCTGAATTTCGCAGAGGTGGATGGTCGGTCAAGCAACTCTTGAAAACGATTGTGATGTCCAAGACGTATCGGCAAAGTTCTAGGTTCTCGGAGCAGAAGCTAACGGCTGATCCTCGCAACGATTTACTCAGTCGTGGATCCCGCTTTCGTCTTTCCGCTGAAATGGTGCGAGATCAATCCTTAGCGGTGTCAGGTTTGCTTACCGAACGTGTTGGTGGGGCGTCGGTGATGCCACCGCAGCCTGATGGTATTTGGAAATCCACCTACAGCGGTGAAAAATGGAAAAATGCAACCGGTGAAGATCGATATCGACGAGCGATCTATACCTACAAGAAACGAACGAGTCCTTACCCTGCAATGATGACTTTTGATTCAGGCAGTGGTGAAGTGTGCCAGATTCGACGCATACGGACCAACACTCCACTTCAGGCTTTAGTGACACTGAATGATGTTGCTTTCTTTGAAGCCGCCGGTGGCCTAGCAAGGCGTATGGAGAGTGCCTCGGAGGAACTGAGGAGCCGGATTGAAAACGGTTTTCGGATGACCTTGGTCAGAGATGGTTCCGAACAGGAGATCGATCGACTCATCGATCTTTATAAGACGCTGGAATTTGATGGTGACCAAGAGAAAAAGATTCTGGAATCTGCTGGACTACAGAAAGGTGACGCAAGATTGGTGACGCTCGCAAACGTGCTTCTCAATCTCGATGAAACGCTCACCAAACCGTAAGTTTAAATTTTGGTAATAGGTGTGAATGCTCCTCATGAAATCAGGCTGCATTTCATGTGGATCACATCCATTGTTATTGTTCACCTTCAACGCAATCTTTATTGACAACACAGTTCTACTCGAGAAATTCATGTCAGATCTCCCATTAGAACTCGACAGAGTACGTGCTGAAACACGACGACATTTTTTTGGTCGCGGTGGATTGGGCTTCGGGGCAATGGCGCTGAGCTCGTTGCTCAGCCAACGCGTCGGGGGAGCCGAAGGTTCGTGGAGAATTCCTGCGAAAGTGAAGTCGGTGATTTATCTGCACATGGCGGGATCACCTTCCCAGCTAGAGCTCTTCGATCATAAGCCTGCACTTGGAAGATTGCACGATACCGAGTGCCCGCAGGAGTACCTGGAGGGTAAACGGTTCGCATTCATCCGCGGCGTGCCAAAGATGCTAGGACCGCAATGCGGTTTTGACCAGCACGGTGAAACCGGGCAGACGATTAGTGAGCATCTACCTCAGCTCTCAAAATTAGCGGATGATCTCTGTGTGATTCGCTCAATGAATACCGAACAGTTCAACCATTCACCTGCTCAGTTGTTCATGCACACAGGAAATCCGCTGCTGGGTTATCCGGCGATGGGATCATGGGTCACCTATGGGCTTGGTTCAGAAAACGAGAACCTGCCCGGTTTTGTTGTGCTTTCCTCTGGCGGCAAAACACCCAGTGCGGGTAAGTCGCTGTGGGGGAGCGGCTTTTTGCCAACGGTTTATCAGGGTGTCCAGTGTCGAACGGATGGTGGAGATCCGATTCTGTTTCTCTCCAACCCCAAGGGACTTGATCGCAAAGCTCGCAGGAAGACGTTAGATGCCATCGAGGACTTGAATCGCTATCAGCATCAAACCGTTGGTGATCCTGAAACCTTGACTCGCATTTCGCAATACGAGTTGGCGTTTCGGATGCAGTTGTCTGTCCCCGAGGTGATGGATATCAGCCGAGAATCGATGCGGACTCTCGATCTTTACGGTGCACAGCCAGGATACGTTTCGGATGCGGAATCTGCCGCTGATCCGCGGCAGCTTTATCGGGGGGATGATCCTACTTTTGCAAACAACTGTCTGCTCGCCAGACGTCTGGTAGAAAATGGAGTTCGATTTGTCCAGTTATACGATTGGGGCTGGGATCATCACGGTTCATCTCGAGGAGAGTCGATTGATGAAACCTTGCCGATCAAATGTGCGCAGATCGATCGCGCTATCGCGGGATTGATCACCGATTTGAAGCAGCGAGGATTATTTGATGAGACCTTGGTTGTCTGGGGAGGCGAATTTGGCCGAACTCCCATGATGCAGAATAATGTGAATAAGGTCTTAAAGCCCGGGTTTATTGGCCGGGATCACCATCCCTATGCGTTCACCATGTGGATGGCAGGTGGGGGAATCAGACCTGGGTCATATGGAGCGACTGACGAGTTGGGGTATTACATCACGGAGAATCCTGTTGGCGTCCGAGATCTCCAAGCCACGATTTTGCACCAGTTGGGAATTGATCCTCGAAGATTCAGTTTCCCCTACCAAGGGCTCAATCAGCGTTTGATCGGTCCGACTGATCAGGCGAAGGTTTTGCATGATCTCATCACCTGAATTTCTCGGCCGATGGGTTTAGGTCGATCCCTTCGGCAAGGCCTCATGTCAGTCTTTTCCTTGAGTGGAATCGCGAGTTTGATGGTAGAAAACATTTTGCAATCCATACACTCGATGGCGGCTGAGTAGCTTGCCTAATCCGTAAATTCGCTACAATTGTTCAAGTCGAGAATCGAAGATTATTCGCGGCCCTAAAGAACATTGCTTTCCGAAAAGATTGCCTAGTTACTTGCGGTTGCCTAACCGTGATCTACGCTATCAGACCGGTTTTCATGAGAGAATCCTAACGCACAACCCAGTGAAAGAAAAAAATGAAGCGGTTAAGCACGATTACAATCGCCTCTCTAGCTTTCCTTTTGGTGCCCGCCAACACGGTGGATGCCAAGCAATTTCTAAAGCGCCTGCCAGTTCTTAAACGAATTGGCTCGTATCGAGAGAGTCTAGAGCTCAAGCAACATGTTGCTTCTCAAAACGAGGAGATCGATGGACTCAATCAAGCTGTTGAGCAGCGTGATGAAACCATCTCTCAGAGAGATTCAAGGATTCAGGAGCAGAGCGGCCAGCTTGCAAAGCAGCGAGCGTCAATCTCTGATCTGGAATCCAATCTGAAGGCCAAGTCTGGGCAGATTGCTAAGCAGAAATCAGCGATTGCTGCTTTGAATCAAAAGCTCAACGAGACAAATAAGCAGTTAGCTAATGCCAAAAAGCAGAACCAAGAAACACTTGGGAAGCTAACCGCTTCAAACCAACGTAACAAGCAGTTGGAAGAGCAGGGTGCGAATGATCGCGCGGCACACGAGGCGGCAGCGAAAGAGTGGAGTGAAAAGTTGGCTGCAGTGCAGCGAGCCAAAGATGCTGCAGATGCGGAAATCAAAGCGATGGCAGACAAGCTCAATAGCACCGAGCAACGACTCGTTGCGGTCACTGCTGAGGTACAAGATATCGCTAAGAAGCTTCAAGAATCTGAGAAGCAACGAGAAGAGTCAGAAAAGCAGCTGAAGGAAGCAGTCGCTGCTGCAGCTGTCCAAGAGCAGAGCTCTTCTTCGGATGAGGAGTCGAATTCGGATGAGGGTGACGCACCAACTTCGGTTGAGTAAGCGTTTTTAGTGTTGCCCCATATTGAACTAGCATTACACCGGCATGCATTTGCATGTCGGTGTTTTTTTGGGTGAACGGTCAAGGAGAAAATATGCTTCGGTCATCCCCGCTTTTGTTTCTGCTGAGCTTGTTCATGATGGCATGTGGCAATGCTGAAGAACGAACCCTTTTGGAGGCACCGTGGGAGATCGGAGCATTGACACCCGAGTGGTCAGCGGTTGAGCCGAAGAGGAATCTGAGAATTGACTACGATTACCGTCTCAATGAGGAACAGAACGGTCAACGGCTCGTCGAATCGCTGATTGGACTCGTCCCGGGAGATCATCTCGAGATCGCATCAGGACGCTACTCGTTGGCTCGAAAGTGTTCGCTAAATCTAAAAGGAACTGCGGAGAATCCGATATGGATTGTTGGTGACACCTCGCGTGGCGCGGTAGTGATCACTCGTCCTGATAGGAAACAGAACGTTCTGAATTTAGGTGAGTCATCGCGAAACGAGTATGTCGCTTTGAGGAACCTAGAAATCACTGGTGGCTCCACTTTAATACGCTTCTATGATTGCCAGAATATTTGGTTAGACCATTGTCACCTTCACCATAGCGGGGCGGAGGGGATCACAACCAATAGCCATGATACAAGTCATTTCTTTATCACTGAGAATCATTTTCATGACTTCAAAGAGATGAACGCAACCGGAGAAGCGATGTATCTCGGTGGTAATCATGGCAAGGCCGTCATGTCTTATTCGGTGATCGCTGGTAATCATGTTCATGATTGTGGAGGACAGCAGGGGGATGGAATCGAGCTCAAACAGGGATCGCACCACAACTGGATCTACAAGAATCACGTCCACGACACGCAGTACCCGTGCATCATCGTTTACGGGACCAATGGCAACGGATTGAATCGGGTTGAAGCAAATCTTTGTTACCGAAGTGGTGACAATACAATGCAGGTGCAGGGTGAGGCCAAGGTTTGTCGGAACATCCTGTTAGCCGCGAAAGGTGCAGCTTTTGCAAGTACCGATCATCAGGGAAAGACGACTAATTTGAGCGTCGTCCACAACACGATCGTCTCGAGAAGTCGTGGGATGAATCTCAGTAGTTGGGGACAGCGTGCAGGCATGGTACTTGCCAATAATGCAATCTACACCGATGCAGGCGAAGCGATTCGTTTTCCGGGGGGAGCATCGGGCGTTACGGTTGCCGGCAACGTGGTGACGGGAAGGGTTTCCGGCACATCAAAGGGGTTTGTGTCGGGGGCAGGTTTGGAGGACTTTATGAATCTAACCTGGGACGCAGTGCATCGAGATGTTCGACCTGCCAAGAACAGTAAACTGCTGAGCCGTGGGGCAACAAATTACGTGATCGCCGAAGATTACGTCGGGAATCAATATCAGGAAACGCCCTCCAGTGGAGCTTTGGCTGCAGTGGAATAGGCTGGCGAGATGGCTAAAGAGGAGCCAGCTACTTTCTGTGTTTCAACGCCAGCTTGGCGGCTGTTTTTTGTATCAAGATAGTGGACAGTCGCTAGGAGTCGGTTCGTGCCTTAGACTGTTGACGGTGAGCGGTGTCATAGGATCGACCGCTGGCGAGCGCTGCAATGCGATCGAAGATCTACAGTCGGTTCCTTCGGTGGATCTCGAAACGCTCAAAATGACGATAATCATTGGGGGTTACGGTGAGTAAGGTTTGGCGAGTTGCTGGTGTAAATTTTTCGCACATGCATATGGGAGATCTTCTGCGTTGCGTGCAGAATCACTCAGCTGCTGAAATCGTCGGGATTTGTGATGAAGACCTTGCTTCAATGAGCGAAGCAATCGCAGCTCTTGCAATTCCATCGGATCGAGTTTACACCGACTTTCGACAGTGCATGGAAGCTTCCGCTCCGGACCTTGTCATTCTCTGTCCTCCAACCGGTGAGCATGCAGATTGGACCGAGAAGGTTGCTCCCTACGGTGCGCACCTCTTCGTTGAAAAACCGTTCGCAGCCTCGCTCAAGGATGCGGATCGAATGATTGCCGCCGCAAAGGAAGCCGGCACTGAATTGGTGATCAATTGGCCTGCTCGATGGGATCGGAGTCACTACACAGCTTGGAGGGTCATCGATGGTGGGTTGATTGGTGATGTTTTGGAAGTGCATTACTACGGTGGCAATCGGGGACCGCTATTTCACGGTGCGGACAAAGTCGAATACAGTCCGACAATCGAGGATAAGCAGAACAGTTGGTGGTATAAGCTATCCACAGGTGGAGGCTCATTGCGAGATTATCTCGGTTACGGGGTCACTCTCGGTACATGGTTCAACGGTGGTCAGAAACCAATTGATGTTATGTCCATCGTTGCCTCCACCGAGGGCGTCGAGGTGGACGAACACAGCATTACGATTGCGCGATACGCTCACGGGCTGTCAAAGTACGAAACACGTTGGGGGACATTCACTGACCCGTGGGTGAACCAACCGCAGCCCAAATGCGGATTTGTGGTTCGTGGTAGCCGGGGGACGATTTCGAGTTATGACTACGAGGAGACGATTCGTATCCAAACCTCGGAACGTCCTGAGGGATATGACCATCCTGTTGAGGATTTACCGGTTGGTGAGCGGAACGGAATCGAGTATGTCCTCACCAGATTAGATGCGGGATTACCTATCGAGGGACCACTATCAACGGATATTGCTAGGATTGGTCAGCAGATCATCGAAACGGCTATTGAGAGTCTCAAGCAAGGTCGCGCGGTGGATTTAATTGACGCCTAGTCCAATACCAGAATTTCGCTTTTGGTCGCGTCATTTTACCGTTGCAGAGGTACGCGATTGAATATCGATACCGAATTGAGCGAGTACATGCACCTGCTGGGACTTTTGATTCGTGAACCCGCTGTTGTTGGAAGTGGAGGTTCATTTTATCGCGTTAAGCTTACACGCGAACGACCGATGTCGTATGGCAGAACGGAATTGGGACGTTTGAGCGCAGCCCCCGGTGGTGAACTTACTGGGACAACTTTGCAGATTCCAACAAAGGGTTACCATACCACTGGTGAGACAGCATTCATCTAATCCTTGATCTCTGCGATTAAGCTTTTACGTACCTATATCTAGGACGATACGATGCTAAGCGGTGGTTTTTCTGAAGATGGCTTCCGATGCCCTACCGAGGCTCTGTAACGAGTTAGGCCCGAGTAGGACTGTAGCCGCCTCGTCGAAATAGAATTAGATTCAGGTTCAAGTCGGTAATGACACAATTAGATCAACCTCTCCGTGATGGTGGGACTCAAGCAGACCGCGAGGCCGATCGCGAAATGGTTCACCTCGCGGAGGCAGGTTCCGTTGGTGAGCTGGATCACTATGTGTCTAGTCTTTCCACTTCTGAGCAAGCCTACGCACTGAGTCATCTTGATGAAGCAGAGATAGAAAAAGTGCTTGCTTCAATGCTTCCCGAGCACGCCGCGCAGTTAATCGGGCATCTCTCGGAGATGCAAGCCGCTATGACAATTGCGGCTGTTGAACCCGACACCGCAGCATCAATTGTACGGGAACTCTCCAGTGACGAGATGGCCGATGTGATCGGCGACTTGGATGAGGATCAAGCCGAGGCGATTCTGAATTCGTTACCGCAGAGTGAAGCGGACGCTGCACGAGAGTTAACGGCGTACGATGATCAGGTAGCTGGCGGGTTGATGAATCGTGAATTGATGCGATTCTCAGATGGCATGTCAGTTGCCGACGTCATCACTACTCTGAGTGCGGAGCATGATCGGTATGACGAGTACGATATACGCTATGGATATGTGTGCGATCCGGTGGGCCGATTGATTGGTGTGTTGCCAATGAGTCAGCTTTTGTTCGTGAAGCGATCGCAATCGGTCCAGGAAATCATGATACGAGCCCCGCTATCGGTCTCAGACGATTTACCACTCGACGATTTGGTGGAATTTTTTGAAAAGCATCCCTTCTTAGGTGTTCCCGTCGTTGATACCGAGGGCGTTTTGAAGGGGATCGTTCATCGTGAAGCCGTCGACTACGCTAGCGTACGGGCGTCCGAGAGCGACTATTTGAAAAGTCAGGGTATTGTTGGGGGCGAAGAGCTTCGCAACATGCCGTTATGGTTGCGATCGAGACGTCGATTAAGTTGGCTCAGCGTCAATATTCTCCTGAATCTCGGCGCGGCTGCGGTGATCGCTGTCTTCCAAGAAACGTTGCAAGCGGTGATCGCTTTAGCTGTTTTCCTTCCGATCATCAGCGACATGAGTGGCTGCAGTGGTAACCAGGCAGTTGCCGTGAGTATGCGAGAATTGTCACTTGGTGTGATCCGACCCACTGAGATGTTTCGTGTTTGGTTCAAAGAGCTTTCGGTCGGAATGATCAATGGTACAGTGCTTGGCATCTTGGTCGGACTATGTGCGTTGCTGTTCGAAGGAAATCCGTACCTAGGGTTGGTCGTGGGATTTGCACTTTTTGCAAATACCTTGGTCGCTGTTTCCATTGGCGGAACCGTGCCGCTATTGCTGAAGAGACTTAATGTCGATCCTGCGGTTGCAAGTGGTCCCCTACTCACCACCATTACTGATATGTGTGGTTTTTTCCTTGTGCTTGGAGCCGCTACAGCGTTGCTTCCCAAACTTTTGCCAGTCTAATCCGGTTAGATTGACGCTTTATTTCTGACTATCGATCATCTACCGGTGTTTGTGGAGGTGGAGTGGATCGAATCAACTACAATGGAAGCGTAGCTTGCAGTGAGAGATCATGTAAAACCAGATTGATTGTGATTCGACTAGGGAATGGAAGTGTTGTTTGCGAAGTGTAAGTTTGAGGCGTGTGTCTGGTTTTGCCTTGTGTTCCTGTTTCTTGGGATGGCTGACAATTCCGCGTTCGCTGAACCTTTACCAGAGGTGGTGCCGCGTTTTCTGACTGAGCACTGTGTTGACTGCCACCAAGGTTCTGATGCGGAGGGTGGTATAGATATTGAGAACCTAATGTCACTATCTCTGGACCCGGGTACCGCCGGCAGTTGGCAGACGATTTTTGAGCAGGTGGTTCTCGGTGTGATGCCGCCGGACGGTGAAGACCTGCCTGGGGAGGACTTGAAAGGTGCTTTTTTAGATTCGATCAAGGATGGGCTGCAGCGGGTGGGTCATTCAGATGATTTCTTTCAAAAAATGAATAGCCCCGAGTTCGGTAACTTGGTTAGTCACGAAAGGCTCTTTAGTGGTGAGGTAAAAGATCTTCCTTATTCACCATCGCGACTCTGGCGGACCAATCCCAATGTGTTCGAGAATTTAAAACAATCATACGGCGTCGACTCCAAGCCATTTCGCCAACCATTTGTTGTGGACGACAAGGCGGGGATTAAAGATTATGCGAGTCTATTGTTCGCCGATTCCGCAGTGGTCGATGTCCTTTTAATGAACGCTGGTACTTGCGTTGATCAATTGATCGAAAAAAGAAGCGAGTACAAACGATTTCTCGATCTCGATGATGACCCTGAGTATTCCGCCTTGCGCGTTCTGCTCGAAGAACACTTTGTTCGTGTGGTGTACCGAAATCCTACTTCCGCAGAACTCCAACGTTATACGCAACTTTACGAACGTTCGTTAATTTCTGAAGCGGATGCTGCATCGGTTGAGTCAAAGGAATCTCGGATTGAGGCTCTTCGGATCGCTCTGATGGCGATCATGTTACAACACGAATCGATCTATCGCATTGAGATAGGCCTCGGTCCGAAGGATGAGTTCGGGAGACGACGTTTGTCCGCCGTTGAGACCGCTTTCTCAATCGCTTTCGCACTCACCGATAAACGTCCTGATCCGATTTTGATGGAGGCGGTGAAAGATGGGCGACTAGAGGATTTGCAAGAAGTTCACTCACAGGTCCAACGTCTGCTGACGAACAAGGAGATCTCAAAGCCAAGGATTCTGAGGTTTTTTCAAGAGTTCTTCGGCTACGCCCATGCTCATAAAGTTTTCAAAGACGAAAAACGTTCAGGTGGGTTTTCATACTACGGCGAGAACTACCCGGATATGTACGAGCGAGATGCGGACTTTTTTGTACTCAACATCCTCGATGATGATACCAATGTGTTCGAGCGGTTGCTGACCTCGGATGAGTATTATTTCCTCAATCGACAGACGTTTAGGAATACGGTTTACGATTTCTATTTGCAGAACCAAGAAGAGTTGGATGCCGAAAGGTTTCCCGAAGAAAAGCAGCGAGAATTACTCCAGAGGTTGGATCTCGATCATTGGGGACAACTAAATGACAAATACTATTTGCATAACTTTAATCGTGGATTCAATGGTAGTATCCGAGCGATTAAGCAGATCGTGAAAGAAGTTCGGCAGTGGAAAAATACGACCGATGAATACAAGTTGCTGCATGGCATGCAGCCGCTGTATCGTAAATACCCGATGGTTTACGACCTTGAAGATGATGAGCAGGATTTTTTACTGCCCCAGCCTTATAAGCGTCCTAACCGAGCGGGGATCCTGACGCATCCAGCGTGGTTGATTGCTCATTCGCTGAACGATAGTACCGATCCGATTCGAAGGGGTAAGTGGATTCAGGAACGGTTGCTTGCTGGACTAGTGCCTGACGTGCCGATTACAGTTGATGCGACAATCCCAGAGGATCACAGCAGCACTTTACGCGAGAGACTCGTAGGGACCGAAAATCGCGAATGTTGGCGGTGTCATCAAAAAATGAACCCCCTTGGTTATCCATTTGAGATTTACGACGACTTCGGACGTTTCCGAACAGCTGAAGTTTTGGATAAGCTTCCGAAAGTGCAGGGTGAATTTCCTGAAAAACCGATTGATGCAGTCGGCTTGCTGAAAGGTACGGGAGACGCGCAGCTTGACGGTGAGGTTCATGACGCGTTGGATCTGATTGATCGGCTTGCGAGATCAGATCGTGTGCGGCAGTCGATGATTCGGCATGTGTTTCGATATTTTATGGGACGTAATGAGCTACTTTCAGATTCTCAAACACTTATTGAAGCTGATCGAGTGTATCTTGAGAGCGGCGGAAGTTTTAACGCTTTACTCACATCGATATTAACGTCCGATTCATTTTTATATCGGCGATAAGCTAATCCGAAACGGAGAAGATAAATGACGATTACCCGACGTCATCTTTTGCAGGGTGTGACGCTAGGTGCTGGTTCCGGATTGTTTGGTCCATTGCTTCGCCAATTAAAAGCTCAGGCAGATGGAATCGATGGGCAATTTCCCACTCGATTTGTATTCGTCGTGAAATCAAGTGGTATCGTTCCTGATGGTATCACACCTGCGAAGTTTGCAGACGGTCGAGTCTGCAATGAGTCGCTAGAGGGTGTTGAGTTGCCTCGCTCGCTGTCAGCGTTGGATCCTTTTAAGGATCAGCTATCAATGATCCAAGGGTTGTCAGGGAAGATGTGTCGCGGAGGCCACAGCAGCTGGTTTGGTGCGATGGGTGTCTACATGACCGGTGGAGAGCACAATCGCGGCGCGATTCTTCGCGCGACTGCAGATGCTGAACTCGCGAAGCTGAATCCCGCTCCGTTTAATCATGTTGGGCTAGCGGTGCGCGGTCCGGCGTTGTCCAAGACATATGGCGGTACGATGTACCCGGGAATCACCGCAATTGCGGCCAATAAGGAACTGCCTTTTCAAGGGAGTCCTGATCGAGCGTTTGAGCAACTTTTTGGCTCGGCCGTCTCAGCTGATGGCAAAGGGGAGAAACGCTTCCAAGTCCAGTCGAATCTCTTTGATTTTATGGTCGAGGACATCAGGAAGCTGGAGAAAAGCATTCCCGCGCCCGAACGGCCAAAGCTTGACGCTTATCTTAATGCTTTTGAAGAATTACAGGTAAGGCACAGTCGCTTATCAGGCATGAAGGACGGGATCTTAAAACATGCTCCTGATTTTTCTGACAAGTTCACCTCCGATGTGGAGGAGGTGCGTCAGGAAGCGCATTTCGACATCGCAACCGCTGCGTTGATTGCCGGTCTGACAAATTGTGTGACCTTGCGTTTGGACAACCTGTCAACCATTTACAAGGGGTTGGGTTTGGTGAAGCCCAACCATGGGATCGGTCACGATGAAAGTAGTCGAACTCAAGAAGAGTGTCGGGATTTGATACGCACCCATCACGCCGGTTTGCTCGCTAGTATGGCTGCCAAGTTGCGAGCCGTGCCCGAGGGTAACGGTAATATGCTGGATAACACCATGATCGTCTATTTCAGTGACGCGGCTAATAAACATCACGCGGATTGCTTGGAGTGGCCTTATGTTGTGATTGGTGGGTGTGGAGGTCGCTTGAATCTGCCCGGTCGGTATGTTCGTTATTCAAAGTATGGCGAGGATGGATGCCGCACCATTGGTAACTGGTGGACAACATTGCTGAATGCTTTCGGTAATCCTATCGAGCATTATGGCAATGAAGATCTTGTGCTAAAGCAAAACGGTGCCTCATATCGTGGTCCTCTCGAGGAACTGATCTCTTAGGGTATTTTCATGGGGGAAGGAACCATAGTGAGTTGCAGCAGAACGTTCCGTGTCCAGATTCTGCGTCTAATATTCGATGTGCAGTGATCATGAATTGTCTTTCTGTGCGACTGGATGCTTTGGCTGCTCTTTTTTCTTCGTAGGTCTAAATCTTTGAAGGCACAAACGGGAATCATTACTGATGCTAAAGCGATTTTGTAAACCGAATCAACTTTGCATTTGCTTTTTCTTGGGTTTGTTACTGAGCCTAGGTTCGGCAAGTCGTGGTGTGTTTGCTTCAACGCTGTACGTACCAAAGGATCATCAAACGATTCAATCTGCAATTGATCATGCTTCACAGGGTGACGAGGTACTCGTAGCTCCTGGGATCTATCGCGAGCGAGTTCGCATGAAGAAAGGGATCACCGTACGTAGCGTAGGTGGGCAGAATCGGGGCAATGTGGGACTGTTAAGAGCGGAGAAGACCACCATCGATGGTACCGATGTTGTGTCGGATCAGCCGGGCGTTTTGATGGCCGAAGGTGCAACTCTCGATGGGTTTACGGTGACCGGTGTGGGCTTGTACGACGAAGAAAGCTGGAATCATCATCATTCAACGCGAGGAGAGGAGCAGACCTATGATAAAATTGGAAAACCCGGAGTGGCTGGGATTAGCGTCATAGGGATCCAGCACTGCAGTGTCTTGAATAATATCGTTCACCATATCGGGTACACCGGTATCGTGGTGATGGGGGCTGAAGGAGTCTCAGTCGCACCTCGGATCGCACATAATGTCACCTATCGAAATATGGGTGGTGGGATTGGCGCGATGATGAAGTCTTCGCCGGTGATTGAATCGAACATTTGTTATGAAAACTTCTATGCGGGAATTGGGCACGCGACTGGTGCCGAGCCAAAGGTCGTGAACAATGAGTGTTACCGTAACATTAGGGCTGGGATTGGCATCAGCGAGGGATCGAAGCCACTGGTCCGCGGGAATCGTTGCTATGAGAATAGGCGAGCCGGCATCGGGGTGCGGACGGGTGATGACACGATTCCAATCATTGAAGACAACGACTGTTTCGATAACGGTATGGCTGGTATCGGTGTTAGTGATCACGCCTCTGCCGTGATCCGTTCAAATCGATGTTTTCGAAATCGCGAAGCTGGGATTGGCTGTCGAGAGGGAGCCACGCCAGAAATTATCGGCAATGAATGTTATGAAAACGGAATGTCCGGAATTGGCTCTCGGTTGCAGGCATCGCCCGTCATTCGGGACAATCAATGCCATCACAATGGGACGGCTGGAATCGGTTCTCAGGATGGCTCGACCGCGACTTTAATAGGAAACAAGTGCTACGAAAATGAAGCGGCAGGAATCGGGATCGAGGATCACGCCAAGGTCACCGCGCGAGGAAACCATTGCTACCGCAACCGGCAGGCTGGTATCGGTGTGCGTCTTGAGGCGAGTGCCGTGATTCAAGGGAATTATTGCTATGAAAATGACTTAGCGGGGATCGGAGTCGACGATGCCGCCGATGCGTTGATTTCTGACAATTCGTGCGAGAAGAATTTAGCGGCGGGGATTGGTATTCGCGGTGGTGCAACAGCCACGCTCTACCGGAATCGCTGTGAGGAAAATGGGAAGGTAGCAATTGGTGTTGATACGGGTTCCAACGCAAAACTATTTGATAATTATCTGATGCGCACTGGCGGGATGCCACCGATGATTGCCATCAAAGGTGGATCCCAAGCATTAATCGTCGCGAACCAAATCATCGGCGGAGGAGTTGCCGGTGTGTTGGTTCAGGGTCACGCGAAAATTCTGGACAATCAATTTTCAGGTAACGGACCTAGAGGAGGTGGCCCCCCAAACTTTGGCGTTTGGGGGCATGAGGATTCCAGTGTTTCGGTTGTGAACAATCAATTTAAAGATTGGCGGCACGCGGTTTCTGCCAATAAAGCGAATCACGTGCAAGTGATCGACAACCAAGTTGAAGGTTTCCTAAAGACAGCGATCGTGATTCAGGGAACCAAGCTGGGAAATCAGATTTATAACAATGTTGCGATTTCCGGCGATGCAACCGATAGGTGCGTTCGTGTTGGGGATGAAGAACGATCCGTGTTGGCTAATAATGTCATGCGGAGGCCCGATCCGAGTGCCGGATCAGGTTTGTCGTCTGAGTGAAAACAAAGGCGCCGGTTAGGCTTGTCTTAGCCAAGACGGAATCCAGTGCAAAGTCGGAATACAGTTGTAATGTTAAACCCAGCGTTGCAGTATCTTGTTTGCCGCTAGTGGCGGTCGTGTATGTGAATATTGCTGTTTCCCACGCACTAACCACGGAGAGTTCACGTGCTAGATCAGATAAAAAAGGCAATAAAAAAGTGGTCCATCGATGCCGTTGCGTTTGATCCTGCCAAATTCGATGATGAATTGGCGAATCGAGTGAGTTGGGGACCCGCCAAGTCAGGAGGTGCGAGTTTTAAGACGCATCGTTTGGTGATTGAAGAACCGTTTCTCGCTCAATTTAAAACGACGATAGGACATCTCGTTTTCGGGTTCATTTTTTTGCTGGTGGGCCTTGGCTTGGTTTTTGTCTATTTTGATCCGACCTTTGGTGGCCTGATTCCGAAGGGATTGGGATCGGGAGTTTCTTGGGTGCCGATCGTCGTTGGGGTTGTTTTTACGACTGTGGGTGCGGGGATCATCTATTCAGCTTTGTCACCGATCTCTTTCGATAAACGGCAAGGCGTCTTTCGCAAGGGCCGTAAGGCAGCAGATGTGATGGCGCATGCCGAAACAGATTTGACGACGGGAGTCGTGCAATTGAGTGAAATTCATGCGATCCAGTTGATTGCAGAGCGATGTCGTAGTAAGGATTCCAGCTACATGAGTTACGAATTGAATCTCGTTCTGACAACAGGTAAGCGTATCAACGTCGTTGACCACGGGGGACAACATCAAATCAGAGAAGACGCTAAACGGCTCGGGCAGTTTTTGGAGGTGCCAGTTTGGGACGCCACTTAAACTCTCATCAAGCCGATAGGTGCAATGGCCCTGTCAACACTTACTCCAATATGTAACTGCGTCGATGCACTACAATAGCCTACTTTCGAAGCTTGATGATTCCGACGACTTGGAATGATTCTACCAGTTGCTTTGCATGCCAAGCTTGGGCGTACGCAGAAAACGCAATCTTGTAATTGCCAGGAGGCAAATCGAGATTGTCTTCTGCAAAGAATGTGAATCGAACGCGACTCGACTCGGTTACCGGTGCACCACGATTGATCACATGCCGATCGTTAATCTGAGCACGTAGCTTAATGCGTTGTTTGTTGCCACCAGTTGCTTCTCCCATCACTGTGAGCGAAGAATACTCACCCGCAGCATACCAGCCTGCTGATTCAGGACTTGCAGCGTCGGACGCGATGACGCTGGTCTTATCGATGGGAACGTAATAATACACACCGCTGTTACCCTGCATGACTTCCTTGGCATAGTCCCTGCTCAGATCGCCAAGACGGAGTCTCTGTTTGCTAATGTAGTTCTTGGTTTCGCCAAGTTTGCGAAATTCAATCCCTTCGCCCTGGTCGTTCGTCCTGATTGCTTGGTAGAACGATCCATCGCTGCGTCGGTAAATCTTGCCGGCTTCAAATTCAGTGCCCGTTTCGAAATCAATGATCTCGCCGTAGTAGTTTTCCATCGCTTCCCGAAGCTGATCTTCTTTGGGGTAGCCACCCGCGACCAAGAAGGAATCCATGCCACGCAGTCTAAGTGCTGCATCGGTGAATCCGTACTCCTTGCCGATGATGACAGGTTGAGGCAGCGAGCCTGCTGGAGGCGCGATGTTTCGTGTGTTCAGGATTTTCCCTGCGGATCCCCCGAAAACAATTTTTGCTTCCGTGTATCGAAGTGAAGCTGGGAGGTTGATGTGGAACTGATTCATCTTTGACGCATCAAGGCGTTCATCATGCAGAGGAAAGCGATATGTGCGACCTTGCTGATCGGTGACTTCAAGTGAGCATCGGGACTGTGCGAGTGCAGAGTCAGATTGCGTGATGGTGTCGGGAGAGAAAACGTTGCCCCAGTTTCCATACAATGCTGGGTAGATGAATGATGGTGAATCACTGGGTTGCACGGGATCGTACATCCCTAGGAGTGTCATGACGGGGACGCCAATTCGATCGGGTTTGGGTGAAGCGACCTCGGTGACCTTCATCTTTTGTTCTTCCGCATCCCATTTCCTGTATCCCGTGGGGCTGGCCGCATCGAGAATTCCTGATTCCGATCCAACTTTTTGTTGAATCATATTGAGTGAGAAGGGTGTATGCAGCGTGAAATTACTTATCGTCCCCATTGGCTTGCCGCCCGCCATTGCATCGTGACCAAATCCGTACGGGAAACTTCCTAGCTCAGGACGCTTGCCGTTCCACGCAATGTTTGCAATGAGTCGATTTTTGAAAAGGTTATACCCCCAAGCACCATTGCGGGAGTGAGCACTGAGTTGTTCTCCACCAGGGTAGTGAGGCAGTCCGTGGTCATGCCCATACTCATGTGAGAATTCGTTTCCGATCGTGCTCATCAGCGTGAGTTGTCCGCCACCTCCGCTCAGGCCATGTCTTACGGTAACTGACTTTGGGTCACCATTTTTATCCTGTTCGGTGTAAACACCAGCGCTGGTATGGACTGTGGTTTGTCGAAAGGGGCGAGGTTGTTTTTCGGTACCACCAATGCTCGATGGGATACCGATGTTGGCATAGTTGATACCCGTGGAGACCATCCCTTTAGCGATCTCTTGACGCATGTCACCCTTGTAAACTCCAGCCCCCACAAAGGTACTGCGGTCGGTATAGACATTCCCGTTCGGCAGTACGATTTTTGGAAAATGAATCGGCAGGTATTGGGCGGCAGTGAACTTTGCAATGGGAATCATTTGGAAATAATCCAACGCAAGTTCAGGCGCTCGGTAGTCATTTGGATT
This sequence comes from uncultured Rubripirellula sp., assembly GCA_938045805.1. GTDB lineage: Bacteria > Planctomycetota > Planctomycetia > Pirellulales > Pirellulaceae > Rubripirellula. The sequence goes on along the minus strand of CALIBL010000035.1, from coordinate 72,861 downwards.
TGACCACAAGTTGGGTTGGATTTCCGCTGGTGGTAAGAGCATCCCGATTTCGACATGTTGTGTGACCAGTTCGATCGGGGGGCCAAAAGTAAATTCATTCGCCGCAAGTTTCCCATTTCTTCCGCTGGAGTCTGCGATCTCGATCTCCAGCCCTGAGTGCATCCATTCCCACGGAATTGTCCCATACCACGCACGTTTGCTGTAAACCACATCAGGCCGTCCATCGGCATTGCCCGAATCGTTCTTCGGGCCGTCCCACGGCGCGAGCATCTGGCTCACTTTGTTTGTTCCGTCGCTCTGTCTCAAGGTCAACGTGTACGCATTGTCGGGCGGACCGCTTGGAAAGAATACGACCAACCCTCCGCGGTCAGTGACTAGCAGTGGACGCTGCTCATCGCCACGAGTGGGACCGACCAATGTGTTCTGAATGAATGCGATTTCACCTTTGACATCACCCTGCAGGTTGGGCGCTAGCGTGCGATTTTCGGTGAAGTCGATACTCTCGGTCCAACTGTTGTTTGCTGTCTCGTTTGCCCAGCTATTGATTGCCAGAGGGTCAAACAGAGGAAGGCAAAAGAGGATGGCAAGGTAACGCCTTGATGGTGCGGGGACACGCAAAAAGTGCTTGGGGATCATGGATGATCGACTCGCTGATAAGTTGATGAATTAGCCAATCGGATTGATGGAAAAGCGATTTCGATGGTAAAACGCCGAAGTTTATCAATGAACTTGTGAAGATTAAAAAAATATCAAAAAAACCGAGCGTTTGACGAGTCGCAGGGGGATTTGACGGTGGGTAATTGGAAGCGGTGTCGATAGAGACTGTTTTAAGAGAGATGATCTCGTACATCATTTGCCAATTCGTACCACGTTTTAAGGTGACTCAATCCGATGAGACTGCTTTTTCTCGGTGACATAGTAGGAAAGCCGGGATATCAGGCCGTCTGCTCGCACTTAGCTGAGATCCGTGACCACAATCAGATCGATGTCGTGGTTGCTAACGCAGAAAACGTTGACAACGGTTCCGGTTTGACCCCTGATCAGTATCGTGGCTTGCTTGATAGTGGGGTCGACGTGTTGACGATGGGCGATCATCTCACCCGGTGTTCTGCGATTTCGCCGGTCTTAAAAGAAAGCCGACAGATTATACGGCCCGCCAATTTGCCAACCAAGGCAGTTGGCATGGGGTGGACAACGTTCGACACGGGCGCAGGCAAGTTGGCCGTGATTTCATTGCTCGGACGCGTGTACATGCGGCCGGTTGATTGTCCGTTCCATGCGGTCGACCGCATTTTGGGTGAGATCGGCGAGCAGGCGGATTGGATTTTGGTTGATTTTCACGCTGAAGCAACCGGAGACAAGCAATTGATAGGGCGTTTCTTAGACGGACGCGTGACCGCTGTTCTGGGGACCCATACACACGTTCCAACCGCTGACACCTGCATACTCCCAAAAGGAACGGCCTTCCAATGTGATGTTGGAATGTGTGGGCCACACGAAAGTATTCTCGGGCGTAAAATTGAGCAGGTATTGAAACACACGCTTCATGCTGCTCCTGTGCGTTTTCATGTTGCAAATGATGATGTCCGGCTGTGCGGAGCGATCATTGATGCGGGATCGCCAATGCTACCTCGCACGATTGAACGGTTCGAGAAAAGGATTGACCAACGGTGAGCCGTTTTGGTGGATCGTTTTCTTTCACCGATAGATTTTGTGTAAACGAAGTCATTTTAGATATTTTTGTTGCCGTTTGAATTGTTATTAACCGGAGGATTCCATTCATCCACCGAATGGTTGAATCTGCAAAATCAGGTTGTTCCTTTGTTAGATGATCTGCACCTAGTCGATCAAATATGCGATCAGTTTGAGCTTGCTTGGAAAAGCAAAGAAGCTGAGAGACCGCTACTTAGCGACTTTCTGGCTAGGGGCACCGAGGAAACAAAGCCCCAGCTTCTGTTGTCGCTTATGGCGATTGAACTTTGGTGGAGAATGAAGGCGGGGCAGAGCCCGCAGATTGCTGACTATGAATCTCTGATTCCCGAGTATGAGGAACAGTTAAATGCCGTATTTTGTTCGGAAAAAGAAGCATTTGCGAAGCATCTAAGTCGACTGGGGTCCATCTCATCGCTTGGTGTATCGATCAGCCCAGCCGGTCAGGGCGAAGGGGATCCTTGGCCGAGTGTGTACCTTCGGGCGGCAGATAACATTCGGGGTGATTTTCGTTACAAGCTTCTAAACGTTATCGGCCGTGGTCAATTTGGTGTTTTATTCTTGGCTTTTGATCAGGTGCTTGAACGCCGAGTTGCGATCAAAGTCTTGTCTCCCGAGGTTGTTATCAGGTTTGGCGGTATCGATCGTTGTTTGCATGAGGCGAGAACGATTGCAAAATTAAAGCACCCAAACATTGTTGCGGTCCATGACGCCGGCACAACGGACGACGGTGTTGTCTTTCTGGTCTTTCATTATGTTGAGGGAACGGCTCTCTCAAATTGGGTCAGTGATCATCGCTTGTCTGTACAGGAGTCGGTTAGGCTAGTTCACTGTTTGGCATTAGCCTTAACCGAAGCGCACCAGCTGGGAATCGTGCATCGCGATGTGAAGCCGGCCAATGTGTTGGTTGAATCAGAGACTAACGAAGTTTATTTGGTTGACTTTGGGCTTGCCATTGCTCTCGATAAGGAAGGGGATGGTTCTGGTGTTTTTGGTACGCCCGCCTACATGAGTCCTGAACAAGCTCGTTCCGAGAAGGTCACCAGTTTTTCAGACCAGTATTCGCTCGGCGTGATTCTGTACGAATTGTTAACGGGACGCTTACCGTCCTATGGGGCTTCAGTGCAGAAAACCATCGAATCAATCGTTTCTCAGCCTGTTGTTTCCGCCCGCAGTATCAATCCAGATATTCCTTTAGGTTTGGATAAGATTTGTAGCCGCGTCCTGGCGAAGCTTCCCGAAGACCGTTTCGAAACAACCGGGCAATTCGCATCTGCTCTCGCCAATTATCTATCTCCGATCAAATCGGAGCGATACGCGGGGGTGACGCGTCGCGGTGTGCTGGCGACTGCCGTTTTTGGGGGAGCTGTTGTCGGTGCGATGACCTCCACGGGTTTGCTGCTTAACTCTCAGGGCGATTCGGAAGCAGAGCCGGCTGAGGGACTCTCTGTTTCTGAGCTATTTAAACGTTGCGACTTGCTGGTGAATCGAGCTGGTGGCCCGTTCTATCCCGCCAACACTATGTGGCCTCTGCAAAAAGGCGACAGTGTTCGATTCGAAATAGAACTTACTAGAGCTGCTCATGTGAAAATCATTTGGGTTAGTGGAATTGGGGATTCGTCGCAGATTTATCCGCTTGAGGGCTTCGCTGGTGAACCTCCAACGCCAGTGCTTTCCGTGCTCAGTCCAAACGAGGTTGACTCGGGTTGGCCACTTGAAGGCGATCCTGGAATCGAATCCGCTTGGATCCTTATTAGTGAAGAGCGGCCGATCAAAGTTATATCTAGTGATCTTACGATTCCCTCTAGGGGTGTCGAAGATTACTCGCGCTATCGATCCATTGCTTACGATGCAGATTCTGGCGTGGTTGTCGATTACGGTGATGAGGGTTCCGGTACACGCTCGTTAGGTGGTGCATCAAAAGCCTCATCGGGTGATGTAATTCGAAAGTATCTCGAGGCACTCAAAGAACAGTTTGATGCAATCCGCGTTTTTGACCTACCCTATGATGGTTAATTCACGGAGAACTGACTCGTTGAGACGGATCACAATCTGTTTCGTGTGCAACGGTGGACGGCGACACACCGATTGAGTCAACCGTTATTGTGTCGAGTTGAGTCGGTGGCTTCCATTGCGAGTTGGTTTTTCCAAGTTGCTCGTGCTAGGTGCAGTTTGCGAGCAACGGTGCTTGTTGAGATCTGAAGAATTTCCGCAATTTCGGAATGTTCATACCCTTGCAGTCGGAGGCCAACAATTGGTCGAAGTCGCTCACTAAGCTGGCTGATCGCACTTTCCACCACTTCATTGAGCATCGCGCTCGCCTCAGGTCGATACTCTTCTTCGCAAGCATGAAGCAGTTCTGCTGTGCTCAGCTCATCAACCGATTCTACTTGATGAGTGATTCCCGTCCTTTTCTTTCTTGTAAGGTAGCGAATTCGATCCACAATCTTTCGCTTCGCCATTGCTTGCAGCAAACGAGTCAGTTCATCAAAGTCAGTGATTTCTCCGAAGCGTCCAGCACGACATCCTCTGATGAGGCTTGCAAATACACTCGATGTGATATCCTGTTCATCGATTTGACGATTCGGATGGGACTTGATTCGGCTCGATGAATAAGCGGCGATCTTTTGAAATAGCGTGGCCCACAGCGTTTCGACCGAGGTATCGGTATCAGCAGCAACTCTTGAAAGTATATCTTGATGATTGCCGTTATTCATTCTTTCCGAAATTGGTTCGGGGTTTCACTTTGCTAGGGGGACAAAGGCTGCTGGGGATTTGGAGCTTAGCGTATTACCCCTCCTGTCTTGTCGGCCTTTTGGCGACTCACGCTCCTGCTGAAACGGTAATTTACCTCCAGTCGCCTGAAAGTTGAAATGCAGCCCAGTATCTAGGTGGTAGGCGGTTGCGGGTGTCGCTATCTGCGGGACTGGTGTTTGGATCCGTTAATTTTGGAACCGGCTTTGCCCCTAATCCTCTTATCTGGCCGGTACTCGAATCGTATTGGTTAAGCATGGTGATTTGCGCGTCGCGTAAAGCGTCAAGCGTGGGCATCTTTTTTTGCCAGAGATTTGTGTAGAACTGCTTCATTAATTCAACCGTCGCTTGATCATCTACCTTCCAGAGGCTGGCGACGACCGATTGGGCGCCGGCAATCTGAAACGCACGTTGCAGGCCCGCAATCCCCTCGCCGTTGGCGACGCGTCCAAGTCCTGTTTCACAGGCTGAAAGAACAACCAGTTCGACGCCATTTAGGGAAGCGACTTCAATTTCAGAGGATCTAAGAATTCCATCTTCTTCTGGTACTGCACTATCATCCGTCTGATTAGCACCAGCAAACGCGAGGCCGGAGAGTAAGCCAGGTGCGAATCTGTTGACCAGCTTGTTTTTTGAAAGGTTCCCAAGAGAGACGTTAGTGTTATCCGAACCTGAATCATTTCCGTCTCGCTTTGTACCCGTTTCTTGACTGGTCTCGGCAGCAAAGTAACCGTGAGTAATAACGTGGAGCACGGTCGACTCGCTCGCACCTCTTAGAAAGGCTTGTTTTGTGGCCTGCGGACCGGTTAACGCCATGATGTTCTGGTCGTAATTACGGTAAAGCTGTTGAACCAATTCAAGTTCTTGTTCAAAGCCCTGTAACGGAAGGAATTTGTCTCGTGAGTTGGATCGTAAAAGCGCGAGCTCAACTTGTTCTGGCGTGTTGAAAAAGTCTCGCGCTGCTCGATTCTGAACTAACAGGCTTTCGGGCGGCGTGGTAATCGTTGTCGCCTTTTCCGAATCGTAGTTCACGTTGCCGACAACAAGGAGTTGGGGTGCACGCTGATCCGGTGAACTGACTCCGTCAAGATTGCGTAATTGATGAGCCAATGGCAGTGATGCAATTCGATAGTCTTCGATAAGGAATCGGTTACGGTTTTTACTCGGGATGGCAGCGATTGGTAACGTGTTAATCGTTGTATCGCCTGATACCAAAACCGTATCAACTTCCACGAGATGTTTTTCAATCGGAGCCCAGAATTGATCGCGGAGGTTTTGACTCGCACCCTTGACTAATGTTCGTTCACTCGCATTCAGATTTGCTTTTGCGAATCCTATTCGAAAATCGTTAATCGACTCAGTAAGATCTTTGGCAGGACCAAGTGGAATGAGCGTTATCGCGTCGTTGGGTTGTACCAAGAAAGCGACAAACCGAGATTGGTAAGAGGTCTTTTTGCCTGTTTGCGTACGGATTTTGTGTTGGTACTGCAGGATATCGATTAAGGCGGTTCGGCTCGGAAGGGCGGCCTGTACCTCGGCCACACGAAGTGGCTCACCGGTCTGCCTAAACGACTCGCTTCTTTCTGCAATCTCGCGTTCTAGTAGTTCGCGTTTTTCACTGAGTTGATTGAATGCGGTTTGCCATTTCTCGCGTTTTTCTTTTGCTTCCAATTGCGCTTCCTCATTCGCCTTGGCCGTGGGTAAAGCGGGAACTTTTTGTGCCAAGGATGAGAGTCGCTGGGTAACCGTCTGTAAGTCCGTGTAGAAAGATTCCAGCTTTGGGTTTTGTGCAACGCTGCGGTATGCTTGTTGTCTGCGCGTGACAGATCCTTTCCACTGCCACATTTCTTCCACAGCTTCGCGAGCGGACGTATTGCCGTTAACAGCATTAGTTAGACGTAAGTCGAGGTAGTCTCGAAGCTGCTCTTGATTGGCTATTTGCTGCCGCGCGGATTGTGCGATCGCATTTTTGTCGAGCTGGTTGCGTTGTATTTGCAGAGCCGTCTTCGAAAACTGATCAAAGCGTTCCTGATCACCGGCCTCAAAATACAATTCGGCGAGTCGAAAGAGTGTCGCAGCAAAATCAGGGTGTGAATCGCCAAAAACATTCTTGCGGATCTCTAGAGCTGCAAGAAATGATTTTTCTGCTGAATCAAATTGACCCTCGGCATCATGAAGGTTACCGAGGTTGATTAGGCTTTCAGCAAACAATGGGTGTTCGGATCCAAGATTGGACTCAATGATTTGGTTCGCCTGTGTAAACAGTTTATTTGCGGCTTCCGTCTTTTGCTGTTGCTGATACAGCAGAGCAAGGTTGTTGAGGCTTGTGGCAAATGAGTTGTGTTTCTCACCATATGCAGTTCGATGTGTCTCGAGTGACTCTTCGAGCATTGGTAGTGCTTTGTCAAAGTCTCCCTGATCACGGTAAAGCGTGCCAAGATTATTGAGCACACTCGCATAGGCTGGATGTCCTTCACCGAGAGTGGCAAGTCTTATCTCTTTGCAGCGTCGGTAAAGCGGTTCAGCGCGATCGACATCACCCATTCGTTCATAGAGGATTGCTAAGTTGTTCAGGCTCGTGGCGTATTCGGCATGTTCGTCGCCGTAGTTTGCTTTCACGACCTCAATCGACTCTTGATAAAGGCTTTCTGCAGCTGCGTACTGTCCGATCGTTGTGTAGATTCGAGCAAGGTTGTGCAGGCTCGTTGCGTACTCGTAATGTTGACTACCAAGCGTCTCTTTCCAGATTGCGGACGCTTCACGAAACAATGGGATGGCACTGCGGTAATCGCCAAGCATATTTTTCAACGCCGCTGTGTTGTTGAGGCTCTGCGCGTATTCGGGATGAAGCTCGCCGAGGGTAAGTTTTCTCACTTCGGCTGATTCAAGGAACAACGGAGCGGTTTTTTCATGTTCTCCCATGTTGTAGTAAAGTGCGGCGAGGTTGTTCAGACTTGCCGCATAGTCACGATGTCGTTTGCCGAGGATCTCACGTCTGATTTGAAGCACTGTTTCACCGCATTCAGCTGCCTCGGCAAACTTGCCGGCGCGGTAGAAACTCATCAGTTCTTTGTTTTTCTCATCCGCTGCACTCAGCCGTGCTTTTTGCGATTCGGTGAGGTCTGGACTCTGCGTTTGGTTTACCAGTACCTTGAATTGATCGAAGTCAACAGAGCCATTGGTCACCATCAGGTTGAAGGAGTCGATCTGATTCGACGCGTGCTTGTAGTAGCCGATGATTTGACGTTGGTTCTGGGACCAGACTTGGATAAGGCCAAAAGAATAGTCAATTTGCAGTTCTTCAAGGGTAACATTAGTTAGCTTGCTCTCTCGTAGCGTTTCTAGTTCGGTGACACCTTCTTTTTCCGCGGATCGAAGGAGCGTCATCACCAATGACACTGATGGCGAACGGTCGATTGGTCTAATTTTGATGATGAATCGATTGGAATTATCAAAATTGAGGCTGAGCGATATTTCAGAGTCGATTGATGAAAGGTTTGGATCGAGTTTCAGTAGGAATTTTGCTTGAGAGAGTTCAGGAAATTGGCAAGACACACTTCCCTTATCACTGAGATGAGCTTTGCCAGATTCGATGGAAACCTGTTCATTGATGGTGATATTTTCGGAATCACCGTTGTCAAAGTTTTCGATCGATAAAGTCGTAAAGTCAGGCTTCTTTTCGATCGTGCTGTTCTGATCGTCGGCTGTGGCCTGTCTTTGAAGTATTAAAGCCAGAAATAGAAGGGTAAGAGCGGCTCGAATTTTGGGAACGGACGAGTGTAGCCTGTGCATCGGTGTAGCTGCTCAATATTTTCGAGAAAGGCATTTCAAGTTGGTCCGCAAGTTTAGCATCATTCATGCAGTCATTGATTATCGTAATGCGGTGCCCTTGGGATATTCTGTGATTCCCCGTTTACAGTTTTTAAACGAACCAATTTATTTACCGCTCTTCATCCAATCCACATAAATCTCAGTGTTCTGTCTGTAGATGGACTTAGTGGTTTCGCTTCGAGTTGAAGCGATTTGATCTTCAACCTCGATGAGATAAGTCTCAATGGATTCGGATCCTAGGTCTTTCGTCTCTTCAATCCAGCGGTTCAGCATCTCTCGATGTCTGAGAAGTACTGGCTGGTGTTCGGTAGAGTCGGCTAAGTTGACCAATTGCCAACCATCAGTTTGGTAAAGATAGAGCTCTTCTGGGGGGCGATTGGGCGAGAAGAGTAGCTTGTTGGTTAGGTCACTAGTTTGATTGTTGTCCTTGAGTTCACGAAGTCTTTGCAGGATCAGTTTTCCGTCTTTGTAGGAACTCGGCATGAGCAAAGGTCGGTCTGGGTAAAAATTCTTGATGTAGAGATAGTTCTCAGATCGAACCGACCTGATTCGATCAGCTGCTTCACCACAACGATCTCGCGCTGCGTAGACGGCAGTCTTCGGTTGGTGAGTAGCGGCGAGAATATTTGCACCTTGCATCGATTCTGGTCGCTCGATGCCGGCGGCTGCCAAGGTTAGTGCAGCGATATCGATATGTTCAACCAAATCGGACCGGACCTGCCCCGGAGCAATCGATGGACCCGCAATAATCAACGGGATATGAGTCCCCTCGTCGTATAAAAATTGTTTGCCTCGTGCGTGACTGATGCCGTGGTCAGTAAAGAAAACCAAAAGTGTGTTCTCAAGTAGTTTTTCTCGTTTTAGTCGATCAAGTACCAAGCCAACGTGGTGATCTGTCACCCTGATGCTGTCTAGGTACGTGGACCAATCCTCACGAAGGATGGAGTCGTCGGGGTAATGAGGTGGTAGGTCGACCGCCTCCGGGGAGGTTGTTCCACCGAGAAGTTCGGTGACCTGTTTAGAGAACGCATCATACTGTGCCCTTGAAGCGCCACGTAGCTTTCCGCCGTGTAGCTGGACCTGCATAAAAAATGGCTGATTGGGATCGCGGTTAGACCAATCATTGGAATCATACATCGATGAATCCCAAGTGAAGTTGTAATCCGTTTTGCCGAGTCGATTCTGAGTGCGACTGTTTTTGGGTTGAGTTCGAAAGTCTAGATTCGTTAAACCGCTTCCGTTGCAGGTGTGGTATCCGTGCTTCTTGAAAAGGACGGGAAGTGGAAGCACGCCATTGGGGAGCACGATTGGGTTTTTCTCAGAGCGACCACTGCGATGGTGATGGACACCAATCGATGTTTGATACATTCCTGTGATCAACGACGATCGAAATGTCGAGCAGACAGGTGAGGTCGCGTAGGCACGTGTGAATCGTATGCCTTGCTCGGCAAGACGATCCAGATTCGGAGTGGAGATTTTAGATTCTCCATAACACGATAAGTTGGCAGACATATCATCAACAACAAACCAAACAATATTCGGATTAGTTTGTGCTGCCACATGCGAGGCTGACGCTAGAATAGCAATCAGTGAAAGTAGAGCGGCTTTCATGAGATAAATGGATCCATTGTTGTTTGTGCGTCGTCTGCAAACTGAGCGTTCATGGGAAATCGCCGGTTGTGTTCTCGAGGCCACGACTCGCTAAGGGGAACTTTCCGCGTCAATTATACTCGTCACAGGTCTGGTGCAGCGAGAGCGAGGTAGCTACTGGAATGGACACCGAGGAGCGTCTCGCTAATCGGAGGATGTTTGAGTTGCCAATCACGTTTTAGGGGCGTGACGTACGTCGCGTTTCTGCGATGGGTTCGGAGATGGTGTATTTTATAACAGTGAGCGTTTTGCAGAGCGGAGTCTCACGTTACGGCATCGCGTTCGTTTAGGTGATGAAAAACCTGTTGAGTATGGATGAGCTGTCGACTGAGGCAAACATGGATGGATTGACGGGAAGAGAGAAAATAATGGTGATTGGAAAACTCAGTACGTTCGGTTCGAAGTTTGGTGCTAAGTTCCGCAACTCTGAATTCAGGGGGCGAACCATTGGTACTGATGTACGTGCTCGCTGCGCTGGCTTCCTTTGGAAGATGAAAGTACCTGCAGCAGTATTACTCTATTGCTTAATCAATGGATTTTACACGTCGCCGTTTTCCTTCGCAGAAGATGATTCCTCAACGCAAGTGCGATTTGCTCGCGACATACAGCCAATCTTTGCCAAGCATTGTCTTGTCTGTCACGGTCCTGATCAGTCTGAAGGTGGAGTGCAGTTCCATCGCGTTGAAGCAGCTCTGGCCCAAGCGGATTCCGGTAAGCATCCAATTATCCGCGGTAAAGCTTCAGAGAGCGAGTTGATGCATCGTGTCCTGTCGCGCGATCCAGATTTGCAAATGCCTCCCGAAGGTGATCGGCTCAGTGAGGCCGAGGTCGAAATGTTGGAACGGTGGATTGAATCGGGGGCGAAGTGGGATGTCCACTGGGCCTATGCTGCTCTTGATTCCGGTGAAGTACCGGTTTTGGAAGATGTGACGTGGCCCAAAGTGGAGTTGGACCATTTCGTCCTGTCGCGTCTTGAGCAAGCTGAGATCAAACCATCGCCGGTTGCTAATCCGGCAACTTTGATCAAGCGTCTTCACTATGATTTGATTGGCTTGCCTCCGAGTCCCGAGGATGTGGCAGCCTTCCTCGCCGATCATTCGGCATCCGCTTACGAGCAATTGGTGGACCGGTTATTGTCGTCGAAGCATTTTGGGGAGCGTTGGGGAAGGCACTGGCTGGATAAGGCTCGCTACGCAGACTCCGATGGATATGAAAAAGACAACAATCGGCCGGATGCCTGGAAGTATCGAGATTGGGTGATCAATGCGATCAACGAGGATTTGCCATTTGATCAATTCACGATTCAGCAACTCGCTGGTGATATGCTCTCCGGAGATGCTTCAGATGCAACGCTTGCCACCGCCTTTCACCGTCAGACATTGACGAATACGGAGGGCGGAACAGATCGTGAGCAATGGCGAGTCGCTGCAGTCATGGATCGAACAGAAACACTTGGAACTGTTTGGTTAGGACTGAGTGTTGGATGTGCGAGGTGTCATTCGCACAAGTACGACCAGATTTCCCACAAGGAATACTATCAGCTTTTCGCTTACTTCAATAATGGAGACGAGGTGAATGTTGAGATTCCTAAAGATCCTGCCTCATATAAATCCCTTGAGGAACGTCTGCGATCAACTCAACAACAGTTGAAGCAGCGGCGGGATGAGCTTGCGAGATCGAAGGACGAGTGGTTTCCAGACATCACTCGTCGTGTGCTTGATGAACTCGAAGATGAGGTCAAAGAGCATTCTCTGAACGTGTTGCGTATCACGGGTCCAGAGGGTGTGGTGTTTACGAAGTTGGATGACGGTTCCTACTTGGCCGAAGGCGCGAATCCCGAATCAGCAAAATACACGATTGAAGGTGAGGTTGATGTTGATCTTGTGACGGGCTTGCAGTTGCACGTTTTTCCACACGAATCTCTTGGGCAGAACGGCCCGGGCCGTACCGAACACGGGAACTTTGTCTTGAACGAAGTTCGGATGTACGCTTCAGATGGTCCCGAGTGGAACTTGGATTTGAAGCAGGCCTTTGCAGGTGCTTCAGCAGACTTCTCGCAGGATGGATGGCCAGTGGTTGACGCGATTGATGGGGTGGAGGGGACAGGTAAGCAAGGAACAGGATGGGCCATCTCGCCTCAGTTCGGTGTCATGCACTCCGCGACGTTTTCGTTGGAGAGTCCGATCGCACACGGCAAGCGTTTTTTACAGATCGTTCTGAACCAAACCTATGGAACACAGCACACAATCGGTCGCTTTCGCATCAATTTATTAACCGGCCAGACCACAGGTCCAACCGTTCCGAAAGAGATTCGCAGCATAATCATTGACAAGAGAAAAGATGATCAAGCGATCGACGCTCTTGTTGGGTATCAAGCTTCTCTGGATTCCGCGAGTAAAAAACTCGAAAAAGAAATCGGAAAGCTGCAAGCAGACTTAGCACAAGAGGCGATGAAGGTCCGAGTGATTCGTGAGCGGCAGTCTGATCTTCGGCAGACGCATGTCTTGCGACGTGGTGAATTTAAACAACCTCAGGAGAAAGTCAGTACAGGAACGTTCGCGACTTTGCCAGAAATTGTATCTCGAGAGGGTAAGTCCGCCACCGATCGTTTGGACCTTGCCCAGTGGTTAGTGAGCGATGAGAATCCACTTGTTCCTCGAGTATCGGCAAACCATGTGTGGTATCACCTATTCGGGGCTGGAATTGTGCCGACGATGAATGATTTTGGGGTGCGAGGGGATTCACCGTCTCACCCGAAATTGCTTGATCACTTGGCTTCCAAACTGATTGGCGAAGGCTGGTCCAGGAAGCGGTTAATCAAGTACATCGTGATGTCAGCAACTTACCAGCAGGCATCAATTCACCGTCCGGAACTGGTGCAGGTCGATCCGAGTAATCGGTTGCTGCATCGACAGAACCGGTTTCGAGTTGAAGCTGAAATCATACGAGACATTTCGCTGGCCGTGAGCGGCCTTCTTTCTGACAAAGTTGGCGGTCCGAGTGTCTTTCCGCCAATCCCTCCGAGCGTGACGGACCTCACCTACAACAGCAGTTTCAAATGGAATGTGAGTTCTGGGGAGGATCGGTATCGTAGGGGGCTCTACACCTACTTCAAGCGTACCGCCCCGCATCCCAATCTGATTACCTTCGACTGCCCTGATTCAAATGTGGCGAACGTTCAGCGGGATCGAAGTAATACGCCGATCGGAGCGCTGGTGACTCTCAATAACGCGACGTTTGTGGAAGCTGCTCAGGCTTTGGCCGCTCGGCTTCTCAATGAGGACTCACTGCAGGACGATCGGCAAAGAATTCGTCATGCCATGAGTTTGTGTGTTGCGAGAATACCAGAGGCGGACGAAGTTGATGATTTCCAAAGCCTCCTGGATGTGAGTCGATCTTGGTACGCGAACCACCGGGAGGAAGCGGAGGCAATGATCGAAGGACATGGAGTAGTGTCCGTGGATGCGGTTGAGAATGCCGCGTGGGTGGCAACCGTCAGAATGATTTTGAATCTTGACGAATTTCTCACCCGAGAATGAGGCGTGGATCCTCCTTGGGGCAAATTGTGAAGCGTTGAGTTGCCCAAAAGTGTTACTCGAGATTTTTTAGCAAGTATGAATCACCAGCAGATGAAGCAGCGTCGTGAGTTTTTGACGACAACGGCGAGTGGTTTGGGTGGGATGGCCCTCGGTTCGATGCTCACCGATGAAGGTCTGTTGAGGGCTGAGAACGCAATCGATTCACCGAGTGGAACCGTCCGCCCGCCGCACTTTGATGCAAAAGCAAAAGCATGCATTTTTATTTACATGGCCGGAGCACCGTCCCAGCTTGATCTCTTTGACCCGAAACCCAAGCTAAATGAACTGCACGGACAAAAGCTACCCAAGTCAGTGCTAGATAAGGCGAGGTTTGCATTCATCAAGCCTGATTCAGCAACGCTGATGGGATCTTCGAGAAAGTTTAAAAAACACGGGCAATCAGGAATGGAGTTTTCCGATTGGCTTCCGAATTTGGGGAGTGTTGCTGACGATCTATTGATGGTTCGTAGCCTACACAGTGATGAGTTCAATCATCACCCAGGCCAGTTGTTGATGCAGTGTGGCGTTTCTCGGTTTGGGATGCCGGCGATGGGCTCGTGGATTCATTACGGACTTGGTAGTGAATCCAAAGACTTGCCAGGTTATGTAGTTTTGACTGCGGGCCGGGGTAGCAGTGGCGGTGCAACGCTCTATCAGAGTGGATTTTTGCCATCCTCTTATGGCGGTGTGTTGTTTCGTAATCAAGGGGAACCCGTTCTGAACTTGCAGAATCCGAACGGCCTACCTGAGGAGTTGCAGCGAGCAGGTTTGGATGCTTTGTCATCCGCGAATCACCGTCGCTATCAAGAGGTCCACGATCCAGAGATTGCAAGTCGCATTGCAAACTTTGAACTCGCTAGCCGAATGCAAGCAGCCGCTCCTGAACTAATTGATTTATCAAGTGAGTCTCAGAAGACGCTCGATGAGTACGGGGTTGGTCGTCCCGAGCCAGAAAAAGTGTGGCGAGGGTCACTGGGGCATTTGAAGACCTACGACACCTTTGCGAAAAACTGCCTTCTAGCCAGGCGAATGGTGGAACGTGGTGTACGATTCATCAATATCATTCATGCTTCATGGGATCAGCACAGCGAGCTTGATTTTCACCTCGGTCATAATGCGGAGTGTGTCGATCAGCCGATAGCAGCCCTGATAAAAGACTTGAAGCAGCGAGGGATGTTAGATTCGACGATGGTGGTTTGGGGGAGTGAATTTGGTCGAACGCCGCTCGGTGAGAATCGAGCGGGTCGGGCAGCGAACACAGGGCGTGACCATCATCCTTTTGCCTACACGATGCTGCTTGCGGGGGGTGGGCTTAAGGGTGGTAAAACTTACGGCAAGACAGATGAAATTGGGTGGAATGTTGAGGAAAACCCCGTACACGTCAACGATTTACATGCCACCATGCTGCATCAATTTGGGCTCGATCATTTGAAACTCACGTATCGCTTCCAAGGTCGTGATTTTCGTTTGACGGATGTTGGTGGCAAGGTCATTCAAGATTGGATTGCCTAGTTCATTCCATTGTGGTTTCCGCTCGTGGTTAAAGTAGGTGTAGACTGTCGAGGCGGGGAGGCGATGCCCACAATAGTGGCTAGTTGCTTGACACCTTTTCTTCGCAAGTTCAATCCGTTTTAGGGATTTCGAGGTAGTAAAATCATGAAATGGGTGAGGTTTTTTTTCTGCATCGGTATCGTTGCAATGTTGCGGCCTGCACGGGTATCCGCTGATGAACAGCAGATTTTCCAAGTGTTGATTCGGACCATCCGAGCATCGGATGATCCAGCGGTCCAGGTATCTCTAATGAAGGGGATGTTGAGTGGGCTGGAGGGGAGGCGAGATGTCGTGCCGCCTGAGTCGTGGGGGTCACTCTACGAGAAGTTGAGCCGGAGTGACGATGCGCGGGTTCGCGAGCGCGCGGCCGCGTTGTCGCAGGTTTTTGGAGATCAGGCCGCGGTCGAGAAAGCTTTGAACGACGTTCTGGATCGATCGCTTCCGGTTGATGCACGGCGAGACGCACTGGGTCGGTTATTGAATCAACAGAATCGTGAGGCATCCGAATTGTTGGTTCAACTGATGGATGAGCCAGGAATGACAGTCGATGCAATCAGAGGAGTTGCAATCGTCGAGAATAAAAAAGCGAGTCAATTGCTTCTTGATCGCTATTCGGACTTCAACTCTCAGCAACAGCGAGCCGTGATCGAAACCCTTGCTTCGCGAAAGGTGTACGCAGAACTGCTGCTGAACGCCTTGAAGAGTCAGCGGATTGAGCGGGGAGCAATCCCCGCACAGGTGGCACGATCTTTGACCGATTTGCTGGGGGAACCATTCATCGATGTCTTCGGTGAGGTTCGGGAAGTTGCTCAGGATCGGACAAAAGTGCTGGCGAAGTACAAGGCATTATGCAATCCGGATGCATTGGCCACAGCGAGTGCTGCTCGTGGTCGTGCCGTGTACGAAAAAACATGTGCAGCTTGTCACATGCTCTATGGGGCCGGTGGAAAAGTGGGGCCAGATCTAACCGGTTCCAATCGTGCAAATCTCGACTACATCCTCCTCAATAGTGTTGATCCTAGCTACGACGTGCCGGATGCGTATCGAACCGTGTCGGTTCTTACCGTTGATGGACGTTCTGTAAATGGTGTTCTGGCAGAGGAAGATGCAAGAAGGATTGTCTTGAAGACACCCGAGCAGCCGCGTGTCGTGATTGCGAAAGAGGATATTGAGCAGCGAAAAATCTCTCCAAAGTCGATGATGCCCGAGGGCCAGCTGGATCAGATGACGCCTGAGGAAGTTTTGGATCTGATTAAGTACCTTCGAACGACTCAACAAGTGGAGATGGATCAATGAGTAAGGATTCACCGAGAGGGAGAGAGATGGAGTTGTTCAGTGACCAGTCGAGTCCTGTTTTCCAACAGTGCATGAACAGAGTTGTTCGTCATCTGATCTGGAAAGAAAGAACGTCTTTCGTGCTGGTGATCGTATTGATGTTGGTCCATAGCTTCGCAGCCGTGGTGGTGCAGGCGGAAGACGGAGTGAATCTGCTACCGAAGAAGCAGCATCGTGATAGTGACGCTCCGTTCCTGAGTCCGTCTGAGGCGGTTGGGAAGATGTCGATACCGGATGGGTTTGAAGTCTCGGTCTTTGCCTCGGAACCCGATATCGCAGAGCCGATTGCATTTTGTTTTGATGATCGAGGCAGAATGTGGATCGCCGAGAATTTTAATTATCAGACGCGGCGGCAGCACACCGACGATCGAGTGAGTCGGATTCAGATATTGGAGGATACTGATGGAGACGGCGTGTTTGATAAAAAGAAAACTTTCACGGATGAACTCACTTTCACGTCGGGGTTAGCATGCGGTTTTGGTGGAGTCTTTGTCGGTTCGCCACCTCATTTAACCTTCATCCCAGACAAGGATGGAGATGATGTTCCAGATGGACCGCCACAGGTCCTATTGGACGGTTGGGGAATCAATGACCGTCATGAGACGCTGAATAGTTTTATTTGGGGACCCGACGGATGGCTTTACGGTTGCCATGGTGTGTTCACTGAATCAAGAGTAGGGAAGCCGGGAGATGGTGATTCTAAGCGGCAGTTCATCGATGGCGGCATCTGGCGTTACCATCCTGTCCGAGGCACTTTTGAGATTTTTGCTCGAGGACTCTCCAATCCTTGGGGATTTGATTTCAACGATCATGGTCAGGGATTTGCAACGTGCTGTGTGATCCCTCATCTTTTTCATGTTGTTCAGGGGGGGACCTACCACAAGCAGAGCCGGCCACATGTGAACCCGTACGTCTACGATGACATCAAGACGATCCGAGATCACAGTCATCTCTCCGCGCACGGCGGTGCGAGGTTTTATCTAGCCGATACGTTTCCGAAGCAGTATCGCGATCGCTTGTTCATGTGCAACATTCATGAACATGCTGTGTTGACTGACATCATGGTTCCCAGTGGCTCAAGCTATATCGGAAAACATGGTAATGACTTCATGCCCACAAACGATTTGGCTTGGGTCGGGTTCAGTGTTGAGATTGGCCCCGAAGGTGGAGTCTATCTGCTCGATTGGCATGATCAGGATGTCTGTGGGAACGCTGTCAAGTTTCCCAATAGCGGGAGAGTTTACCGAGTGATGCCGACAGGACATCAGGTTGGATCTCGCCCAAACTTGAGAGATGCCAGTGACGCAGAGTTGGTTGAACTGCAGAAGCATGCCAACGATTGGTATGTCAGGCAGGCAAGGACTCTTTTGCAGTATCGAGCCGTCTCCGGACGTTTGGATCGTGAACTTGTTCATGGTTTGTTGAAACGACAACTAGAAGAGGCGTCGACCTCAGCTCGTAGGCTGAGAGCTTTCTGGGCTCTACACGTAACTGGAGGCCTGAGTGAGCAGAATTTGAGGGGTTTTCTTGAACACGCTGACCCGTATATCCGAGCATGGAGTATTCAGCTGATTACAGATGAGAGTGGCTGCAATGCTTTTCAGCCAAATTCACACACAGGGATAGAACTCGATCAGGAGTTGCTCTATCGATTCTCTAGCATGGCTGCAGAGGACGAATCTCCAATTGTCAGATTGTACTTAGCCTCTGCGGTTCAGCGTCTTCAGTACGCGCAACGATGGAACGTACTCAAGGGTCTGATTTCTCACGAAGAGGATGTCAGCGACAATAATCTCCCGCGGATGTATTGGTTTGCTTTGGAGCCGATGGTTCCAGAGCATCCAGAGCAATCGCTCGCACTCGCAGTCGGCGGTAAAATTCCGCAGATCCAAGAGTTTGTCGCTCGTCGCTTGGTGACGGGTGATTTGGATCCTTCGTCGTTGGGAGAAGCTCAGCGGACAGTCGCATGGAATCAAGCCGTTCAGAGTTTGATGTCGGGGCTAAAAGTTGCGTCCGTCGGGGAAGGCGGGGTGGTCAAGCATGCTTCGTTTAGAAATCAAACAGCCGTGCAAACTCACCCACAGGATCGAAAGACCCCCTGTGTTATCAGTAAGAGACGTGTTCAGGTTCCTACTGGTAAGCAGACTTCTCTTCGGCTTCGTGTGTCTCATCATCCTCATGGAGATTGGCTGTTGCGTGTCAAAGCGAATCAAGAATTACTCGCTGAGCAAGTAATCAGTTCTGCCACGGTTCAATCAGATGAATGGTTAAATTTAACTGTTGACCTGAGTCGTTACGCGGGACAGGCCATTAGTCTTTCCATTGAAAATGTAGCGAATGATTGGCATAACGAGTGGGCGTATTGGAATAAGATTCAAGTTGTATCGGAGTGAGTTGTCGTGAGTGGAGTGTTAACCCCTTTTTTGTCGCTTCGAAAGTTGATTTGCGCGGCGGCCGTTTTGTTTTCCGTGTTGGGCTCTTGTCTTGACTTCGTTTGCGGCGCTGATGCTGTGGAAGAGAAGGTTGGCGATAAGTCCAAGGTTGTTTTTATCTCCGGTTCACCGAGCCATGGCCCGATGGCACATGAGCATCGGGCGGGAAACATGATCTTGGCGGATGCATTGGAGCGTTCTGGTTTGAATGTCGCTTGCACGATGGTTCCACACCCAGGTTATCCGGAGGATACATCCGTTTTCGATGATGCATCGACCGTTGTCATTTTTTGTACTGGGCATCAGGGGCACGTGCTCAATGCGCACCTTGACGAGTTTGATCAATTGATGAAATCAGGCGTTGGTGTGGTCATGATTCATTGGGCGACTGAGGCGGAAAAAGGAAAGCCCGGCGAGAAATTTCTCGAGTGGATGGGCGGGTTCTGTGATCTTGATTGGTCTGTCAATCCGCATTGGTCACCGCAATTCAAACGCCTACCCGATCATCCCATCACTAACGGAGTCTCACCATTTAGTGTCAACGATGAGTGGTACTATCACATGAGATTTGTTGATGAGATGAAGGGGGTTACTCCGATCTTGTTCGATTTGCCGCCACCAGAAACACTTAGGAGGCCCGACGGTCCACGCAGTGGAAACCCAACCGTCCGCAAAGCCGTAGGAGAGGGGATTCCTCAGGTGGTCGCATGGGCTTACCAGCGACCTGCAGGTGGTAGAGGGTTTGGTTTTACCGGTGCTCATAATCACGTCAGTTGGCAGAACGAGAACTTCCTCAAAATAGTTCTCAATGCGATCCTTTGGACAGCCAACGTGGAAGTGCCCGATCAAGGTTGTCCTACACCGACGGTGAGTGATGAGCGGATCAAAGAAAATCTTGATGATAAGAAACGCTAATTCTTTTCAGCGTAATTGATTCATCGGACGATTCTTTGCCGACGGAGTTCACTTCGCATGCAACGTCGGAGAGATTTATCATTTTGCTTCAACGATGAGGTGCGTGGGCGGATGTGGAACAACAAGTGTCAAGCCATCATGCTGGTGATGGTAACGGGTTTTGCAACCCTTTGTGCTAATGGTTTTGCGGGCCAGATGCCAAATGTGGTTTTCTTCTTGGTGGACGATCTCGGTTATCGAGACCTTGGTTGCTACGGGAGTGAATTCTACGAGACCCCGGCAATTGATCGGTTGGCACGCGAAGGAATGCGTTTTGAAAATGCATACGCAACTTGCCACGTCTGTTCGCCGAGTCGAGCGAGTATCCTTACGGGGAAATATCCGGCGCGGCTGAATCTAACGGAATGGCTTGCTGGGAGGCCGGAAAGGGATTACGAGAAATTGCACCATGGTGAGAAAGTTACTGCGTTACCACTCGGTGAGCAGACTTTGGCCGCAACGCTCAAGCAACATGGTTACGCGACTGCCAACTATGGTAAGGCTCACCTAAACCGTGACCCTAAGTCATACGGATTTGATGAATCGATCACGGGTTGGGTTCGCTCTTATTATCATCCGTTTTCCCCGACTTATAGCCGGACGCTCGAGTCAACTGAGGGAGATTACTTTACCGACAAATTGACTGACGCTGCGATCGATTTTATTGAGAGAAATCAGGACCGCCCATTCTTTGTTCACCTCGAGCATTTCTCCGTTCATGATCCGATTCAAGGTAGGAAGGATTTGGTGGAGAAGTATCGCGAGAAGCTGGCACTCCTCAAGCGACCAGATGGACCCGATTACATTCTTGAGGCAGACCCGAGTTCCCCGACGATTTCACCTGAGGAAATGGAACGCTTGATCTCCCAAGATGAAGAGATCACACACCGCGAGGCAAGAGTTTGGTGGGTGAAGCAAAAGCAGGACAACGTTCAGTTCGCTGCGATGGTTGAGGCAACGGATCAGAGTTTGGGACGAATTCGAGCTAAGCTGACCGAACTTGGGTTGGATCAGAACACGATCATCATCTTTACATCTGACAATGGAGGCATGTCCGCTTCGAATCAATATCGAGGAATCCATCATTCGAAGGAAGTGTTGAACAGTCGGTATGCGAGTTCTAATTTGCCTCTGCGAGGTGCAAAAGGTTGGAACTATGAAGGTGGAATTCGCGTTCCCTTAATCGTGCATTGGGAAGGAAAAGTTCCGCAGCATACTTTGTCTGATGCCGTCGTTACGGGGACTGACTTTTATCCCACGATTCTTGATATGCTCGATTTGCCATTGGTACCTCAGCAGCATCTAGATGGCGTGAGTTTTTTGCCCGCACTTAAAATGCGTAAACACCAAAGGGGACCAATTTTTTGGCACTTTCCCCATTACAGCAACCACGGATATCAAAGCCCTGGTGGTGCAGTCCGTTCCGGACGTTACAAATTGCTTGAGTACTACGAGAATGAGACCTTGCAACTCTTTGATCTCGTTGATGATCCGGGAGAGAAGAATGATCTTGTAAAAGCAAAGCCGGAGATTGTGGGTGAATTACGAGGTTTGTTTCATCGTTGGCGCACCGAGGTGGATGCAAAAATGCCTTTTCCGAAGACTGCGAACTCAAAGCCTGCAGCGGGCGCACGGATTCAGAATTGAGAACTAGGGACCAGGTCACCGGCAAACCTTGCTGCTGTGTGTGGTACGCTTTGATGGTTGAAAAATAGCCGTGACTTACGATTGTACAAGGGTGGCTCTCGAGTGGTGGTGAGGATCTTCGAATCGGTGTTTCATGAGTTGGAGATCAACCACGATTGCGGTACATGTTCTACCGGTGCAATGATTGAAAGATTTGCGGGAAGTCAACTTCCATCGCTTTAGATGAATGGGATGTTTCGAAACCGAACGAAAGGTGTAGCCATCAGGGCAAGATTGAATTTTAACGAGCGTTGCTATGCGTGCACTGCCTTCGTGCTGCTCGTATTGTGTCTTGCGAATCAGTCGCATGCTCAGCAGGCGATCAAAAATGAGGGAACCGAGACGGTCACATTGGATCAGGCTCGCGAATTGGGTCGTAAGCGATCAAGATTTTTAACAGGCCAGGCGACGGCGATCACAACTGGTAATACATCCCAAGTTCTGGACGCTTCCATTGATCAATACCAGCAATCGGTCAAACCGATTCTCGTTCAGCGATGCATGGCTTGTCACGGACCAGAGGATGCGGAGGGGCGACTCCGTGTGGATAAGATTGATCCAGATCTGCTCTCGGGAGCCGATGTGGATCAGTGGCGTGAAATTTACAGCGCTGTGAGCCACCTTGAGATGCCTCCTCAGGATGATGAGGATCATGTCATGACAGACGACGAGCGGTCTCAAGTTATTGAATGGTTGAGTGGGGAGTTAGCGAAGGCTTCAGCCGCAATGCGTCGCAACGGTAGTCGATCCACTTTTCGAAGACTAACCAACTACGAATACGATTACGCACTCCAAGATATTCTTGGTCTACCTTTTTCATTAGCTGGCGACTTACCTTCGGAGACGACATCCGAAGAAGGATTCAAGAATAATGCCGATCGCTTGCAGATGTCAGTCATGCAATTCGAGATTTACCGAAAGATCGCACGTGATGCGTTGAGTCGTGTGATCGCGCCGGAAATAAGACCGAATCCTGTTCGGTATTTGGTTGAGATGAAAAGAGAGATGGTAGCCGCGATGGAGGCTTCGCCCGACAAACTCTTTTCGTTACAGGATGAGGGTGTCGCTAATCATCGGCGTCGATCTCACCTTTGGGATCAGTCATCGCAACGCGGGATTCCTTTTTCTAATGGCAGTTGGAAACCGATCGATGAGGAAGCTGGTTTGGCGCAAACCGCTGGGGAGGATGGTTCGGACGTGGTGCTCGCGCTCCCGCGATCCGGAGAGCTTAAGATGAATCTTGACCGCTTCTTGCCTGATGATGGCGTAATGCGGGTTCGCTTGTTGGTGAGTCGTTCGACTCAGGAACCGACCGAGTTTGCCTCTTTGCGTTTGGTGTTTAGTGCTCACACCAGCAATAACGCAAATTTTATGAATGAGATTAGCGAATCAGACGTTCCCGTAACTGCATCTTCGGACGAACCTGAGTGGGTGCATTTCGATATTCCTCTGCAGGATATACAACGCAATCCATTTCGAAAGTTAGAAACCACGTTCCCGAGACGCGACGAATTTTTGCATATCCGCAACATTGCGAATTCGAATGGTGCGGATAACTCGTTTCACGTGCTAATTCATCGGATCGAGATTAATGCTCCTCACTATGATCATTGGCCTCCTCGTAGTCATCAGAGTTTATTTTTTGATGATTCCCTGATCGAGGATGAACGTCGTTATGCTCGAGAGATTCTGCTGCGTTTTCTTCGGAAGGTTTGGGGGCGTCCGGTCGATTCAACTGAGGTTGAAAGACTATTGGTTCTATTTGACCAATATCGCGGTGATTACGAGCGTTTCGAGGATGCGATGGTGGAGGTGTTGGCAACCGTTTTGGCGACACCAGAGTTCCTTTATGTGACGCGGAGAGAATTCAGTGACGCCGCTGAGGGGGCGGCGGTTTTTGGACAATTCGAACTCGCGAGACGCCTCGCTTTGTTGCTTTGGTCAAGTATCCCTGATGAGCAGTTGTTGGCGTGCGCCGAAGCGGGAGAGCTCGCTAGACCCGAAGTCTTGGATCATCAGATCAATCGCCTCTTGGCGGATCCCAAGGCTCATCGATTTGCTCACCATTTTGTTTCCCAGTGGTTGGGGCTAGACGGGATCGAATCGACATCGCACATCAAAGATGCTGATCTTTTGTCAGCAATGAAAGAAGAGCCGATCGCGTTCTTTCAGGACTTGTTGGATCGTAACGCAAGCATCTTTGACCTGCTGCACTCGGATCACCTAATGTTGAACGAACGGCTTGCAAGGCATTATGGAGTGCGTGACGTCTATGGTCCCGCGTTTCGTGCGGTTGAGGTCTCAGTGGATCAGCATCGCGGTGGCCTGCTGACTACAGCGGCGATCCTCGCGATGAATTCTGATGGCAAGGACTCCCATCCCCTCAAACGTGGTGTTTGGATGTTAGAAACCATCCTTCATGATCCACCGCCGCCGCCACCTCCAAACGTCCCTGAAGTGGATCTAACGGATCCGCGGATCTTGGAAATGACCCTGAAAGAACGCTTGGCAGATCATCGTGATCAGGCTGCTTGTCGATCTTGTCACGCAAGAATTGACCCGTGGGGGATTGCGTTTGAACAGTACGATGCGTTGGGAGGATTTCGCACTCGCATCGAAGGCAACCCTGTTGATGCAACATCCGTTCTCTACAACGGTCATACTCTCGATGGGATGGACGGGCTGAAGGGGTATTTGTTATCTGAAAGGCAGGATCAGTTTGCCGAGGCAGTCGTACACAAATTGGCCAGTTACGCGTTGGGCAGGAATTTGTCGTTGGCTGATCACGAAGAGCTCGAGTCCATTGTTGGGGATTTACGTCGCAATGGAGATGGACTCAGAGACCTAGTCAAGCTGATCATTCAAAGTGAACTGTTTCTGCAGGGCGAGCAAAAGTAGTGATCCTGCGATTCAGGCTACTCAATTTTGGATGATGTGACCGTTCAATTCGATGAGATTTGGATGCTTATCGACGAAGGATTGACTGCAAGCACGCAACGGCTGAATTAGAATATTGTTGTGATGGCTTGTGATGCGAGAAGAAACCACAAAGAGGTTTGCGATGAAGATCAGCAACGAATCAGCTAATCGACGGCATTTTTTACAGGGTGCTGGAGTCGCGTTATCACTCCCTTGGTTTGAAGCTTTTGCTGCTGATGTCAAAGATACGGCGATGACGCCGAAACGTTTTGTCAGTATTTATCATCCAGATGGTGTGGGGCTTCCACTAAAATCTGATCCTGCATGGAAGGATTGGAGTTGGTTCCCGCGTGGAGGAGAACGAGACTTCGAATTGACAAAAGTTCTCGATGTGCTCGAGCCATTGCGAGATGAGATTACGATCTATTCTGGGCTTTCGCATCCCGCGGCGAGGCGAGTTCACGGCCATTCAAATGCTGACCAGTACCTTACAGGGGCTGATGTTGGTGGTCACGGCCCTTATCAAAACACAATCTCATTGGATCAAGTGATCGCTGAGGTGGCAGGCGAATCCACGAGATTCTCGTCTTTGGTGATGTCCACCAACGGCGGTGTTGGGGGACCACGCGGTGCACAGACTCAGTCATTCAATCGTGATGGAAGACCTATCCCAGCGATGAATCGGCCGAAGCAAATCTTTGATGCATTATTCGTAACCAGCGGGAAAGAGGCGGCGGATCAACTTGCCCGCAGTAAGAGTGCGTTGGATCTGCTAATCGACAACACTCAATCACTCAGGCGACAACTTTCAAAACAGGACAGGCACACACTGGATCAATATCTCGATTCTGTACGTGACACTGAAGTCAAACTGGTTAAGGCACAAAAATGGCTCGATACACCAGTACCAACGGTCGATTCGACTCGCTTGGTGTTGGATGCAGAACCCAAAGAGGCCAGACTTTACTTCCAGACAATGTACGAATTGATCTATCTTGCATTCATGAGTGATTCAACTCGTGTTGTGACGTTTCAGCTGGGAAGAGAAAATGGAGAGGGTCCGCATGATCTTCTTTCACTTGCGGTTGGGCTCGGCGGAGCGCACGGTTTAACACACGCGGTTAAAGAGCCGGGTGGATGGGAGAATTTAGGAACCTATAACCGTTATCAAGCTGAGGAGTTTGGTCGGTTCATACAGCGGCTTAGGGAGACACCGGAGCCAGATGGAAACGGCAATCTTCTCGACAACACCTTTGCCATGCATGGGTCAGCATCAAGCAGTTTCCATCTTTCAAGGAACTACCCGATCATTTCAGCGGGTGGCTCGAATTTAGGATTCCAAAATGGACGATATCTCAAGTTTGGCAGCGGCAACGATGACAACCAAGCTGGCGCAGGAATCATCACGGATGCCGGATGGCGCGGTGAAATGAAATCAGAAGAGCTACCGCTAGCTCACCTCTTTGTCACAATCCTGCAACGCTTGGGAGTTGAGACGGACACCTTTGCTGGATACTCAGGGACCCTTGCTAGGGCTTAAGAAGTGGTGACTTAAACGAAGACGATGGGTCGATTCGCAAAAGGCTCGCGCCGTTGAGTCGATCCTTATTAATTCGCCACTGTTACTACGTATCGTTTGACTTTGATGTCATTTTTTTGTGGAGCACCTGGAGTGCTGCGTCCTCTAGTGATGATCGACTCGAGGGTGCGTTTCATCTCTTTGATCCGATCGGGATTGTCTGCCGCAAGATTATGTGCTTCACCGAGATCCTCGCTTAGGTCATAAAGTTGTTGTGGTTGGCTTTGGTCCCCGCCTTTACCCCATCCTCCTGAACCGGGTGCTGGAATGTATTTCCAAGATCCCATTCGAAGGCTTGGAATGCCTCGTATCGAGCAGCTCACCGACTCTCTTCGCACGGGGGTATCTTGTCCCTCTAACAGCGGCAGGAAGCTAACGCTGTCCTCGCCAGCGTTCACCGGAAGATTGTAGGTAAGGATTTCTGCCAAGGTTGCCAGTAGATCGGCTTGATGAACCAGTTGATTGCTCACTGAGCCAGGAGATGTAATTCCGTCCCAACGCACAATCATTGGAACGCGGTGGCCACCTTCCCAGGCATCCGCTTTGTAGCCTCGGAGTTGACCGCTGGGGTAATGTCCCATTTCTTCAAGATCGGTAACACCAATGTAAGGTGCACATCCGTTATCGCTTGTAAAAACAATGAGGGTGTTTTGGTCAACGTGATTTTTGACCAAGGCGTCCATGACACGTCCAACCACCGCATCGGTCTCCATGACAAAATCCGCGTAGAGATTCAATCCACTTTTTCCTTTCCACTGCTCATTAACTGAAAGTGGTGTGTGTGGAGCAGTAAGCGGCAGGTAGAGGAGGAATGGGGTTCCAGCCTTTGATCTTTGTTCGATGTACTGACAGGAGCGATCTGCAAGAGTTGGGAGGATTGTTTCAAGCGACCAGTTCTCAATCGCCGGCCCCTGCTGGCTAGCTTGGTTTTTAAGAAAGAGTTCTGGGTCTGCGTACTCACTTGGAATACCGACGGTTTCCTCGTTCTCGATGAAGCAATACGGTGGCCAATTCGGAACGTCGGTACCAAAGTAGTAATCGAATCCGACGGCGGTGGGTCCCTCGGTAATCGGTTTGGAGAAAGCTTCTCTCCAAGCTTGGCGATGCTCGTCAGTGGCTACAAGATCTTTTTTGCCGTTGTATCCAGTGGTCCTGAACAGAGCTTTTTTGTCTTGCTGAATTGGCCAATTCCATCCCAAGTGCCATTTGCCAATACATGCTGTGTGATAACCATGCTTCTGAGCGAGGCTACCAATGGTTAAACGATCTGACGGAATAACAGGTGCACCCCATAGACTGACGATTCCACTTTGCAATCGAGTTCGCCAGTGGTAGCGTCCGGTGAGGATGGTGTACCTAGAGGGGGAGCAGACGCCTGACGATGAGTGTGCATCCGTGAAACGCATTCCCTGCTCAGCAAGTCGATCAATGGACGGCGTCTCGATCTTGCCTCTTTCCGTGTTGTAGCATTTAACATCACCATAACCGAGGTCATCCGCGTAGATAATGACGATGTTTGGCTTGGTCGATGGTTCTGCGTTAGCTGCGGCGGGAAACAAGGCTGCTAGTAAGTACCACAGGAAGCACGGTTTTTTCATCATATCTACGGTGGGTTCAGTGGATCAGCGCTGAGAAGCGTTAAAAGAAGGGCGTCACATCAATCCGTATTGTATCGACTGCCGGTGTATGGATTGACGTCAGTTGCTTTGAAGCCTAAATCACCATAATCGCCAGTCTTGGTACAGAATGATGTAGATGCCAAGGATTGCATTGGTGATTGAGTGCGCCATGATGCAATCCCACAGATTTCTGCTTCGTAGCATCAAGACACTCACCATTGAAAACCAGATTGCAGCCGCAATCCATTCACTCGGGTGCGTCAAAACTCCGTAGGCGGCCGTCACGGGAATAGCTGTCCAGTCAAGGCTTTCGAGCTTAACTCGTGACCAATCACCATTGTTGAGGTATCGCAGAAGAAATCCACGTAAGAAAAGTTCTTCGGCAATCGGGACTCCGATCACTAAAAGGCTCAAGCGGGGAACAAGAAACAAATTGCGTGAAAGAGATTCCTCATAAAAATCCCAGGGGTTGATGGCTTGGCGAGAGCCGAACAGTTCGGTGGAAAACCCCAAAGCGGTGAGTATCTTTGACTCGAGATTTAGGTTGCACATTGAAATCCAAAGGATGGCCCCAATGCAACCAAACAGGATGGATGAGAAATGGATTTGAAAGGGGAACCTTCGGAGCAGTGTTTTTCCTCCCCAAATGAGGATCGCTGCGATGGCGAACGTTCTCGCCCATGCAACAGTTAGGGCGACTGCTGGGGAATCGCCGGCAATCAGCTGAATGTTGATTCTTTCCCAGATCGACACAATGAAGGAGGACACAAACATGTAGGCCGCTAGTGGCCCAACGTAAATCAGCCACTGTTGCCATTCAGACGGGGATTCGGCGATTTCTGTGTTTTCGCTCAATGGCTTGCCGAGGCGTTGTGTTCACTAGAGGTATAGACGCAACGTATTGATCTACTTGGTTGGTACCAGTGGTTCGAGATGATTGGTCTCTGTCTTTGATGTTTCAATGATCGTTTGCAGTCTGGCTTCTGCTAATTCCAAGATCTGACCGATGGTTTCGCGATGAAACTTGAAGTCATCTAAAATGTACTTGCTGCTGCGTCCCTTTTCGCTGAAATGAAGTACCGCGATCCCTTTTTGTTCCCAGCGGCGTTTATCAATGCCGACAAGATGAATCAATTTTACTTCCTTACCACGACTGTCTTGGATCTTCTCGTCGTTACCCTCCACCCATGAACCTCGTGGCAGGTACCATTTTAGGAACATGATTCCGCCAACCACCATGCATCCAGCCATCAAGATGTATTGGTTGAGAATCAATGCTTCGAGTTCGTGAGATGTTTTTTCAGGAGCTTCTGCTACCCAGCCGCGTTTTTGAGCCTCGGCCTCCCACTGCCCGAGTCCAACTTCGGTTTGCGGAAACGATTCGTAAACCTCCGAGATCTCAAGTTTTCTGGGGTACGTGACCAGGGCATCCAGAAGGCACCATCCGGTTCCGATGACGCAAGCGATTGCGATCCATAGGAATCGACGAAAGAAAGAGAGGTCGACGTTAGCGCGAATCATCGTCATCGTTGAACAATGGTTGGGTGCTAGAGATGAAGAGTCACCAATCGGGCCGATCGGCGACCGTCGTGCGTTCAAAAATAATCTCTGGGACGCTGGATTGATTTAGCTTGTCGATGGCTCAAGAAAGAACGTGGCGTTTCGTGTGCGGATTATTTCGATTAGCACTTTTAGGGCGGCGTTGCTTTGCACCAAGGAGCGGAAAAGGGGGCAGGACCCTTTCGCTTAATAAAAGTCCTGACCCCTTCCGGGTACCGCTAGTTTTGCTTCTGTGCTGTGTCAGTATTCGACGGAGCAGAACTAAAGTCCTTGCCAGGACCAAAAGCAATTTTTCGATACCGGTCTCCATCTCTTTTAATGATGTCACGCCAGCCTTCGCTCCAGATCACCCGTGCCTCCCCGTCAACGACTTCCCATTGCCCAGTCGAGGTAGGTACGTGGCTTTTTCTTGCGGTTCCGTCAGCATGGAGTGTCATCACGAAGGCAACTTTCCCTGTCTCAGGATTCTTGCCGATATCCCATTTTCCAACAAAGTCCTTGAGGTTCATATTCACAGGTTCAGGCATGAAAGGCTTTGGATTGGTCCTTCCTTTTTCTATCCGATAGAGAGCCTTTTCGGTTCTCACAATAAGCGAGTTATTATCGATCGCGGGTGATGCCAAGAGACGTTGTGGCGTAAGCGTATTCTTTTTTATGAGTTGGTAATTGCGACCAGGTTCCAGGATAAAGCCTTCTGAATCCTCATTGAAAAAGTACATCTTTCCATTCGAGTACACCGGTGATGCAGAGAATTGGCCCGGTAGTCTTTCTCTCCAAACGAGTTCACCTGTCTTTGCTTCGAGGCATGAAGCAATCCCCTCTCTGTTTACAAGATAAAGCAGGTCGTCAACCAGCAGCGGAGAACATCGCTGCGGCATGCTTCGGAACTCTTTCCATGCAACGTGTGTCTGCGTAACATCACCTGATCCATCGGTACGTATTGCCCACAGTTCCGGATTGTCTCGGTCAATGAGTGAGAAAACCATTCCAAAGCCGGCTACTGGGCGTGGTGCTACAGAGAAGCCTCGGTGTTCCACTCGCCACAACTCTTTTCCCTCAAGGTCGTACGAATATATTGCACGTCCCGCCGGACTGATCATCTGTGGTCCACGCTCGCTCGAAAACAATTGTGGCATGCAGAAGGCTTTGCGTTGATTGACTGGGATGCCAGAGAAATCTCGACTCCTAGTCGTTTTCCAAATCGTCTCACCCGTCTTAGGGTTAAGAGCGATGATGTACTGGACATCCCGTCCATCGACGTGCACGATCAGATGACCATTGATGATGGTCGGTGAACTCGCCGGTCCCGCGTTCACTTCATGATCACAGTTTAGGTCACGGCGTTTCCAAATGACCTCGCCTGATTTCGCATCTAAGCATGCAGTGCCGTAAGTTCCAAAATGGACGATGACATGATTTCCGTACGCGACAGGAGTCGGGGTAGCATAAGTGTTTTCTGCCGTAATCTTCTGCGGGGAATCAACGTCAAATAAGTGGAGGTCGTGAATCACCTCGCCACTGTCTTTTTGCACACAGATCGCAAATAACTTATGACCATCTCGTGTTGCTGTGGTGATCCAAATGTGGTCTCCCGCTATGACCGGTGAGGACCAACCGCGGTCATGAATATCGGTTCGCCAAGCAATGTTTTCGGTTTCGGTCCAGTCGTCAACGAGTTCATCTGCTTGGTAGTGGCCGTTCCCGTTGGGGCCTCTGAATTGCCACCATGCTTCCTCGGCTGAAACATCGAGTAAACCGAATAGTAGAATCAATGACGTAAACGGTAAAATTCGATTGAGGACGATCGAGGACGAGAGAATTGACATCGGTCGACTTTTGGGTTCGGGAGAAGCGTTGGCCGGAGAGCTGTGAGTAAATGCGCAGTGGAGAATCGCTTTGGCTGTCGTGAGTGTATCTCAAGTGCAAACGCGAATCGTCGGTTTAGTATAGGTTTAGTATATCAGTAAAAACCATTTGAACGTGTTTCAATAGGCTTTGCATGGAAGGGCTATTTCGCCATTTCTCGGATCGGTTTATCAAGTAATTTACAGTTATGATAAGTATGGTTATAAGCTTTCTTCGCCGACGATTTGACTGTCTTGCCATGAGTAGACGACAGTCAGACGCAAAGTAATGTATTTGTTGGAATTCACGAGAGAGATGAAGAGATGGCGGCAAAATTGACTCACGATGAACGGATCGCCAAGATGACCTTTTCATCCGTTTACCCACATTACCAAGCGAAGGCAGAAAAGAAGGGTAGGACGAAAGATGAGCTGAATGAAATAATCACGTGGTTGACTGGTTTTGATGAAGTGATGATTGACGATTTGCTTCAAGCCAATACCACCTTCGCGGAGATGTTTGAGAAAGCGTCGCTCAATCCGAATGCATCGCTGATAACGGGTGTGGTCTGCGGTTACCGTGTTGAGGAAATTACCAATCCGTTGACCCAGAAGGTGCGTTATCTTGACAAGATCGTTGATGAACTGGCGCGGGGTAAGGCCATCGAAAAAATCATGCGGTGATGGAATGTAATTGCTTTCCGCGGTACCCCGAAACGTGCATTTGGTTGTGAGCGGTTGAGCTAGAGCTTTAGATTCGCTGGGAATCCCATGGTCGCTCCCGCGTTGGAGCATACATAAGCGGCGACTCGATTTGCGTGCTGAGACATGCTGCTGAGGTCATTGTGTTGAAGCTGATTGATGGTGAGTGACGCGGTGAACGCATCACCTGCCCCGACAGTATCCACAACATTGATCGTTTGCCCAGAGAAATCCACCGCTTCGCTGGCCGTGACCATCAATGATCCGCGGTCACCACGCGTGAGGGCAATCAGGTCGAGGTTGAATCGCCTCGCAAGTGTGCGGGTGATGTCCATTTCATCGCCAGAGCAATCACATAGATTGGCTAACACGGGCAATTCGTCTTCGTTGAGTTTGAGGATGTTAGCATGTCTCATCGATTCGAGGACCCATTCCATCTCGATATACGGTCGACGAATGTTGACGTCAAAAATTCGGAGGCAAGCAGGAGGTGTCTGCTGAAGAAATTGAATAATGGTCGCTCTCGATTGGGTGCTTCTTTGTCCAAGTGTTCCATAGCAAACGGCAACCGATGTGGAGGCCAGAGATGCTAAAGCAGGATTCCATTCAAGATGATCCCAAGCGCAGTCCTCGGCAAATTGGTAACTCGCAACTCCTGCTTCATCGAGCGTTACGTCCACTCGCCCCGTCGGGAATTGATTTACCTGAACGTGATCCGTGATCACATTGCGTTGGGCGAGAGAATCAAAGGCACGTCTACCGAGTTCATCATCACCAACTGCACTAACGATATGGACACGATGCGTTTCATCGCTGAGTTCTGCAAGACTGCAGGCGAAATTCGCAGGTGCTCCTCCAAACTTTTCGCCATCGGGGAAGACATCCCAAAGAATCTCTCCGATTGCCACAATTTGAGTCGTCACAATATTGAGTCCCTTAGTATATAAACGATCTTTGACAATCGATCTTAGGAGTAACTTACCGCGTATCGGTTGAGTCAATGAAAGCGGCGCAGGGTTGCAACGCCTAACCAATTGATCTTCGAGTATCTATTGGCAACGATCGCTAAATGGAATGCTACGAACTCTGCGATAACGCCATGCATGATATGTAGGTGAAGACTAATAATTGGGCAGACCATCAATCATGTTTTGTGATTCGGTTCTAGAAACGTAATGATCAAATGAAAATGCGAATCTACCAGTATTAAACCGAAGCTGAAAGTATTCGCTGGATCGGGGTAGTCTATAGTTGAGAAACATGAAGCCGCTAAATTTTCCATGGAATGACCTTTTCGTCAGCTAGAACCCACACCCGATCTTTAGGTTTCGGTTGAATCACTTTGGTTCCCGTGAATTCACCAATGGCAGGTAGTATCAGATGGTTTCCACGATGGAAAAAGCACGGAAGCTTCAGTTGGTCGGTGGTCGATCCGACACGGACCGCGGGATGAACGTGCCCGCAAAGTACAGGGCTGATGTGATCGTGTGACTTGATCGGGAAATGAGAGAGTGTCAGTCCATCCCAAGTTGTGATTGGTTCCAATCGGTTGATTCCCCACTGCTCAGGTAGATCTCTTATGCCTTGATCATGGTTGCCCGGGATTAAAGAAATTTTCAGTCCAGGATGAGCGGAGATGGTGAATTGATCCAACAACTCTACGACGTTATCTGACAATGAACTCGACGCATGGAACATGTCTCCAAGAATAATCAATTGTTTCGCGGAAGTGAGTTGTAACAATGTCGTGATTTTTGAGATCGTGCTACGCGTCGACCCACTGGGGACAGGGATCGAGTGTTTTCGAAAAGTGGCGTCTTTGCCAAAATGCGTATCGGTAACAAACAGGGTCTCTGTCACCCGATGAAAAACGCCACCGGTGGGTAAGAGAACGAGTTCTTGTTCCTTGATGCGGATCTCTATCGCGTCTTTCAAAACCTAGCCCGCCGCATTTTCCAGTTGTTTTTGCATTCTAAGAACTCTCTCCGCAAGTGTTTCACTGCTGAGTCGTTCTCGCAGTTTATCGACTAACAAGGGAAAGGCCAGCGGAGTGACACGTGCGGGGGTCTTGATCACGATTTCACTTTCTTCAATGCGATGGGAAGCGTCACGGAGTCGATCAGCCTCAAGTTGTAAGTCGAGAACTTCTTGCCTTGCTTGTTCGAGCAGTGGATTTTCCGGGTCAAAGTTTAGAAAGACGTCGAAGAAGAGATTGCTGCTGGCGTTGAGATGCTTGGATGACTTCTGGCGATGTGGAAGTCCTTGCTGAACCAGTCCTGTTACCCTTGCGATTTGTCGGAATTGCTTCTTCGCCATTTCGGTTGAATTGACACAATTCATTATGTCGTCGAGGATTCCGTGCGAACGGAATATGTCACTGCTGTTGAGTTGATCCAATGCAAATGGTTTGGGTGATTGCAACACAAAGCCATAGTCGTTGCACGCAATTGAGTAGGTGGTTTTTTGTTTCTGCGATAGTCGATGGGCAACGACCGCTGCGAGACCTTCGTGAACAAGGCGTCCCTCGAATGAGTAAACGAATAGTTGCCATCCTCCGCGAGACTTGATCGATTCGATTAGCAATTGTCGGTTATTTGGGATGATGCTCCATTTCTCCTGTATCTTCAAAAGTCCTCGAACCGCTTGCATCTCACGACCGCGATAGCGACCTTGGGACGCTTCGTCGAGCTTTGCTCGGAGGTGACCACCAAGTTCCGCAGAAAGTGGCATTCGGCCGCCCATCCATCTCGGGACGGCCGATGACTTTCCCGTGGCCCGCCGAACGTACGCAACGTTGTCGTGAATTCGGACGAGGGAGATAAGCTTTCCAGCGAAGGTAAAGACGTCGTCAGGTTCGAGTTTGGTGAGGAAGTTTTCCTCGACCATCCCCAGTCTCTTTCCCGACATGTATTTAACGACCATCGCTTGGTCGGATGTGATGGTCCCGATATTCATTCGATGGGCGGTAATGATCCTTCTTTGCGTCACATGATAACGCCCGTCCTTAATCTCAACTCTCTTGAAATCAGGGTAAGCCTGCAACGAGTGGCCTCCGTGTGTAATAAAGCTGAGAACCCATTGCCACTCTTGATCCGTCAGTTGGCGATAAGCATGTGTAGTGCGGATTTCTTGTAGTAATTCATCAGCAGTGAAGCCTCCACCAATGGCTACGGAGATCGCGTGTTGGGCTAGCACGTCGAGTGGTTTCTCAATCAGTCGACGTGACTCTAGATCTTTATTTTTTATCGCCTCCTGCGCCGCTGAGAGTTCGATCAGTTCAAGTGCATTGGTTGGCACAAACGACAATCGGCTGATCGCATCGGGCTGGTGACCGCTGCGGCCTGCACGTTGCAAAAGTCTTGCGGCTCCTTTCGGACTACCGACTTGAATGACTAAATCAACGGCGGTGAAGTCCACACCAAGATCCAAACTGCTAGTGCAAACAACAGCGTGTAGTTTTCCTTCACGCAGCCCATTTTCGACCCACTTGCGAACTTCCGAGTCGAGCGATCCATGATGCAACGCGATCTTCCCTGCCCAGT
This sequence comes from uncultured Rubripirellula sp., assembly GCA_938045805.1. Lineage (GTDB taxonomy): Bacteria > Planctomycetota > Planctomycetia > Pirellulales > Pirellulaceae > Rubripirellula. The sequence goes on along the minus strand of CALIBL010000035.1, from coordinate 37,615 downwards.
TTGGTCGCTGCTTGAGCAGCTCTTGGTACCAGATTTCTGTTTGCGCTCGCGTGTTGGTGAAGATCAATGCGCTTGAAACGTTGTCCAGTTGGTCGGCAACCTGAGGTGCCATTTTGGTGCCGATATGACCGGTCCACGGAAAGCGTTCGACCGATTCTGGAATGATGCACTCAAACTCGATCGTCTTTTTGGAATGGCCTTCGATGATGTGTGTTGAGCGATCGTCGTCAATGCCGGTGAGTGACCTTGCTGCTTGATCAAGGTTGCCGAGTGTTGCGGAGAGGCCCCACGTTTTGAGGTTCGGATTGAGCATCCGCAATCGCGCGAGGGAAAGTTCGGTTTGGATTCCACGCTTCGTTCCGAGCAGTTCGTGCCACTCGTCCACGATCACGCACTCAAGTCCCTTGAATTGATCTAACACCTTTGCATGGGTAAGTAGCAATGAAAGGCTTTCTGGGGTGGTGATCAACGCGGTTGGAAGTCTCCTTAGTTGCCTTGTTTTTGCGGTGGCACGACTATCTCCAGTTCGTGATTCAATCGACCAAGGAAGACCTAATGCATCAATCGGATCCCGCAGGCTTGCTTCGGTGTCATTAGCAAGTGCTCGAATCGGCGTGATCCAAAGTACCTTGATTGATGGTGGGGTCTTAAAGTTCCACTTGTCGGGGTTTCGGTTTTCTGCCAGCCATTTCAAGACGGGGCCAAGCCAGACGGCGAGCGTTTTACCTGAACCAGTCACGGAGTGAAGAATTCCGCTGTTACCATTGCGGTAGGATCGCCAGCATGAACGCTGGAAACGAAAGGGACTCCACCCGCGTTGCTCAAAGTAACGATCAACACGCTTGGAAGGTGATTCGATTGCGCTTTCCTTGTCTTTACTGACCACCAACTGGCTCCTGATGAATCTCAATTAGCCGGTGTAGATCAGATAGGGAGTTTGCATCGGCCGGCTGCTTGTCGTGTCTCCATCGTGAGATTCGGGGAAATCGAGTTGCGACGCCGCACTTGTGTCTTTTGCTTTTGCGTATTCCTTCAAAAGCGATTTCCATTACCAGTTTCGGAGTGACGCTTCTTACCGGCCCGAAGGTTTCATTGGTGTTCTGCCTAACAAATTGATCCACTTGTCGCATTTCTTGATAACTTAGACCACTGTAAGCCTTGGCAAACGGTACGAGAACATCGTCATCCCAGACGGCGAAGGTGTAGTCCGAAAAGAGGTTCGCCCGCTGGCCATGTCCCTTCTGTGCATAGATCAAGACCGCATCGATGGTTTCTGGGTCCACTTTCCATTTCCACCAGTGTCCCTGAGTGCGACCCACCGAGTAGGGCGACTCAACCTCTTTTAGCATCAGGCCTTCAGCAAGATTTTCACGACTGCGAGATCGTTTGTCCGCGAGCGTCTTCCATTGGTTCACGTGCACGACTTCTGTCGTGGTCAGATTTGAATGGTTTACGTTTGTGAAGAGATTCTCTAGCTGCTCTCTTCGCGCGCGGAACGGTAGTTGCCGGATGTCTTGACCATCTTTTTCGAGGAGATCGAACGCGTGAAAAACAACGGGTACCTCGCTGAGCAGTTTCTTGCCGACGCGTTTCCGGCCGATTCGACGTTGCAATTGATCAAAGGGCAACACGGACCCGCTTTGATCGGTTGCGAGGATCTCTCCATCGAGAACGGTTCCGTCGGGGATTGTTTCTGCGGCGGATTCGATTTCTGGCCAAGTGTTTTCCATCAACATGTCCCCACGAGACCATAGGAAAACTTGTGATTCTCGACGAATGATTTGGCAGCGAATTCCATCCCACTTCCATTCCGCGAAGTAACGAGTTGGGTTGCCGAGATGATCGATGTCTTTCTCTGATGGGATTGGATGTGCCAAGCAGAATGGGTAGGGTTTGCTGACCTCCCATCCCGTTTCGTCAGGATTGATCAATGCCTCAAATGACTCGCGACTCGGTTGCCATTGCCCCATCATGCGGTGGGCGATCACATCCGGACTAACCCCACTCTGTTTTGCTAATGCTCGAATCAGCAATCCCTTGCTGACACCAACTCGAAATCCACCCGTTATCAGTTTCATGACAACGAATCGAGTCTCCGTGTTCGTTTCGTTCCATATCTCGATCACACGTGCTCGCTGATCGTCCGAAGCGAGCGTACCGAGCGGTAACAGCTTGGTGTTGATCCAGTCAGTCAGTGATCCATCTGACTGTGAAATAGCCGGCGGCACGATGAGGCTGATGGTTTCGGCAAGATCCCCCACGCTGTGGTAGGACTCTTCAAATAGCCAGTCGGGAATTCCTGCCACCTCAGCCGCCCATTGTCTGAGGTATTTGGTTGGGACCAATCTGGAGAGTCGATTACCCGAAAGGAAGTAGGTCGCCCATGCCGCATCTGCTGAGTCGACCGACGAAAAGTATTCCACCAGAGCTTCGACTTTCTGATTGGTCTTGGTCGTCGCATCTAAACGTCTGTAGAGGTTGGCGAAGCGGATCACGATACGACCTCGGTGGGAAGGTCGGAATTCATCTTCTCTTCGTCCTCTATCTCGGTCCGACTACCTCGACTAATTGAGCGAGCGGGTTGCCCGTTGTCGTTGAGGTATCGCGCGACAACGTGGCTGTATCCATGGTCCACCCAGACCATCTCTGCATCGGCTAATTTGATGGCCTTAACAAGGCTGGGCCAATCGACGTGGTCACTAATTACAAAACCCTGATCCATCGAACGCCTCCGTCGCCATCCCCGCACCATGCACCATCCGCTCGCCATCGCGGTGCTGATCTTTCCGAAGCGTTTGAGCCACGCTGTGCCGTGCGCCGAAGGAACAGCAAGAACGAGCGACTTTGAGTAGAGATCTTTCGAAAGTGTTTGGTTGACATACGTGGTTGGTGCCAAAGCAATACCGCTATCCCGATATGCTTGGACTCCTTTCTCAACCGCCCCGTGCGTCAAGATGGGACCGAGTGTTGGATCGAGTCCCGCAAGCAGTCGCTGGCTCTTTCCGATGGCGTACCCGTATAGAACGCTGCATCGTCCTTCTTCTTGATTTGTTTTCCACCACTGATTGATTGAGTCTTGAACGGTAGCCTGAGATGGCCAGCGAAAGATCGGCAACCCGAAGGTCGACTCCGTGATGAAGTGGTGACATGAGATGGGTTCCCATGGAGAGCAAGTCGGGTCTGGTTCGAGTTTGTAGTCGCCCGTGATCACGGTGACTTGTCCACGATACTCGAGCCTGATCTGAGAAGAGCCAAGGATGTGACCCGCAGGGTGGAGCGAGATTTTGACTCCGCCCCTGTCCACTGCCTCACCATATTTCACGAACATGAACTCTGCGTCAGCATTGACCCTGATACGGAGCAGTTGCTCGCCCTCAGCACTGCTCAAGTAATTTCGGGAACCATAACGAGCATGGTCCGAGTGAGCATGAGTGATGACGGCCCGATGCACCGGTCGTGATGGGTCAATGTAGAAGTCCCCGATCGGACAATAGAGACCAGCAGAGGTTTGTTCGACGATGGGCTGCATGAACGTTCTGCCGCGTGTGGTAGCTTTATACGGTTGCTTCGGAGCCACTGCGGGTCTGGCACCAATCCCGTTTGATTATTGGCAAGAGTCAATGGATATCTAGCTGCACTTGTTTTGAGAACATATTGGATTTTTGACGTGGTGATTGCGAGATGGTGGTGAGGCTTATTCCTTGTAGTTTTGTGGTGATTTGTTTTTTGTTTTCGATTGATCGAAGGAGTTGAGAGATACTCCCGTAATCGTGCTTCAAAACTTTTTGATGCGGGAGCAGGCAGTGCATGTCATGAATAAACCGACTACAATATCGATCCGATACGACTCGGTTAATTTGATATAACAAGGAACCTGTGATGACGATGAAATACTGGAATCTATCCGCTCTCCTGCTTATTGTTGCTGCCACTTTAGGTTGCAATCCATCGACCGAAGCGACGAGCTCAGTTGAGAATGCAGAGCAGTCAGCGATCGAAGCATACGAATCTGCTTTAGCAGAGGAGGAGAGTGCAATGAGCGAAGCACCGCCGGAAGAGAATCTGGAGGAGTAGTTTGGTTTATCGATATCGATGAAGCGAAAAAAACCCCGGTCAGCACGCTAACCGGGGTTTCTCTTTTGTTTGCATTGAAGATTTCGCTGAATCAGAACATTACTGGTTCAGCTGTTCTTCGATCGTCTCTTTGGCTCCTCGAGTTCCCAAAGCTCCCCAAAGGCCGTAGGGGCTTTCTGATCCTGGAGGGTTGATAGCGTTGTTGAGCCAAACCATTGGAGCACGGTTGTCACCTGCCTCAACGGAATCTGTCATGAAGACGACGGCTCCGTCCGCCATCAGGATATGCGATCCACCTTGATGGCGACTCGAAGTCGACCAAACCCCAGTCTGACCTGCATTGTTTCCACTGCAGATTTCGGCGTTTGGCGGAAGAATGGTGTGGAAGCCTGACGCGTAAGGTCGGAAGTCTGCCCACCGATAACCTCTTCTCGCGGCGGCACCATCAAGGGGTACACTTCTTTCCCAGAACCGAGGTCGTTCGGGATCGATTTGTCCTTGATCAGCACACCACTTTGGATTGTCCCTAACAGAACGCGGTGGATTCTGGCTACCGTTTCGGGTTGAGCTTGTACGGTTATCTCGATCACCAAGATCCGTTGCAATTTCCCCCATGGCGATGGTGTTCGCTAATCCATCAAGGATGTCACGGAACTTTGCTTCTTTATGTGGAACGAAGACCCCGCGGTCCGCCGCGCGACTTTGCCGGTTCCAGCCATTGTTGCCAAAATTCATAATGCCAGGTGTTCGCCAGTTCAAGTGTCCAGGCCCGCGGACTGACCACCACATCGAATCGCCTAAGCAAACTGCATAGTTGGTTCGGCCGAGTGATGGAAGACCTTGACCTGGATCACTTGGGCAACGAAGAGTTGGGATCTCTGTGACCCAAGGTAGGTACCTGATCTGAGAAGGCACGGGACCCATCGCCGGCCAAGGTACGGTGTAAGGCGTGCTCTGGTCGAGTGCGTTCACTAGGCTGGGATTGCTGATTTGCTCCCAAACGGCTTGCTGCTCAATAAAAGGGGTCAAGCCAACCAACGCGCTTAATCGCCACGCATTGGCAGCGCCATAGTTTGCCCACCAGTTCGTCGATGCGCCGGTATTACCGGCAGGTGCCGTACCACCAAGCGTATCGGTGCCAGCACCGTGAATCGGCAGTTGCTTGTACGCACTATGGTAGTTGTGCATAGCCAAGCCAATCTGCTTGAAGTTGTTACTGCAGCTCATTCGCCTCGCGGCTTCTCTAGCAGCTTGGACGGCTGGCAGAAGCAGGCCAACCAAAATGCCAATGATGGCAATCACAACCAAAAGTTCCACCAACGTGAAACCCTTGGACACTTTATTGTGCTTATTCATTCACTAACCTCTGAATAACGGAAATATATTAGCCCTCGAACTGTAGCAGATAGCTCAGTATTTCCAAACGCCCAAGTCCGTTTTCCTGATTAGTTTGTGAGAATTGTCTTTTTGGACACGAAAGGCGGTATAAACAGAGATTTTCTTGGTTTTTATAGCTGTGTCCTGACGCAGGGGGGCGGTATTTAAGGGTCGCGGACGAACGCATCCCCTATTCCGAAGGACTGCTGCAGGAGGCAGAGGTAAAAAGCAGGCTAGATGGCTCTCGAGGACAGCTCGAGGGGGTGAAGCTAGCGGGTGAAGCTTTGGGGGTGCGATTCGACAATTTGGTGCGTCCGATTGACTTCTATGTCTCTAAATTCTTGGACGAGTCCACTAGGCCAGCGAACTTGAAGGTCACATGTTTCGTCATTGGCTCCGAGGGCGAATCTCACTTTTTTCTCGTTGCTGCATAAGTAACCGTCTCCAGCAAGTTTCCAATTTGAAAGGATTCTGGATTCGGTCTGAACTTGAATGATGGTGCCAATCGCATCGCGACTACTCGCGGTACCGAAGAGTTCTAACTCAAGGAATGAGCCTTCCTGAACGGTTTGATTGATGAGCAGCGCGACGGGTTCCGTTTGATGGGTGATGACAAAGTCAGCAAGGTGATCCCCATTGGCATCGATTGTCCAAAGAGCTCGGCCGACGTGAGGCTGCTCGAAGTAGCTTTCTGATTTATCAATGTTGGCAGATTGGTAGGTCTGTTGGTCGGTTTGTTCGAAAATTTGAAACGGGTGTTCGTAAAGTGATTTCTCATTACCTCTCGAGAACATATCGACGTGGCCATTGGTTACCAGCAATTCTAATTTGCCATCACCGTTGAGATCGTTTGCTTCGGTTCCGAATCCGACGAGCGGCATCGAAGGTGCAGCAAGTTCAACCTTCGAGGTCACATCCCGCCAGATGCCGGCTGATTGATTTTGATGGAGCGTGTTGTATTCCTTGTCGAAGTTCGTAACGTAGAAATCAAGGGTTCCATTTTGGTCGAAATCTGCGCCCGCAATTCCCATCGATCCCTGAGGAATCGCGCGGTCATCCGCACCTAGACCGCGAAGCATTGCGGATTCGACAAGTTGAAATTCCATGTTCTCAGATTCGTTGTTTTTGCTGAGTGTCCAAAAATGATTGTTGGTCATGTCATTCGCAATGAAGACGTCATTGCCCAGCGATTCATCTAAGGATCCGATCACCAGTCCGAGTCCTCTTCCGGTAATCGATGGTTTCCCATTCCACATCTCGCTCTTGTCAATCAATTGACCACGTTCGTTAGCGTGATAGAAAACATCCGCGGATGCAGGAAATTTCATCGGGCTACATGATCGAAATAGTTCTGAATCGGGCATCGGGCATGTCACCGTGACGGGATCCATTCCCGCACAGTAATTCAGCACCACTAAATCACTAAGTCCATCGCCATCCAGATCGGCAATGGCACCACTGGTTGACCATTGGGGGATGTTCGAGCTGAGTTGGGTGCTGCAGTCGGCGAATGTGCCATCGCCATTATTTTTCAGTAGGACATTGGAGCCATAATTGAGAATCAGGAGATCGGGGAAACCATCTTCATTGACATCCCCAACTGCGATCCCTTGGGCAAAGCCTCGCTCCGTGGAGGCCGATTCTTGGGTGAAGTCCCTAAATATTCCTTGTTCGTTCCTAAAAAGCGAGTTTGTTGCTGAATCTTCAGCGTTTGGTGTACCGCCTGCGGTAGCGAGGTAGAGATCACTCCAGCCATCAAGGTCAAAGTCAAGGGTACCCCCGCCGCACCCCAGCGTCTGGTAGAGCATGATGCCCGGTTGAGATAACGTATCACTCGTGCGGCCGAAGAATTTTAAGTTTCGTTCCGTTGCTTCATTGCGCAACACAAATGTCGTCTGTGTCGACTCGTCGGTCCTTGGGGTTGCAGCCTCTTGGCTCGACGCGGGCTCAAGTCGATTGATGGCTGGCATGGCAAGATGGGTTAGGTCCGCGTTCAGTTCATCAAAAAGGTTTTTAATCTGCCACGGAGTTTCTTCGGATAATTGTTGAAGGATTTCCTTTCGGATTTTCTCCACCGGAACGGATTCATCCTCCGGAAGCAGTAACGCGACGGAGCACCAAGCTTCCGCTTCCCATCTTCGGCCGAGCGAGTTTAGTGTTGTGGCGATTTCGACGGCTGTTTCACGAGAGACACCACCACTTCGGTCAAACTTCTGTCGCTGTTGGTTTAGTTGACTGAGTTGCGTGGAACGACGGTCGATTGCCGTAAGCAGCATCGGGGTCACTTGTGCTTTAACGGCGGAGCCTGAATCCTCCGGGGGCTTAGGTTTTGCTTCGGCTTGTCTCAATGCCAAGCCCAGCTTTGTCCATGGTTCAGCCAGTTCACCATCAACCCGCGTTGCCTCCCAATAGCATCTTGCAGCTTGCTCAAAGTCTTCCTTGTTCCTCGCCCAATCGCCGAGTGCCAACCAGTACTCGGGATAATTTGCCACTTCTTTGGGGACCATCGAAGCCCAATTCTCGAGTGACTTCCAGTTCTCACTTCCGGCCATGACGCGACCAAGTAGACTTTGCGCTGGGGCATATTCGGGGAAGCGATCAATGATTGACTGCAGTACCGTTGCTGCACCTTCGAAGTCACGTTCGTCGAACTTTTGTCTGGCATCTCCGAGTAAGGGTCGTGTGTCTTCCGGGAACCGCTCAGTCATCTGCAGCAACGGCTGGACTTCCATGGTGCGGTATTCGGTATTGCCCAAGGCCTTGAGTAACTCAACGTCAAATTGACGTTCGCGGATGAGACGACGTCCGTGTTGCAGGCCTTCTTGGCGATCCTCGCAACCCATGAGCAGGTCAAAGAGCCACCGACGTGATTCGTGTTGATTCGGGTGGTCGTTGAGTGCGTTGGAGAGTAGATCGAGACCGCGAAAGAGTTGGCCAACACCCACCAACGCAACCATTGCCTGTTGCACGCGTTGCGGCTGCTCGTAGTTTTCAGCCTCGCACGCCAATACTAGGTAATCAGCCGCTTGTTCAGGCTTTTTCGAGTTGTGAGCTAGTTGGGCTACCTGTGCGAGAATCTCTGGGTCATCGCCATATTTTTCAACGACCTGGTCAACGTACCCCCACGCTTCCTCGAATTGCCCGCGGCTTGCCAAGGAACGCATGCTCCTTAGTGGATATTTTTTTGGCGGAGACTCCGCGGGGTTTTGTGGTGAGTTGCAGCCAACGCATAAAACAAGCATGGTGACGCAAATCACGGTTCTAAGCAGATACCATGGCTGCCTTTTCAGTGCGTCACCACTCATTAATTGATTCCTAATTGAGTTTGGGCCGTACGGTATTGTCGCACCGATCTCGAAACACAAGCGATATCTGTTCAGGACCCTGTGATTGTCGACTATATTTTTACAGTCTTAAATTTGCCTGAATGCCTAAGTTTAAATGCGAACCGCAGTCTGTGCTAATGCCTAGGATTCGATATACGGTTTTCCTCGAAGTTGACAAATTGAACAATGTATAACGCGATGCGGCAGGTGTTTGGTCACACAAAGGCATTTTTGTCTCTGCGATTACAAACGTTAGGGATTGTTTCCAGCGTTTTGTTGTGTCTTCTCACAGGCTGTCACTCGCCATCGTCAACGCAAAATGGGGAGACGAATCCTGAATCGAATGCAAGCGAGGCAACGGTTGAGGGTGAGAGCGAAGCGATCTTGCTCGCTAGCGCCCAGAGGCAGGCGTGGGTTGATGAGATTCGACCGAAAGTTGAGGCTTTTTGCGGTGACTGCCATGCGATGCCGCGTCCGCGAAGTTCAACCAAAGAGATGTGGGTCGAAGAAGTGAATCAGGGATTTGCGTTGTACGGATCCTCGGGTAGGAGTGACCTTGATGTGCCAGAATACGATGAGGTGCTAAAGTTTTTTCAATATCAGGCGCCCGCTGAGATGAAACTTCCGACCTCCATCGACGACTATCCCCTGTGTCAGTTGGATCTGCAACGCCTCGCAGTGAGAAAGCCGGGAGTTCGACCACCGGGCGTTACGAACGTGCAATGGATCGATCTTGGTTTTGGCGGATCCTCCGCGTTGGTTTATTGCGATATTGGAACGGGGATGGTGAACGCTTACTGGCCTCAGTCTCCTGAGCGTCCAGTGCAGCGGCTTGCAACGCTCCTCCAACCCGTTCACACCGAACCATGTGATTTGAATGAGGATGGTTTGGTCGATCTCGTGGTCGCTGACATCGGTGAGTTCAATGCGGAAGACAGCGAGTTTGGGCGAGTGGTCTGGCTGAAACGAGAGCCAAGCAAAGAGTCCTTCGAAAAGGTTGTTTTGGTTGAAGGTTTAAGTCGGGTCGCAGACATTCAGCCCGGAGATTTTGACTCTGATGGAGATATTGATTTATTGGTTGGGGTATTTGGTTGGCGTGAGACGGGGGAGATTCTTCTTTTGGTGAACCACGGATTGGATGATCAAGGGACACCTTCGTTTTCTCGCGTCACAATTGATGAACGTCATGGTTCGGTGCATCTGCCGACCTGTGATTTGAACGGTGATGGTTATTTGGACTTCGTCGTTTTGCTGAGCCAAGAGCATGAAGTGGTTGAGGGTTTCATTAATGACGGAAAGGCCGGATTCAGTAGGCAAGTGATTTGGCAAGCACCTGATCCCGCCTATGGTTCAAGCGGTATTGAATTATCTGATGTCGATGGTGACGGCGATCTGGATGTGTTGATGACGAATGGCGACTCGTTTGACCGAGGAGCCAAGCCTTATCACAGCGTGCAGTGGCTCGAGAATACTGGCAGCTTTCCGTATCAACATCATACGATTTGTGAGATGCCGGGGGTGTTGAATGCGGTGGCTGGGGACTTTGATGGCGACGGAGATCAGGACATCGTCGCGGTCGCGTTACTCGCTGGTGAAGACTATCAGAAACTTGCGCAGCGCGAAACTTCATCGATTGTGTACTTGGAACAGACCTCGCCTAACGTTTTCGATCGATTCCAAGTTGAAGCGAGAACACCATCTCATCTCAGTGCGGTGGTCGGTGATTTTGACGGCAACGGAGGTCTTGATTTCTCCGTCGGGACGTTCCTTCGAAGTGGAGGACTGGAGGAAGCTGATTTAGTGATTTATTCTTCTCCGGTCGCAAAGTAGCGATTGGCTGATTCACTGTTTAGTTTTTCTTCAGTGAATGGTTTGACAATCTGTCGTTGTAAATTGGCCAGGGTATCAAGACTCAAATCGTGGACAGGAGTAGAATAGCGGTATCGGAGTAATGTCATGAGATTCCAGTGCCGCAAGTGTAAGTTCCCAGTAAGGCCACCTGACGGTGTTTCGCTGGTTGATGCAATATGCCCTAAGTGTCAGCACGCGTTGGATCTCGATTCGGAAGACCGTAAATTCCAGCAGTTCGAGATCCTTGAATTCTTGGGGGCCGGTGGATTTGGCACCGTTTGCAAGGTGCGAGATTGCGATTGCAATGAGCTGTTTACACTCAAGCTCATCAGAAGAGAGAAGGTCAGTAAAGCGGAGCAGGTACACCTACTTCGGCAGATACACTCCTCTCGCGAAATCAAGCACTCTAACATCGTTGCAGCTCATGACTTTGGGCAGAGTGACGAATACTGGTATTTGGTAAGCGATTATGTTGCGGGTGAACCTCTCAATCGATGGGCGAAGCAAACAAGTCCCGACTGGAGAGAGGTCCTGAGTCTGGTGGGACGAATCGCGGAGGTGCTGCAATATGTGCACAATCAAGGGTTTGTTCATCGCGATCTAAAGCCCGGTAATATCATCATCGGTGATGATGATGAACCGCACATTATCGATTTTGGTCTCTGTGTCTGTCTGCATGATAGCGAACTGATGGCGATCGAGCGTTACCGTGCGGCTCGACAGGCAATCAAGAGTAAATCTTCGACGAAGAAGCAACTGTTACTTGGCACTCCCGGTTATGCTGCTCCAGAACAACTGCAGGGGGATCCACTGTCCGCAACTCCAAGTAGTGATCTTTATTCACTTGGTGTGATTCTTTTTGAATTACTTACGAGTCAAAAGCCGGAGGAGGGGATCTTGCGATTTCTTAACCGGTCAAAAGTGAAGACAGCATTGACCAAGCAAGGGGCTTCAAATCTCGTAGCTAAGGAGATAGCAAAATACTTCTCCGATTGCCTTAATCCGAAAAAGGAAATCCGACCACTGAGTGCAGCTGAAATCGCTGCTGCATGCCGGCGTTTCGCCGCTTAACCGAATGCGTCATCGCGTTCTAAATGTCAGTTCGAAGAATTCTGTTTTGATGAAGCGTAATGAATAAAGTTTCAACTTAGTAACCGACTGAAAGCCCTCTTCAATCAGACTTTCAGTGGAGTTGCTGGTTCTACTCACGTTGGGACAATTCATTCCGGTGTGTTGCCGAAGTACCCTTCCCACGCTAAGTCAAGGACATCAGGAGAGAGTTGAAGCGGCTTCTGGTGAAGCTGGCAGATGTCTCGGGCTCGTTCAATGAGGTCCCGAGGTTCCGCACCTCGAAGTTCTCGACCAAATTTTTCGTATCTTCCGATGACAGAGTCAATTGCACCCTCAGGAACATCGGCACCGACATTTTTTGCGTACCTAGCAAAGATTTCTCGATACCTTTCCTCAGTGGGTTTTTCCATGTGAAGTCGATATCCCATGCGGCGCAGGAATGCCGGATCTGCTACTTCCTCGACGGTGAGGTTGGTCGCGACGATTAATAGGAGATCGAAGGGAACCTGTATTTTTTGTCCCGTCTGTAGTGTTAAGTGGTCAATGTGGTTTTCCAGCGGCACAATCCATCGATTGAGTAATTCGGAAGGCGCCACCCTTTGTCGACCGAAGTCGTCAATCAAAAAAGTACCGCCGTTTGCTTTCAGATGCGGTGGGGATTCGTAGAACCTGAGTGAAGGACTGTATGCTAGATCCAATTCTTCAATCGTCATTTCGCCGCCCGCAACGATGAAAGGACGCTTGCAGCGAATCCATCGACGATCGTGATGCGTGCTTTTCACTTCAGGGGAGTCTTGATCTGGCTCGGCTCTTTCATGAAGTTCGGCGTCAAAAATACGAATGATTGAGTTGTCTATCGCTAAGGCGTGAGGAATCCATAAATCACCCTCGGTAGCGGAGTGTAGGAGGCGGCCGAGGGTTGTTTTGCCGTTTCCTGCCGGCCCAAACATGAAGAGGCTACGTCCTGATAGAGCTGCTAAAGCGGAAACCTGAATCGAGTATTCAGGCAAGACGAGAGGACTGATGCATTCTCGTACTTTCTCCAGCGTTACCTGAGCACGATGTTGTTGCTGTCGTTTTAACGCATCGGTGTAAGATTGCAGTGTGACCGGCATCGGACCGATGTATCCTGAAACCTCAAGCGATCGATTCGCGATGTTTCTACCTTGGTCGGTACAAGAGTAGCGGTAACAAAAAGGCCCCTCCTGGGAGAGGACTTCGAGGAGGCGATCCTGTTTCAGTTTCCAAAAGAGTTTTTCAGCCAGTTGGATTGGCAACTGTAGGCGATCTGCTCCCCACTTGGTGTCAAACTGAGGGACTGTGCTGGCCAGCTTGATCGCGAGATCATGAGCGAGAGCATCGGAGATTCCCAATTCGGAAATACTTTCCGGTGCTGGAGGGAAATCAACCCAGTCGGTTTTATTGTCGACGCTCGCGGGTAATTCTAAGGTGCTGCTCATGGTCTTTTCTCCGAGATGTTGAGTGAATTGCAGAGCCTCAGTCAATGAGAATCAGTGGAGTGAAAACGGTGGTGTCCCTATCAATGGGGGCTTCCAGATCAGGGATGCCATTGCCCAGAGTGGATTGGCAGATTTGCACGGCGAGATGCTTGTAATCCAGTGCACCTGTCATCTCGACGTGCATGACGCGGATGCCCGCCATGTCTATGACCTCAAATTCAGCATTGTTTCCAGGGTTTGCGAGTTGCGAAAAAAGAAGCATCGCGCGGCACTGTCCGTAGATCGTTTCGATTTCGTCCTTGATTCCCGCACTCACACCCGTGTCGCCCTGAAGGACCATTGGTAGCGATAGAGTGCTGTTGGGAAGGTAGGAAAGATCTTCTTCGCTGATGCCATAAAGAACTTGCCTGGCAATATCAGAGGCAGAATTGCTGTTGGCACCAATATCGACGGTGCCGAAGTTACCCGAGGTGTAATCGTCCCTCGGGAAAATATCAATTTCGAGGTAGCCATCGGGACCAAAGGTGCTCACCGAGGTTTTGTCTTCGCAGTTACATTCGCAAGACCAGAGATCCTCAAAATCTTGCTTGAAAACGGGCTCGAGTCCGTTCTTAAATACCCAGTGTCCAAACAGAGGTTCTCCTGTCGGTTGGGTACCTCGATAATTATTGCTGTCGTTATCGATGATTTGACGGATTTCAATCGGATCCGTCGGAAGACCATGGGTTTCATAGTACGTTTGCGCTCGAAGGTATTTCTGCCAGAGAGTCTTTCTCACCACGAAGGGTAAAACTTCAGAGGTGGATTCATCGCCTTCGCCGACTCTGGCTCCATTAGCAGGCATGATGACTGCTGTCGCTGTCGTCTCCAATTCTGAAGTGAAACGTCCCATGACTGGAGCAAAGATAAGCGGTAATGGACCGTCGCCATTGGTGCTTGCGATGATGTGCCTTCTCATGGTGACACCAATCATGTTGTAACCGCCGACACCGGGAATTTGGCTTCCCCAAAATCTCTGCCACTCACCCTGTTGCTTGTCGAAGTAGGCATAGCCGAATCGAACATCACGATCGACATCCAGATACGATGAGGAAATGTTACCGTTAGAATGAAGAGCCGCGTACTGTTTGGCGATTGAAGCAGCGGAGGCGGTTACAAAGTCAGGTGAAAGCGGATTGAATCCAAGTCCTTCGATTAATTCTGTTCCCCCACTTAAGCACGCTGCATCGGTTCCAGCTTGCATCGAAGTCTTAGTGAGGATGATATAGCCGAGGTCGATAGCGAGTGCAGTCATTCCAAGTAACATCACCAGCATGATCGCCGCCAAGATGGCCACTGCCCCAACGCGATGTTGACCGTTATTTTGAAGGTGGTTTGAAGGCATATCCATCACTCCTTCCTCATGACAACAGCTGCGGATAAACGGCGGTCACCAGCTAAAAGGTACATTGGCCCCCACGCGACATCCGCATGTAAAACACTCAGGTCAACGGTCACCTTGGTTCTTGATGCTGCGTGGTTGATTAGCTGCGCGTACTGGTCACCGGAGGTGCTGCTATTTGCATCAAAGTTATGCCGAGTTCCGTCGAGTTCAAAATGTGCTTCGTATTGGCTGATTCCAGCTGTTTCCATGTACCCTTTCACAATGCCGTGGACTTGTTGGTCCGTCGCACCCGGCACGATTGCACGTCGTGTTGCTTCGCGTGCTGCGTTGACGAGGATTTGCTGAACCATCATTGCACGCCCAAATTCGATAATGCCAAAGATGAGTGTTAAAAGAAGGGGTAGAATGATCGCCATCTCGACAGCTGCCGCGCCGTGGCGGATATCAACACCGAAGCTTGTGCCCGATAAGCCAAGGTGACGTCGGCGAGGATGATGAAGTCGGAGCATATTAGGGATACTCGTTGCGAGTCATGACGGTTGTAGTTTGCTGGGTACAGACTGTTTCGTTTAAATCTTTAATGGTTGATGTCACTGTTGGGTTGTTGCGAAAGTTTTTGAGCCGACGTTAAAAGCTGCGTGTTTGGCGCGTTAGCCAAACACCACCAATGACCACGAGCACCGTTAATGCAGCAAGAGTTTGCTCTGTATTGAGTTCTGATAGTGCATAGCTAAATCGGCGGCGGAGGAGCGCTGACCAGACGTATGCGGTATGAGAAAGCTGATTGAACTGAATGGTTGCTACGACGAGCATCGAAAGGAACGAAATCAGTGGAACAAGCTCTCGCGTTTTCTTCGCGAGTCGGAAAGTGATACTGCGGATGGCTTGGTTGAGTTGGTCACATTCCTCGATAATTTCTTGTAGCACCCTTCGATCCGCCTGGCTGATTGCATCAATCGATACCCATGGTGCCGCAATTGCAAAAATGGAATCATGGAGAACTTGATGATTGGTTCCGGTCTGGCAACGTTTTAAAAGACGGTGATGTACGTTGCGGTATCGGCGTTTTGAAATCCCAGGACTTCGCCGTTTTTCGATTCGGCGCATGGTCGTTACCCAACGATCCCAGTCCTTGAGCAGTTCTGAATGCTGCTTGGCTTCAGAGAGCTCAATCCGAGCATCTGCTCGGGCCGGGGAATTCGCTTCGGGCGTGCACGCGTTCATTTTAAATCGCCATTTTGTCAAACATGCCAAAGATGCGGACGACTGCAGGGCCGGCCAGCACGACGAACAACGATGGGAAGATAAAAACAATGGTGGGGAAAACTAATTTGACACCTGCTTTCTGTGCCAACTCCTCCGCTCTCTGAAATCGCTTTTCTCTTAGTGTTTGACCGTGAACGCGGAGAGCATTGATCACACTCGCACCGAATCTTTCAGCCTGATTGATCACGGAAGCTAGACTGCGGACCTCAGCAAGGTCAAAACGCTGTGCTAGTCGATTCAATGCGTCACCAGCACTTGCACCCAATTGCATCTCGCGTTGGCAGATCGCCATTTCCGTTGCCAGAAGTGGGTGGACGCTGGACAATTCACGCGAAACTTTTGCCATTGCGGCTTGGATGCTGAGCCCCGCTTCAACACAAATGATGATCACATCCAGTGCGTCAGGGAGAGCTCGCCGAAGTGAGGTTTGTCGGCAGGATTTTTGGTAATCAAGCCAGAGACTCGGAGCAAGGTAACCGAAGACACCTGCACCCACTCCAAATATCAAGGCCCACATCAGCGAAATTAAACTTGTCTGGAAAGCAATGAACGATAGCACTGCGGGTACAAGACTGAGCGCCAATCGTACGGACTGAAACACTGCAATCATCTTGGGGCGGTAGATCCCCGCTTGCATGACGCGGTTACCCAATTCTGCGGCCTCAGTGTTCTCTCGTGAGTTTGAGGAATTCTTCTTTGTGCGATTTGATCCGCTGCCGCGTGATTCAGTGCTATTCGCGGTGGATGATTGAGAGATGTCGTCCAATCGTTCCTGGACTCGACTTCGTCTGCTGAGCCACAGGGTTGCGATCAGGCATAAAAATCCCGTCAGCGCAAATCCACTTAAAAGGATGAGTTCGTTTTGACCTAAATGATCCATCACGAATTCCTCTGTGAAGGTTTAAAAATCAAAGTTCACGATCTTTCGAATCCATAACGCCCCGAAAGTCATCGAGACGAGACATCCGAAGATTAGATCGGTGTGTTTGAGCAGTTCTAATGCGTACTCGCGACTGATCAGAAGCAAGAGGCAGTACATCGCTGGTGGTAGTCCGAGCAGAATCGCAGCCTGCAAACGACCTTCCGCTGTCAGTGCTTTGACTTTGCCACGCATCTTGTATCGCTCACGAATGATGCTGGCTAACTTGTCTAACAGTTCAGTAAGATTGCCACCCGATTGGCGATGAATGATCAAAGCTAGGACAAAGATCTTGATCTCCAAAAGACCTGTTCTTTTTGCGAGATCCCTCAGGGCGATATCAGTTGAAATTCCAAGATTTTGCTGTTCGTAGCAGTAGAGGAATTCGGTGGAAATTGGTGGCTTGAATTCTTGTCCCACCGCAAACATTGCTTGATTGATGGTCTGCCCAGCTCTCAAGACTCGGCTCATCAATTCGAGTGCGTCAGAAAGTTGTGATGAGAGTGCTTCGAGGCGTTGTTTTCGTTTGATCTGAATCCAAAGGAAAGGCAGCGGGAATCCAATCGGAGCGACCAGTGTGCCGACCACAATGTCTCCGATGATGTAGATCGCAGGGCCGATCAGGATCACAAATCCCAAGCAACTCGCAATCAAGAGCATTCTTAAGGAAATGCCTGTTCCTGATTGATCAATAAAGAGTTTCAATTTTTCAATGAACGTCGCTTTATCGGCGTTGGACTCGCTCATCGCCTGTGCAGCCAGACTACCTAAGGTCTTTTCTTGCTGGACCGCCGCTGCGGCTCTCGCTCTCTGTTTGTTACGTTGGAGCAGTTCCTGCTCAAGTTGTTGAATACGACGTTTGCGGTTTACCTCGAGGACATCCGACACCAAAAGGTTTCCCGCGAAAACCATGGCGACACTTGCAATGAAGGTGAATAGGATGACAACGAGGATCACGACTTAATCCCCCACAGTCTGCAAAATGCGTTCTTCAAATAGCTCTGGCGGGAGTGTCATTCCGCAAGCTTCGAGGCGTTCTAGGCATTGAGGACGGATGCCGGTTGCCTGGAAGTATCCAACTGCCCTGCGATCCTCATCGACTCCGGTTTGAACAAATTTGAAAATGTCATGCATGGTTAGCACGTCACCTTCGACACCCGTGATCTCCGAAATGCAGGTGATCTTTCTCGCACCGCCCGTAAGGCGAACGGATTGAACCACGAGGTCCAAAGCTGAGGCGATTTGTTTTCGAATGGTCCAGATCGGAACGTCAAACCCAGCCATGCCGACCATCATTTCCAATCGACTCACTGCGTCCCGCGGATTATTGGCGTGAATGGTGGTCAAACTTCCGTCATGGCCGGTGTTCATCGCCTGCAACATGTCGAGTGCTTCCTCTCCTCGACATTCGCCAACAATCACTCGGTCAGGCCTCATTCGCAGGGCATTCCTGACGAGGTCGCGAATCGTCACTTCGCCCGTTCCCTCAATGTTGCGAGGCCGCGTTTCCATGCGGATCACATGTGGCTGTTGGAGTCGAAGCTCAGCTGCGTCCTCAATCGTGGCGACACGTTCTTCAGGAGGGATAAAGCTAGAGAGGATATTCAGGAGAGAAGTTTTCCCGCTTCCCGTTCCCCCAGAGATGATGACGTTTAGACGTCCTTCGATACACGCGGAAAGAAACTGCACCATTTCAGGGGTGATGGATTTGAAGCCAAGTAGATCAGGTACCCCCAAGGCTCGTTTACCGAATCGACGAATGGAAACCAGAGAACCATCGAGTGCCAGAGGTGGGATGATGGCGTTAAAGCGGCTGCCATCCGACAATCTGGCGTCAACCATTGGGCTCGTTTCATCAACACGACGCCCTACCGCACCCACCACTTTTTGAATGATCTTTAAGAGATGGGGCTCACTTGCAAAGGTAACCTTCGAGCGTTGCAGACGACCATTCTTTTCGATGTAGATGGTGTCTGGACCATTGATCATGATCTCTGAGATTGAATCATCTGCAAGGAGCGGTTCCAGGGGGCCAAGTCCAAAGGTCTCATCGATTACTTCTCGGAAAATTCGCTCGCGGTCTTCTTTGTTTAGCAGATCAGAGCGTTCATCAAGGATTTGTTCGCAAGCTCGGTGGACTTCAATTCTCAGTTCGCTTTCATCCAATCCGCCAAGGGCGTTCAGGTCCATGCGTCCGATCACTTGCTGATGGACTTCAGCCTTGATGCGTTGGAATTCGTATTCGAGAGCAAGTGCCTCTTGATCTGCAACTTGGTCGCCTTCAACCGGTTCTCCCGAACTGGAAGGGTCGACAGTGTCGGTATTGCTCTCCACAGAATGAGATGAAAGCTCGTCTTGATCTTGCTGAGTATTTCCTTCGGATATATTTGCTTCCTCGTCCAGTCCAGCGAGACTTTCATCGGTGTCAATCGATGTTGTATCTTCAGTTTCTGCAGTGGCCAACATAGTACTGCTCGGGCCATCGGATTCACACTTTTTTTTCCAAAAGCTCATGATGATCTCCCGTTCATACCGCGAGGGTTTGAGTATCCAAGTTGGACTGCGATACCAATTCGTTGATTCGTTTTGAGAAGGTTGCACGAGGTTTTTTGATCAACATGGGTACGCCGCTGTTGACAGCAGCATTCACCCTGCGAACGTCTTCGGGAATGACTTGAGCAATCTCCATGCCAAGCGTGTCGCGAATGCTCGCGAGGCTGACTCCGGCTCCTGTTCGATAACGATTCACAACGGGTTTGACCTTCCTGAGATCAACTTTCAATTGATCCATGTAATCGAGAGTACGACGTGCGTTACGAAGTGAACTAATGTCGGGACGCAGAGTGAGAATGATGTGATTGGACTGCTGGAGCACCATGATGTCCTGATCCCGAAAAACTCGACCAAGATCGATCAAGACACTGTCGAAGCGAGTCTCAAGAACGTGAAGGAGGCGTCGGAGGGAGCGGGGAGTCACATGCTGGACCTCATCGATTCCGATGGGAGCAGCGACGAGTTGGAGACCACTGGTATGCTGGCCAATACTTTTCTCCAACATGCTTTCATCGAGCCTGGCAATACTGCGACATAAATCGCTGACCGAGTGAACGGAGCGAACATTCAGGTGCGAGCAAAGGTCTCCAGATTCAAGGTTGAGATCCATCAAGATCATTCTATTCTGATTTCGCCGGATCGATAACGCTAGGTTCACAGCCACGGTGCTTACGCCACAACCACCGCCGGCGCCAATCACGGAGGTGACCGTCGCGCGATGGAAACCGTTTGGCTGTTCCTTATTGAGTCGATTCACGGCATTGGTGATCGCCACGTCAAATTCTTTCTCGTCGATGTACTCATAGATGCCCTCTTGCAAGAACATCAGCAACGCTTTGGCCTCGACCGCGGGACCAACGACAATGATTTTTCCGAAGGAGATTTCCTTAATCTCACGGACGAGTCGGAGTGCGGTTGGCGAACGCTCGTCTTTGAGACCAACCAGGACAATCGCGGGTTGGCTACCGATGATGGTGTCCACCGCGGATTCACAGTTGGCAATATCCACTTCTTCCGCGATACGCAATTTTTTTATTGCTTCGAGGAGATTCTTCGAAATCGCTTGGTGTTCGCTGATGATGGTGAATCGCATATTTTGGTTCGCTTGATCAAAGGTGTGAGTCTTCGTCACTCTGAATCGATCTAATCCGCCGCTGAGGGGAATGGAACTGTTAGAACCCAGACAGCCGTGGAGCCTGAATTTCTCCGATGCTTAAGCCTCGAAGTGTTCGAATCACGAGCGGCTTTTTGCTTGGTGCTGGGTCAGTGGACTCTGACATGAATTCGGTGTCGGATGTGGCGAGAGATGTGGTCGCTGGCGGTGCGAGGTCCGCTCCTGATTCGGCAATCGGACCCGACTGAAGTTGGCTGTGTTGCTCCTTGGCGTAGGCTTCAGCGGATTCAATATCTTTCCATGTGATCGCGCCTTCTTCCGTCATCTGACGATCCTCCTTATTGCGGAGCATCAAAGTGAGGGTGCCACCGCTTTGGGCGAGCGTCAGGATTTTTCCCTCCTCGGGTGTTACGGACAGTGTGACGCTTTTGAGTGTTTTGATCGTGTTTGCTTCGGGAGCATTAATGTTTTGATCCGAGGCGAGTACTTTGACATTTTGAAGGAGGGCGGTCGTGACGGAACCGCCCGGGATCTCGTCGTCATCCCTTGTGAGCAGCACGTCAACGGTATCACCAGGCATCACAAATCCAGCGACTCCGGCGCTGTGATTAGGGGTGTGAATGGTAAAAGCTCGGTATCCGGGGTCGACAATTGCAGCCATACCACGTCCAACACCGAACTTGCCTTTCAGAAGAAGTTCTCCGGCGCGAACAGGTACTCGGAGCGTTTCGTTGACGACTTCTTCCAGATCGGTGATGTAGCCGTCTGGTAGGTATTCTTTTGGCCAATCTTGTAGGCGAACCATGTCTTCGGTGATTTTGGTTCCAACCAAGCCTACATCGATCGTCAGCACGGCAACCTGCTCGGTTTCAATGATTGGTGTTGCATCTGCGCTTCCTCGCGTGGATTGCACGACGCTGAACATGCCATAGGTTGCAATACCACCGCATCCAATCGCGAGTAGGACAACAAGTAATGTGCGTAAACTCATCGCTGGATGCTCCGCAGGAAAGGTTGCTCAAGAACAATTTCGATTCGGTGGTGATTAACCAGCACTGATTACCAAAACTAAAACACAGGTTCCCATCGCCAGCATCACGCTAAAGGGAATCAGGTTGTCACGTTGATTCGGGTCGCGTGCCATTGATCGGATGTCTTTCAGGTGTTCCCTGTTGCCGAAAAGATGCCGACGGATTGTCTGAAGTCTCAGAACGGATAGTTGTAGGTTGAACCAAACCGCGGGGAGACCCTCACGCTTTGCCATCAGAACGACAGCTAGAGCACCGAGGGAGAGGCACCCGAAAAGGGCAACCAAGGCTGTTTGGTATCCACCGAGCCATGACCCCATTGCCATGAGTAGCTTGACGTCGCCGGCACCTAGGATCCCAATCATGTAGGGAACGATGAGGCAGCCGAAACCGACGCTGATTCCTACAACACTCAGGCTCACACCTTGCCAACCGTCGAGCCATAGGTGGAAACCTAGGCCGGTGAGGCAAAGTGGAACCGTGAGCGTATTCCGAATCTGAAGTGTTTTCACATCAGCTGCGGTAGCAAGCAGGGAACTTGCTAATGCTGCGGCAACTGGAAACCACGTGGGGTCGCTTGTGAGAATCTCCATACCAAACACTTCCGGTTAGCGGATGTCGTACAAGTTAGTCGTTCAGGGCGGTTAGAAGGATTTGCTTCATCCCTCGCTTGTTCACATCGGACAGCGATTTCGCTTGTCCTACTATTTGCTTTGAGACCCATCGGATTGGAATGGGATGCTTTGATGGAAGTTTAGCCTGCGCCTCCACCGCCAGCTGCGGTTGTGAGGCCGCCATCAACGGTGTCCATCGCGGAATCGACCTTCGTTCCGATTGAGATAACGACTGTGATGATGACCGCGGCGATCGCAGCAACCATGATTCCGTATTCGACTGCTGTTGCACCGTCCTCTTCATTCCAAAAGTTTTTGATTGCATTTAACATAGGTTTTGCCCTCGTGCTGTAAGGTGAAGCGGCTTTTCCAAGTATTGGTGATCAACATTGAAAGTTCTGTATTAGCAATGCGTCACACAAGCCGCGGGTTTTATTAGTTAGCTGCAGTGGTTAGTCCGCCATCGACGGTGCCCATCGCTGTGTCAACTTTTGTGCCGATGGAGATTACCACCGTAATGATGACAGCAGCGATGGCCGCAACCATGATTCCGTATTCGACTGCGGTTGCTCCATCTTCTTCGTTCCAAAAGTTTTTGATCGCGTTTTTCATCTTCTTGTCCTTTTTCGATTTGTTTGATGTCGCTATCGGCCGGAGTGATTCCAGCTGAGTTAAGTGAGCGTGAGTTGTGAATGTTTGATTGTCGATTTAGTTAGCTGCAGTGGTTAGTCCGCCATCGACGGTGCCCATTGCCGTGTCGACTTTTGTGCCGATGGAAATTACCACCGTAATGATGACAGCAGCGATGGCCGCAACCATGATTCCGTATTCGACTGCGGTTGCTCCGTCTTCTTCGTTCCAAAAATTCTTGACTGCCTTAAGCATGGGATCCCTCTCTTGTGGATGTGAAAAATGTTCGCTCGACGTTGAGCGTTGTGCTTTCGTAAAAGCAAGAAGCGTGCCAAAACAAAAAACAATGGTTTTCTTGTGTTTTGATTTCAGCCGCGCAAACCAAAGAACGACAACGCACCGAGACGTGATATCAATAGGTTGTCAACCGTGTGTTAACCAGCCGATGACACCGTTGAGAATCCGTAGGGGCTGGCGTAGTTTTGCCAATAGAGTGATCGTTGCGATCACTTGGGTGGCGAGAAAAATACGTTCTCAGGAGGCCGGAGCGTCCGAAAAGATTTAGTTTGCTTCAAATGCATTGGGTCGTTGACTGGACATTTGGTACGTGAGCAAAGTTCTCGAGATTGCTTGTATTAATTTGTTTCTCATTGCGAATACTCGAGCTGATGGAAGAAGCACAACGCGGTTAAGAAATCGCCAGACCGATCAATTAACTAGCTATGCCTTATGGCTCGCAGCTGAGAGATGAGTGCTGCGATCGAGAAAGGAGAATCACATTTGATTTCAACGATGACCTTAAAGTGTCTTGGTGGATGAAATCGTTGATGATAAAGAAGGCCTATCGTTTAACGATTCGTGTGAAGCTGATTTGATTGCTACGCGGTATCGTTGGATGCGGTTTTGAGTTTCTTGTGTCGGTTGGAAGTTCTCTGCCCTGTTAAGGCTAGCTGAGGCTGCTTCGGTGTCGCCATTGAGCAGCATGGCGAGTGCGATATTAGCGTGGACCTCTGCTTTTCGAATTCCCGCATCCGTGAACTCTAGAATGGCTCGATCAATGTCGCCATTTCTAGCGAAGATCATTCCGCGGAGGCCTCGTGCTCGCATCAATTCAGGGTTGATTGCCAAGGCCTTCTGCAGCTCTTGGTCCGCTTGCGGGAATTGATCTGCGAGGTAGAGCGAGTAAGCGTAGTCGCAGAGCAGTTCCGGGTCACTAGGATGATTAAGGATAAGCTTGGAGAAAAGATCAACCGACTCGGTTGTTTCGCCGCGTTTTGCATGGAGAGCTGCGAGCCTCCTGTTGCCTTGAAGGTGGTCTGGGTTGTCATATATCACTTGGCGGTATTGTGAAAAAGCAAGTTGGTAGTCACCTCGCTCCTCGGCTGCAATCGCAGATTCTACGAGTAAGTCCGCCTGCTCACTCGACGTGATTTCGTGACCGGAGCTGTGCTGGTGAGCAATGGGTTTGGGAGCTTGCAGTATCGATCCAAGTTTTGCTTGGTGATTGAAAGATTGACATCCGAGCATTACTGGCAAGCAGAGGAATCCCCAAAGCAGTTTGGTTCCAGTGGAGTCTATCTTGATCGAATTCATCTTAAGGTCTGATTCAAGGGTGTGAATTGAGACTGAATTAGTTTGAGCTCGGGAGAGTGGCTGAACTGGCTGGTGCAGACGCTCCGCTGTTACCACGGACACCCTGAGTGATTCTGCTGCGGAATTGGATCTCGGATTCGACACCACTCTGTTCGTGAGTGCGTGAAGCGGTGACTTCAATCGCCGAGTTCGGTACAGATAGGCCGATCGTCTGAAGTTGCTCGACGATTGTCTTTGAACGGCGATCATCCAAGGATGAATTCCCAGAGCTCTGCAACCGAAGAGTGAGTCCAGTCTCGCTCATCAAGTCTGCGATCAATTGCAAGCGAGGTATCGAGGTCGGCTTAAGTTTTGCCGTGGGTGATCCATCGGGATTGCGATCGAAGTCGAACTCCCAAATGGCGCAACGAGCTTTGGCTCCTTGGAGTGTCTGTGCATGGAGAACCGCGTCCAGAGAGCTGCCGTGGGGGCGTTCGTTGAAAAGGCTTGCGTCTCCCAATAGCGTGTTGCGAAATCGTTCACGCGATAGTTGAAATCTGGATCGTAAACTTTCCAATCCGCTGGGTCGACGGTTGTGTTCAATACATGATTCACAGTGGCCACATCGATTCGAATCGTGATCCGCATCACGAACGTTATCGGAGATGCGGTACGTATCTGATCCGCAAAGGCTCGGATCGATTAGGGGTGTTGAACGAGCTTCCCAAGTGATGGTCTCCGTCATAATCACTTGTTCGGTTTCCGTTTTGACTTTGGTTTTACGTACCGCTGAAGGCGGTCCAGCTTGATTCGTTTCAGCTGCTACCAAGGAGAAGGATGGCGAGGTTGGTTTTGGATGGGTAATGATTGTTTCATCTTCGGATGCTTCATTCTCAGACTCATCACCGACCAGATCTGCGGGAACACGAATGACTTTCGGTTGATTCGCTGGTTTTGCTTTGACGATGCGTACGGGCCGCGGAAGGTTAGGTAGTTCATCTTGGAAGGCAACTTGCTCAATGGCAGATTGTAGGCTGGACGATTTGCTGATCTGCATTGAACGCGGAAGCCAGTCTTCGATCGGGATCTCATTCCCCGAAATGATTTCACTCCAACCGAGTAGCGGATCGGATTCCGAACTGAACGAAAACCTAATTCCGCCCTTCGAAGTTGTGTCTTGTGCAACAAGAAAGAGTGGTAATGAAGTGATCGTTGAAAAAAAGATGCAGAGTCGAACCGAGAGTGTCACGGAGTTTTGCATGATAGATTTTCCTGAAGCACAAGTCTGATTGAAATCACGGAGCAAAACCGTACGGTCCGTAGACATTCTCTTGTTCTAAACGTTGTTGGCGAATTCGACCCAAGGGATCGTCCCAGTTAGTCGTTGATCGATGTGGTTTACCGGTTCGCCCTGAGATCCGTCCCATCAGAAAGACTTCTAGATCATTGGGTTCCATCACTTCGGTTCCGGGAAGCGGAATGCAGTTTTCGTCCTCCAAGGCATCAACAATGTAGGGTGTCACGGTGACCATGAGTTCAAGTTCTGTGGGCACCTGATGGGAGGTCGAACTGAAAAGTGGACCAATAAGAGGAAGGTCACCGAGTACTGGGAACCTTGAAGTGGTACCGTTGGTTTCCCGATCAAGAAGTCCGGCAATTGCCAAAGTTTGCCCCTGATTCAATTCCACCGTTGTTGAGGTGTTTCGAGTTCGAACTCCGGGAACCGAGTCTCCTCCAGCGATCACTGCGACGCTCAGACTCTTGTCCACGTTGCTCACTTCAGGACTGACAGTCAGTCGGATCATCCCGTTGTCTTGGATATGCGGTGTGAAAGAAAGTTGAACACCAAAGTCTTTGAACGTCGTCCCACCAAAACCACCGAATTGACTCGACTGCGGGACTGGGAATTCACCACCGGACTGAAATTGAGCCGGGAAACCGCTTAAGGTAACGAGTGTAGGTTCTGCAAGAATCGTCGCAATCGAGTTGGTTCGCAGAGCTTTCATCAAAAGCGTTGCATC
Source organism: uncultured Rubripirellula sp. (assembly GCA_938045805.1). Taxonomy (GTDB): domain Bacteria; phylum Planctomycetota; class Planctomycetia; order Pirellulales; family Pirellulaceae; genus Rubripirellula. The sequence goes on along the minus strand of CALIBL010000035.1, from coordinate 11,355 downwards.
AGACCCGAAAGTGATTCTCGCGTTACCACCCCCGATCACGGTATTCTCAAAGTAATCACTGATGTTCAGATTCACACCGATTTCGCGTAGTGCGGTTCGATTCACTTCAGCAACTGTGACCTTCAACATCACCTGTTGACTGCCAGGAACTTTCAACAGATTGATCAGTCGAGGTCGCGTTAGCGAGCTCGTAATCGCTTCGCGTTCTCCGGATTCAAGTGTGACTTGCTGTTGGTCTGCGACGTTTGGATCATCCAAAGGTGTTTGCTCTGAATTTTCATCCAGATTCTCAGCAATGGCAGCACCCTTATTTGAAGGTGTGGGACCATTTTGTGAAACGGAGTTTCGAAGGGTCGGCGTGTTGTTCACTTGGATCGAACTGAGATAGGCTTCGATCGTGTTTAGAATCTGGTGAACTTGCTCGGCGCTGGTCGCTTGACCTTCGACAATGAGATGTTCCCTGAGTTGCTTCAAGTGAATATCCGCTGTTGGGAAAATCTGCTTGAGCTGCGTCCTCAGCAGGACGGTGTCGTAGGTGACATGGATTTCATATGAGTAGGATTCACCATCCGCTCCAACAAAGGAGAGGTCGGTGACCCCTATCGATTTGGCAACCAGTCGAATAAGGCGTTGATCGGGGAGGATTTCAAAATCGACAATGCCTGGATTGGCAACCGCGATCACTGGAACACCGTTTTCGTTCGCCAAGGGAGCAGTCAGCGTGATGAGTCGGCCTTGACCTAAAACGACTTCAATCGCTGCGTCGTTGACCTTGATGGAGTCAATGAAACTGGAGATCGGTTTCGATTCAGCCTCCGTTGGCTCAGTGCGGAATGGTTTCTGTTCCGATTCCAGCGGTCTGCTCGGAAACTCGGGGACGAGCGGCAGGTTTGGGATCAGTCCGCCTCGAGAATTTTGTGCTTTCTGTGCCTGTGCCGAATGGACGCCTAGGATGGCCAAAGCAGCCATGGTGGCAAGGCAGGCATGGATTCGCAGAGGTTTCAGCATGAGTGCTAACCGTCGATCAGTGAATCGGTCGTAACGCTTAGGTAAACTTTGCGGGTTATGGAACCTAAGTGTGGGATTCGGCTGATTCTTGATTCCGATTTAGTCATTAACCCAATTTTCAGCGAAAGATTGCTAAAGGTCGCGCAGCTTACCAAACAACCCTCCTTTGCTATTAAATAGCGTGACTTGAAATCCTGCTTTTTCTTGATAGCTAAAACGTCGTTGCGTAGAATTCAGGAGCACGTGGGAAAGAGGTTAAGTCGTTGGTGGCCGTGGCCGCAACTCGGCTGTGGGGATGTTCGGCGCTCAGGGGTTCTGTGACGTCTCCAAGAAACCGCACTGTGCTTCCGCTTTTTGCATCGGGAGCACGAGAGTCTCACGTGCTGGATGATCACCTGGGAATGAATTGCCACCGATGATCCCTCCATCTTTCATGAGACGATCTAAATTGCCCAATGCACTCGATCTCGTTCTGGTCAGCGATTGTGACTTTCTTAGTCAATTAGTCGATGATGTTGCAGCAACGCTGGGACTAGCGGTTCAGCAAACGTTCGATCTTCCGGATCTGGCTGAAAATCCTAGGCGGGCGGCCATGGTGGTCGTTCATGCTAAGGGGAACCATGATTCTTCAAAAATCATCAAAACGGTTCTTGATGGTGCTAAGTGTCCAATACCGATTCCGGTTCTGGTCATCACTGAGGGTTCTGCGCCCGAGCAGATGATTGAGTACATACGTGCGGGGGCTGCAGATTGTGTCTCCAGTCCGATAGAGCACGAGCGGCTTTCGTTTCTCGTGGATTCGCTAACGATCGAACGTCGGCTGGCGTGGCAAAGGAGCAACGAGCCGGTTCGAAACGGCAATTGGGTCTCAATCAACGGATCAGAGTCGGTGTGCGCGAGTTCTCAGAAACTTGCGGCGGTGATTAAGCAGATAAAAAAGGTTGCACCCCAGAACACCAACATCTTGATGACTGGTGAGACGGGGGCCGGAAAAACACGTCTGTCCCGCATGATTCACGAGATCTCTCCACGGCGTGACCAGCCATTTGTTGTGGTGAACTGTGCGGCAATGCCCATTCAGTTGCTGGAAAGTGAACTTTTTGGACATCGAAAAGGTGCGTTTACCGGAGCCGATAAAAATCAGGAAGGCAAGTTTTCCTATGTCAAAGGGGGAACATTGCTGCTGGATGAAGTGGATACGCTTTCCCTTGAGGCTCAGGCCAAATTATTGCGAACGGTTGAGAGTCGTGTCTTTGAGCCGATCGGCTCGAACGAGTCAAAGGAATTCCGAGGCCGATTGATTGTCGCGACCAATCAGGATCTATCCATCTTGGTGCAAGCAGGGAAATTTCGGGCTGACCTCTATTACCGCTTGAATGTGGTCGATCTCCATGTTCCTCCGTTGCGTGAACGTCCTGAAGAGATTATTCAGATTGCAGAGGCTTGTATTCAGGAATTTGCAGCGACCAATCAGACTCCGTTAAGAAAGATTTCACCGGAGGTGCGTGACTTGCTTCTGAATCATGCTTGGCCGGGGAACATCAGAGAGTTGAGGAACGCGATTGAGCAGGCAATGACTTTTGCAACAGGTGACTGCATCCGACTTGGCGATCTACCGAAAACCGTTCTGGGAATATGCCGAATCGATCCGTCCCACCACCTGCAGCAACTGCCTCGCAATATCCCCGTTATCAAGGCTGACCCAGTAGAGACCGTTCCATCAGATGGCATCGGTGCGGCGGAAATTAGAACACCATCAACATCAAAGACGATTAAGACTCGTGAGCTTTATCCATCCGGTGGCGAGGATCCTCCTTCCGGAGATTCTGCTCAGTCGCTAAATCAAGATGATTTAATGATGTCTCGCGCAAGCTCGCTTCGAAGTGCTCGGGCGATTGGTGAAAAACAGATCCTCATGGAGGTATTAGCAAGCTGCCGGAATAACCGCTCGGAGGCAGCCAAGACGTTGGGGATCAGTCGAACCGCTCTCTATAAAAAGCTCAGCAAGTACGGGCTAATCGGTGGCGCGATGGCGTGATCGATGAGCTTCGCAGGGTTCAGTGTGTAGTGGCTTGTTGCTTTCGGTGGCGAATCCCAAAGTGTTTTTGACGGCGTTGGTGACTAACCGTGTGGGATTTTATGTCTCCCAAAGATTACGTTTTGTCTTTAGGGGATCCAATGTAGGACGTCTCGCATAATACACCACCTCGGTGCTTTCGTCTCGGTGCCCTTTCCGTGAACCCAGTAATCCCGGAGTTGCTGAAGGGTGCCGTTCATCTCCTCAAATTCAATGAAGCGATCAAGGAACTGCACCCATTCAAGGTCACCTCTTCGCACTGCTAGCCCGACCGGTCGTCTGAGTGCTGGTTGTGGTATGACTACTGAGTGATTGGGGTAGAGAACATTCCACGCGGATGCTTCCTCGGCTGGCAGTAACATGCCATCAAGCTCACTGCGGTCTCGAGTGAAGAATTCATCGACTGAGCGAAGAAGTTCTAATTGGATTTCAGGATAACGTTGTTGCAACTGTAGAGTTGCCGCGGGCTCATCATACGCGAGTTTCCGAAAATTGGTTGGGATGCCATTTTGATCGACCGTGCGGAATTCGTCGGTTCGGTGATCTGCAACGAGCAGCGACATCGTTGCAATTTGATAGGGTTCTGTAAAACCAACCTCCAGTAGCTTTTCGGGTTTGATAACGAGTCCGCTAGTTGCCAGATCGATCTGCCCAGCATCGAGCATCTTCACAATTGAGTCGGCGTCACGGTAGGGAATGAACTCAAGACGCACCTGAAGTCGGGAAGCGAGTCGGTGCATGAGTTCAACGTCAAAGCCAACCAGATGGTACTGAGTGTTGAAATACGAGTAGGGTATATGGTTACGTTGGTAGCCAACCCTCAGAACTCGTTCCTTCCTAAGGCGAGCTAGCGTGGGGCCAGGATCAGGGAGATCGTTTTCCACTGGCAGGATTTCATCCTTGACAATGACGTCCTCGAAAGGGCGCTTAATCTCCAATGACAGCAGTTTTTCATCGAGCGTGTAGTCGAGTTTAATTTTTCGCAAGTAGCTGTGTCCCGCGAGGCTTGTAGCAAGTAGACATCCCGCTAAGATCCCGACACTTGCCAGCAAGCGAATTCCTCGGAATTGAATGTCTCCATTGACCAGTTTCGTGACCAAAACCGTCAACGCCATTAGGTGCGCGACTCCTACAACGTCCGCGATCCGAGTGGTGAGAAAACCGGGAAGGATAAACAGAGCCATTAAGTCTTGCGGCAGTAAATAGGAATCGAGCATGTACGGCATGCTAATCAGTGGATTTGCAAAACTTGAGACAACCCCAGTGGATGCCATGCTTGCTGATTCAATTGGGCTCAGCGGTGTACCGACATACCAAGCAGCAAAAGGTATGAATACAAACGCTAGGATTTTTCCCATGTGCGGAAAAGGGTAGGCAAGTGGAACCACGACACTCGCCGTTGTGTCATCCTTGTCTGCGGTGTTTGGGGCACCGCCAATGAGTAGTTTTTCACTCTCCTCTGCAATGTTAGGGAGGACGACAAAGAGCTTTCCCGTGGCGATTGCAGTCAGCGAGGGTCCGTGAATCGCTTTGATGAAATGGAGGTAGCCGATATTCGTCAGGCTCGTTACCAAGAGCGGGATCGCTACAAAGGTTGCCAAGATTGCCGCAATGAAAAAGGTGATCAGGTACGCTTGCAATCTAGCCATATCGTGGAATTGAAGCGTGCCTGCAGCTGATGCACTCAATGCGAATAGACCGAGCGGTGATAATCGGATGAGCAGCAGGTTCATTCTCCCGATCCCTGATCCGCACAGATCCAGAAAATCCAGTAGAGACTCCTTTTTGGGTGTGAGCATTAAAGCTGTGCCAAAGAAAAGGCAGAAGACAACCACTGCGGGAACGTATTCGCTCGCAAGAGATTGAAAGATGTTGTGGGGAATGAAGGTCGTTAGGAAATCCTCGGATTGGGCTGGGGGGGTATCGTGGGTTGGGCTAAAGAATGAGGCTCCCTGAATTTCCGGAAGGGCCATGGTGACGGCAGTTACAAGAATGACACCAATGATCCAAAGGATCGCGGAGAAGATGAGGGCGCTGAACCCTAATCGCTTTGCAGTCGATGGAGTTAATCGTCCGAGTCGTGCGATGAGCGTGATCACCAGATACGGCATCACGGTCATCTGCAGTAGACCAACATAAGTCTGTCCAATGATGTCGAGTTGGGCGCAAGATTCACCGAACAGAAGTCCCGCTGCGATACCCAAAAACATGCCGATGACAATTTGGAAGCCCATGCGATCTGGCTTCTCTGCCTCAGAATCGTGTTTTGCAACGGCTTCGTTCATGGTCAACGATCAGGCTTTGGTGACGGTTCAGGCCGTGGCTATTGGATGAGCTGCAGAAGTTGAAGATTCTATGTGGTTTTGCCCAACGCCGCAGCTCATCACCGTTAAAGGATCCGCGTTTACCTTGATGCACGCCAATATCCTGAATTTACTTGACATCACTTCGGTAAAATGATATCACTTTGATATCGATTTGGCGTATTGGTTCACGCAACCATTTCGAGTCGATAGTTCAGTTGTCAGGGAAAAGAGAACAGGGTCGGTTAACATGAAACACGAAAAAATCTTTAATCCGAAATCCGGTTGGGTTCCGCTTTGCGTGATCCTTGCGGGTTTGGTTACCTCGGTGATTTTATTTGTTTTGGGAATTCGAGGCGATCAGCCGGCAATGATCTTCATTTCCATTGGTTGCTTTGTGGTTGGTGTCATCTCCATCTTTGGTTTCATGCCGGTTCCACCCAATGAGTCGCGGGTGCTGTTGCTTTTTGGTGAGTACATCGGCACGGTTCGGGAAACCGGATTCTTTTGGGTCAACCCCTTTTTCAGCAAGCGTAAACTTTCGCTGCGGATTCGTAATTTTGAGACGGGATCCACGTCGACTCCAGAAGAAAAAAACCAGGCCGGGCAAGTGGTCAAGGCGGGTAGCCGCACCCCCGGTAAACCGTCGAAAGTCAACGATAGTGATGGCAATCCGGTTGATATTTCAGCGGTGGTTGTTTGGCGAGTTGTCGATACTGCTGAGGCATTATTTGAGGTGGATGATTTCGAGCATTTCGTTGAAGTGCAAAGCGAGGCTGCATTGAGGGATCTCGCAAGTCGCCATCCCTATGATAGTGATGATGAAACGATTTCTTTGCGAGGTAATCCTGAAGAGGTCTGCGAGACACTCAAGTCCGATATTCAGCGCCGGTTAGACAATGCCGGTGTCGAAGTGGTTGAGGCGAGATTGAGTCATCTTGCTTATGCTCAAGAGATTGCTGCGGCAATGTTGCAGCGTCAACAAGCGCAAGCAGTTGTTTCCGCTCGGACCAAAATTGTTGAGGGTGCAGTTGGTATGGTCGAGATGGCGCTCGAACAATTAAGGCAGAATGAGATCGTGGAGTTGGATGAGGAGAAAAAAGCGACCATGGTTTCCAACTTGCTTGTTGTCCTGTGTAGTGATCGAGCAACCCAGCCAGTGGTGAATGCCGGATCGTTATATTAGATGTCTCCGATTTTTTGCTGCTGCCCGCTTACTGTTGCTTGAAGAGAAAATAGCAGATGCCACGAGAGTCGTTTTTGCTGCGAACGGATCAGAAGGTTCTTGAAGCCTTAAGAAAGTGGGCGGATGATGAACTGCGCAGCACCAACGGACAGCTCGATTACATCCTCAGGCAGGCCCTCAAAAATGCGGGGCGTTTACCGAAAGAGACTGATAAGAAACTCCGAACCAACTCTAAGCGTAATTAAGATTGTCTTTGCAATCAGTGATAACATTAAAAGGGGTCAGGACTCATGGAATAAGAGTCATGACCCCTTTTTTTGTGAGTGCTTGAACGCATGGCCTGCAGGATTGTTTAAGATCTGTACTGGCTTTAGTTTTGCAAGGGTCAGTTCTTTCTTCTGAGCTGGTCTTTTTCAGTATTTGTTTTTCGCATTTATCGTTGTAAGGGATATCGTCATGAGTCGTTTGAACCGCCGTGAATTGATCAAAGTGACCACCGCAACCTCAGCGGGTCTCGCACTGGCGGCTCCAAACGCAATTGCTGATGATCAGAATGGCACGTTGAGACTCGCGGTGATCGGGTGTGCCAATCGAGGCGGAGCCATTGGCGGCGAGGCGGTTCGGCACAAGCTAACGCGTTGCGTCGCCCTTTGTGATGTTGTTCCTTCGCGTGCAGAGGGGTTCAAAAAGAAGCATCAAGATCAATGCAGTGATGCAGTGATCTATGATGATTTTCGCAAGATGTTTGAGTCGATGGGTGATCAGATCGACGCTTGCACCATTGGAACACCAGATCATTCGCACTTTCCCATTGCGATGCTTGCGATGTCGATGGGTATTCATGTTTACGTGGAGAAGCCACTTGCTCACACCTTTGAGGAATGTGAGCTGTTGATGGCGGCCGAGAAGAAATATGGCGTGCAGTGCCAGATGGGCAACCAAGGGCACTCAAGTGGTCAGCGTCTGCAATTTCAGTCATGGGTAGATGAGGGGATCATCAAGAACGTTCGACGCGTTGATGCGTGCATGAACAATGGACGCCGCTGGCATCCTTGGGGCGACATTAAGGAGTTTCCCAAAGCGGACAAGATGCCCGAGGGGATGAACTGGGATACGTGGGCGGGGACTGCACCGTTGCGTGACTACAGCACCAAATACGATCCGGGCAACTGGCGTGGATGGTACGACTATGGCAATGGAGCCTTCGGCGATTGGGGGCCACACACTCTCGATACGATTCATCGGTTCTTGAAATTAGATCTGCCTCATACGGTTCGAGCAGAGAAGATCGAAAAGCCAAACGATTTTATTTTCCCGCATGGCACCACGATTGCCTTTGACTTTGCGGAGCGTGGGCCCAACATGCCGGCGATGACGATCAATTGGTATGACGGGGTTCGAAATCGTCCACCTACGGGAGAAGACGTCAAGTTGGCGAGCTGCGGTAAGGCGATCTACAGTGATGACCTGACGTTCGTTGGCGGCACTCACAGTGCTCAATTGAAGATTGTGGGAGGCGAAAAGCAGCAGGAGGTGACAGCGAATCTACCCGGCCCCATTGTGAGCAAGACCTCGACAAGCCATATGGATAATTTCTTGAAAGCGGCTGCCGGGATCGATCCCGAATGTAACTCCAAATTCGCTGTCTCAGGACCTTTGACACAAGTCTTCATGTTGGGTTGCATTGCACAGCGACTCGGGGAGACCCTCGAGTTTGATGCCAAGACGAAACAGATCACAAATAATTCGCGCGCGAATGAACTTCTCAAAGGGAATGCACCACGCCAAGGCTGGGAAGAGTTCTACCGAATGGCCTAGGTTGGGCTGATTCATACTTCTAGGACGCGAGGAAGTTCCACGCTGAAAGCAGAGCGAGCAGGGCTAAGGTTGATCCAATCAGCCAAGGAAGTTTTCCATTGAGAAGTGTTGCGTTGGCAAGCTCTGGATGTTTGACATGCAGTTTCGCTTTGTATTCGTTTCTGCAAAGACTTTCTTGGCCGGGTTTGCCAACGACATCCATGTACCAGATTAATGGTTGCCTGCAATGCATACACGCGTTGAGCCCGATGCGCGGAAGTCCCTCACCGCAGTGAGGGCAGACATCGATTCCCTTGAGTTTCTTCTGCAATCGGTTAATCGTCTTGGAGGCTTGGTTCGTTCCAGATTGATTTGCTTTCCCAGAGCTGCTCATCGAAAGATGCTCCCTAGTGATCTTTTTCGAGTCCGCGAGATACGGCAACGATCGAGTCTGATCTGAGAAAGTCAATTTTTCCACTAACCAGATCCTGCCAACACATGGGAAGAACATTGCATCGGTGGGCGATCCGCGGACAAGACAGTTGGTCAGAGAAGCATTTGCTGATGAACCAACAGATGGCAAAAGGGGTCTGCTCCCCTTTTGCTGCACGCCGTGGTATGCGTGGGGTTACGCGAGTTCTTTGAAGGGGTTGCGCTGCGGTGGTTCTTGATGGTGAACATTTTTGAGGATCTGTTGCACCATCAGGTTCAACAGGGGAACGCGGTGTCGAATCCAGACGGTGGTCGTCTCCGGTTTGCAACCAAGACGGCTTTTTGCTTCGAGAGCCGTTCGACCAAACGAGATCGTTTTGCATCGCCACTGAATTGCTTTTTCGATCACGGAGAGAAGTAGAGCATGGTAGATCGGCAGTTGTTCATTCTCGTCGTAATCCATGCCAAGGTAAAAACCGATAGCGATATCTCCATCACGAATCATCGTGACAAATCCGATCAGTGAATCGTTGCGTCGAATCCCAATGGTAGTGAAGTCATTCCCGAGAGTCGTTGCTAAACTGGGTAGAGTGTCATCACTCAATCCAAAGAGACAAACGTCTGCCTTGGAAGCAACGGCTTGATAGAGTTCAAAGAGGCGAGCCTTCTCTTTGTTGGGATCGATGACGGGACCGATGCTGAGGTCATCGGTTTGAAATGGCTTAAGCACTTTTTTGGCGGCTGCTCGATAGCGTTTGGTCAGACTTGCAAGGTAGTCATCCATTGATTGCCAGTCGGGATTCAGCGTCAGAACCATATTGGGTTCGGTTTCCAGTGCTCGATAGCGGAAGGGTTCCAATGGCGTTGGGTCATAGCCATCGGACTCGAACAAATCTTTGACGATTACATAGTCCACCTGACCATGCAGTCGATTGGCTCGTCTGATGCGATAAAGGCAATCTGCGACACCTCGCCAAGCGTCTTCTTCTGAAACACCATCCGCGATTGCCACTCCGTGAGGACCCCACGTGTGAACATTACCGCACAACATGATGCGGCGTTTGAGCATCGAGAGCGATTTGCGTTTTAGCTGATCGGTCGGTTTTAGCGAGTCACTCGGCTTGGCACTGAGGACTTGCGTGCCATCAACGTCGAACGTCTGCGTCGCGATCGTCGCAATCGGGCGACCTTGGTCGTAAATGATGGCGTAATTACGAAGGATCTGTTCGCAGAATTCCTTCTGAGCGTTTGCTAGATAACGGCGGCTTAGAAAAATAGAATGCTCGCGCGTGATGTGATCCCAGTGATCAGGATTGAGAAAGTCAATCTTGTCCGCAATTGCAAATTGGTATCCGGATGGCTGACGAGTAAGGGGTGCGAAGTTTTTTTTCTGAGTCATCAATCGATTTCGCGGAGATCTAGTCTTTGGAAGAGTGCTGCGGGGAACAAGCGATGATGCTTAGCTGAAATGATCGGGTCTGGTGGTGGTTATGTTATAGCCCCTCACGGTTACTCCGTTGATTCAGTTTGCCTTTAACAAGCGACCACTCCAAGGTCCAAGCAGTGAATGCCGAGTAGGCAAAATCTTTCTAGAGTCTGAATGGTCCCTTTGGTGCCAGAAACGCTTCTCTAGCAATTCGAATAATCTTTTCGATCGGTTGGAATGACAACAAACAGGTTGTGTTGGCATGGAGTCTGGGTGAATTCGGTATTAAAGGAGGTAATGTATACCCTGCGCCTTTCCGTTGCTGCAGGTTCAGTTGGTTCTGCGATGAGATTTCCAAATGGTTAACCCCGCAAAGGCAAAGAAGAATTGAATCCAGAAGCAGGTTAAAACAGGCTGTGAAAGAATCACCTTGCCATAGCGAGCATGGCCGGTAACTTCTCCGGCGACCAGCACGATCAAGATGAACAGAGCGTATTGAATGATCAGGAACGCTTTGGCCCGGATTGGCAATAGCAGACCGAGACAGCATTGGCACCAAAAGAAAAGCATCACCGAATCTGGAGTGATGCTGGAATATTGATGTCCGCCCCACGTCTCGATCCCCACCACGGGCCATGGTAGGGCAAGGGTGAGAACCAGAACAAAGGCTTGCACAATGAAGAATCCACATGCCAACTTGGTTAAACGGCTAAGTGTTCCACTTCCTCGTTTCTTGATGCCTCCGGTGCCCGCAAGATTGGTGTTTGCAGCTGGCATGTTGACTGGTCGCATTTCCCAAAAGTGTTTCAAACCAAAGTGATTCGAAAGGTCGATCATTCAGATCATCGGTATTTTCAGTTCACCGATTGACCGAATCATTTGTCTCAGAATGGGAGCCTGTTGGATGAATTTCTATGCGCTGTTTGTCAAAAATGTGACGGATTACTCATTCACGATCTCTTGTTCTGCTAGGTTCAGAGCACCGCTGTGGCTTGAGAACGTTTGTGAAGTGATTGAATGGAAGAATTGGACAAGGTTCGGTGGCAAAGTTTCTTTCGGTACTGCTGCCAAAAGAACTCGATAAGCGTGAGCCGTTTCACTTTGTGTAGTTTCAGAGAGCAGAGAT